>CACZCZ010000003.1 GCA_902779845.1 uncultured Bacteroidales bacterium | reverse complement strand
TTCGTTTAATTCGTGGTCTTAAAAAAAGAAAACTGATTGTTTAACGTTTCAAACAAAATCCCTGTATAGGGTAAGAAGAATGAAGGAAAGTACTAAGAAAAC
Source organism: uncultured Bacteroidales bacterium (assembly GCA_902779845.1). Classification (GTDB taxonomy): domain Bacteria; phylum Bacteroidota; class Bacteroidia; order Bacteroidales; family Bacteroidaceae; genus Physcousia. The sequence continues at coordinate 257,058 of CACZCZ010000003.1, read as the reverse complement.
ACTGAAGAGGGTGGCGGAGATTGTGATTACGATCATCACCGCACTGCTCACCACACTGGGCGCACATGCCGCCGGCATTGTGCAGTAAAACACAAAAGGAAATGGCGTGCAGCGGGATGCTGCACGCCACTTTTTTTGATGGGGGATGTGCTTTCGGTTATTTCAAGCGGAAGCCGACGATTTACCCATAAAAGCTGCTAAAATATGAAGCATGAGCGAGGGGAATCAGATCTTCGTCAGGCGGATGACACGACTGGCGAACTGGCGACCGAGGCTGGCGTCGATGCCGGTCTCCATGAGGAAGCGGCCTGAGAAGGTTTTGTTCTCGAAGTAGCGGCTGCGCTCGGTGCCCTCGAACTCGTTGAGGCGGTAGGTGGCATCGGGGTCAAGGCCTGCCATGTGCCAGCGGGGTGTCTCGAGCCCGATGTAGTTCTCGAACTTGTAGCAGAAGAAGACGGCCTGACTCTTGTCCTCGGCGACGAACATCTCGCTGCAGAAGCCCTTGTTGTCATAGGGCGAAAGCAGGCGATACTGGTCGCCGAGCTGCACGATGGGACGGATTTCCTTGTAGAAAGCTATGGCTTTCTTGGCGTATTCGCGCTCGCGCTCGTTGAGGTCGCTGGGTTTCATCTCCATGCCGAGGCGGCCGGTCATCGCCACATCGAAGCGGAACTTGAGGGGGATGACGCGCCCGGTCTGGTGGTTAGGCGAAGCGCTGACGTGCTGCGCCATGGCCATGGTGGGATAGAAATGGCTGGTGCCCCACTGGATGAACAGACGCTGCTGGGCATCGGTGTCGTCACTAACCCAGAACTCGTCGAAGTAAGGCAGTGCGCCCCAGTTCACACGGCCGCCACCGCTGGAACAGAGCTGGATGACGAGGTCGGGGTGTGCGGCACGGATGCGCTCCAAGGCGCTGCGCAGGCCTAAGTGGTAATCCACGAAGAGGTGGCTCTGGCGATCGGCCGTGAGGTAGCTGCTGCCGAAGTTGTTCATGGACATATTGCAGTCCCACTTGATGTAGTGGAGGCTGGGGTTCTCCTTCACGAGGTTATCGACGATGCTGACGACGAAGTCCTGCACCTTGGGGTTGGAGAGGTCGAGGACGAGCTGTGTGCCGCCGCGGCCTTTGGAGAGCTCGCGTGTGGGATGGGCCACGACCCAGTCGGGGTGTGCCTCGAAGAGTTCGCTCTTGCTGTTGGTCATCTCGGGTTCTATCCAGATGCCGAACTTCAGGCCGCGGTCTTCGGCAGCCTTCAGCAGAGCAGGCACGCCATTGGGCAGCTTCTGGGTGTCGGTGACCCAGTCGCCCAAAGCCTGCGTGTCGTCAGTGCGACGGTATTTACGGCCAAACCAGCCGTCATCGACCACGAAGAGCTCGCCGCCGAGTTCCTTGAGGCCGTCCATCATCTGCTCGCAGACTTCCTGATTGACGTTCATATAGACGCCCTCCCAGGAGTTGAGCAGGATCTCACGCAGCGCCTGGCCGTTGTGCAGCTGACCGCTGCGGCCCCAGCGGTGGAAGGCACGGCTGACGCCGCCCTTGCCCTCTTCACTGTAGGCCAGTGCCAGCACAGGTGTCTGGAACGTGGCGCCGGGCTTCAGCGTGTAGGCGGTGTGGAGGTCGTCGATGCCGGCGATGAGTGTGTGGCGGTATTTGCCGCGTGTCTCGATGCGGATTTTGTAGTTGCCTGTCCAGCAGAGGGCTGCACCGATGACGCGGCCGCTGTTCTCCTGGGGCTTGCCGTCGAGCGAGATCATCACCTCGGCACGGTCGTCCATGGCGGTGCGGACGCCGTCGTGGTTCACAATAGTCTTCAGACCTGCCGTCAAGGGTTCCTCGGTCATGCCGGCCTCCTGGCCCCATGCGCCGTGGAAGTGTGTGAGCCAAGCGCCCTCCTGGCGCACGGTCATGACGCCGCTGGCATACTGCTCGAGGCGCACGGCCTTCTTCTCGCCGTTGCGGAGCACTGTCCAAGTCTCGATGACGTCGCTCTTGTCGGTGGCCTTGTAGTAGAGATCCACGAAGAAGTCATACTTCTTGTCCTTCATTGAGATAATGGTGAGGTCACCTTCCTGGCGCATCCCTGTGATGGCCAGCTCGGTGGTCATGTTGCCGTCGGCGTGTGTCACGCTCAGCGCCGTCTCGTCGAAACTGTTGCGGCCGAAGGCACCATAGGCGTCGTAGTTGATGCTCATGGCATCATAGACTTCGTGGGCCTGCTCAGGGCGCAGGCGCGAACCGTAGTAGTGAATACGCGGTGTCTGGCCCTCGTTCACGGAGAGCATCAGCGTCGTCTTCGGTGTGTTCACGAAGACATCCTTGGCACTGGCCGCCAGGCAGAGTGTCAGGGCAAGGAGAGATAGCAGAAAATGTCTCATAAAAGCAATGATTTAGTAGTTCTTTGATTCCTTTCGGGCACAAAGATACGCAATAAAGTGAAAAGGGGAAAATGAAAGAGGAAAAAATGAAGGAAAAAATTTATTTGCCAATGAGGAAGATGGCAGGAATCTTGGAGAGGTCGGGCAGCGCATGGCGCTTCCATTCGGCCACGGTGTGGGTGTGAATCCACTCAGCCTCCGTGGTGATGCCGGCAGCGATGCAGATGCGGGTCTGCGGGTGTAGTGCCTGGCAGAGGGTGTCGAAGAGCTTGGCGTTGCGGTAGGGTGTCTCGATGAAGAGCTGTGTCTGGTGTTCCTGCACGGCACGCGTCTCCAACTGCTTTAGGCGCTTCACGCGGTCGGCGGGATCAATGGGGAGGTAGCCGTTGAAGGCGAAGCTCTGACCGTTCAGCCCCGAGGCCATCACGGCCATCAGCATGGATGAAGGACCCACGAGGGGGACAACCGTCAGGCCACGGCGCTGCGCGATGGCTACCACATCGGCGCCCGGGTCTGCCACAGCCGGACAGCCGGCCTCAGAAATCACACCCACGCTCTCGCCCGCTTCCAAAGGTTTAAGATACTGGGCAAAGAGGGCTGCGTCAGCGTGCTTACCCATCGGGTAGAAGGTGAGGGCGTCGATGTCAATATTGCGATCCACACGCTTCAGGAAACGACGGGCAGAGCGCACCTCTTCCACAATGAAATGGCGGATATTGAGGATTACATCGCGGTTGTAGGCAGGCAGCACGCGCTCCTGCGGCGTGTCGCCAAGCTCAACGGGAATAAGGTAGAGAGCGGTTTTCAATTTCCAAGAAATTGCATGTAGGCATTGATGGCATCGCGAACGATGGACTCACGGTTCATCTGCGCGCGCTGTTCGGGCGTGTAGAAGTCGGCATAGAGGGGGAAGTCTGCACCCAAGTACTTGTCCAGACTGATGCCGATGAGCGTGTCGCCCACCACAATGCTCTGGTTGAGGCAGGACACCTGAGTATAGACGTGGGGCGTACGAAAATTGGGATCTTTCTGCTTCAGTTCCTCAAAGGCGCGGCTGAAGTCGGCTTCGATGTCGCTCATGTCACCATATTGGCGGTGTACCTCGTCCAGCAGTACCTGAACGGTGGAATCGAGGTAGTAGTGTCGCAGACGCTGCTCGGCATTGGGGTCGTTGACAGGCCCCAGCTTCAGGACGTCCTCGATGAGCAGCTTTGTCTCCATGGGGTACTGCGTATTCATGCGCCCAAGTGCCGTGTAACTGTTCAGTGAAACATACTCGTCGAGGACGCGGTCATAGCGGTCGATGACCACCTCCTGCTGCCTGGAACCCCACTTTTTCTCCAAGGCATCCCATGGGGACAACATCCAACTGCCGATGCCGACGACACACAGCAGTACGAGGAGGAGAAAAAGGGTCTGATGACGCTTCACTGTCTTTATCTTTGTTAAAATTCGCGGCAAAGATAGTGAAAACTTGTTTACGCGCCAAGAGAAATGCTAATTTTTTATAATTTTATACATTAAAAACTATCTGACACACCTTCAGAGTTGTTTCACGGGGAAGGTGAAGTAGGTGTCAGGGAAGGGCTCGTCGGTCAGCGTGAAATGCCACCATTCTGTGCTCAACGGCTTGAAGCCGTGGCGGAGCATGGCCTGACGCAGGATCATGCGGTTGTGGAACTGCTCGGGCGTGATGCTGCGGCCCTTAGGCGATTTGCTGTTGTCACCCGTGTATTCAAAGGTCTCGGGGTTGCCGCAGAAGTCGGGGTGGCTCTCAGGTCCGAACCAGTCGAAGGTGCCGCCCATGTCCAGCTCCTTCTCGGTGGTCATGTCAAAGAGGGTGAGGTCCACGGTGGAGCCTCGTGTGTGGCCACTCTTAGCCATGATATATTCCTGGTCGAAGAGCACACTCTTGTCCAGATCGGGGTAGAAATAGGGCTTCATGAGCGTGTCGGGGATGTCGGCAGCCCAGCGCACAAAATGATCAACACCGCACTGCGGACGGTAGGCGTCATAAATCTTCAGGCGGTAGCCCTGCGCCTTGACATCGTTGCTCACGGCCAGCAGGCTGTCAGCAGCCTGGCGGGTGAGCAGTGCCGTGGGCTCCAGGTAGCCGTCGATGCGTGTTCCTACGAAGTTGTAAGATCCGAAGTAGCGGATTTCCATGATGACATCAGGCACGACATCCGTCAGTGTCACAAACGCACTGTTGTCCTCCTCGGGAGATACTGTCTTTTGTTCTTTGTTGTCTGGCGTGCAAGCTGCCAGCATAGCACCGCATAGGAGGGCGGCGGTGAGCACCCGTGAAAGATTACGTTTCATAAATCATTTGTTATTTAATACATACATCGCGCAGTCATCCTCATTTGCTCTCTCACTTCACTGCGACCTTCTTCCCTTGATGGAGATAGATGCCGCTATGAGCGGGTGGCTCAGACAAGCGGAAGCCCTGCAGCGAATGCCAGTCGTCTGCCTGCGAGGGCTGCGTGGTCGGTACTGTCACGCCGACGTCTTCACGTTCCAGGAAGGCTTTGAGCTCGAAGAGCGCTGGCATCGCACGATGTGTAGTGTTGTTCCACAGCCCACGACATATCCAGCCGCCGAGCACGCGGTCGTTATCCGGACCGCTGCCGTTCTCCTCGGGGAACCACCAGAAGAGGCCCTTCACGTTGTCGTGCTTCTTCAGCTCCACCACCAAGTCGGCCGCGAACTGTGCCTGACCATCAGCAGAGATAGGCCACTGGGAGGAAAAGTCATAGGTGATGCCCTCGCCCACAGCGGGCTGGTTGGCATAGTAGTAAGCCGTCTCCACGATGTGTACGTCCTTGCCGGGGAAATTCGTCTGCAGCTGCTGCAGGGTGGTGGCCAGCGTGCTCAGCCCTTCGTGCCAGAAGGGATAGTAGCTCAGGCCGAGGATGTCAAATTCCACGCCACGGCTGGTGAGGTCCTTGAAATTCTGTACGGTATAGCTGGCGTTCTGGATATGCTCGAGATGAATGATTACCTTCGCCTCGGGACAGACCTCGCGGCAAGCTGCCACCGCCTTCTTGAGGATTCGCGCAAGGTTGTTCTTGTTGTTCACGGAACCCGAGTTGACGCGGCCGATGTCCCAGAGCATTCCACACGTAATCTCGTTGCCTACCTGAATGAAATCCGGCGTAGCGCCTTCTGCCACCAGATGCTCCAGCGATTCCTTGGTGTAGTCATAGACTCTGTCGGCCATCGCCGTAGCCGTTTTCAACTCCTGCCACGCCTTGGGCACGGTCTGATGCGAAGGGTCGGCCCAGGTGTCGCTGTAGTGGAAATCAAGCATGAAGGCGAAGCCCTCCTCCTTGATACGCTTGCCGAGGGCTGTCACATAAGCCAAATCCTGACACACGGCAGGGTCAGGGTCGCCCTCAGGCGCCACAAAGAGGCGCACACGCTGGGCGTTCCAACCCACAGAGGTGCCCTTCAGGAACTTTAGCACATTGGGCACGGTGAGACCGTTGCGGTTGTAGTACTTCTGCCCTACCTGCTCGTAGCGCGGCAGCAGCGAGATATCACCGCCCAAGAACCATTCCTGTGCACGAGCTTGTGCCGCTGCGAGAAGCAGGGCACAGGCCAGTACCATTGAACGAAGCGCTTTCATGTCGTGTTATTTAACCAGAACCTTTTGGCCGTTGATGATGTAAAGGCCCTTTTGCAGTTTGCTCATGCGCTGACCTGCAAGATTGAAGATACGCTTATCCGCCATTGCGGGCTGGGCAGCATCGACACCCTTCACACCCACGGGAGCAAAGTCTGCCAGCGCATCGCCGCTCTCCTCACGAACACTGTTGGAACCGTAGCAGGTCAGGGCGAAGTCGTCAAAGGTGCTCCACACGGCGCCCTGGGCATAGAGAATCACGCCGAAGGTAAGTGTGCCGTCGGTGACTTTCGTGGTGACCTCATAGCGCTGCGCGTTGCCAGGCAAGGCATCAGCAGCCTCGACCAGGACATTGTTGGCTCCGGCAAAGATGAAGGCCGCATTCTCAGCATCAGCGTAAGCTGTCACGCTCACCGTGTAAGTGCCGTTGGGCAGGTCGGTGATGGTCTGCAGCACGCGATAGCCGTTGGGCGCAGGATCCCAGAGATTCAGGTAGTACTTGGAATCGCGCTCACCTTCCTCCTCGAACTTGGCCATCTCCTGAACGCCGTCTGCCCAGCTGCCGGCAGCCTCATAGGTGGCGATGGAGGCGTTCTCGTTGGTCCAGCCATTCACGCCATCCTCGAAGCCGGGGTTGGTGATGTAAACGGTGTAGTCCATGGGGTTGTCGTCGGAAGCCTCGCCCATGGGGATGCTCAGGTTGTAGATGGCATCGGCGATACGCTGAAGAAGTGCACGGATCTGGTCGTTGTCGGTGATGACGGTCTCGGCATTTGCGATGACGTCCTCCACCTCGGAGTAGAGCAGTCTTGCTGTCGTGAGGGCATCCTCGGAGGCGGTGGTGCTATACTTCTCGATGCGGGCTGCCAGGTTGGTGTTCTGTGCCATCAGTTGTTCGAACAGCGGCATTGTCTGCTCGCCTTCGTTGACGATGCCATTGAGGGCCTCAATGACAGCCAGCACTTGTGCGGTTCCCATCTTGTAGGCTTCGAGTGCGGGCTGTGCCACGGTCTCGATATAGGTCTGTGCCTGAGTGGCGTAAGTGGGGAACAGGTCGGGAAGGAGCTCTGTAGAAGTATTGATAGCGGCCTCCAGCTGGTCGTAGGCCTGGATGTTCTCGTTGACATCGTTGATGGCAGCCAGGAAGGCATTGACGTAGTCCATGAGGTGCTCATCCAGCTCTGCCGCCTGCAAAGCCTTCAGCGCTGTATCGTAGGCCGTGATGAGTTCCGCCTGACAGCGTGCTCCATCGAAGCTGGGCGCCTGCTCCACGCTCTTATCTACCCATGTCTTGTAGGCATCCTCGCCTGCGCCATAGTACTGCAGACGGATGTTGTCCATGGTGCTCCAGAACTCGCCCTCGTGTTCGCTGTGATAGCCGAGTTCGAGTGTTCCGTCGGTGACGAGGGTCACAACGGAGTAGTTCTGACCACGCTTTCCTGCAGCCTCATCGACGTAGCCTTTGAGGACAGCGGTCTTCACGCCACCAGCAAAGATGAAGCCACCCTCGGCATCGCTATGTGCACCGATGGTGACACCATAGACGCCATTGGGCAGCCCCTCTACCACCTGAGAGACATTGCCCGCAACGCCCTTGGAGTTCCACATATTGAGATAGTTGGAACCGGTGTAGGCATCGCCGTCAATCATGGCAGTCCAGGAGCCCAGTTCAAACGTATTCAGGCCGATGCCGTCGGTCCAACCTTCCAGCGTGCCCTCGAAGCCCGGATTCACGACATAGCGTGTCATGTCAATCGGGGAGTCGGGGGTGACGTTCTCCTCGTAGAACTTGGTGAAGAGCGCCATCAGGTCGCTGATGGCAGCGCTGATGCCATCGTAGGAGAGATCCAGATCCGCATAGGCAGCCCTGGCAGCATCCAGGTCTTCGATGCCCAGCTCCTCGGCCTCGGCGATGAGGGCCTGCAGTTCCTCGGCATGAGCATAGATGCGGCACTGCTCCTGGTAAGCAAGATAGTCAGCCTTGGCCACTGCCTTCCACTCGTTCTGCGGCAGCTTGGCAGCCGAGGCATAGACGATGCCGGTGCCGGTCAAGACCATATTCTTGCCGTCATAGTATTCCGGATCGAGCGTCATGTAGTAGTCAGCGTAATCGCCCGAATGGGATACTTCGGCATTGGTCTCAGCGGCATAAATGCGGAAAGCATTGTCCTCTGTGGGTTCCAGGCAGAAGATGTGGTCGGGTTTATCCAACGAGCCGTCGAGATACCAGTGGATGGTCTTCACCTCACCCTCGTCGTAGTCGTTGGTGGTCATAAAACTGTAGTACCAGGCGTTCTTCGACGGCACATAGTTGCTGATTTCATAAGCGGTGCGGCTGTCATCGTTGGGCTCGTCGGTGGCTTGGAACACCACCATCACGCCCTCGGTGCCGAGTGTGGCATGGGTTCCCCAATCGTTGCCTGCGGTGTAGAACAGGTTCGTGGCTGTGTGCAACAGATAGAGCGTGTCGCCTTCTGTGACAGGCACGGTTTCACCTTCGTAACGAGGTGCAACGCGCTGGGCATTCATGGCGCTACTTGTCAGGAATGACAGCACACTAAGAAGTAGAATTTTTCTCATATAAATTTTTTAGAGGATTTAGTGCATAGAATAACGTGATTCGTATGGCAAATGCGCTGCAAAAGTAGTCATATTTTTCAAATATGATGACATTTGAGACCAGATTTTCAACAAATGAGGGCAAAATCAGCCGGAATCGCCTTTTTTTCCGTCTTTGTTTGCCCGAACGGAGGAAAGTGCATATCTTTGTGCCACAACTTGAGGAACGGCCACAGGGCAAGACCACACAAGACACCCCCTTTTCCCATGTCCATCATTCATATCACATCATTAACTCAGCCTGGCGTGGAGGTCTTCGCCACGCTCACCGAAGCCCAGCTGCGCAACCGTCTGGAGCCGGAGAAAGGCGTATTCATTGCGGAGAGTCCCAAGGTGATTCGCGTAGCCTTGGATGCCGGCTACGAGCCGGTGGCACTGCTCTGCGAGCAACGCCACATCGAGGGCGACGCGGCAGACATCATTGCACGCGTGGGCGATATACCTATTTATACTGGAGAGCGCGAGTTGCTGGCTGCGCTGACGGGCTATACGCTGACGCGCGGGGTGCTCTGCGCGCTACGCAGGCCACAGCCAAAGAGCATGGAGGAGGTGTGCCGCGGGGCCAGACGCATCGTGGTCATCGACGGTGTGGTAGATACCACGAACATCGGCGCCATCTTCCGCTCGGCAGCAGCCTTGGGCATCGATGCCGTGCTGCTGACGCCCGACTCCTGCGACCCGCTGAACCGCAGGGCCGTGAGGGTATCGATGGGAAGCGTCTTCTTAGTGCCTTGGACATGGACAGAAAAGCCCGCCGCTGACGCGACGGGCCTTATGGATAGTCTGCATGATTTGGGCTTCAAGACCGCTGCCATGGCGCTGACGGATGATTCCGTGAGTCTGGATGACCCAGCCCTCGCTGCCGAGCCGCGTCTGGCCCTGATGATGGGCACCGAGGGCGACGGCCTACCCCACTCCACCATCGCTGCCGCCGACTATGTCGTGCGGATTCCGATGGCCCACGGCGTCGATAGCCTCAACGTCGCCGCTGCCTCCGCCGTCGCTTTCTGGGAACTGCGCAGGCGCTGACTCGATGGCGGGGATGTCGTCGATGTCGGTGAGTTGCGGCAACGGATTCTTGTCGGAGGCTTTAGCACCTAACTTCTGGAGTTTCGCACACGTCTGCAGGATGCTCTGTCCTGTAGGCTGCAGCTTACGCTCGGCATCCTCGTAGGCCTGCTGGGCCTTGCCGAGGGCGGCACCGATGGCCTGGTATTTCTTCATGAACTGCCCCACGCGGTCCATCATCTCCGAGGCCAGCGCATAGACCTTCTCGTGGTTCTGCGCCTGTGCGATCTGCGTCCAGGTAAGGCTGATGATGCGGAGGGCGGCGAAGAGGGTCTGCTCGTCGGCGATATAGACGCCACGCTCCATCGAACGGCGCCACAGGTCGGGCTGCGCGCTAAGGGCTGTCCATAGTGCCCCCGTATTGGGGACGAACATGATGACATAGTCCATCTTCACCTTCGGCGGCTGAATGTAGGCGCTGTAGTCCTTGGTGGCGAGGCGGCTCACCTGGTCACGGATGCTGGCGACGTGGGCGGCCAGATAACGCTGGCGCTCACCGTCGTCCGTGGCATTGACATAGTCCATATAAGCCGCTAGCGACACCTTGGAGTCGATGATGACTTCGCGGCGCTGGTCGAGGTGCAGGATGACATCGGGTCGCAGACGCGCCCCCTCTTCATTGAGAACGGCAGTTCCGGCAGCATCGCGGATGGTGGGCTGCACATCGTAGTGAACGCCGCGCGTGAGGCCCTGTGCCTCCAGGAGTTCGTCGAGCACGGTCTCGCCCCAGCTGCCTTGCACGGTGTTGCTGTGGCGGAAGACGCGGGTGAGTTCATCGGTGCTCTTGCGCGCTGCTTCACTCTGCTGCATCATCTGCTGGATGATGGTCTTCAGCGCCCCGCTGTCGGCGCTCTGGCGGTTCTGCGTCTCGGACATCGCCTTCTGCATCTTGTCGATGGTCTCGCGCAGCGGGTTCACGAGCTGCCCGATGCTGCCTGCCGACGTCTCCTGGAACTCCTTCTGACGTTGCCGTAGCATCTCGCCCGTGGCATCCTTCATCTGGGCCGCCACCTTGGCGATGGTCTCGTCGAAACGGGCCTGCTGAGCAGCTACAGCTTCGGCATGGCGGCGCTCCTGTTCGGCCAGCTGGGATGCCAGCACTTCTGCCTTCACGGCCAGTTCCTGGCGCGCCTGCGTCTGTTCTGCCAGCGTTTGTTCTCGTTCGCGGAGCGTCTGCTGCAGCGCCTGCCCCTCGGCCGTGCGCTCGTCGAGGACTGTGCGGGCCACATTCAGCTGCCCCCGCATGACCAGCCACGCGATGACTGCGCCGACAGCAGCGCCAAGGACTATGCCTAAGATGATTTCCATATTCGTTTAGAGTTCGTACTCCAGCATCACGAAGCTGTAGGGAGCCAGCTCAAGGGTGAACTTCTTCTGGGCCTTAACCGTCTCCTTCCGGGGTGCGATGGGCTGTGCATCATAGTTGTTCTCGTCCTCAGCATTGCCCGTGAGCACAGTCTTCACGGCCGTTTTCTTCAGACCGAAGCGGCTGAGGTCGATGTTGGCTTTCTTGGCCTTGTCTCCGGCATTGCAGAGCTTCACGTAGAGACGGCGCGTCTTGGCATTGAGCACAACGCTCTGGCCGTAGCGGCTGTCCTCCACAGGCTGGATGACGCCGGCGGCATCGCCTGCGAAGCGGACACAGTCACCATAGAAGTACTGTCCAGCGCTCTGACCGAACATCTGCTGCACATAGTAGCTGCAGGTCAGGTAGGGACGTTCGTTGTCGAAGTAGATGAGGTCGGGGTTCCAGTTGGTATTACCCTTGCGAGCAAAGAGCGGAGCGTAGCTGGTCATCGCCACGACATCGCCGTTGCGCTCGACATGGAGCAGATAGAGGCCCTCGGCCAGCGCGTCGATGAGTTTCTTGTCCTTGGCGGCGTACTCGCCGAGATAGACCTTCGTCTTGCGATTGCGCGGGTAGCTGTCATACTGACGGCTCTTGAGGAAATAGGAATTGGGCTCATAGTAGTGCTCATCGATGATGGGCATACCCAGTTCCTCGGCGATTCGCCAACCGTTGTCGAAGTCGGGGTTACCCTTATGGGAGCCGGGACCGGCAGTACCGACAATGACGATTTCGGGATGAGCCTTCCTCACACGCTCGTAGATATATTTGAAGCGCTCCTCGAACTCAGGAGAGATCTTCTCCTCGTTGCCCAGACCCAGATACTTCAAGTTGAAAGGCTTCGGGTGACCGGCCTCAGCACGCATTCTGGCCCACTTCGAGGTGGCGGGATTGCCATTGGCCCACTCTATCAGGTCAAGGGCGTCCTCCACCCATTCATCCATCTCGCTCATGAGTACTGCATCCTGTGCCTGACCTTTCATGCCCCAGCCGCCATTGGAGCCCTGGCAGTTCACGCCGCAGGGCAGGATGGGCAGCGGCTCCATGTTCAGATCCTCGCAGAACTGGAAGTACTCATAGTAGCCAAGCCCCATGGACTGATGGTAGCCCCAGGTGTTCTTCAGCGGCAGACGCTGCTCCTTCGGGCCGATGGTCGTCTTCCAACGATAGGTATCCCAGAAGCCGTCGCCACCACCGTGTACGACACAGCCGCCGGGGAAACGCATGAACTTAGGCTGCAGGTCGGCAAGCGCCTGAGCCAGATCTTTACGCATACCGTGGCCTTTGTAGGTATCCTCTGGCATAAGTGACACCTGATCAATGTCCAGCGAGCCCTGATTGAGCACCAGGATCTGCAGAGCGGCGTTCTTGACGTCCTCAGCAGGCGTGAGCACAACCTGGTACTTCTGCCAGTCGGCAGTGCCCACAGCCATCGTGACATCAGCCAGCAGTTTAGGGTTCTTGCCCCAGCCCTGCGGCTGCACGAGTGCTACCCGCACCTGCTTGGCATCTCCCTCGACATTGCGCAGGAAGGCGGAGAAGATATACTTCGCACCGGACTTCACGCTGATGCCGTCGAAGCCGTCGTTCTGCAGGCCCACGCCAAGCCAGCCTTCGTGGTCATAGAATTCCTTGGCACGCTCGACATGGATTCGCATATAGTTGGGGTTGTTCTCGTTCAGCGGATTGTCCATTCGCGGAACAACACGTCCGAGCGAGTGGCCGGGACGAATGAAGCGCCATGCGGTGCCGGCTCCCCAGCCATCACGCTCTGTCAGGTTGTACTCGAAGGCTCCGTTCTGCACCAGCTCGGCATAGAGGCCGCCGTCGGCAGCATAACTGATATCCTCGAAGAAGATACCGAGGAGTTCATCACTGATAGCCTTGCCGCCTTTCGGGGCTTTCATTGGCTTCTGGGCCATCAGGCTCAGGGATGCTGTCAGGAGGACAGCCAAGCAAGTCGTGTACTTGTTCATTGTTAGATAGGATAAGATGTTTTGTGAATGATTTCGCGTGCAAAGATACAAAAGATTCGCTATTTTTATCCCCTTCCCTCAAGAAAAATTGTTTTTTTTACACTTATTTCAACCCTTTATCGTATTTTTGCCGACGAAATACCTCTTTTCAAGGTTGAAGTAACCCATAAACACTCTTTTATATATGAAAAGAACGCTCATCTTCGCCTGCGGCCTTGCCGTCAGCCTGTGCACCCTTGCGCAGACCTATCCCTATCAAAATCCGGCCCTCAGCGCCAAGGAGCGCGCAGCCGACCTCTGCCAGCGCCTCACCCTTGAGGAGAAAGCGCAGCTGATGCTCGACGAGTCACCGGCCATTCCACGCCTCGGCATCAAGAAGTTCTTCTGGTGGAGCGAGGCGCTGCACGGCGCTGCCAATATGGGAAATGTCACGGTCTTCCCCGAACCCGTGGCCATGGCCGCCAGCTTCAACCCCACATTATTATATAAGGTGTTTGACGTTGCCAGCACCGAGTTCCGCGCACAGTACAACCACCGTATGCACGACCTGGGCGGCGAGGACGAGAAGTTCCACAGCCTCAGCGTGTGGACCCCCAACGTAAACATCTTCCGCGACCCTCGCTGGGGACGCGGCCAGGAGACCTATGGCGAGGACCCCTACCTGACCTCCGTCATGGGCGAACAGGTCGTGCGCGGCCTGCAGGGCCCCGAGAGCGCCAAGTACCGCAAGCTGTGGGCCTGCGCCAAGCACTATGCCGTCCACAGCGGCCCAGAATACACGCGCCACTCCGCCAACCTGAACAACGTCAGCCTGCGCGATATGTATGAGACCTACCTCCCCGCCTTCAAGACCCTCGTGGAGGATGCTAAGGTGCGCGAAGTGATGTGCGCCTACCAGCGCCTCGACGACGACCCCTGCTGCGGCAGCACACGTCTGCTGCAGCAGATCCTGCGCGATGAGTGGGGCTTCCAGTATCTCGTCGTCAGCGACTGCGGCGCCGTCAGCGACTTCTACACCTCGCACAAGAGTTCCTCTGACGCCCCCCACGCTGCTGCCAAGGCCGTGCTGGCCGGCACCGATGTGGAGTGTGGCTACGGCTACCCCTACCGCACCATCCCCGAGGCCGTGCAACGCGGTCTCATCACCGAGGCCGAAGTGGACAAGCACGTCTGCCGCCTCCTCGAAGGGCGCTTCGATCTGGGCGAGATGGACGACCCCGCACTCGTGGAATGGTCCAAGATCCCCTACTCCGCCATGTCCACCAAGGAGAGCGCACAAAAGTCATTGGAGATGGCACGCCAGACCCTCGTGCTGCTGAAGAACGGGCGCCGTCCCTTCCGCAGAGGGCAAAGCTTCAGAGGCGGCGAGCCGCGCCTGACGCTGCCCCTGGACCGCAACGCGAAAGAGGCCATCGCCGTCATCGGTCCCAATGCCGACAACGCACCTATGATGTGGGGCAACTACAACGGAACGCCCAACCACACCATCACCATCCTCGACGGCATCTGTGAGAAGCTGAAAGTGAAAAGAGAAAAAGTTGTAAATAGTAAATCGTTAAATAGTAAATTACGTTACTTCCCCGGCTGCGACCTGACGAATCCGCTGGTCATGGACAGCCGTCTGGCCACCGAGTGCAACATCGACGGCAAGCAGGGCCTGCGCGGCACCTTCTGGAACAACACCGAGATGCAGGGCAAGGCCGTGACGACACAACTCTACACCACGCCCGTTGCCGTGACCACAGCCGGTATGCACAACTTCGCCCCCGGCGTGGCCATCGAGGATTTCTCGGCCAAGTATGAGACGGCCTTCACGCCCAAGACCGCCGGCGAATATGTCATCAATGTCGAGGGCTGCGGCCACTATGAGGTCTATGTCAACGGCGAACGCAAACAGCGCGTCCACTCCTGGCGCACCACCCCCACACGCACCGCTCTGCAGGCCGCTGCCGGACAGCGCTTCGACATCGAGATTCGCTATCAGTTCGTGAAGACATGGGGTGCCAACATGAAGATTGACATCGCCCAGGAACAGCCCATCGACTACGACGCCCTCATCGCACAGCTCAAGGATATACAGACCGTGATCTTCGTGGGCGGTATCTCGCCAGCCCTCGAGGGTGAGGAGATGCCCGTGCACATCGACGGCTTCCGCGGCGGCGACCGCACAAACATCGAGCTGCCCAGCGTGCAGCGCGACTTCCTCATGGCGCTGAAGAAGGCCGGCAAGACCGTCATCTTCGTGAACTGCTCTGGCTCTGCCATCGCCCTGACACCCGAGATGGAGACCTGCGACGCCATCCTCCAAGCTTGGTACCCTGGTCAGGAAGGCGGCACCGCCGTTGCCGACGTCCTCTTCGGCGATGTCAACCCCAGCGGCAAGCTCCCCATCACCTTCTACCGCTCCACCGACCAGCTGCCCGACTACGAGGACTACAGCATGAAGGGCCGCACCTACCGTTACTTCGACGATGCCCTCTTCGACTTCGGCTACGGCCTCAGCTACACCACCTTCGTCGTGGGCGAAGTACTGGAGAAGAAGGACAGCTTCAAGCTGCCCACCTTCCACTTTAACCTGGAGATTCCCGTGAGCAACATCGGAGACTGCGACGGCACCGAAGTCATCCAGCTCTATGTCCGCGACCTCGCCGACACCGACGGCCCACGCCGCTCCCTCCGTGGCTTCCAGCGCGTTGAGGTGAAAGCCGGACAGACCGTCAACGCCGTGATTCCCATCAACTCCAAGACCTTCGAGTTGTGGAACCCCGCCACCAACACCGTCTGCACCCATGCCGGCCGTTACGAGATCTCCTACGGCACCAGCTCCCGCCCCGAAGACCTCTACCGCTTCGAAATCACCCTCGAATAAAGTTCTCATATAAAATAAAGCGCACCCCGAAAGTCAGCAATAACTTTCGGGGTGCGCTTCCTTCTGCAATGCCCTTAGACTCCCAACCGGAGACCTGCGGCCGAACAGCGAATTACAAAAGGCTTACACCTGCTGTTTAAGCCAGAGGTCGAAGAAACGGTCATAGACCCAGTAACCCATATTGTCGTGATAGACGAGGTCTTTATCGAGCAACACGGTTAGTGCAGCCTTCACACTGCTGGCGCTGGGCAGGTCGTATTGTTTGATAAAGTCATTTGACTGCGGACTCTCTATGCGGCCTCTTTTAGCGATGGCTTTCAGGAGTGACAACTGGTTATCTGTCAGGAAACCCACCAATGTTTCGTACTGCATACTGTTTCTGTTGACAATGTGCAGAATGGCCTCGTTCACTTGTCGCTCGTTTTCTACTTGCCGCTCTACTTCATAGAGGCGGTTCAGTATCTGCTGTATGTTTTGTGTAATACCGCTGAATCGTTGGTAGATGGCCGCAAAGACCTCTCTGGAAATACTTCCACGCTTGGATTCGAAGAACCGACTGGCAAAATCATAGTAGATCTCCTCATGAAGCGGTAGGAGTCCCATAGAAGCAGTGCTTTGATAGAAAGGGCGGTCGGGCGACTGGAACATCTGAGCCATCAGATGCTGCTTACTGCCAGAGAAGATGAAATGGACGTTGGGAGCGAACTGGATATAAGAACGCAGCAGCGCCTCTAATCCCTGCTCCGGGTAGTACGTAATCTGTTGGAACTCATCAATGGCAATATAAACATTACTACGGCTTTGGTTGAGAAAGTCGAAAATACTCTTGAGGGACACGGTTGACTGCGATGGTTCAATACTCACCGAAATGGTAGGTACACCTGTCAGCGGGTCGGCACTGAACACGGGACGCCATGAACCGAAGAACTCCAACAAACGTTTGAAGGCCTTTTGCTGATATGTCATCACGTGTTGGGCAATCGCCGTACCGAGCACCTGCACGAAGTCGTGCTGGTTCTTCGTGGCAAAGATGTCAATGTAGATGCAGATGGCGTCCTTCTCTGCCTCTTTAATATAGTAAAAAGCGTTCTTTATAAGCCCTGTTTTGCCTATTCTTCGCGGAGAAATCAGCGTAGTATTGCGCCCATTTTGAAGATTTGCTATCAATTCTTCCGTCTCTTCAGTGCGGTCACAGAAATAGTCGGGGCTCACATACCCCTGATAAATAAAGGGGTTCTTGATTTCCAATCCTTTCTTCTTTGCCATACTCTTACCTGATTTTTATCACGTAATTTACGTCACGAAAAGTCCGTCACGCGACTTACACGCTGCAAAGATAGTGAATATTTCTTTACGCCAAGCAAAAAAGAAATTTTTTTTCAAAATAGTTAGCACATATCACTGAGTACATGAGCCTGCACGTCATCAAACCATGATGCCTTTACAGTTTGATGATGGTAGCTTTTATCTTTTTGTAGCTTGTCATCGCTTCGCCCACATGTCCTCCAATGAATGTCGGGTCACAAACCACATAGCGACGGCCATCCAATATCACATAGTCGCCTTTCACATCATCACCTATGCAAACAGCTGTTGCCAAATGTTCGGGATAATGCAACAGTACGACCTTCAGCCCCAAAAGCTCGCGCACGAGAATGGAGAATAGGATGGAACGGTCCTCACAGTCGCAGAAGGGATAATACAGAGTTTCATCACCAAACAGCGGACGTTCTTCTCCAAATTGCTGATCATCCGTCTTGTAGTCAAAAGCAGACTGCACGAAATCAAGCAACATTTCGACAGCCTCGGTTTTATTCTTGCTCTCTATATATTGACGCAATGCAGGGTATAGCCTCTCCTTCGCCTGTTCGCTCAATGATGCCTGCGCATAGGAGTCCCAGTCGCCACATCGTGGATAATCACTCAAGAGTGACACCAAGCTCCTACTTGTTTCCGCCGTTACGCGCACATCAGGGAATCGTTGCGCCCGCAGTTCACGTGCCTTACCCTCAGAAGTGAGGATTGGCAATTTGTCCATCTGCCACACAAAAGGCTGTGCACGAGGGAAATCCCGCTCCATGACATAGAATGACCCACTCCTTGATTTTTTGTCGGCAACATAGTATTGCTGCCCGCCAAACCTAATGTATGAGTATTCATAGATATCCCCCGTGGAGGGCACCAGCAAGAACAGTCGCCCGTCGCATCGTGCGATGCGGACCCGATAACCTGATTGCGTAAGTATAAATATCTCCAACAGACGTGCCTCATTCTGTTGTCCCGGCATGAAAGCCTCAGACATAGCCTCCAGAAAACGCAGATAGCCCCAATCTGGCAGTTGATATTTGTTTCTTATCTTCAGACACGCCGCCACTACGCCTGCATACTTTGCCCCCGACAACACCTGCCAAGCATCCGCCACATCATTCTCGCTGACACTCTTCAGTCGGAAACGATGTTGTTGCTCCAATGGCACGTTCCACGTCTGCCGGCACCATTGAAAGCTAAAGCCTTCCGCTTTCGGCATACGCGGCTTGGTCACAGGGGGCACCTGTTCCTTCGGCTTCTTGTCCTTGGGTGCCTCGTCCTTGGGCTTCTCATCCTTCGGCCTTGCATCCTCTTGCGGTTTTTCATTATCGTTAGAGTTATCGTTAAGGTTATTATCAGGTGCTGTTATCACCAGCGCCTCCAGTTCGTCTATCGGAACTACAGGTTGAGGCTTTGGGATATCCGGCTTCTTCAGGTCCTTCACCTCGCCGAAAGGAATAGCATCGAACTTAGGGATGTTCAAGGAATCACGTACTATAGGCTGCGGCGGTTCCGGCCGCTTGGGCAACGGCTTAGCCGGCTGCGCCTCCTCCCGTGTCCATGCCCGCCGCATAAAATCTGCATACTCCGCATTCACGCGGTCGCGGTAGGCCCTGTAATCTTCCTTCGCCTTGTTGACAAAGCTATTGTACTTCGCCTGTTGTTGGCGTTTGTATTCCTCATAGGATTGAGCTGAGATTCCAGTGATTAGCAAACATAGCGTAATACATAATGCAGAGATACGAGGCGCTTTTGTTCTGATATATGCAATCATTCTTTCCTTATGTAAATTAAGCCGTGTGTTCCAAGAGCCAAGAAGCCTCCTCCATTGGAAACCTTCTGCTCTTCAGTGTCGAAAAAGAAATAGTAATTTGCACTGCAATTTCCATCCTTTTTCTTAGCACGACAGGTTGAAGTCCAATACTTTCCACGTCTGTAGTTATCTGTATAACGTAATAATAACTTATTTCCATTAGGCCCTACAACCTCATATCCATTATTAACAACATTCCAAGTACACTCATTTAACAATTCTGCCCAGTCATCAATGCTTGGGATTTCTGCGTTATTGTTATGACAAGTTTCCAAAGCTGTTGAATATAAGATCTCTCCAGGAGCAGATTTTTTCTGCCATAATGTACCACTTGGAAGACCTAAATCAACGAATCCTTGTGGTATATTAGAGTCCTCTAACATTTCACTAAAGAGCTGCCCCCTAAGTGTGTTGCATACGTTCATCAGTTCTTCCATGGAATCCAGGGAGGAAGTAGCATTGGCTGTATTAATGACCTCGACTTTTTCAACATCAATAAGTCTTGCTGAAACATATTTTTTTGAAAAAACATCGGAAATATCAACAACACATACTAATTGTACACCAAATTGTCTTCCTAACTGAGAAATGTCATTATCGCTGACAGCTCCAGTACGTTGGTAACTTTGCTCCTTCCCAATTTCTGCCAAAAAGCTAGACGTTCTTTCTACGGCAATATATTTGTCACTTTTGGAAAATGCTGCAACAAGCTGATCACCTAGGACTTTGGATATACCTGAAGAAGCCCCCGTCATATACACAGCAACTTTTTTTTGTTGGGGAAATACTGTCAACGAAAACGCTGAAAAAAGAATAATCATTAACTGTCTCATTTTTGTATCAATTTTAAAGCTTATCAATTTTTACATAACTACATACTTGGAGATATCTCATTCTACATCTCCCCATAACCTTTTGGCCATCGAATCAAATGAGCTTGGCGCTTTATCTAATGCTCTTAATATGCCTAACAGAACGATTAATAGAACTATAGCAAACAGATTCCATGAGCTATGATATAAGCTTTCCGATATGGTCACAGCCAACATTCCCCAAAATAAGATATTTACTCGGAATATAGCAGGAGCATTGAATTCCTTGACCATCACAGACCAAGAGAATTGGTTGATGGCTAAGATTATGAATGGAATAGATAGATGCTGGTAATGGGCTAACTCCGTATATGTATTTTCATTATATGTACTACCAATTGCAGCACATACATATATTGCTATCACAATATCTATGCTATCGGAAATAAAGGCCATAAGAGTGTAATCTTCCTGTTTTATTTCTTCTATATGTACATACGCGAATGTGGCCTGTATAATCAAAAAGACCCACATCATGGTATATAGTAACAAATCCACGCATGGACTATGAATCAATCCTTGCAATAGTTTGTCGGCAAAAGTAAACACTAAAAATGTCATTAACGCCGTGTAATACAATCTGACTAAATTCTTAAGTCCTATTTTCATAAAATATACCTATACATTGTTTATATTACTTTATGGGACACCACAATCGAATTTCCCTTCATGATTACGGGGCTTGAACGAGACGGACGGAAAACCCGCGGCAACGGAGGTCGCTGTACATGCCCACGTTGCCCGAACTGAACTCCAGGCTCCACGCTTCCTTTGCGCCACTCGGCGTGGACGACCAATAGTAGCCGTAGGAACCCACGCTGCTCACATCGCCATCGCAATTGCGGAAGCCCGCAGCGGGCAGAACAATTGAATTACCATTAGGTCCTGCAACTTTATAGCCGTTTCCGTTCCATGTCCACTTGCAATAGTCCTTTAACTCTTCCCATTGCCCCTGAGAAGGAATCTTATCGCCGTACATTCTCATGGCTGTATCCCAGTCGTACATCCCTTCATTGATGGCCTTCCAAAGTGTTCCGCTGGGCAAGCCTAAATCTACGTAACCTTTTGGCGTCGGACTCTGTGTAGGAGAAGCACTGCTTGAACCTCCGACATAACTAGTTAGTTCCTTTGACAAGTCCTGACACAGTTGGAACAAGTTGGCGTAAGTGTTACCTTCCAACATGCCATACTGTGATGCCGGATTGGATATTTCTCCCGTTTCCACTTCTATCAGATAAGCCTCCAAATAGAACTGAGAATCACTTTTTGTCAACGTTGACACACAGATATAGTCCGCCCCAGACATCTCTCCCAGCCTTTTTCGTTGGGCATCAGATACCATTCCTGAGTTTTGGAATCCATGTTCTTTCATCAACTGGTCAATGTCCGTACGCGTGAAAGCCTGGAAACCAGATTGATTACTTATCGCTTTACGCAACTCGCCACGAACCATATTCATTTCTATTCCCTTGACTTGTATCGACTTGTCGCCATTAAGGGTTTCCAGCAATGCAACCTTCTTGTTCTGAGCCAACAGAAATGAGGGTAGCATCAACATGGACATTATTAAAAAGAAAATCCTTTTCATCTGAAATTATCTAAAATCTTATTATTCCTTTGCAGCATCAATAATAGCATCGTTGGCCTCATTAAACTGCTTCAGTTCATTACCAGTCAAACCCTCTGGCTTCGTATCCTTGGCTCCGTCAAGCAGTTTTACATAGCGGTCGCCGCGTATGCCTACCTTGGCAATGGCTTCATACATTCCCGTCTGCTCATTGAAAGAAACCTCGGTGTCACCAAACGGCTCGCACGCTTTCTGAATGCTCATGCTCATCTGCTCCCAATGCGACTTAAGGGCCTGCTGTACCTTGCCATTGACGACGATAGTACCGCGCTCGGCCTTGGCTGTGACCACATTCTCAAGAACACGGGATATCGTAGCAAAAGCTTCCAACTGTGCCATCTCTACAGCTACGCCTTGATTGTCAGCTGTTGCCATACCAGCGAACCAACGATAAGGGCGCTGAATCAGGGCTGTTCCCTCATCGTTCATACACTCTTTCATTTCAATCCCTTGCAACTTTAGGGTGGTCTTTGTGATGTTTTGGGCCATAGTTCCCAGTGCTGCACCAAACAACAATGCTATTATTATCAAAACCTGCTTTTTCATAGTTTGATATTCTCCTTTAATAATTTTACAATTTCCTTCTTCACTTGCTTGTAGCCGTCACGCGCTGCCTCGTCGTAACTGAGCGTGTGTGCACCCTTCACTGAAACCTCATCCTCAAAAATACGCTGACCTGTGGCATTCTTATCAATGGAAACAGCAGCATCCACGTATGTGTAGAAGGCTCCCTGGAACTCATTGTACTTGCGCGCCGATGCCTGAATGTTGATTACGATATCAGCCTCAGAGGGAGTGTCCACAAAATTACAGCCAGAGGCTGCCAACTCGCCCTTCACCTCATTCACGAGTTTAACATAACGCTTACCAAAAAGGTCGGCGCTCCCGACTACACAATATGTCGTTCCATATTCCAGGTCCGCAAGCCTTTGCTTGATGGCCTGCTCGCGGTCGTTCACCTGATTCAGATAGTTCTGAATCCGATACTCGTCAAGACCAAACACATTGAGCCAGAAGAAATCTTTTGCTACATCATCAAACAACGACAATGACTTCTGCAACTCTGCTTTAGCTTTCTGCTTGAAGCCACTATTGATATAGTTGTCAGCAATAGTGAGCGCGTTGCCTGATTTGCTGACGAGCATTTTCACCTCATTCTCATAATAAGTGCATGTGGCCGCCTTGTCTATATAGACAAGTGCATAATGCTTCCCAGATTCCTCATTATAGTAATTCTTGGATTCGGCCAAACTCATATCTACATTGGTAGAGAAGCTGGAAGACGAACGATAGAGAATGCTGGAGCGGCCATTGACCGCCTGTTTGTCCATACGGCTGACCTCCTCAACCTTCACCTGTATCTGGCGAGCGAGATTCTTACGAGCCAAATCGAGAGCTCCCTGCTTAGTAGGGGCACTCTCGATGTCGTGGAAATATGCATCTGAAGTGTATCTTATCCACTCCGACGGATAGTTCTGGGCGGAGATAAAATGACATACGGATGCCAACAGCATCAGAAATGCAAGACGTTTCATGTTTTATTTGCCTTGGGCGGCCTCCATGATGGCTTTATTCACGTTGATGAAATCATCCAACTCCTTACCGCTGAGGTTTGTGGGTTTGAAGTTACCCGCATTGTTGAGCAATTGTTGGAACTTGTCACCGCGCATTCCTACTTTGGCTGTAGCAGTGTACATCTTCGTGGAGGGGCTATATTCAATCTTCGTTTCACCAAATGGCTCACATGCATTTTGTATGCTACGACTCACTTGTTTCCAATGAGAGGTTAGTGCTTTCTGTGTCTCGCCGTTATTGGTTAAGGAGCCTCGTTCGGCTTGATCTAATACCATTGTCTCTACAATACGAGAAATTGTTGTACGCGCCTCACGTTCTGCGAATTCAACTGCGGTCTGCTTGTCATTGGCCTTACCAATGCCAGCATACCATTTATAAGCCACCTTGCGCATTGAAAGTCCGTCTTCACTTAGGTCGTCCACCATGTCAATACCCTGCAATTTAGTGGTTTCTACCATCACTTTGTCACCTTCTAAACTTGTTTGTGATTTAATTTTTGATTCAACAGCAGGTGAAACAGCAGCTTTCTTTGAACCACAACTTGTTATTACACAAACGCCGGCAATAAAAGCCACCATGAGAAACAAATTCTTTTTCATCTTTGTAATATGATTAATGGTTAATAAAATACGTTCTTTTCCACTATGTAAATCTGTGGATTATAAGTTGCTCTGCGACTCTCCTGACAGAGCGAATCATTTTATCAACAGCATATACAAAGAAAAAGCGTGAGAATCAGACTTGTTGCCCGTCTCACACATGGAAGCTCTGGCATGGCTTAGTAGTCGAAACGAACAACGCCGAAGCCCACGCCGATATGTAAACAAGTACACTATTCGCAAGAAGCCAATGGTGGCTAACGGAATAGGTACACGGATATTACATACCCATGGACGTCATTGTTGCCTTGTTGTTTGACTACTGTTGTGGAACTGCCAGATTCCCATGTGTCAAGAACAAAGCGTCAAGTAACGCCTTTCAATATATAGCGACTCTCATACCCCACCCGATCGGCGTAGGCGTCTTGGCTGTAAGGCTTTGTGAACACGTTCACGGTGCCAAAATCTGCACAAAACTTCAGGAGTCGCCGCAAAAGTAAGGATTTGTTAGGAATCAGCAAAGAAAAATAAAGAAAAAATGTGGAAAGGGACAAAAAAACGATGAGCGATGCCGAAGTTGGCAACGCTCATCGTTTATTCCTTATATCAGAAAGCTTAGTCACTCAGATCTTTCTCATATAATGTGCAAAACATTCGTATCTATGCTGTTATAGCTTTCTTAATTCGTTTGCAACGCTGTTGAAGGTCTTTTTTATGTCTGCAAAACATGTCCACTCTGCTTGCTTAGTTTTTTCGTACCAATCCTCCAGGGCGGTCTTTGCCTGCGGGTTCTTATTAAGGCTTCGAAGAGCATGTTTACCATGCCTAATTCAGCACAACCTTCAAGAGCCGGGGCAAAAGTAAGGAGTTTCTCTGATTCGGCAAAAGAAAATTGCATGAATTTCACGTTTATCCACAAAAACGCAGAAAAGTGTGCAGAAAGAATGAGACGGTTGCCTTCGTTCTCTATTTCTAACTTTTTCGAGGCAATTTGCTTACATTTTTATCTCGGCGGGCTTATAATCTCGAAGATTATATCTATCTTTGCCCACAAGAAAACAGCAAATACTTACGACATGAAGAAGTTTCTATTCACCGCTGTGCTGGCAACGCTGTTGATGCTCCCGACAGCGGGTCGGGCACAGAGCGACCCGCTTCAGGGAAAGCAGATTGGCATCATCGGCGACAGCTATGTGCGCAACCACCGCGAACCCGTCGAGAACACCTGGCACTACAAGTTCGCCAAGAAGCACGGGATGCAGTACTTCAACTACGGTCGCAACGGCAACAGCATCTCCCTCGACCTGAAGGTGTGGGGACCGGCGATGTACAAACGCTACACCGAGATGAAGGACTCGCTGGACTATGTCGTCGTCATCGCCGGCCACAACGACGGCGTGCCCGGGCGCATCGATTCCATCGGCGTGGATGTCTTCAAGGAGCGACTCGGCATCCTCTGCAAAGGACTCATCGCCAAGTACCCACATGCCAAGATTTTCTTCTTTACGCCTTGGACCTGCGAAAACTTTGAGGGCAGTCTGCGACAGCAGGTTGTAGATGCCATGCTGGAGGTGTGCAGTGCCCACGGCATCCCTGTGTTCGATGCCGCGCGCCGCAGTAACATCTTTGCCGCCGACGAGCAGTTCCGCAAGACCTACTTCCAAGGTGGCAACGGCAGCGACCGCGCCCACCTGAATGCCGCCGGCCACGACCTCTTCCTTCCCGTTGCCGAGCGCTTCCTCCTGCAATGCCCCGAGGCTCCCGACTACACAGACCCCGCATTGTGGATTACGCAGGACAGCGATGCTGACGGCACCGGCGCCGACGTCTTCTACGTCGTCTCCACCTGGGAGAAGGACTGGTGGACGGCCGACAGCACCGTGTGCCACTACGCCGATGTCTATAACGCCGTACACCGCGAGCACATGGCCACCGAGATCAACGGTGTGGCAGCCTACATGGCACCCGGCAACCGCTTCTACGCCCCCTACTACCGCCACACCACCATCGACGCCTTCATGACACAGAACGAAGACACCATCCGCGCCCGCACACGCCTCGCTATGGGCGATGTCTGCGCTGCCTTCGACCACTTCCTGCAACAGCGCGATGCCTCACGCCCCCTCATCGTCGCCGGCTTCAGCCAAGGCGGCCTGGCCGTGGTGGAGTTGCTGAAGCACATGAGCGACGAGACCTACCGTCAGCTTGCTGCCGCCTATGTCCTGGGCTACAAGGTGACACCCGAGGACACCGCCGCCTGCCACCGCATTCTTCCCGCTGAGGGCGAAGGCGACACCGGCGTCACCATCTGCTATAACACCGTGAAGGATGTGAAATATGTCAAACCCGTCATCGCCGCCACCTGTTTCGGCATCAACCCCGTCAACTGGCGCACCGACGACACCCCCGCCACGCTCCACGACACCATCACCGTACGCCTCGACCCCGACTACCACGTCCTTGTGGTCACAGGCTACAGCGGTGCCGAGTATCACCCCTACGGCGACCTCATCAACGTGGGCGACATCCACAGCTGCGAGCCCTGGCTCTACAGCGAATGCCTCCGCAAGAACTTCGCCGTACGGACACGGCAGTGGCGCAAGAAACAATAAGAAGACTTAGCCATCATAGAACCAGCAACTCATATTGTCATAGGGAAACTTCAGAGGTGAATCTGTGATCTGTGAGTCTAAATGAAAAAAAGTTTTGCGGAAAACCCTACGAACCCTCCCCCACATTTCGGAGGGTTCGTAGGGTTTTCCGCAAAACTTTTTTTGGGGAGAGAAGGAAGGGGCTCTGTGCAGCCTAGTGTGAATGGTTTTCTCACTGGTGAGAAACGCGTGAAGACCTTGGTCTTATGACAAGAAGAGCAAGGTCTTCACGCGATAGGACCATGGTCTTATGGGCGTAAGGCCTAGGTCTTCATGAGGGAAAAGCGAGGGCTTCTCTGCGTGGAGGGGGAGGCAGGGAGGAGGAGAAAGGCAGGAATGGGAGTTAGCGGGTCAACGTCAGCTTGAGGTTGAAGCCGAAGTCCTGGGTGATGGTGGGATAGGCGTTGGAGGAGAGGAGGGGCTGGTTGCGCTGGCGGTCGTAGAAAAGGGAGAGGGTGACGTAGCGGCTGATGGCGTAGTCGGCGGCGAAGCTGGCTTTGATGGCACGGTTGCCGCTGGTGGCCTCGGAGAGCCCGGTCTGGATGTTGCGCGTGAGGGCATCCTGGTTGCGGTAGGAGAAGTCGAAGCGCAGGTTCAGCGAGTGGGCAAAGGTGCTGCGGCTGCTGCTACTGCTGTTGCGGCTGTTGGTGCTCTTCTCGTCCTCGTTTTTCTTGCTGTTGCGGCTGCGGTTCCTGGCTGATGCTTTCTGGCTGCTGCTCTTGCGCTTGAAGAGGGAGCCGATCTTGAGGTCGTTGATCTTGTAGCCCCACCCGAAGACGATGTCGGCACTGCTGGCTTCGTTAATCTGTGCGGCTGTCATGGAGAGGGTGAGGACACGCGTCTTGCGGTACTCCAGCTTGAAGGTCATGTTGTTCTCCATGGTGACATTGAGACCGATGAGCGGCGAGAAGGCCTCGTTGATGCTGACGGTGGAGATGTCGTACATGGAGGAAGGCTGGAAGTCGCCCGTGGTGGTGTTCATGACGTAGCCCATGTCAGAGCCGTTCATGCAGGAGACCCATGAGGAATAGCTGTTGTAGGAGCCGATGGCATAGACGCTCTTGTAGGCGTGGTTGAGGGTGACGCTCTTGAAGTGGTCGCGAATCCAAGGCAGGTTGGAGAGGCCTTTGTAGGAGAGGCTCCAGTTGGGCAGTATGCGCAGGATGGAGGGGAAGAGGTCGAGGGGCGTGGTGTTGGCACGGCCGCCGGTGTAGGCCGTGAGGAAGGCCGGCACCATCACGTCGGCACTGTACTTGTTGACGGTGCCGTTGGCGGGGTCGAAGCGGCCGCTGTGGCCTACGCCCTCGGGGTAGCTGGTGCCCACATAGCGGTTCTCCACGCGCTGCTGGATGACATCGAGGTAGTCGATGAAGCGGCGGAAGGGCTCGCTGCTGTAGCCGTTGTCGGCATTGCCGCGGCTGCTGAAGGCAGAGGCGATGCTAATCGTGGTCATGTTGAAGGAGCCGGTCTGCGTGGTGGGACTGCCCGCATACATGAACTGCACACTCTTGTTGCGGTTCATGGTGCGGCTGGCGTTGAGGTCGATCTTGAAGTCGGGGAAGGGTTCAAGGGTGGCCTTGATCTGCAGGTCCTCGGTAGCATTGGTGGTGGCGGGCGTAGCCACGCTGTCGGCGTTGAGCAGCCAGCCGCGCTCCTGGGCACGCTCGATGTAGCCGTCGCCGACGAAGCCGAAGGCGTAGTCCAGACCTGGCGCGAAGACGCCACCCACTTTCTTCTGGCCGAGCATGTCGCCCACGCTGGGCATGAAGCCGGGCAGCGCGAGGGCATAGGTGTTGCGGTAGCTGACGCTGACGTTGCGCAGCATCATCAGGAAGCGGGCGCCAGCCTGCACCCACTGGTACCATTTCTCGTCCTCCAGCTTCGGCTTGGCGATGACATTGACGCGCAGCTTCTTGGTCAGCGAAGCCAGGTCGTCAACGGGTTGCGAGCCGGCGGAGTCGGTCTGCACCACGGGCGTGATGGGCAGTGTGTCGAGGGCTGCCAGGTAGGCTTCGATGGCAGCGATGCTGTCGGCGATGCCCGCCTTCTTCGCCTGCTTCAGGGCTTTGCGGGCAGCCTTGATTTCGTTCTCTCGCAGGCGCTTGGCCTCGGCTTGTGCCTGCTCCTGCAGGCGGCGTGCCTTGCGGGCCTCCTCTACGAGTTCGCGCGGCGGCTTGATGCGGATGGTGTTTTCATCGACGCGGGTGTAGTGGATGTCGTAGCTCTTGCCCTTCTCGTCCTTAGCGGTAACGCGGATGCGCTTGCTCTTCTGCCCGTGCTTCACGTCGATGGCGCTGTCGGCCACCAGCGTCACCTCACCGGCGAAGCCCTTGAACTGTTTCTCCTTCTGCTGGCTGGTGCCACGGGCGTTGGTCTGTGCCTTCACCTTGGAGGGGTCGTTGAGCGCCTTGAGGGCTGTGCTGTCGCCTGCGGCAGCCTTCTTCTCGGCATCGGCACGTGCCTTGGCCGCAGCGGCTTGCTCCTTCTTCTTGGCTTCCTTCTCCTTCTGCTTGGCCTGGTCTTTCTTCTTGCCCTCGCTCTTGATGGTGGAGGTGGAGAAGCGCTTGTTGGCCTCCTTCAGGAAGGTGGAGTGGTTGTAGAGGGTCTCCATGTTGAGCTTGCCGTTGACATTGATGCTGCGCTGGTTGTTGATGTTGTTGCCGAGCGAGGATCCGTCCTCATATTCGGCTCCGCGCTTCCAGCCATAGGTGGCCTGATAAGTTCCGTCAACGCTAATCCAGTCTGTGGCGGGGATCTTCTCGAAAGGCACTTTATAGCTGGCCTGCACGCTCTGCTGATAGTCGAGGGGTGTGCCGAAGCCGCGGATGCTCTGCCAGACGCTGTCTTTCCACGCGGTATAGCGGTCGGGGTAGAGGTCTTTGTTCACGGGTGTGTAGGGTTCCTCTATCTCGGCATGAGTGCCGCTCTGGAAGCTGAAGTGCAACGACTTGGTGAGGTCCCATCGCAGGTTGAACTCGCGGTTCCACAGGAACGTGGGTGTCCAGCGCACGGGAATGGAGTTGGGCGACTCGAGGTTGTCCATGTCGCGCTCTTGAATCTCGTAGTAGCTGCGGACGATGTCGGTGTTGAAGGTCAGGCTCTGCGGCGCATAGTTGAAGTTCAGGTCCTTGATGAGCTGCAGCCACTTGCTCTTGGACTTCATCTTCTTGAAAGGCTCCCAGGCCTTCCAGTTGGGCGTCCAGCTGTAGTTGAGGCCTCCTCGCCAGTTCTTCTCGTGCTCATAGACGGTGGTCTCACCCGTGTTGTACGTGTGCTGCCAGCTGTAGTTGAAGGTGAAGTTGGCGGGGTCCCACGGCATGGGATGCTTGCGCGACTGTATGTTCAGCTTGACGCCGGTGAGCGAGAGGTTCTGGGAGGTCTGCTTGCGTGTGGTGAGGCTGGTGATGCTGTCCTTCTCGTGCTGCGTGGTGACAGCGTCGAGGGCATCGCTCAGGAGCATGTCGGTGTCCAAGGGGTTGTACTTGGGTTTGACGATCTCCTTGGCGTAGCTGTAGTAGAGGGGTGCGCTGAGCTTGGCCTTGGGCGGCAGGAGCTTGCCCAGGTCCACCTGCGTGGTGATGTTGTACTCATAGGTGTCCTCGTTGGTGCGCTCTGCCACCGTCTGTTCGATACCGCCGAAGCCGGCCTTCTCGATGTGTCCTGTGAAGTTGACGCTACCGAGGTCTGAGAGCTGGATGTTCAGCGCCGCCTGGGCTGCCCAACCGCCTTCGTTGGAGAACTCCTGCAGGCGCAGCTCATTGGCCCACACCTCGACACTCTTCACCGAGCGGCCGTTGTTGCGGACACCAATCATGATGACCTTCACCTCGCCGAGCGTGGGATTACCCATCACTGTGATGCGGTTGCTGGGACGGTCGCTGTCGAACTCATAGAACTCGCGGCTGAAGCTGGCGTTGCCCAGGCTCTTCTCGTGGTTGCGGTTCTTCTTCACATTGGTGAGCTTGCTCAAATCCACATCAACCATATTCTCCTCGGGCCAGACAGCCATGCAGCCATCTACGTTGTATGTGTCGTAGTGGCCGGCGGGCGTCAGGTGCAACGGGATCTCATACTCGTAGAAGTTGCTGCGGTAGTCGGAACCCAGACGGATGAAGAGCGACGTCTCGCCGTTCTGCAGGTCGGTGACGTCCTGCAAAAGGGCGTTGGCGTGGACGAACATCTGCAGGTGCTTGTACTGGCGCATGTCATAGTTGCAGTTCTTGAACACCGCCTTGGCGTCGCCGGGCGACAGGTTCTTGACGATGATGGAGAGGGCCTGCTCGTTGCTCTCCACGAGCTGTGTCTGCGAGGGGTCGGTGACGCGGCTGACGCCCGGCGGCAGCACGTAGTTGACGGGCTGCTTGTCGTTGTTCTCCTCGATGTTGACAGCGCTCACCTCCATCGTGGCATTGGCGGCCTCGTTCTGGCCCACGTAGAGGCTCTGCGTGTAGTTACGCCAGTCGGCCTGCACCAGGTCGAGGGTGGCAAAACGCAGGACGATGGGCTTCTGGAAGCCGGTGAGGTACATGCGGATGAAGCGGATGCTGGTGAAGTCGCTGATGCCGTTCACGGCACGCTCAAACTCCTGCAGCGGCACACGGAACTGGAACCACTTCACGGTCTGCGTGTCGCCGTTGCGCAGCTTCACGCTGGCGTGGCGCACATCGGTAATGTAGTTGCGCCCGACGAGGGTGTCACCCGGGTGCAGGCTGATGTGGTACTGGAAGTATTTCTCGTACTCGTTGAGGGTGTAGTCCTGATTGATGTCCTCCACATCAGGCGTGGTCTTGTAGGCCGTCTCGTAGCTCTCGGGAGAGTTCTCCGTGGCGGGCGAGTTGCCCTCGGGCATGTTGATGCGCTTGTAGCGGTCGAGGATGCTCTTCTGCTGCTGGTCGAAGTCCGTTCCGCGGTAGTAGTGGTAGTCGTCGCCTGCAGGGTCGATGAGGAGACTGTCGAAAACTTCAGGAGACACTTTTCCTTGGATATCGGCCAGATATTGGGCATAGACACCATAGGTGCGTTCCTGTTCGGAGCTGAGGCCGTTGAGACCCACGTCCTGTTTCGTGCGCGCTCCGCTTTCATTATTGAAGGCATAGGTGACGCTCGTGCCAACAGGTACGCGTCCCCAGACCGTCTCGGTGAAATAGCCGGGGTTGTCATCCAGGGGCAGACCGCTCTCATAGAACTTCTTGCCGTCCTTGAGCACGTCCTCGCTGACCTCGCCTAAGTTAATATAGAGTTCGCCGCCGTAGCTGGTGTCACCACCCGTATATATGAAGGGATCGAGCATCCAGAACTCCATGTACTCGATGTTCTGAGCTTCGAAGTCGGGGTTGTCCAGCCTTCGCATCATGCCGCCCCACATCTCGGTGGGGTTGCGCAGACGGCCACGCTCATCGACATCGGGGTTGAGGTTGTAGGCGCCACGCTCATTGGGGTAGTAAGCCAAGTTAAGCACGTTGAGCGAAGCGGCCTCGCTGTAGCTGGTCTGCGACTTATTGGGATAGAGCTCGCGCTCATAGACCTCACGGACATAGTGGTTGGAGAGCTGCTCCAGGTCGCTCTTGATGTGCGAGGGTGTCAGGGAACTGCTGCGGCGTGTGAAGATGGGGTCGATATAGTACCAGGCCAGCAGGGCACGCTGGTAGCCGCTGCGCACATCGTCGGTGAAACGGGCGCCCTCGAAGGGGTAAGGCACAGAAGACATCATCCACGCCGTGGGCGAGGAGATGCTCATGCGGTTCTTGGTGTTCTCGAAGTCATCCATGTACGACGCGCTGCCCTGCACCTTGTGGTTCTGCCCGGCAATGAGCTGGGCGAAGTCGCCGCTGAAGGAGATCTGCGAGGGCTGCGTGAAATTCAGGAATGGGATGGCGTTGAGGGCGTTGGTGAGCCACTGCGCTTCGTGCTTCCAGTCCATGTGCAGGCCCCACAGCGTATTCTTCAGGGGCTCTGTGCCCATGTTCACCTTCGTGGTCATGGGTTGCTCGTTGAGGAACTGCAGCGTACCGCCGATGACGAAGTTCTTGGAGAACTCATAATCCCAGTTCACACCCAGGAACGTCTTGCGCTGCATCCCATAGACATCGTTGCTCTCCACGCTGGCATTGATCTTCGTGCCCGCATCGATGAGGCTCTGGTTGAGGATATAGACCGTACCCATGGAATAATCGACGCGGTAATCCACATTCTCGGTCAGCTCCACGCCGCCCGCCGTCACCTTCACAGAACCCGGCGCGATGTTCGTGGCGCCCAGGTCTATCTCGGCCCCGTTCGTGCCTTTGTAGCGGCCTGTGAGCAGGAACTTGTTCTTCTCTGCCACCTGCTTGGCCACAGTCTTGGTGCTGTCATAGAGTGCTTCGAAACAATATTTGTTGGCGACGTCGTCGTTGCCAATCCATGCGCGCAGATAAGCGCCGAAAGGCTCGGCCACAGGGAAGATGATGCGACCGTTGGAAATGGTGTAGCCCTCGACATAGTCGAACTGGCCGTCGGGGTTGGCACGGTTGTTGTTGTCCAAACGGTCCAGATTCATCGCGCGCAGCAGCGGCGTGCTTTTCAGGTTGGGCTCAGGCAGGTAGGTCAGATAGACACCAGTGGAGTCACTCAGGTACTTGATGTCGAGGCGGAACTTCTCGCGCTGCGTCGAAGTGGCACCCAGCGGATAGATGTTCTTCATCATCAGCGGCCAGTTGCCGAAGCGCGGCGAGCTGGTGGTGCTCTTCAAGGCCTTCACGTAGAGGCTCTGGCCGGAATCCGTGAGATCAGAAGAGAACTCACCGACCTGATAGGTCTGACCGCCATAGGTGTATTCAAAGGCTACGGCCAGCACCTCGTCGGGCTCCAGCTGTGCCGTCAGCGAGATGTAACCGAGGGCGCTGTTGAGGGTGTACTCATTGGAACTAAGCAGACGGGCGCTCTGCAACTTCTCGTAGTCATTGCCGCCCTTGAAATCTTCGATGCCGTCGAGAACGGTTGTGGCCATACTGATGTCGCGGGCATCGGGGTAGTTGTTAATGATGTCGTCGTAGAGTGTGTTGGAACGGTTCTGCGGCAACACGCTGGTTCCGGTGCTCTTCCAGATGGGATTGCAGATGTGGGTGGTCTCGGCCAGGTCGGTGAAGGCGATGAGGTTGCGGTTGTTCTGCGTCGAGGCAGCACGCTTGTTGGTCACCCACACCTCGATGCGCTTGATGTTGACACCGCTGGCAATGGTCGGCAGCGTCTTCATCCAGCGGTCGTAGTTGTCACGGAAGAAGTGGGAGAGCCAGTAGTGGCGGTTCTCTTCGTAGTCAACAGCCGAGAACTCATAGTTCTGCGTCTGGGCACCGCCCTTGGAGCTGGCGCTCTTCGAGGCTGAGTTCTTCTGACTCACCACGGCCTGCAACTTCAACTTACCGAACTGCACATCGGTGCGCAGACCGAAGAGGCTGCTGACGCCGCTGATGAGCGTGGAGTTCGAGGGCATCGAGACATTACCGGCCTCCACCAACTTGATGATTTCATCCTCCTTGCCGTCGTACTTCAGTTTCAGCTGCTGGGCGTCGAAGTTGAACGTAGCGTCGGTGTTGTAGTTGATGTTCATGTTGATTTTATCACCGACCTTACCCGTTACGCTGAGGTTAATCTTCTCGTCGAAGTCGAAGCCGAAGGTCTTGCGGCGGTTGGCAGCCAGCGACGGGTTGTCCTGCTTCTTCATGTTGCCGCCCACCTTGATCTCGGCAGAACCCTGTGTCTTGATGCTCACGCCGCCAGGACCGAAGATCTTCTCCGCCGGCCCCAGGTTGAAATGCATGTCGGTGAAGTCAAACTTGCTTTTGCCCGAGCTCTCGAAAGCCTCGCGGTTCTTCTGGCGGTAGTAGGCGCCCATAGACTGGCGCAGCGTCCACTGCTGGTACTCCTCCGGCGTCATCAGAATAGGCGTGTTCAGGTAACCGCCCGTGCCCAGCTTCATGCCGACACGGTAGTTGCCGGTCAGCGAATCCAGCTCAGCCACCTGTTTCAGGTTGTCGGGTGTGTGAAGAGAAACGGCTACGGTGTCCAGATCCTCGTAAGTCTCAGGAATGGTGTGCTGGGGACGGACACGGAGGGAATCCTTTTGGGCAAAAGCAGCAAAATGGAAGGTGAAAAATGAAAGCGTGAAAAATAAAAGAATCCTTCGCAAGCTGTTATGCCTGCGGAACATATCTTCTAAAAGGAAAAACTGATTTTTCACTCTTTCACTCTTCACTTTTCACTCTTCACTCTTCAAAGCATCTTCAATGCCAGCTTGATGACCCTTTCCACGTTAGCCTCGGGCTCTGCTCGCAGAATTCCAAGGACGGCTTTCTGGGAGGGCGCGGGCGAGAAGCCAAGCATGGTCAGTGCGGCAACAGCCTCATCCATCACCTCCTTGTTAGCGACGATGGTACCGGTGGGAGCTCCGGAAGGACCTGCCGCGGCGGCATCGATGCCCAAGGCCACAATCTTATCCTTCAGTTCCACGATGATGCGCTGGGCCGTCTTGCCGCCAATGCCCTTGGCGGACTTCAGCAGACGCTCGTCGCTGCGGCTGATGGCATCACACAGCTCTCGCGTGGTCATTGAACTCAAGATGACGCGGGCACTCGCAGGACCAACACCGCTGACCGACGTCAGCAGCAAGAACAGCTCGCGCTCCACCTTGGTGGCAAAGCCCCAAAGTTGGAACGCATCCTCGCGGATGGACTCATAGACGTACAACTTCACATCGCCACTCAAACCCTGAATGGCGGTGAAGGTGTTTAAACTGATGCTAAGACCGTAGCCGACGCCATTGGCGTCCAATACGGCCATTGTGGGAGAGAGCTCTGCGATGGAGCCACGGATGTATTCAATCATAGTCTTGTGCGCACATAAACTTATAGATAAACGCGCGAGACTTGATTTTATTGTGTTTGAGGTGGCTCAATATAAATATTGTGCAAGCTTGCTGTTGGCTCTCCGAAGTCCGATGGCAATACCCAGCGCATTGAGTTGGGCACCGTAGAGCGAGGTGTGTGTATGGTCATTGTTGTAATAGCTTTTCGCAGCTTCCTGACCTATACTCTCTAACGCATCGGCTGTGATGTTGTGCAGGTCTACGAAGTCACAACCCGTCTCTGCTGCCACCTCGCGGTACCAACGTCCGTAGCTGTCATTGCGACGCTCGATGCGGCCATCCTTCCACTCGTTGCGAGGTGTCAGGCTGACGATGATTGGCGTGGCACCTTTCTGACGGCAGTCATCAATCATTTTCTTCAGGTACCATCCGAAGCTATAAACCACCTCATTGTAGGCTTCATCCTTGAGAACCACACGACTGACGCAACTTGTGTCAGCCACTCTGGGAATCTCGCCACGATGCTTGCCGCGATGCAGTTCGCCGATGTCGTTATGCCCAAACTGGATGAGTACGAAGTCGCCGGGCTGCAGGTCGTTGTACACCTTCTCCCAGCGTCCTTCACGCAGGTAAGTGCGACAGCTGCGACCCGCCTGAGCGCAGTTAATCCAAGTGATTTTGTCGGCATCAAAGATGCGGTCGGCCTGTGACCCCCAACCCCACATCCCGGTGCTGTCTCTGTCAGTATTCTTTACAGTACTATCACCCGTGATGAAGACCACGGGCTTGCCCTTCTCACGCTTCACGCCGGTCGTCGGCAGCGCGACATTCTTCATCATCGCCTGCAAGGGTTTTAATTCAGGATGCTGGCACGCCATAATGCCTTCAGCAGCACTTCTGGCATTCAGCTCTGCGCCGAATTTGCTGGTGTGAATATTATCGAGATAGAAGTGATAGTTGAGTTTCCACGACGACATTGCATCGTATTTCGAGGCCGAGATTTCGTTCAAATCCACGAACGGCACATTCAGTTCCTCTGCAATCTGACGTGCCCAGCCGCCGAAGCTGTCAGCAACACGGACAGGCGCCCATGCGGCGGTATCGCCTGTCTGTCTCTTCCGCGGCGTTAGGCTCATCAGAATCGGATGAGCGCCCAGAGCACGCGCCTCGCGCACAAAGCGGCGCATGTATTCGCCGTAGCTATAGACGGTCTCCACCTCACCCTTGTGCGGTCCTTCCTTCAGCGTCACCACCAGTGAATCGGTGGCAGAGGTGCCCTTGATGGTTGCGCGGCAACGTCCACTGTCAAAGGGGCCGTTGTCGTTGTGCCCCAGTTCGATGATGACCCAGTCACCGGGGCGAATGCCCTTCTTCACATCTGGCCACAACTGGGTATAGAAGGTGCGGGAACTGGTGCCACCCAGCGCCTGGTTCTCAACGGTGATGCGTCCTTCATCGAAATAGTGGTGCGCATAGAAGCCCCAGCCCCACTGACCATTATCACCATTACCCTTCGTGCCTGTACGCATCGTGGAATTACCCACGAGGAACAGCACCGGATGGTTGTCAACACGGCTGCTGCCAGCCTGCGGACGCGCCGTCTTCACCTTCTCCAAGCTATCCAATGTCAGATCCACAACTTTGTTTACATCTTCCATTGGTTTATAGTCCGGTTGGGCGCTCAGGGTCATGACACATGCGCTCCACAGCAGTAAAGTAAGATACCGTTTCATAGGGTCGTTGTTATTCTTTATGTTTTAATTCGTCATTCGTCACTCGTCATTCGTCATTTCGCGATGCCCAGCTTCTGAGCCTTCTCAATGACGAAGGCCAGAGCCGCGTCATGTTCATTGGGGATGACTCCGTCGAGAATGGCATCCTTGACAGCGGTCTTGAGAACACCGACTTCACGGCAAGGCGACAGGTGGAAACGTTCCATGATTTCCTCGCCGCTCACGGGCGGCTGGAAATTGCGAATACGGTCGCGCTCCTCCAGGTCGATGAGCTTCTGGCGCACAAGCTTGAAGTTATCCAAGAAACGCTGCTTGCGCTGCTCGTTCTTGCTGGTGATGTCAGCTTCACAGAGCAGCATCAGGTCATCGATATCATCACCGGCCTCGAAAAGAAGACGGCGCACAGCACTGTCCGTGACCTCGTCATCGGCGATGGCGATGGGACGCATGTGCAGCGACACGAGCTTCTGCACATATTTCATCCGCTCGTCCATCGGCAGCTTCATCCGACGGAAGATTTGCGGAACCATCTTCTCACCTATATAATTATGGTTGTGGAAAGTCCAGCCCAGCTGTGCATCCCACCGCTTCGACTTCGGCTTGCCGATGTCATGGAGCAGCGCAGCCCAGCGCAACCAAAGCCCGTTGTCCGTTCTCTCCGCGCAGTCAGCGCGGAGAGAACGGACAACATTCGTCAGCACCTCCAGCGTGTGCCATAGGTTGTCCTTGTGAGCGCGACCTCCCACTGTCTCCACGCCGTGCAGGGCATAGAGCTCAGGGAAGATGATCTCAAGGAGACCGCACTGGAAGAGAAGCTCAAAGCCACGGGCAGGGCTGTCGGAAGCCATGATTTTCTGCAGCTCATCAATGATGCGTTCGCCGGAGATGATTTTGATGCGCTCACGGTTGCGTTCCAATGCCTCAAAAGTCTCTGGCTCTATCTCGAAGTTCAGCTGCGTGGCAAAGCGGATACATCGCATCATGCGCAGCGGATCGTCGGAAAAAGTGATGTCGGGGTCGAGGGGGGTGGCGATAAGGCGGTCTTCCAGGTCCCAAATGCCATCGAAGGGATCTACCAGTTCGCCAAAGCGGTCAGCATTGAGACAGATAGCCATCGCGTTGATGGTGAAGTCACGACGCTGCTGGTCGTCTTCCAGAGTGCCGTCCTCCACGATGGGCTTACGGGAATCGTGGCTGTAGCTCTCCTTACGGGCACCGACGAACTCTACCTCAACAGGCCCAGACTTCACCTGCGCTGTGCCAAAATTTTTGAACACCGAGAGATGTGTGCCGCGCCCCAGGCATTTGGCTACGGCCTTGGCCAACTCAATACCGCTGCCCACGCAAACCACATCAATGTCCTTCGACGGACGTTCCAAAAAGAGGTCGCGGACATAGCCGCCCACGACATAGCACTCCACTCCCATTTCATCGGCTGTGTTGCCGACAGTGTGGAAGATGGGCTGATCGAGGATTGCGGCGAGTTGAGCGCGGTCGAGATGTCTCATTTTTCTTTAATCGTTGTTAAAACAGCCGCAAAGGTAATAAAAAGTTTAAAGTTTGGCGATGAAAGTGCACAGTTTTTGCATAAAAAGCCTACATTTGCGGTTGCAATGAAGAAGAAAGACATATTATACCTCGTTCTGAGCACCGCATTGGCCTGCTCCTGCGCCAGTGCACCTGCCGATCCCGAAGTGGAGGCCTCCGCTATGCTTTCAGAGGCCCGGACATTGTTGGAACAGAAAGACTACAGCGCCGCACGCGACACCATCCTCAGCCTGCGCAAACAGCATCCACAAGCTTTGCAGACTCGCCGTGCCGCCATCCTGACGCTGGACAGCGTGGAACTCCTGGAAGCACGTGACAGCGTAGCCACCTATGAGCTACGCCTCAATGCAGCCCGTGACAGTTTCCAACAGATGCCACCACGTCTCAACGGCCAAACCAACGATGCCTACTACACCCAGCAGCGTCGCGTGATGGCCATGGAACAGGAGTTCGATGAGCTCTGTGCGAAGGTGAAGTTCTACCTCCGCAAGATAGACATCGACAAACAACCAAGCAATTAAATGTAACCTATAAATATCTCTGACAATCAAAAGCATCGCCCGCTGGTTCTGCGGGCGATGCTTCTTTTTAAGGCTACCTCATCTTATTAAGAGTTCTGATGCGCTCTAACATATCAGCACCCCAGGCCGCATCTTGGGACAACTGGTAGCGAATGTTTCCTGATTCCGTTGGATGGAAATATGTCTCGCCTTTATCTGTGACAGTTACAAAGCCGCGTGGAGAATACTTGAACAGAACATCACCCTCCACAGCATTGATCAGTGTCATCGGGTCCCACATCTTCTGTCCGGTGTTGCAGTCGTAATGCATATAGACTTGTTTGATGGGATGTCTGTCAGTCCAGTCGATGTCCGCAATGACGTGCTTCGGAACATATTCAACGCGGTCGCCGACCTCTCCTGGCGACATGATGATTTCCACGTTGTCGGGCCATAGGTTGAAGAATGCCTGGGCAAAATACACGCTTTGCGCGAAATTATACTCTATAGGTTCTTTGGCACTATCAAAAACGCCGCCCATCAGATAAATGCGTTTCACCTTGCGTTGCACCAGCTCCACGCCATCGAGTGGCGAATAGATGTCGGGCTCGGACAACAGCAACTGCGCCAGACAAGTGACAAAGCCGATGGAGAGGATGTTCACGCTATGATCCGGCTGCGCCGCCAGCAACTGGCGGTACAGTTGCCACCCGTCGGGCAGCGATGAATAGTCGGTGACCGAACGCTGGAACATGGGTGACCCGTCAATGTTCTTATGCGTGGGGAGCGCCTTGTAGTTGATCCACACCTTAGGATTCTTGACACCATCACGAATCAGCCCGATGGGAATGTCGCCATAGCCGTAATAAGTGTTCATCACGTCAGCACAGGCCGCACAGTCCTCGCCCTCGCGATCTATCACCACACCGAGCAGACGGCTTC
This sequence comes from uncultured Bacteroidales bacterium, assembly GCA_902779845.1. Lineage (GTDB taxonomy): Bacteria > Bacteroidota > Bacteroidia > Bacteroidales > Bacteroidaceae > Physcousia. The sequence goes on along the minus strand of CACZCZ010000003.1, from coordinate 217,161 downwards.
TCTTCAGATCCTGATAGCGGTAGAGCATCATCATGGTGAAGAGGTCATCTGTCGATGACCCGATGTCGGTGTCCAAAATGATAAGGGGCACACGCGTGTCGTCACCATGCGGCCCAGACTTCTCGTCGTCGTCAGAGCAGGAAACCATGATGGTCATGGCACCACAGAACGCCACTGCCAGCAACAACGGCCGGATGGCGAAGTGCGCCCATTGAATCAAGTATTTCATCATGCTGTGTTATTATATTCCTGCGTGAACAAACAACAAAGCCATTATTAAATTAGAATAGAAACCTCACGGCATCATTGAATAGCGCCAAGGCCATGAGGGCCAGCAGCAACGCCATGCCGACATACTGCGCACGTTCCATGAACTTCTCGGAGGGCGGACGGCGCGTGATGGCTTCCACAAGGAGGAAGAAGATGTGGCCGCCGTCGAGACCGGGGATGGGCAGGATGTTCATCACAGCCAGGATGATAGAGATGAAGGCTGTAATCTCCCAGAAGGCATGCCACTGCCACACTGCGGGGAAGAGGTTACCGATGGTGCCAAAGGAGCCTACGCTCTGAGCGCCCTTCTTGGTGAAGACGTACTTCAGGTCGCTGACATAGCCCTTCAGCGTCTCCCAGCCGTAGGCGATGCCTGCGGGGATGCTCTCCCAGAAACCGTAGTCGTGGTGCACGAAGGCCTCGCGGTAGTAGTCGCCGTAGAACAGCCTTGTGACTCCCAGCATATACTTCTCATCGAGATGGAGGACAGCGGTGTCAGGCACGGCACTGTCGGCGTTGGCGAAGACGACTGTGAGGTCGCGCAGCCGCACACTGTCCACATGGCTGCAACCGGCAGCGAGGACATCGGCCTTGCGTCCCATGATCTGATCGAAGTCATTCCACCATTCCACGGGCTGACCATCAATGGCAAGGATGCGGGCGCCCTTGGTCATGCCGGCTTTGGCAGCGGCAGAGGCGGGCAGAACACTGTCAACACGCGAGGGGACATTGATGGTGAGAAAGCGGGGATTCTGCTCCAACATCTCCAACATATTGATGCCGTCGTCGGGCATCGTGAGCGTCACCTCACGGCCACCACGCAGAACGGTCACGGTCTTGGCCTCAGAGATGGCACGATATACGGCACCTTCCCATCCTTTGATATCCTCACCATCGACTTTCACGGGGATGTCGCCATCGCGGAAGCCAAGCTCCTCGGCCATCTCATTGTAGGAAAAGCCGTCGGTGATGTTACGCATGGGTAGCGTGTCACTGCCCCACGTGAAAAGAATCATCGCATAGATGAACAAGGCCAGCAGGAAGTTCACCAGCACACCGCCGACCATAATCAAGAAGCGCTGATAGATGGGCTTCGCGCGGAACTCATCGGGCTGTACGGGCTGCTTCATCTGCTCGGTGTCGAGACTCTCGTCAATCATGCCGGCAATTTTCACGTAGCCGCCAAGGGGTATCCAGCCGATACCGTATTCCGTCTCGTTGTCCTTCATCTTGGGGAAGAGGCGGGTGAACCACTTGTCCTTAGTGGAGAAGAGGTGGAACTTGTAGTCGAAGAACATAAAAAACTTCTCCACACGCACCTTGAAGAGCTTGGAGAAGAAGAAGTGTCCGCCCTCGTGCAATACGATGAGGAGGGCGAAGCACAGAATCAGTTGAAAAGCTTTAATCCAGAAAACGCTCATATACTAATTTCACTATTTGACAATTTACAATTTTACGATTGTAGGAGTTGCGCAGCAATCCTCCTCGCCTCCTTATCCGTTTCAAGGTAGTCCTCATAGGAGGGCTGTTTGATGAAGGTGGCGCGCTGCATGGTTCGCTCGATGATATCGGCCATCTCCAGGAAGCGGCAGCGGCCTTCGAGGAAGGCACGGTTGACGATTTCGTTGGCGGCGTTGACAATACAGGGCATATTACCGCCTTGCTGCAAGCTCTCATAGGCGAGGGCCAGGCAGCGGAAGCGCTCGGTGTCGGGGCGCTCAAAGGTCAGGTCATGCATCGTGAACCAGTCAAGGCGATCGAAGTCGCTATGCAGGCGCTCGGGGAACGAGAAGGCCAACTGAATGGGCACACGCATGTCGGGCACACCGAGCTGCGCCTTCACGGCACCGTCAGCGAACTGCACGGCACTGTGAACCACGCTCTGCGGGTGCACCACCACCTGAATGCGGTCGGGTTCCACGCCAAAGAGCCACTTGGCCTCGATGACCTCAAAACCTTTGTTCATCATGGAAGCCGAGTCGATGGTGATCTTGGCGCCCATATCCCAGTTCGGGTGTTTGAGGGCCATGGCAGGTGTGACGGTCTCCAGCTGCTCACGGGTGAATGTGCGGAAGGGTCCTCCGGAGGCTGTGAGGATGATCCTCTCGATGGGCGACACCTCCCCCATGATGCTTTGGAAGATGGCACTATGTTCGCTATCGACAGGCAGGATGGGAACCTGGTATTTGCGGCAGAGACCGTTGATGAGCTCACCGGCCACAACCATTGTCTCCTTGTTGGCCAAAGCTATCGGCTTGCCTGCCTTGATGGCCGCTATCGTGGGCGGCAGACCGGCAAAGCCCACCATTGCCGTGAGCACAATATCCACCTCCGTACCCTCTACCACCTGACAGAGTGCATCGGCACCGGCATAGACGGCGATGGGGAGGTCGGCCAACGAATCGCGCAAGGCGGGGTAGTAGTTCTCGTTGGCGATGACCACGGCAGCGGGCATAAACTGTCGCGCCTGCTCTGCCAACAGTTCCCAACGGTTGTTGGCCGTGAGGACGCGGGCTGCAAAGCGGTCGGGGTGAGCCGCGATAACCTGCAGGGCTTGGGTGCCAATGCTACCGGTGGAACCGAGGATGGCGATTTGTTTAGGCTCACTCCTCTGCCCCTCTCTTGGGGAGAACGGAGTTTGATCCTTTGAGTGTGGAGTATATTTCATATTTGATTAGCTATTCAAATTCAGTAGTTCTTCTGGGACATCAACATAGAGACGGCGATCGTGGTGGTCGGCGCGGAGGACGAAATCCTCGTGAGCTGGGATGAGGACGCTGCCGCCCTCTGGCGCGGTCACCTCCAAGAGGATGTTAGCCGTCTGGTCATATACGGCGCTGACAGTGCCGAGAAGAACACCCTCGGGAGAGCCCTCGGGAGAGTTCATGACTTCAAAGCCTATAAAGTGCTGCCACGTGAGGTCTTCATCGTCGATGTCCTCGGGCGTGAGAGCCTTGGGGAAGAGGACCTCTGCGCCCACGAGCTGACCTGCAGCATCAGCGCTGTCGATATCCTCGAACTTCACGAGCGCCACGCTGTCCGAGCGGAAGCGCCATTCCTCAAGGAAGAAGGGTACAAGCAAACCGTCCAGACGCAGGAAGAGGTAGTCGGCATCCACGCGATCCCAGACATCGTCGGTGAACTGGAACGCCAGTTCCCCTCGCACGCCATGTGTGCGCGTGAGCGTACCTATTTTATAAACCTCGGATTCTGTAATCATGGGACTATCGAGACATATTGGGGCTTATTGGACCTATGGGGCTTATTCTATTCTCTTAATCACCGCTCCCAAAGCATTCAGACGTTGGTCGATGGCCTCGTAGCCGCGGTCGATTTGCTGGATATTGCTGATGGTGCTGGTGCCCTCGGCGCTCATGGCAGCGATGAGCAGGGCGATGCCGGCACGGATATCGGGTGATGTCATTCGGCCGGCTCGCAGGCGCAACTGGTGGTCGTGCCCCACGACGACAGCGCGGTGGGGATCACACAGGATAATCTGAGCGCCCATGTCGATGAGCTTATCCACAAAGAACAGGCGGCTCTCGAACATCTTCTGATGAATGAGCACCGAGCCCTTGGCCTGAGTAGCCACCACCAGCAGTACGCTCAGCAGGTCGGGGGTGAGTCCCGGCCAGGGGGCATCGCTGAAGGTCATGAAGGAGCCATCGATGAAGGATTCTATCTCGTAGTGGTCGTGACAGGGAACATAGATGTCATCGCCCTGTCGCTGCACACTGATGCCCATGCGGCGGAAGGTGTAGGGGATGATGCCGAGGTCGTCGTAGCTGACATCCTTGATGCGGATGCCGTCGCCGCACATGGCAGCCATGCCGATGAATGAGCCTACCTCAATCATGTCGGGAAGGATGCGGTGGTCGGTGCCGTGGAGCGAAGCTACGCCATGGATAGTCAGTAGGTTCGAGGCGATACCTTCAATGCGCGCGCCCATTGCGTTGAGCATCCGGCAGAGTTGCTGCACGTAAGGCTCGCAGGCGGCGTTGTAGATGGTCGTGGTTCCCTCTGCCAGCACGGCCGCCAGAATGATGTTGGCGGTGCCGGTCACCGAGGCCTCGTCAAGGAGCATATATGTGCCCTTCAACTTGTCGGCGGTAATGCGGAAGAGGCTGCGCTCCACATCGTAGCTGAAGTGTGCACCAAGCTTCTCCATGCCCAGGAAGTGAGTGTCAACACGGCGGCGGCCAATCTTGTCGCCGCCAGGCTTTGACACCACGGCCCGCCCATAACGAGCCAAAAGTGGGCCCACGAGCATAATGCTGCCACGCAGACGTGCCGACCGCTCCAGAAATTCATCGCTCTCCAGAAAGTCCAGGTTCACGTCATCGGCCTGGAAGGTGTAGTCGCCCTTACCGTTCTGCGCCACCTTCACGCCAACATCACGCAACAGCTGAATCTGGTTGTTGACATCGGCAATATCGGGTATATTATGAATGCGCACGGGCTGATCGGTCAACAGCACGGCGCACAGCACTTGCAAGGCTTCGTTCTTAGCGCCCTGCGGGACAATCTCTCCTGAGAGGCGATGGCCTCCTTCGATTTGGAATGAGCTCATTTCCGATGAACGATTAAGGGGTTGAAAGTTCAAGAAAACGGAATTAGATAGTTCTAGAGAGTCTAGAGCATCTCGATTTTCTAGAGATCATTACGCCTCTTAGCGCCTTTTCTTCTTCTTGCTGGCGTTGCTGCCGGGCAGATGGCCATTGCTGACGGAGACATAATGGAAATCCGCGGGAATATTGACGGAGCCGTCGGTGTAGGCTGTCATGTCGGCGCTCACCTTACGTTCGTCCATGGCATCGCGATTCCAGTTGTAGAGGCTGCGCTTCATGAAGTTAGCTATCATGCTGGTGAGCCGCTCACGGTCTTCGCTCTCCGGCATCTCCTTAAGTTCCTTGAGGAATGCCTCGGTGAGGTGGCCGTAGTGGCGATAGCGGATGCGTTGCATCGGGTATTTGAGGGGCTTGGGTTTGGCAGCTATCTCCTCTTCCTTCACGACCTCAAAGGGATAGTCAATATCAAGCTTATAGTTGGAAAGGATGGCCAGCTGATCCCACAACTTGTGTTCATAATCAGGCTGTTGACGCACATTGGGGTTCATGGTCTGCATGATTTCAATGATGCTCTCGGCGCACTGCTGGCGCTCTTTGCGGTCTTCGATGCTCATGCAGATATCCACCATTTCCTGGATTGTGCGCCCGTATTCGGGCAGGATGAGCTTCTCGCGTTGGGTGTTGTATGTCATTGGTATTTGACAATTTTACAATTTACAATTTTATGATTGACGGGACCTGTGGTCTATGAGTGTAAAAGATCTTTTGGTTTGGTGGCCACGAAGTCCTTGAAGTAGAAGGGTTCGAAATATGCGACATCGGCCAGCTCACCGCGCGAGAGGGCGCGGGCTGCCAGCGGGTACATGTGCTTGGCCAAGGGCTGAATGCCGTCGATAAAATGGGCATTGGGGTGAGTGATGACCTCCTTGCACTTGGCAGAGCCGTCGCCAAAGAAATAGACGGGGGCACGGTCAAGCCATTCCTTGTAGGTGTCGGCATCCACGATGTCCGCCTGCACAGGGCGCAGCGCCTTCAGCGCACGGTCATAGACAGCGGCATAAACCTCCATCCGGCGGGCATCTATCATGGGCACAAACAGAGCCTCGTCAGGGATGTCCTCGCGATAGAGGAGCACGGGCACACATAGCAGCTCCAGCGTTGGCACCGCCACGAGGGAGACACCGCGACCGTAGGCCACGCCCTTGGCCATCGACACACCGATACGCAAGCCCGTGTAGCTGCCAGGACCCTCCGAGACAGCCACAGCATCCAGGGGGATAGCATGACTCTCAGCGAAGCTCAGAGCCTCCTCCACGAAGACACCGCATTTCGTGGCGTGGTTCGGGCCCTCGGCATCAGTCTGCTCAAAGATGACATGAGCATCTTCTGTTACAGCCACGGAACACACCTTTGTGCTGGTTTCAATATGTAATATGCAAGCCACTTTAATTGGACAATTTGACGATTTATAATATACAATTTATCAATTTTAGGCCGCAAAGGTACACATTATTTATGATTAAAACTTCTGTTTTACGTTTTTTTACTACCTTTGCGGCGGAAATTAAGTTGAAAGTTGAAATATGATCTTATCCATGACCGGCTACGGCAAGGCTTCGGCCGAATTCCGTGGCAAGAAAATCACTGCAGAAATCAAGTCCGTGAACAGTAAAGCCATGGACTTGCAGACCCGCATCGCACCCATCTACCGCGAGAAGGAGATGGAACTGCGAAGCCTCATCAGTGCCGCCCTCGAACGCGGCAAAGTAGATTTCAGCCTCTACATCGAGCGCGACGACAGCAACGCCGCCGCACCCATCAACCGTCCAATCCTGAAATCCTATATCGACCAAATCCGCAGCATCGTCAGCGACTATGGTCTCGAGGAACCCGAGGAGCATTGGATGCCCACGCTCCTGCGACTGCCCGATGTGCTCACGCGCAGCGAGGCGGTGGAACTCTCCGACGAGGAATGGGAGGTGGCTCTCGCTGTTGCCAAGCAGTCCATCGACGCCCTCATGGCATTCCGCCGCCAGGAGGGTGCCGCCCTCCAAAGGAAGTTCGAGGAGAAGATAACCAATATCGGCGTATTGCTTGCACAAATCGAACCTTTCGAAAGCGCTCGCGTGGAGAAAATACGCAGCCGCATCGTGGAAGGACTCAACTCCATCCCCGAGGTGCAGGTGGACCGTAACCGCCTCGAGCAGGAGATGATCTACTATATCGAGAAACTCGACATCAGCGAAGAGAAACAGCGCCTAGCCAACCACCTCCGCTACTTCACCGAAACCATGGAGAATGGCCATGGGCAGGGCAAGAAGCTCGGCTTCATCGCACAGGAGATGGGGCGCGAGATTAACACCACCGGCAGCAAATCCAACATCGCCGAGATGCAGAACATCGTGGTGAAGATGAAGGATGAACTGGAACAAATCAAGGAACAGGTCTTAAATGTGATGTAGGATATGCTAAAAGACAACAATAGCCAAAAACATTCTACTCCCCGCCCTGCAAGGGAGGGGCAAGGGGGAGGGTCCGTCATTATCTTCTGTGCCCCCAGCGGCAGCGGCAAGAGCACCATCATCAGCAGTCTGATGCCATGTCAGGAGCTGAACCTCTTCTTCTCCGTCTCCGCCACCACACGTCCGCCCCGCGGGCAGGAGCGTAATGGCGTGGAGTACCTCTTCATGTCGCCCGAAGAGTTCCGCAAGCACATCGCCGCCAACGACTTCATCGAGTACGAGGAAGTCTATACCGACCGTTTCTACGGCACCCTCACCTCGCAGGTGGACAACCAGCTGGCCGCCGGGCAGAACGTGGTCTTCGATGTTGACGTACATGGTGGCATGCGCCTCAAAGAGTGCTTCGGCAGCCGTGCCCTCAGCCTCTTCATACAGCCGCCCAGCATCGAGGTGCTGCGCCAGCGACTCGAAGGCCGCGGCACCGACAGCCCGGAGGTCATCCAGCAGCGCCTCGACCGCGCCGAGTACGAACTCTCCTTCGCCCCTTATTTCGACAAGGTGGTGGTCAACGACGACCTCGAAGCCGCCAAGACCGAAGCCTATACTGCCATCCACAATTTCCTGAATCCTTAAACCCTTAAACTCCTTAAACTCTTAAACTTCTTACCCCTTTTCCGCGCGACAGCGCACCCCCTCACATGACAATCGGTCTCTTCGGCGGCAGCTACAACCCCATCCACAATGGCCACACAGCCCTCGGGCAGTGGCTGGTGGCTCACCACTTGGTGGATGAGTTGTGGTTTCTGGTGTCACCGCAGAACCCGCTGAAGCCCGCATCAGGTCTCTTGGATGATGACGCCCGCTTGCAGCTGGCACGCTTTGCCGTAGGACGCAAGCACAAACTGCACGTCAGCGACTTTGAGTGCCACATGCCCCGACCCTCCTACATGGTCCACACGCTGGAAGCTCTTCGCAGCGCCTACCCCGACCGCGACTTCGTACTCGTCATTGGCGCTGACAACTGGCATCGTTTCCCGCAATGGTACCAGTCCGATGAAATCCTGCGCCACCACCGCCTCCTCGTCTATCCACGACCCGGCTCCCCCATCGACGAAGCGGCGCTGCCCGCAGGTGTCACCCTCATCCAGACGCCCCTCCACGACATCTCATCCACACAGATCCGCGAGGCCATCGCCCACGACCCTGCTTACGACGGCTACGGCCTGCATCCCCGCGTATGGGAAGAAATCAAGGCATGTGGCTACTATCGCGACCTCAATGACATCCACAGCCATGCATAGTCCCAAGATCATCCCTCCCTTGCGCATCGCCTTTGTTGGACTCGGCGAGCGGGGCCGCCAAGCCCTGCGACTGATGCTCCCACAAGAAGGTGTTCAGGTGGTTGCCCTCTGCGACCTCGCCCAAGCCAATGTCGAGGATGCGTGGCAGCTGGTGGCCGACCGCGCTCCGCTGCTGCTCTGCGACGGCCGCGAGGCCTACAAGCAAGTCTGTCAGGCCGAAGGCATTGACCTTGTATATATCTGCAGCGACTGGACCTCCCACACGCCCATTGCCGTGGAGGCCATGCGTGGCGGCAAACATGTGGCCATCGAGGTGCCGGCAGCGATGACCATGCAGGACATCCGCCTGCTCATCGCCACCGCCGAGCAGACTGGGCGCCAGTGTTTCATGCTCGAGAACGCCTGCTTCGAACAGCAGGTCATGGAGGCCATAGCGGCCATCCGCAGGGGCGAAATCGGCGAGGTGGTGCACGCCGAGGGCTGCTACTACCACCGCCTCGGAGACCGCTGGTCGCCCTGGCGCCTGAACATCAACCGCCAGAAGCGCGGCGACCTCTACCCCACTCACGAGTTGGGCCCCATCTGCCAGGCTTTAGGCATCGGCACAGAAGACCGCCTGCAGACACTCGTCAGCATGGACTCCCAGGCCCTCACGGGTTCGCAAATCTATCAGCAGCTCATGGGACAGACTGCCGAGGACTTCCAGAACGCCGACCACACCACAACGCTTATCCGCACCTCGCGCGGGCGCACAATCCTTTTAAAACACGATGTGCTCACCCAGCAGCCCTACGAACGGCAGTTCACGTTCATCGGCACACAGGGCCGCATCGAGCTCCACGATCAAGGGCACTCCACACACGAAACGATGACACAGACCATGAACCAGCACCTCATCGATAGCTTGCGCCACGGCACGCCGCTCGCCATCAGCATCTACGACATGGGCACCTGGTGCGCCGCCATCCCGCTGTCCCAGGAGAGCATCGCACGCGGCTTCGCGCCCGTGGCCTTCCCCGACTTCTACGTCTGATGCCCCGCCCTACCCTCCCCTTGCGACAACAGCCTCTCCCCTTTGCGACAAAATGACTCCACTGCCGCGACAAAATGTCCACTTTGGCGACAATTTGTCGTGATAATGAGGCGGTTAGCTTATTCTTTTGGCACATTTTCCACTTTGGCACACTCATTGCCTTATCATAGGTGTAACGCCGAAGCGAAAGCCGAGGCACACAAAAGAAATTTAAGTTTAACCATTAAACAATAGGAGGTTTTTAATTATGTTACCCGTTATGTTTAAGAACAGTTGGTTCCCCACAGTATTCGATGATTTCTTCAACACCGATATCGTAGCAAGCGCACCGCGCACAGCACCCGCAGTCAATGTCAAAGTTGATGAGAACGCCTACACCATGGAGGTTGCTGCTCCTGGTCTGAAGAAGGAGTTCTGCCGCATCAGCATCAACGACGAAGGAAACCTGAACATCGCCATCGAGAACAAGTTCGAGCACAAGGAGGAGGACAAGAAAGAGCACTATCTGCGCCGCGAGTTCTCCTACACCAACTACCAGCAGACCTACACGCTGCCTGAGGATGTGCAGAAGGACGGCATCTCAGCCAAGGTCGAGGACGGCGTACTCACCATCGTACTCCCGAAGATGAAGAAGGAGGAAGTCAAGGTCTCACGCCACATCGACATCGCCTAAGCGGACAGCCGCTAATAAGTTAGTAGTCCCGAGCGTTTCCCTACGCTCGGGACTTCTCTTTTTCATGCTACCTGACTCTTTAACTACAAAACTCATTCGACTACCTTTTTTATGCACCTTGGTGCGTTGGCGTTTGCACCTTGGTGCATCGCGCTTCGATGCTTGGTGTGTTGTTTTTTGATGCTGCAAAGGTACGACATCGCCATTGCGGTTTTCGAATATTTTGCCACAGAAATGCAATAGCGGGTTTATATTTTTTTCTCATAATTATTTCCCTCACAAAAACCGCGATTTTAGAAAGAATGAAGAAAGAAAACGAAAGAAAAAAGAAGCAAAAAAGAAAGAAATAAGAAAGAAGTTAGAAAGAAACCCACCACCATGGTTTGTTATGGGCTTCGCAAATTTTGACAAAATGAAGGAAGAACTCAACAAATCACGCCCCTCATGCTCTCGTTGGAGCTGAGGGGCGTGATAAAGCTATATTCTAACGCTAGGCTGTGGCAGTGCGCCAGAAGCGGGGGGTGATGTCCTCGAAGGTGCCATCGGGGGACTGGCGGTAGAGGCGCTGGTTGGTGGTGGGACTGTTCAGGGGACCGAGATGGCGGATGTAGGGACCGATCTTGATGTAGTCGAAATCGGTCTTGTCGATGCCCACCGGAATCCGGAGCCGCCCGCTGTACCACGCTACGTGGTACTGCGGATGGTTCTCGTGGATATACTGCGCCAGTTGCTGCACAGCGACGGGGTCGTTGTCACCGCCCATCATGGCGATGCAGGTGATGTCATGACCATAGCGCTCGACGAATGCATCGATGGCATCGGTGTTCAACGGCAGGCCGATGTCCTCCCACAGATAGTGGCTGTGGCAACCGGGACAGCGGCAGGGGCAGTTGGAGATGTTGATGGCCAACGTGACCTCGTCGGGTATTTCCTGAAAAACAATTCCAGTGTTGACGTACTTCAACATGTTAGTTGATAAGTGACCAATTATTTATTTTCACTTTTCAGTTTTTGCTTTTCATTACGCCGTAGCATAGTAGCGTCGTGCGGCCTCTTCCTGACGTGCCTGGGAGAAGTTGCTGACGCGCTTGAGGTAGCCGATGATACGGGTCATGTAATCGACGTTCTTAGAGTGGCAGTGGGGACACTCTTTCAGGTAGCGCTTGTCGATGTGCCCGCAGTCGTTGCACACGGTGTTAGGGATGTTGAACGTGAAGTAATTGCAGCCTTCCTTGGCAGCGACCTTCAACAGCTGCAAGTACTGCTGCTTGCTGAGGTGCTCCTCGAGGTTCATGTGCAGGGCGGAGCCGCCGGTGAGGTGCTCGATATAGGGCGCACCGTGGAGCTTGAACTTGTCGATGATGGACAGCGAGTCGTCCTCGACGACATAGAAGTAGCTGTTGTAGCAGTCACGCGGCACGAAGTAGCCGTCCTCGCGATCCCATTTGGCGTGCTTCACACCAACGTTCTCGGCGGGAATCATCTCGCAGTTGAACATCACTTCCTTCGTGCGGTACTTCTTGTTGTACTGCTCGATGAGGCCAAGGATGCCCTGCACAAAGTGGAGGTAGTCGTCGTTGGGCGTAATCTTCAGGCCCATGAACTCGGCAGCCTCCACGAGGCCGTTGATGCCGATGGTCAGGTACTGACGGCCGATGTTGATGTAGCCGGCATCGAAGAGAGGTAGCATCCCATGGGCCTGCAGGTCCTTGAGGTTCTCGTTGTAGGCCAGCTGCACCTTGTGGCATAGGTCGATGATATGGCTGAGGTACTCCTTGTAGTCCATCTTGTGGTTGACGGCATACTGAATACAACGGTTGAGGTTGATGGTGAGCACACTCTTGGAACCTGTGGAGACACCGCCTGCACCCAATGTGTAGCTGAAGCCATTGTCGGTGATCTCGTTGCGCAGACGGCAGCAACTGGAGAGTGAGTCAGCATTGTCGCTCATGTAGGTGAAGAAGGAGTGACCCTCGGCGTACATCTCGGCCGTGAACTCGCCCCATTCCTTGTCCTTGCACTCGCCTTTCTCGTCAACGAGCAGAGCCATGGTCTCCACGGGGAAGGTCAGCAGGGTCTTCGTGCGCTCCTTGTTGAACCACTTCATGAAACGCTTCTGCAGCCAGGAGAGGCCGTCCCAGTCGGGCTTAGAGCCGTCGGGGAAGAAGAACTCGCCGAAGATGCTCTGGAAATAGTACTTGTCGTAGTAGGCGACATTCCAGAACACAGCCTGATAGTTGCGGGCTCCGGTGGGCTGGTTGAGGGTATAGACAATCTGCTCAAAGTAGTCGGTGATGACCTTGTCAATCGTGCGCTTCTTCAGGCTCAGGTCGGCCTGCTCGTCGGCTCGCTGCCAGTAGTCCTTACCGTACTCCAGTCCGATAAAATAGTTCATGTACATCAGGAACTCGGGCGTAGCACAAGCTCCGCTCAGCATACTGGAAACCATGAAGACCATGTTCACAAAGCCGCCGCAGAAGGACTTGAGGTTCGTGGGGGCCGTGCTGTTGCCACCGATGTCGAGGGTGCCGCCGATGAGCCAAGGGTACATGGTGATGGAGGCACAGTAGTTGGCCAGGCTGGTCTCGTCGTTCTTATATATAAAGTGGTGTGTCAGCATGTCGATGTACTCATCGGCAAGCTCCTTGCCGTACATCTTCTTGATGCGGTCGGTGAGCAGACGACGGTTCAGACGGATGAAGTTCGACTTGGGCAGTTCGCCAATCAAAGTTGCAATATTTTTGTGCTCGACGTTGGCGTTGGCGTCATACTTTGAACCAGTTGCCGCATTCACGGATTCACAATAATCGGAAAGAAACTGCAGCTTGGCAAGTGTCTCGCGATCCTCGCTGTGTTCCTGACGATAGAGGATGAATGACTTGGCAACCTTGAAGAATCCTTCGCTCATCAAGGCCTCCTCAACCTGATTCTGGATGTCTTCCACGGTGATGTCGTCCTTGATATTCAGACGACTGATAATCTTAGAGATAGATGCTAAATCGGAAGGCTCGTTGACACTCTCGAAGGCTTTGACAATGGCGTGCATAATCTTGTCAAGCGAGAAGCTGTCCTTGGAGCCGTCGCGCTTCGTGATTGTGAAGTTTTTGATTTCCATTTGGTAGTATGTTTTCTTTTTGGGTGAGTCAGACTGATTAGCAGAAAGTTATCCGTTTTGGGAAACTTTTTTCGGAAACCTTTCAAAAAAGTTGTCCGTTTTGGTAAACCCGAAACCGCTGCAAAGGTATAACTTTTTTCCGATACTCACTACATAATCTACCTCTTTTTTTTTATTTTTTCTAAAAAAATTTTTTTCATACACACTCTCCCCAGAATTCGCCATTCAGGTTCAGATGGCGAACTGCCTCAGCACGAAGATGATGGGGTGGCCTTTGGGTTATTTGGCAACAATCTTGTTCCCGCCCTGGATGTAAACGCCACCCTTCTCCACCTTGTTGACACGCACGCCGCTGAGGTGGTAGATAGGCTGCGCCTGGGGCTTCGCTTCGGTGATGCGGTTCGCTCCTGTCTCGATAACATCATAGACCGTGATCTTCCAGTCGGTAGACCAGTTATATTGGTCAGACTGTACGGTGTTGTTTGATGCCTTGTATTTACCGCCCATATCACCATTCTCGGAAGAGGCTGACCACACACCATTGATGCGCATGGACAGGCAACCGGCGGCAACGCCAGGCTCGATGGTATAGACGGCCCCAGTGGCATCCACGCCTTCGTAGGTCAAGTAGCGTCCTTTTATCTTCTCGGATTCAAACTTCCAGCCGCCATCCACCTTCACGGCCCTCCATCCGCCGTCACTGTTGGTGGGCACGGTTGTGCTCATCGAACGGGTTGTACCATCGTAGTAAACGTAGTTGGTGGTGCCGCCATTGCGGGCAACATATCCCGCGATGGTATATAGCTGGCCGTCCTGAACTTGTAGGCGGTCGAAATCGGAAGCGTCCACCTCTTCAATCTTGTACTTACAGCCGTCGTCGCTCAAATTGCTGCCGCCGCCCCAGTTCAGAATGTTGTAGGGGGTGTTGTTCTGCTGGTTGAGCTGGTTCGTGCCGCTCTTGATGATAAACAGCCCAGGGGTGTTGCTCTCGACAAACGACCAGCCGCTGGTGGGTTTGGCCGTTGTCGTGGAAATGGGAGAGGTCATGGCCATGTAAGAGCCGTCATAGACGCTCTTGATGTCGAAGGAGCCGTCGGTGCGTCCCTCCAACTGCCATACTTGACTGTCGAAGGTGGTTAGTGGCAGACCAGACATGGTTGTGCCGCTGCCGTTGTTTGTCAGATAGCGGGAACCGCGGTTGGGAGTGTAGAGGCGGAAGTACTTGCCTGCTGTGTTCGCACTTGTGGGGGCAATCACCTCGAGACCGGCCTTAAGCGCATTGACGGCATTCGTCACCTCGGCATCGGTGATGGTCTGCTGGGCTAGCACGCTAAATGCGGCATCCTCGGCAGTCCTGAAGGCGCTGACGCCGGCTTCGGTGTAGTCGCCGACTTTCGTCCCGGCCACTATGTCACGACCAGCAGTGATGGCTGTTCCGATGGTGTTGCGGCGTGTGGCCATGGCATAGTTGGTGTTGCCTGTCTCAACGGATACGGGAACCAGCTGGTTGGTGTCAAAATCGGCATTGTAGGCGGCAGCCATCGCATTGGCAAAGACTACACTGCCTTTTCCGAGGAGGTATTGGTTGCTGTTGACGTAGTTGCCATCCGCATTGTCACCATTGAGCAACGGGGTGTAAGTATCTACGAACTTGACATTCGCGTCGCCGGCAGCGAGCGTGTTTTTTAACCAGTTGTTGAAGGTGGTGATGCGGCCTGTATTCAGAGAGGCATTGTTGTAGCGAGGATGGATGGCCATCACGTAGATATTGGCTGTCGGGGCTTTCGCCTTCAGCTTGTTGATGAGCGCTGTGTAGTTCGACTGCACCGTTGCCATGGCGGTAGAGCCTGTGACATCGCTCGTTCCTGTATATACGAAGATGGCTTTCGGACAACCAGACTTGCCGGCGCCGGTGGCAGCCCATGTGGCATCCACCTCCTTGCTCGTGGTAGCGATGTCGCCACTGTTGTTCCAGCCCGTGCCGCGGTTCTTAACGTTGGGGTTCCCCAGCAGTTCCCACCATTCGGCCGTCTTGATTTCACCATCACCGAAAAACATGATGTCATTGTTGCTGATGGGCATAACCGAGAACATGGTGGCACGTCCTCCGTGCATACTGGTGAGGCCGTCCTGACGCTGAACGGTGGTGAGGTCTCCGTTGACATCGTCGTACACGCTGGTGACATTATCGCCCAAATAGGGTAGGATGGCATGACACCATATCTTATAGGCGGCGGCATTGGGGTGGAGGTTGTCATTGCTCCAGGCTCCGCCGTTAGCCAGATTCTGCAGTGCGTCGTAGATATCTACGAAAGTGAGGAGGGCATCGTTCGATGTGTTGATGTAGTCCTTCAGGATCTCGTTGTAGTGCAGCCACGTTGCCCGAACACGATTACCAGTGTTGTTGTTCAGAATCGGGTACAGGTAGATATGTGTGCTTGGCGAACGCCGGTGAATGCGAGTCACCATGCTCTTGACATAGCTGAGCACCTGCTCGGGGGTGAAGTTGAGGCCGCCGCTGGTGGCGATGTCGTTTGTGCCTATCATCAGGAACACCTTGGATGGTCCGTTGGCAATGTAGCTCTCAATGTTCTCGCTCTGCTCCGTGGAGTAGGAACCCGAGTTACCGCGGTTGCAGATGGGTAGGTAGTTGCCGTTGGCATCCCGGAATACCTCCTGCCAGATGTGCATGTCGGTGATGCTGTTACCGATCATCAGGATACTGCCGGCCTTAGGAGATAACACCTTGAAGCCGTCATAGCGTGCAGTGCGGAATGGACCGTCGGCCCATGAGAGAACGATGCCGCAGATGAGCAACATCAGTGTAGTTAAGGTTTTTTTCATAGTTGTAACTTATTGGTTGAGTTATTAAATTTTCGCTTGTCTATTTGCCATCTGACGATTTATCATTTACCGTTTATTGTCACTCTCCCCACGTTTCGCGGTCGAGGTTGCGGTAGCTGACGGCTTCGGCGAGGTGGTGGGTCTGGATAGTGGGAGAGGCTTCCAGATCGGCTATGGTGCGCGCAAGGCGTAGGATGCGGTCGTAGGCTCGGGCCGACAGCTGCAGGCGGTTGATGATTTCGCGCAGCATCGACATATCCTCTGGCGCTGGTGTGGCATATTGGCGCATCAGGGCCGATGTCATCTGGGCGTTGCAATGGATGCCAGGGTAGTCGCTGTAGCGCTCCTCCTGGATTTTCCTCGCCTTAATGACTCTTTCGCGGATAGCGGCAGATGATTCGCCGGGGCGCGTGCGGCTGAGTTCCTGGAAGGAGAGGGGAGTAATCTCTATTTGAATGTCTATGCGGTCCAGCAGCGGACCACTGATCTTGTTTAAGTACTTGTGTATCTGTCCGGGTGTACACTGACAAGCCTTTGTGGGATGGTTGTAGTAGCCACAGGGACAGGGGTTCATGGAAGCCACAAACATGAAGTTACATGGGTACTCAATACTGTATTTGGCACGTGTGACCGTAATCTTACGGTCTTCTAGCGGCTGGCGCAACACCTCAAGTGTGGAACGCTGGAACTCCGGCAGTTCGTCGAGGAACAGCACTCCATTATGTGCCAAAGATATCTCGCCGGGCATGGGGTTGGCACCACCGCCTACGAGGGCTACCTGCGACACTGTGTGATGGGGCGAGCGGAAAGGACGTTCGGTGATGAGCCCCGTGCCACCTTTGACCTGACCGGCCACGCTGTGTATCTGCGTCGTTTCCAAACTCTCAGCCAGCGACAGCGGCGGCAGGATGCTGGGCAGACGGCGTGCCATCATGCTCTTGCCGGCACCCGGAGGGCCTACCATAATCAGATTATGCCCGCCAGCAGCTGCCACCTCAAACGCGCGTTTCACACTCTCCTGCCCCTTAACATCAGCGAAGTCGAGGTCATAATCTCCTTGATGGGCGTAGAACTCCGCACGTGTATCGATAACAGTAGGTGCGAGTGCGTTGGTTTTGCCATTGAAGAAATCCATTACCTGCTGTAAGGACTGTGCACCATAGACTTTTAGACGATTGACGACAGCTGCCTCATGAACATTCTGTTCAGGGACGATAAGGCCCTCATAGCCCAGTTCACGCGCCTTGATGGCTATAGGCAGCGCGCCGCGGATGGGCTGCAGACTGCCGTCGAGACTGAGCTCTCCCAACACCATATAGTGCATCAGGTTCCCCTGCCTCACAAAACCATTAGAGGCCATCACGCCAAGGGCGATGGGCAGGTCGAAGCCCGTACCCTCCTTGCGGATATCGCCAGGTGCCAAGTTGACGGTGATGTTCTGAGCAGGAAGAATGAAACCGCTGTTGGCCAAAGCCGCCTCAATACGGCTCTGGCTCTCTTTTACACTATTATCGGGCAATCCGACAATGACCATGTGATTCTTGGAGGAATCTTTGGAAAGGGAAGAGAGGTGAACCTCAATGGTCACAGGGATGGCGGTGATGCCATCAACGGTTGCGCTATGGGTCTTGGATAACATGATATTCTGTTTTCATTAGGATATATTACTCCAGTCTATGGCTGATTTGCCGAGGTCGCGAAGGTGCTGCCACATCGATGCATACTCGGGCTTGCATTGCTGCGGGTCTTCGTCCAGAATATGATTGGCGGTGTCCCGAGCCAGCTGCACCAACTGTCCGTCGCGTGCAAGATTGGCGATGTGCAGGTCGAAGGCCATTCCGCTCTGCTGTGTCCCCTCAAGGTCGCCGGGGCCACGGAACTTTAGGTCTGCCTCGGCAATCTCGAAGCCGTCGTTGGTCTCGCACATAATCTCAATGCGTTTCTTTGTCTCAGGAGAAATCTGGTATTTGGTAACTAAAATACAATAGCTCTGTTCGGCACCGCGACCCACGCGACCGCGCAACTGATGGAGCTGCGCCAGGCCGAAGCGCTCGGCGTTCTGAATGACCATCACCGAGGCATTGGGCACATTGACGCCAACTTCTATCACGGTGGTGGCCACGAGAATCTGTGTCTCGCCACGTACAAAACGATCCATTTCATCGTCCTTCTCAGCCGATTTCATCTGGCCGTGGACCTTGGAGATACGCAAGTCGGGGAAGGCATGACACAAGTCAGCGTAGCCGTTCTCCAAGTCTTGAATATCCATCTTCTCGCTCTCTTTGATAAGGGGATAGACGACATAGACCTGCCGTCCCTTGGAGATTTCCGTACGAATACCTCGATAAAGGCTTTCCGTGCGCTCCTCCCAGAAGTGGCGTGTCTCAATGGGTTTGCGGCCAGGTGGCAGCTCATCGATGACGCTAACGTCGAGGTCGCCGTATAGGGTCATCGCCAAGGTGCGGGGAATAGGCGTGGCGGTCATCACAAGGACATGGGGTGGCCTCTCCACCGCCTCCCCTCCCTGACAGGAGGGGTTGGGGGCTGGTCTTTTCCACAGCTTAGCCCTTTGTGCCACGCCGAAGCGATGCTGCTCATCGATGACTACAAGGCCAAGGCGGTTGAACGCCACCGTATCTTCTAACACCGCATGAGTGCCAATGAGGATATCTACCTCGCCCGCGCGCGTACCTTTTAATATAGGTTCCCTGCGACGTTTCCCCTTCACAGATCCTGTGAGCAGTTCCACACGCACGGGCATATCGCCTAGGAACTCCTTGAAGGTGGCATAATGCTGCTCGGCCAGAATCTCGGTGGGTGCCATGAGACAGGCCTGATAGCCGTTGTCAAGAGCGATGAGCATCGTCATCAGTGCCACCAGCGTCTTGCCGCTGCCGACATCGCCTTGCAGCAGGCGGTTCATCTGCTTGCCGCTGCCCATGTCATGCCGCATCTCGCGGATGACACGCTTCTGCGCATTGGTCAGTTCAAAGGGGAGATAATCGCGATAGAAGGTGTTGAAGCGCTCACCGACATGAGCAAAGACATACCCCGAGACCTGCTGCTGACGCAGGCGGGCGAAGCGCAAAAGACCTAATTGAATGAAGAACAGCTCCTCGAACTTCTGACGGTAGGTGGCCCGACGCAGCGCCTCGGCCGAAGGAGGATAATGCAGGTCGTGAAGCGACTGCCACAAGGGGATGAGGTTGAGCTGTTGGCGGAGCGCGGCGGGGAGGGGGTCAGGGTCATTGAGGGGTAAGGCTGACAGACGCTCAAACAACGTCCCTGTGAAGCGCTCGATGCTGCGACTGTTGAGACCGCCCTTCTTCATCCGCTCCGTGGTGTTGTAGTAGGGCTGCAGCCCCATCGTGCCCAGCTGCAAACTGTCAGCGGAATCGATGTCCGGGTGCGGGATGTTGATTCGGTCCTTGAAGACACCGGGGCGCCCGAAGACAATATACTGTTTCCCAATGAGGTAGCTCTTCTTGATCCAGCGGAAAGTCCCCGCCTGGAACCACACCAGATCTATAAGCCCCATTCCATCGGTGAAATGGGCAATAAGACGTCGCTTACGCCCTTGTCCCTCTTCCTCGAAGCTGAGAATCTCACCCTTGACCTGCACGAAGGGCATCTCGGGAGTCAGCTCATGGACATAGTATAAACGCGAACGGTCGATGTGCTTGTAAGGGAAATAATACAGTAGGTCTCGGAACGTGATGATATTCAGTTCCGATTCCAGCAGCTTGGCACGTTGCGGGCCTACGCCGGGCAGATAGGTGATGGGAGTTGAGAGGTCGATGGCTTTTTTGGGGGTACGGTATGTAGATGAAAGTTTATAGTTGAAAGATGAAAGTTGAAGGCTGATTGTTTCGTGATTTGCGTTGCAAAGGTAATAAAAATTTCGTGAACCACGGCACGAAGACACAAAAAAAAGTGAGAGCGCTCATAAGAGTGCCCTCACGGATTCATTCTTCCTTGAAAAATTGAATTATTTTGGAATGGGATGATTACATCATGCCACCCATGCCGGGAGCGCCGCCCATCGGCATTTCGGGCTTGTCTTCCTTGGCGTCGCAGATGACGCACTCGGTGGTGAGGAACATGCCGGCGATGCTGGCAGCGTTCTCGAGGGCTACGCGTGCCACCTTGGCAGGATCGATGATGCCAGCCTTGCGGAGGTCTTCGTAGCGGTCGGCACGGGCGTTGTAGCCGTAGTCGCCCTTCTCACCCTTCACGGTGTTCACGACGACGCTGCCTTCGAGGCCTGCGTTCTCGACAATCTGACGCAGCGGCTCCTCGATGGCGCGCTCCACGATGCGGATACCAGTGGTCTCATCGGCGTTCTCGCCCTGCAGGCCGTCGAGGGCCTTGATGGCGCGGATGTAGGCTACGCCGCCGCCAGGGATGATACCTTCTTCGATGGCTGCGCGCGTAGCGCAGAGGGCGTCATCGACGCGGTCCTTCTTCTCCTTCATCTCGGTCTCGGAGGGAGCACCAACATAGAGGACGGCAACACCGCCGCTGAGCTTAGCGAGACGCTCCTGCAGCTTCTCCTTGTCATAAGAAGAGGTGGTGTTCTGAATCTCGTTCTTGATCTGGTTGATGCGGTCCTTGATGAGCTCGCTCTGGCCGTGACCGCTGACAATCGTCGTGTTGTCCTTGCTGATGGTCACCTTGTCGGCCGAGCCGAGCATCTCGATGGTAGCCTGTTCGAGCTTCAGACCCTTCTCCTCGCTGATGACGACGCCACCGGTGAGGATGGCGATGTCCTCGAGCATGGCCTTGCGACGGTCGCCGAAGCCGGGAGCCTTGACGGCGCAGATTTTCAGCTGGCCGCGCAGACGGTTGACGACGAGCGTGGTGAGGGCCTCGCTATCGACATCCTCAGCGATGACGAGCAGCGGACGGCCGGTCTGTACTGCGGGCTCCAGGATGGGCAGGAAGTCCTTGAGGTTAGAAATCTTCTTGTCGTAGATGAGGATGTAGGGGTTCTCCATCTCGCACTCCATCTTCTCCGTGTTGGTAACGAAGTAAGCGGAGAGATAGCCGCGGTCGAACTGCATACCTTCGACGACGCCGATGGTGGTGTCGCGGCCCTTAGCCTCCTCGATGGTGATGACGCCGTCCTTGGAAACTTTCTTCATGGCGTCGGCCAGCAGCTTACCGATCTCAGGGTCGTTGTTGGCGCTGACGGTGGCCACCTGCTCAATCTTGTTGTAGTCGTCGCCGACCTGCTCGCTCATGCCCTTGATGCTCTCCACGACCTTGGCCACAGCCTTGTCGATGCCGCGCTTCAGGTCCATGGGGTTAGCACCTGCGGTGACATTCTTCAAGCCCTCGCGAACGATGGCCTGTGCCAGCACGGTGGCGGTGGTGGTGCCGTCGCCGGCATCGTCGCCTGTCTTGGAGGCCACGCTCTTGACGAGCTGTGCGCCAGCGTTCTGGAAGGCATCGGCCAGCTCAATCTCCTTGGCGACGGTGACGCCGTCCTTGGTGATCTGAGGAGCTCCGAACTTCTTCTCGATAATTACATTGCGACCTTTCGGACCAAGTGTCACTTTGACAGCATTGGCCAGCTGATCTACGCCCTGCTTCATCTGCTCGCGGGCTTCGATATTGAATTTAATTTCTTTTGCCATAATTGTTGAGGACCCACCCCCTGACCCCTCCGGTGAGGGAGAGGAGCGGCTAGCGCTTGGAAGTTTATCGGGTCATTTTTAATGGTTGTTGATTTGGATGTTAAAAGATATTTGTAAAAGATATTACCCCGCAGGCTCTCCGGGAGGGGTTGGGGGTGGGTCTTTAGGCAATAACGGCCACCACGTCGCTCTGGCGCATCACGAGGTACTTCTGGCCCTCGAACTCCAGCTCTGTGCCGGCATACTTGCCATACAGTACGGTGTCGCCAGCCTTCAGCACCATCTCTTCATCCTTGGTGCCTTTGCCAACGGCAACTACTTTACCCTGAAGGGGTTTCTCTTTGGCGGTGTCGGGGATGATGATGCCGCCGATGGTCTTTTCTTCTGCTGCAGCGGGCTCAATGAGCACTCGGTCTGCAAGGGGTTGAATCTTCATAATGATTTGTTTTTATTGAATTGAGTGAATTACTTGCACTCCTACATGAGCGAAAGGCGTGCCAAAGTGCGACATTCTGCCATCTTGTCAGTTGGAAACGGCAAAACAAGACATTTAAGTAGAAAAACTATCACCTTTCAACCTTAAACTTTCAACTTTCAGCTTTCAGCTTTCAACTTTTTCGTACCTTTGCACCGCAAAACGTATGAAAAGACTCACATACCTCTCCATCTATCTGCTCGTGTGCCTGTCACTGTGGCTGATTCCAAAAGCAGACGGCTACATCTGGGACCCGAGGATTATCATCCCCGCCACAGCACTTTTGTTCACGTTGCTGGTGTGGCTGATAGCGCGGTTCCTGGGCACAGACCGTACAGCGATGGAGCTGGTGGTGACGGCAGGATTCATTTTGCTGTTTTCCCCGGGTTCACATCTATACTTCTCCCGCGATGAAGATGCCTTGATTGAACTTGGGTCGCAGTGCATCGTTCCATTTTTCCTGACGCAATACAAACGAATCAGCCGCAAGAACTTCAAGCTAGCCTACGCGCTCATGCTGCTCATGGGAATTTTCTGCAGCTTCACACACGACGGTATCACACTGCCGCTGTGTCTGGCTTTCCTGCTGCTGGCCTGGCAGCGCCGCAACGAGTTCTTCCGCCTGGCATGCTGGCCCATGGTGATTGGCTGGCTCATAGGTACAGTGCTGAAATTTACAACGCGCGACCAGTTCCCCATTCTGACACCCGATTTGCAGGTGCTGACGAACCGCACTACGATGGTGCTCGGCCTGCTGTGGGACACGAAGATTTTCATGCTGGCTTTAGGTCTCACCTTCTGGCTGTCAACGACTTCTTGGGGACGTAAAGATCTCCTGAGAACATTCCGCCGCCAGCGTCTGATAACCTACAGTCTGCTGTTTTCCCTGTCCTGTGTCCCCTTTGCGCCACTGGGCATCGAGAGTGCCGTCACGGGCGTCTGTTTTTTCTCTATGCTGTGGACACTGTTGCTGTGCCAGGGTCTGGAGAGACGCTACGTCGGTGCTGCCAGAGTTCGTAGAAGTTGATGATATTCTGCCACAACACATAGCAACCGGCACCGATGGAAGCCACGGGTGTGAGATAGACATAAGCTATCCAGATGGCCAGCCCCGTATTCTTTTGGAACATCCCTTGACCCGTGCAAACCTTTTCACCTACGACACGTCCGACGAAACGCCCTATGGCAAACTGAAAGATGGCGGTGAAAAAGGTCAGCACAGCAATGGCCACCAACAACAAGCCACCGGCATGGCTGTGGACAATATTCCGGACGGTGATTCCCGTGGTGATGGCCAGCGAGAGACTCCAGCAATAGAAACCCAGATCGGGCGTGCGCACCAACCATTTATATAAAGGCTTGACCCAATGGCGCACGATGGCGCCCAGAAGCAACGGCAACAGCAGGACGGATGCCAGCCGACGAAGGATGAGCCAAAAGACCACCAGGAACGTACCCCCGGGATGGGGCTCCAACAGCGGGAAGATCGCTGGAATGAGCAGCGAGGCCGCCAGCGACGACAGCAGCACGAAGGTAGTCATCTGGGTAAGGTCGCCGCCCAATTTGGCCGTCACGACAGGCGAAGCCGAGGCACAGGGAGCGATGACACACATGAGGACGGCTTCGATGAGGAGTTTGGAAGAACTACCCCCGACCCCTCCCATCAGGGAGGGAAGAGGGAAGAATGAGGCGAGGACGAGTACACCTACTAATAATAGCTGGACGGCGAGGATGTATAAGTGCCAGGGGCGGAGGCGCATCAGGTGGAAATCGACCTTCGAGAAGGTGATGAACAGCGTGAAGAAGATGGTGATGGGCAACAACGTCTCGAAAATGGGGAAAAGGCTGTCGGCAGCTCCGTCGAGAGCAGGGATGTAGGCAAAGAGCAGATAGGACGAAGCGCCTACAGCAATAGCGACAGGCAGTGTCCAGTTCTTGATAAAGGAAAGAGGGGAATAGTGGAACATTCGTCAAATAGCAAAACGGCAAGCCGAGCGGACAGAGCTGTCACGCCTTCGTAGCGTAGGGTTGTCTTTCCAAGGTGATGATCTGCGAACAGTGTCGCAGGACAGCCGGACGGTGGGTGATGAAGATGAGCGTCGGCTTAACGGCACGGCGATTGTAGTGTTCAATGAGATTGTTCAACAGGGTCTGCTCGGTGATTTGGTCAAGGGCGCTGGTGGCCTCGTCAAGCAACAGGATGGCACCGTGCTTGAGCAACGAACGTGCTATGGCGATACGCTGTGCCTGCCCCTCGGAAAGACCGGCTCCACCTTCACCGATGACCGTGTCGAGACCATCGGGGAGGCCCTGAACGAAATCCGCGCAAGCCAGCTCCAGTGCCTCCTGCATCTCTGCCTCGGTGGCATCGGGATTACCCAGCCGAAGGTTCCAGCGCAGTGTGCCGCTGAAGAGGGTGTTACCCTGAGGAACATAGACTAAATTGCAACGTGTTCGGGGACTGACGCGGACGCCCTGCTCCTCGTTGCCCTCCTCGTACATCACGATTTCACCCTCAGTAGGCTGCAGCAACGCCAGAATCATTCTGATGAGTGTGGTCTTTCCAGCACCCGTCTCACCCAAAATTGCGGTGGACGAGCCCGGAGGGAATTGATAGTTGGCATGGCTGATAATCTGACGATTCTTGATGTCGTAAGCAAAGGAGACATCGGAAATACGCAGGCCTACGCTCTTGGTGAAGAACACTGGCTTGCCATCGGACTCCAAAGGAATCTCCTCCAACTCCATGAGACGCTCGGCGGCAGTGAAACTGCTGATGATGGTGGGAATAAAACGTGTTAACTCACGGAAGGGACCTTGAATCTGACCGCACAGCTGAATAAACGCCGTCATCATACCAAAGGTAATCGTGCCTTCGAGCAGACGATTGGCACTCCAAAGGAACGTGAACAGATATGCCATACCAAAGCCAAGATTCAGCACCAAGTTCGAAGTAGATGAGAAAAGCGTACGATGACGCACCTGCTGACGCAAGGTGTTCTGCAACTGCATCAGCGTCTTGACCATCAGCTGGACACGTCCCAGTGTCTTCAGGATCACACGGTGCTGAATACTCTCTTGCAGCGTGGCCTGAATGTGGCTATCGGTCTTTCTCACATCGCGCGTGATGGCCCTCATTCGATTGATGTATGCACGGCTGAGGAGGATGAAGGCCGGCAAGATGATGGTCACGCCGATGGCCAGCGTCGAATCCATGGTGAAGAGGAAGAAGAAGGCGCAGAACAGGCGCACCAGCACGGCAATGAATTGGGGAAGCGTGTCAGTGACGATAGCCACCACGGTCTGGCTGTCGCTCACAAGTCGGTTCAGCACATCACCGCTGTGGCGCTGCTCCCTGCCATGCCACTCACTACGCAGCAAGTGTTCGAAGAGACGACGTTGCATGCGCTTCTTGGCTTCGACACCCAAGAGGGCAGACATCCAGCGGTTCGTATAACCCAATGCCAGCTGCAAGGCCATCACGATGACCAGCACCACACCAGCTTGGAAGAGCGTCGAGGGGCCAAAAAACGAGGGCGAGGCACTGCCCGTAGCTATATCGATGGCGTGTTTCGTAGCCCAAATAAAGGCGAAATCCAACAACACACGTGCGATGCTGCTCACCGTGTTGATGAGCGACTGCAGCTTCACCTGCTGGAAGATCTGCCAGAACCAGATGAGCACCTGCCGTGTACTATATCCTTTCTCGCCTTTCATTCTCTCACATCAGTGCCCCACATCAGTTTCATCCTTAACGTGCGGAAGAAACTCTGGTCGGGGCGTTTCAGTATTTTGACTTGATAGGGCGCACGACGAATGGTCAGCTGAATGCCCTCGGTGCATTTCTCACTACGGCCATCGAGTGCGACGAGGAAACGATGAGTGCGCGCTGACACGGAAAGGGTAATGACAGAGTCATCGGTCAGCATCACAGGACGTACCGTCAAGGAATGGGGTGCCACGGGGACAATGCCCAGGGTGTGGCTGCCTGGTTGCATAATCGGGCCTCCCACGCTGAGGGCATAACCCGTCGAGCCTGTGGGGGTGTTGATGATGAGGCCATCGGCCTGGTAAGTCGTCAGGTATTCGCCGTTAATTGACACGCGGATGGAAATCATGGAGGACATATCACGTTTCAGCACCGCCACCTCATTGAGCGCAAAGGGATAACCTTCGGGCTGTCCTTTGTCATACTCCAACTGCAAGACACTGCGCTCCTCCACGTGGACATCACCGGTGTAGATCTGATGTATCGCAACAGGCAATTCCTCGGGGGTGATGTCAGCCAGGAAGCCCAGCCTTCCCATGTTCACGCCCAGAATAGGGATCTGCTTGTCGCCTACACGCCGCGCTGCCTCAAGGAACGTGCCGTCGCCGCCCATGGAGATAACATAGTCGGCAGCAAAGTCGTCGCCGCGAATCATCCGCACAGCCGGAATCTGAATCTGTAGTTCGTTCTGCAGGTAATGGTGGAAAGGCTCGTCAATCAGTATCTCAGCCTGTTGTTCATCCAACAAGCAGAGCAGTTTCTGTACCGAAGCCGATTTCTTGGCCTGGAAGACATTTCCAAAGAGGGCAAAACGGAGTTTTCGCATAGGTAAGATGTTGGTGGAGACAACGGGAATCGAACCCGCGACCTCAGCGTTGCGAACGCTGCGCTCTAGCCAGCTGAGCTATATCCCCTGAATCGTCGTGTTTAAATGAGCGCGCAAAGGTACTGAAAAGTTGAGAGTTAGTGTACAGAAACCAAAAGTTTTTTTATTCTATGCGGTCATTTTCTTGTTTTTTGGCCCTATTTATTCATTTTTCATGCTTTTATGAGTCTTTTTCCACGCTTTTGTGCTACCTTTGCAGAAAGAACTCACAAACTAAGTGTTAGCTATGTCCACAAAACTGAGCGTCAATATCAATAAGGTGGCCACCATCCGCAACGCACGCGGCGGCAACAACCCCAATGTGCTGCAGGTAGCTCTCGACTGCGAGCGCTTCGGCGCGCAGGGCATCACCGTGCACCCCCGTCCCGATGAGCGCCATATCCGCTATCAGGATGTGCGTGACCTAAAGCCCCGTCTCACCACGGAGTTCAACATCGAGGGCAACCCCATCTCGGAGTTCATCGCCCTCGTGCTGGAGAACAGGCCCACGCAGGTCACCCTCGTGCCCGACGGCCACGACCAGATCACCAGCAACCACGGCTGGGACACGAAGACCCACCTGAACTTCCTCACCGATGTCACGGCCCGCTTCCGCGAGGCTGGCATCCGCGTCAGCATCTTCGTGAATGCCGAAGAGGAGATGGTGGAATACGCCGCCCGTGCAGGTGCCGACCGCGTGGAGCTCTACACCGAGCCTTATGCTGCGGCTTACGCCGCCGACCCCGGCTCTGCCATCGCCCCCTTCGTCCGTGCCGCCGAGGCTGCCCGCGACTTCGGCCTCGGCCTGAACGCCGGCCATGACCTCAGCCTCCAGAACCTCGCCTACTTCCATCAGCAGATCCCCTGGCTCGACGAGGTAAGCATCGGCCACGCCCTCATCTGCGATGCCCTCTACTTCGGCCTCGAAGACACTATTCACCGCTATCTTGCCCAACTTAAATAACCCTCAACCATAAACCCTCACCTCTCAACCATAAACTCTCACCCCTCAACTATGATCTACTTATTCTTTGCTACCGGCACCGAAGAGATTGAGGCTCTCGGCACCGCCGACATCATCCGCCGTGCAGGCCTCGACCTGCAAATCGTTTCTATCACAGGTCAACGCACCGTCACCGGCGCCCACGGCATCCGCGTGGAGACCGACGCCTTGCTCAGCGAGGTTGACTTCTTCGATGCCGACATGCTCATCTTCCCCGGCGGACTGCCCGGCGCTACCAACCTCGCCGCCTGTGCCGACCTGAATGAGCGCCTGATTGACCACGTCCATCTCGGCCGTCCAGCGGCCGCCATCTGCGCTGCGCCGCTGGTGCTGGGGCGTCTGGGCTTGCTTGACGGCAAGCGTGCCACCTGCTACCCCGGCTTCGAGACCGAGCTTAGGGGTGCCACCTACACTGGTGCTCTCGTGGAACAGGACGGCCTCTTCATCACCGGCAAGGGCCCCGCTGCTGTCTTCGAGTTCGGCTATGCCATCGTGGAGCGCCTCAAGGATAAGGCAACGGCAGATGCATTGAGGCAGGGAATGCTGTGGTCGGAGGTTGCATGAGCGAGTGTGTCATCATCGTAGCTGGCGGCAAGGGCTTGCGCATGGGTGGTGACCTGCCCAAGCAGTTCCTTCCCATCGGCGGGCGCCCTGTGCTGATGCACACGCTTGAAGTCTTCGAGCGTGCCATCCCTGGCATTCGCCTCATCCTGGTGCTCCCCAAGGATCAGCAGGCTTTTTGGCACGACCTCTGCAAAAAGCACCATTTCATCGTGCCTCACACCATCGCCGATGGCGGCGAGACACGATTCCATTCCGTGAAGAATGGTCTTAGAAGCCTCTCCCCCGACCCCTCCCCCGTGAGGGAGGAGAGCTTAGTGGCTGTCCACGATGGCGTGCGACCTTTTGTGAGTGAAGAGGTCATCCGTCGCACCTTCGACGCAGCCCGCCGGCATGGCGCCGTCGTCCCCGTCATCCCCGTCGTGGAGACCCTGCGGAAAATCTCTCCCATCCCCAATCCTCCCCTCTTTGAAAGAGAGGGGCCGGGGGTGAGTCTCACCGTGGATCGTTCCCTCTACCGTCTCGTGCAGACCCCCCAGACTTTCCAGCTCCCCTTACTCCTCTGCGCCTACGAACAACCCTATACCGAGGCCTTCACCGATGACGCCTCCGTCGTCGAAGCCCTCGGCCATCCTGTCACCCTCGTGGACGGCAACCGCGAAAACATTAAAATCACCACGCCTTTCGATTTAAAGATTGCAGAGGCATTACTTTCAGAACGATGAGAACGCTCAAACTGTTTCTTGCAGCGCTGATGCTGACCGTAGTGGTACAGGCTGCACCTCGTACATCCTTGCTATGGAACTTTGGCTGGCGCTTCCATGCCGGCGACATCGCCGACGGGGCCAGCCTTACCCTTGACGACAGCGGCTGGCGATCCGTGGACCTCCCCCATGACTTCCAAATCGAGCAGCCATGGGTAGCTCCCGGCGAGGACGAGCGCCCTGATACCAGCGACCCCGGCGCCAACGTGAAGAGCCGCCTATCCCCCCGTGGCTTCAAGGAGATGGGCATCGGCTGGTACCGCAAGACTTTCACACCGGATGAATCTTGGCGTGGCCGTCGTGTGCTTATCGATTTCGAGGGCATCCTATATGTGGGTGATGCCTACTTAAACGGCCATTTCATCGGCAAAACAGACTATGGTTACCTGGGCTTCGAGGCCGACATCACGAGGCTCCTGAAGTGGGGCGAGAAGAATGTGCTTGCCGTGCGCGCTGACACTCGTGCCGCCAACAACAGCCGTTGGTACACCGGTGCCGGCCTCTACCGCGATGTCCACATCATCACCACCGACCCTGTCAACTTCTTCACGCGTCATCCCCTGCGTATCACTACTAACGGTATAGACAGCATCTTCGCTCGCGTGGAACTGACAGCCAACGAGAAGGGATTGAAGACCGTCACCCTTCGTGCGCGTGTGACAGATAATAAAGGTGTCTGCGTGGCGGAGCAGACTTCCGAGCAGCGTTTCCGCAGCAACCAGAAGACACGCGAGTATGATCTGCCTGCCATCGTACTGCCCGGCGCCCATCGTTGGGACATCGACGACCCCTTCCTCTACACGCTGCACGTGGAACTTCTCAACGCCGACGGTGCAGTCATAGATGTCACTTCGTCGCGCTTCGGCATCCGCCAGCTGGAGTTCTCGCCCGAGTTCGGTATGAAACTCAACGGCCGTAAGGTCATCCTCAAGGGCATCGCCAACCACCACACCCTCGGCGCCCTCGGCGCTGCCGCCTATCCGCGTGCCATAGAGAAACGTCTGCGCCTGCTCAAGGAGTTCGGCTTCAACCATATCCGCACCTCCCACAACCCCTACAGCGAGAGTCTCCTCGACCTTTGCGACTCCCTCGGCATCCTCGTGGTGGATGAGCTCTACGACAAATGGCTGACGCAGTACTGCGGTGGCCGTGCAGAGTGGACTGCGCTCTGGCAGCACGACATCCCAGAGTGGATACGGCGCGACCGCAACCACCCCAGCATCGTCTTCTGGAGCCTCGGCAACGAGCTGCAGACCTATTGGAATATCCCCTACGCCGACTGGGGCGTGACGCCTTACCGCATGCAGAAACAGCTGCTGCTGCGTTACGACGATTCGCGCCTCATCACCGTTGCTATGCACCCCCGTGGCCGTTCCCTCGAGACCGACTCCCTGCCGGCACCCCTCGTGATGGAGACCGATATCGCCGCATATAATTATAGGTATATGTATTTCCCTGGCGACGGCCAGAAGTTCCCCTGGATGATGTTCTACCAGAGCGAGGCCACCACCGCCGCCATGGGACCCAACTACTACGAGATGGATCTCTCAAAGGTCATCGGCCTCGCCTACTGGGGAGCCATCGACTACCTCGGCGAGAGCCAGGGCTGGCCCGCCAAGGGCTGGGCGCAGGGCGTCTTCTACATCGACCTCACCACGAAGCCCAACGCCTATCTCGCCAAGAGCATCTTCTCCGATGAACCCGTCGTGCACCTCTGCTTTCAGGAGCAGAGTCAGGACATCGACTGGAATGGTGTCAAGCAGCGCATCCGCCGCCTCACCGACCATTGGACACGCACGCCCGGCGATGAACTCAACCTCACCATCTACACGAACGCCGACGAAGTGGAACTCGTCATGAACGGCAAGAGCCTTGGCCGCAAGCAGAACGACCGAAAGAACCCCAAGGCCCGCAACCAGATTCGTTGGGACAAGTTCACCTACGAGCCCGGCTATATCGAAGCCATCGCCCGCACCGACGGTAAGATCGTCGCCCGCCACCGCGCCGAAACCGCTGGCCCAGCCGTTGCCTTGCGCCTTGTCCCCGACCTTCCCCCAACCCTCAACTCTAAGGGGACCACAACACCTTCATCCTCTGTTCACAAAGGTAAAGAAGCCCCCTTGGGGGCCGTAGGGGGGGCCACCTTCTGGCGCGCCGACGGCATTGACCTCCAGCACATCCGCGTAGAAGCCATTGACAAGAAAGGAAGGGTCGTCCCAACCGCCAACCTTGACGTCACCTTCACCGTGGAGTCCCAACCCTCAAAGTCCCCCTCGCCCACGGGAGAGGGGTTAGGGGTGAGGCTGGTAGCCGTCTCTTCCGGCGACCACTATAGCGACGAACTCACCCAGCTCGTGAACCACCGCTGCCTCTACGAAGGTCGCGCCCTCGCCATCCTCCGTGCCGGCACCACCCCCGCCACCGTCACCCTCACCGCTACCGCCGAGGACTTGAAGCCTGCCAAACTCACCCTTCGAACCTATTAACCTGTTAACCTGTTAATTTGCCAACCTGTTAACCCTTTAACCCGTTAACTTGCCAACCTGTTAACCTGTTAACCCTTTAACCCGTTAACTTGCCAACCTGTTAACCTGTTAACCTGTTAACTTGTTAACCTATTAACTCACCAAGCCAATTACCTATCTCCTTATAATCAAAAATTGCATATATCTCCACCTGCTTGCAGCTATTTCATTTAATGATAAGATGTTAAGCAGGTGGAGATAGTCATAAAAAGGTGGAGATAATGTAAATTTCATGTGCAAATATGCCTATAAAAGTACAGCGCGCGCGGATTTATCACATGTAATAAAACGTTTTATCACACATGATAAATAGATTTGCCACCAGTGGCAAATGGTTTTGCCACTGGTGGCAAAAGCAATAAGAGTAAACTCTTATGGGGAGTTCCATGCGTGGAACTCGCTTGAGGACCATGGCCTTCAGCTTACTCCTTGAAGAGCTGGTCTTCTGTTTACTCCTTGAAGAGCTGGTCGAGGAACTCTTGACGTGTCTCGGCGTGTTCGAAGGCGCCGATGTAGTGCATGGTAGTGGTGTTGGCATCCTGCTTGGCGACGCCGCGCATCTGCATGCAGAGGTGGCGGGCTTCGACGACAACCATGACGCCCTGCGGGCTGAGGGCTTCCTGGATACAGTGGGCAATCTCTTCGGTCATGCGTTCCTGCACCTGCAGGCGATGGCTGAAGGTGTTGACGATGCGTGCGAGTTTGGAGAGTCCTGTAATTTCGCCGTTGGGGATGTAGGCGATGTGTACGTGACCAAAGAAGGGTAGGAGGTGGTGTTCACAGAGGGAGTAGAACTCGATGTCGCGCACAACCACCATGTTGTGGTAGCTCTCCTTGAAGAGGGCGGAGCGCAGGATGGCTATGGGATCTTCATCGTAGCCGCGCGTAAGTTCCATCCAAGCTCGGGCTACGCGGATGGGTGTCTTGAGGAGCCCTTCACGTGAAGGATCTTCTCCCAAGAGTTGTAGGATGTCGGAATAATGCTCAGCGAGAGCGTCCTGTTGTTGCTGCTTAGTAATAGACATATATTTTACTCTTCACGATGCTCGCCTCGCTGAATTTCTGCGTAGCACGCATTTTACGTAGCTGTTCAGCTGCTTCCTCACGACTTTTGAAATCACCGACACGGCAAACCCATCGTGGAGAAATGAAGCTGGTGTAAACAGCCATCTCATTACCGAAGTTTGAACGTACGAGATTACCCATGTAATGGGCCTCGGACTTCGACTTGCGGCTATTACCGCCGGCATAGACCTGAATGCGGTAGCCAACCATCTGAGAGCGGTGCCCGCTGTGCAACTCGCGCACGGGCTCGGCAGCGAGAGATGTGCTGTCCGTTTCGGTATGACCCTGATGAACGGGCTTTACGATGCCGCTATGATTAGCAGTATGAGCAGCGGGGGAATTGACCAGGGCATCGATCTCAGCGTCTTGATGAAGCACTACCCGGCCCTCACCCGTTACTTGACGGGTGAGGTGCTGGGTAAATGTTTCTTGAGCGAAAGCCCCTAAGGGGAATAAACAAATAATAAATAATAAATAATAATTCTTTATCATTTACAATTACCTTTTATTCCGGTGATGATTATTTCTCCTGCTTTAGTTCCAGGCATCGATGATGCCCTTGAAGTCGGCGCACTTGAGGGCAGCGCCACCGATGAGGCCGCCATCCACGTCGGGCTTCGAGAAGATTTCCTTGGCGTTGCTGGGCTTGCAGCTGCCACCATAGAGGATGCTGATGTTCTCTGCAGCGGCTTCGCCGAAGCGGCCTGCGATGACACCACGGATGAAGGCGTGCATGTCTTCAGCCTGCTCAGCGGTAGCGGTCCTGCCGGTGCCGATGGCCCACACGGGCTCGTAGGCGAGGATGATGTTGGCGAGCTGCTCCTCGGTGAGGTCGAAGAGGCTGTCAGCGAGCTGGCTGCCGACGACTTCGTTCTGCTTGCCGGCCTCGCGCTCCTCCAGCACTTCGCCGATGCAGAAGATGACCTTCAGGCCGTTGGCGAGAGCGAGGTTCACCTTCTCCTTCAGGATTTCAGCGGTCTCGCCATAGTAGGCGCGACGCTCGCTGTGGCCGAGGATGACATACTGTGCACCGGTGCTCTTGACCTGTGCAGCACTCACCTCACCGGTGTAAGCGCCCTTCTCTTTGTCAGCGCAGTTCTCAGCGCCCAGACCTATAACGGTGCCGGCCACGATGTCAGCAACCTTTGCAAGGTGGATGAAGGGCGTGCAGATGATGACATCGCAGTTAGGCTTCTCGGCAGCGAGGGCAGCCTTGAGTTCGTTGGCGAGTGCCATACCTTCTTGCAGGTTGAGGTTCATTTTCCAGTTTCCTGCTACGATTTTCTTTCTCATGTTCTTAATATTTTTATAGGTTGAATTAAATACTTCGCTTTTTCGGGTGCAAATATAGTGCTTTTTGATGGGAGAATGTGCACAGAATGTAAGTTTTTCGCACTTGGAGCTATTTTTTCACGCTTGCGTCAGTTCGCTTTTGTTTCCGATGCCACCATCGGATGCTGGCATAGGCTCGGTCGATCAGGATGAGAATTGCCAGCGGCACGACGTACCACAACAGCAGTGTGAGCAGGATTCGCCGGTAGTCCTCAAAGCGTGGATGTGCGATATCCAGCTTCGCAAGTGAGCGCGTCAGCACCTCTTCCCTGGGCATCGTGCGATTGCTCCATTTGCCAACGATGGTTCCGTTGTGCAGCAACAGCAGAGCCGGATTGCTTCGCGCCATGGTCTTCAGGGTCAGCTCATCGGTGAAAGCAAAGGGGTATTCGGCCCCCGTCATGTCCTGCCAGCGATGAATGGCGCTGTCGCCGGAAGCTGTGAGGCAGAGGAACCGATAGCCATATTTTTGGGCATAGTCGCATAGTGCGTTGATGGTCTCCAGGTTGCTGTCGTCTGCCTGCTCCAGATGCGGTGCCGTGAGTAGGAACGTGTAGGAGGAATCCGCGAGAATGGCCTCCGTGGTGTTGTCGGCATTGCCGTCAAGGGGTTCCACATTGAAATCCAGAATCTCGGGCAGCGCCTTGGGGTCTTCAGGCCACTGCATCGCAGTGGGGATGTGTTGCATGATGTGGAACGGGCGGAAGTCTATAATCGGCTCGCCATAGAGGCACAAGCCGGCCAAGAAGAGCGCATATAGGACAGAGTACAGTGACACCAACCACTGGAGTGGCTGTGAGACAAGACGCGAGAGCCGGTTGCGTTGCCACCACAGCAATGCCAGCATGGCCAGCAATACGACGTTTTTACCGAAAGTCTGCCAGTTGGAAAGATGCACGGCATCACCAAAACAGCCGCAGTCTGTCACGGCATCGGTGATGGCCAGCCACAGCGTGAGGGGTGTGTAGAATGACGTCAAGAGGGCCATGAGGACAATGGTGCTGCGGCGTCGGATGCTGCAGAAAAGCAGAATCCCCAATGTGAACTCCATCACGCCGAGCGCGATGGACATGATGAGCGTCAGGTAGTCTGCCGAGAAGAGGTCGATGAGCTGTAGTGCTACAAGATAGTCATGAATCTTGTAAGCCGTGCCGTGGGGGTCGATGAGTTTGACAAGCCCCGAAAAAACGAAAGTGGCGGACACTACCAGGCGGCATGTGTTCACCACAGTCCATTGTAATTTGCTGTTCATTCTCCGAAGGTCAGTTTGATGAGTCCGAAGACGGCGTAATTCATCATGTCCATGTAGTTGGCGTCAATCCCTTCGCTGATGAGCGTGGCCCCGCCGAGTTCTTCGATTTGCTTGGTTCGGAATATTTTCTGGAGGATGATATCCGTGTAGCTGCTTACGCGCATTCCCCGCCATGCCTCGTCGTAGTCGTGATTTTTGCGGAGCATCAGCTGCAGGGAGTCTTCTGCCAAGCGGTCGTATTCTGCGATGGCAGCCTCGGTGGTCATGTCGTCGGGTTTCTCCGCGATGCCATGTTCCAGTTGGATCAGTCCGATGATGGAGTAGTTGACGATAGCGATGAATTCGGGGCGAATGCCCTCTCCCACCTTGGACTCACCTTTCATCTCCAATGAGCGGATGCGGTTGGCCTTGATGTAGAGCTGGTCGGTCAGCGATGGTATGCGAAGGATGCGCCACGCAGCACCGTAGTCGTGTAGTTTCTTGACGAAGACTTCGCGGCATTCCTTCATGACCGCACGGAACTGCTCCTCAGTATTCATCGTTCAGAGAAATAGGTGATGTTTTATGAATACTTCAGGATTTGTCCTACGCGCAAGGTGGTCTTCGCGCTGATGCCATTGGCGCGGCAGAGTTTGGCCACGGTGGTTCTATGCTTGCGGGCAATGCTCCCCAGAGTCTCGCCCCTGCGGACTTTGTGAATACGCGAGTTGCGTGCAGCACGCTGACTGCGGCTGTTGCGTGCTGTCTCTGCCGAATTGTAAGTGACCTCAACGCCTTCATCAGCCTGTGCCAGATCACCTTCGGCAGTCTGTGATGCGCCATTAACATCATGCTTGCCCAACAGGATTCCGCGACCGCGGCCCTTGAAGACATAAAAGTCGCCCGTGACATCCTGGTGCTCAAAGTCGAAGAGCTTGGCGGGATCAATGTATTCTCCCAAAAGGCGTGTCTCGAAGTGGAGGTGCGTACCCGTACTGCGTCCGGTGCTGCCTGCGAGTCCAATGGGTTGTCCAGCCTTCACGGTCTGGTCAGGTTGGGCCAGATGCTTGGAGAGGTGACCGTAGATGGTCTCCAATCCGTTGGGGTGACGAATAACGACGACATTGCCGTAGCCGCCCCTCTGGAAGGTCACGACTCGTACCTTGCCATCGAAAGCAGCACGGATGGTGTCACCCTTATAAGCGTTGATATCTATGCCTTTATGCTGACGGCGGAAACGGGGACGATAGCCGTAGTGAGAGGTGACGATGCGGTTTGTTGTCGGCATGCAGAAGCCACGCAAGTCTATCTTGTACTCGCTGGGGAGCTGCACGTTGCCGTACATATTGATGTAGTCATCCTCCCAACTGGGATAGAGGTCTTCTGCGGGGTTATCCAGGTACTCCTGTTGAATCAGGCGCTGAATCTCCACGCTGTCAACGGCGCGCATCTTTCGGTCAATAGGAGCCTGACGTGCTATCATGTCCTGTCCCATCATGGGGAGCGAGGCTGCTGAGAGCACGAAGGCAGCGATTGTATGTCTGAGAATATGAATCATCTTTTGTTAGAAGGTAAAAGTTTTTGTGTTAGGGAAACGCTCAGATTTCATTCGTAGCGTAGATGTAGTCCTGCACTCCGCTGCGGTAGTCGAAGATTTCTTCAGGACGGAAGAAGCGGGCCAGTTCGATGGCGGCATTCTCAATAGAGTCCGAGGCGTGGACAATGTTCTGCTGGTTGCTCATGGCGTAGTCACCGCGAATCGTACCGGGATCAGCAGCGCGACCGTTGGTAAAACCTGTCATGGCACGCACCACCTGCACGGCTTCCACGCCACTGATGGCCATTGCCACAATCGGCGATGCCATCATCGACTTTGCCAGAAGCGGGAAGAAGGGACGATCCACGAGGTGAGCGTAGTGAGCACGCAAGATGGATTCATCCAACTGCATCATTTTCATGCCTGCGATGCGCAGGCCTCGGCGCTCAAAGCGATGTACGATTTCACCGATAAGTTGGCGTTGAACACAGCTTGGTTTGAGCAAAACGAGCGTAGTTTCCATATTTATACTTTACGTGTCGTTTTCGTTAATAGAGTTTGTCCTACTCCACTTTTCGGCCGCAAAAGTACACAAAAGTTCCCGAACGGCCATAAATATTAACTTTTTTTCTTATTTTAGCTGTACTTTTCGTGCTTTCGTACCCTGCTTAACAATATATGTTCCACGCGGGAGTGAGCGTAATGCGGAGGCTGCGGGCGCTGCGCTGCGGAGTTGCACGCCCGAAAGCGTGAAGACATCTGCTGGTGTGTCGGAGTAGAGTTCGTCGGCATCTTGAGGCACATTCTCCACCTGTGTCGCGTCGTCGATGAAGTAGCAGGTGGAAAGGTTGTTATAGAACCCGTTTCCATCCACGTTGACGAACGAATAGAGGTAATAGGCTTTGTCGAGTTCTGCATCGGGATACCTGTTGGTGTAGGTAAACTCTCGCACCTCGCCCTGTTTCATGCTGACGGTCTCCTCCGTCCATCCCAGTCCCCATGAGAACTGGAGAACGCCCTCAGCGTCTTCCAGTGCACGCACGCGGAAGCGTGCTGTTAGTGGCATGCTGGTGATGCCCGTGTCGTCGCCCACGCCCATATCCTCAACGAGAAACTTCATGTCGCTGTCGTCGGTGACGGTGATGTTTCCCACGTTGGCGAGCGTCGTGCCATACCTCAGCGTCTGCCACTCGCTGCCGTAGTGCGCATCACGGCAGGCCAGCACGGCCTTGAATGTGCCGGCATGAGATATCTTCCTCGCATGCAGGTCGTAGTTGAGATTCAGTCCCTGGCTGGTAAGCAGGATGCGGTAGCAAGGGACATATTCCACCTCCCGTGTTTTCGTGTCGGTGAGCTGTACGCCCATGATAAGCACTTGCGGCTCCAGGTTCCTGGTGGCAAGGTTGATGCCGAAGGAAACATAATCCTCTCCGTTGCGGCTCATGGTCAAATTGCCGAAGACTTCTGGCTTATTGCCGAGATAGCAGCGGTTTTTGCCCTTGGGCACGTTGCCTAAGACTTCAAGTCGCGGCGGACGGATGCCCTCGCTCAGCGAGTGGTATTGTTTCCATTCGCCCTCCCCGTCAACGCGGTAGAGCGGTTCCACCTCATAGGTTCCCGGTGTCAGATCGAGATCGTAGAAGTTAAAGGACATCCATTCGAACTCTGCCTTTGGAGCCCACTGATCTGTCCAGTTGGCGCATTCGAAGCTTTCGCCTGTAGCGACGTTGGTGAAGCGGGCTCCGTGCTCGACGAGATAGGAACTGGTGGAGTGATTCGAGAAGTTGCCAATGAAATAGTTGTATCTGGCATCAGCTGTCATTCCGCACACAGGAAACTCCAAGGCATAAGGCGTGGCAGAGGTGAAGTCCTCGGCCTCTGTCTCCTCAGCCGGTCGCAGCCCGATGATGCAGCAAGCACCGTCCCAGTAAGTCCCCATGTGGTAAGGGAAGGTGATGGTGAAGAAGCCGTCTTCGCGCCCGTCCCATCCCCAGTTGATGTGATAGTAGTTATTATCGTCGCAACCGTCGATGACATACAAGTGCCCGGCGCCGTTCTCGTTCGCGCCCCGGTAATAGACGGGCCGCCCTGCCAGCAGTTCGTCATTGATGGTCTTTTCCCAGAAGACGTTGCTGCGACTCGACTTATAAATCCATGCGCTGCTAGAGTCATAGCCGAAGTAATTGACGAACTGACGGTAGATGTTTGCCTCGGTGAGGTTGGCGCCATAGCGGGCCTCCACGGAAACACCGCAGTCGTATATCAATTGAGCCACGGCCTGCTTCTGTGTGTTCGTGCAGGAGGCTGTGTAAACCGTGAACATGTTGTCCCAGTCATAGTAATGGCTGGAGAAGTCTGAATACAGTTCCTTCCCATTCCACACGTAGGAGTGATCATCAGTTCCACGCATGGGATGTTTGTAGAAGTACATCAGCTGTGCCATGGCCGTTGCCACGCAACCCGAGATGCATCGTGCACTGCCGCTGTATGGACATAACAAGTTGTAGGGTTCACCTTGCCCCCACTGGGTGACGAGCATGGGTCTGACGGCCTTTGTTGGTTCGGGGACGTCGGTGTCATCGATGACATAGCCCCTTGCGCGCAGTTGTTTCAGCTGCGTCATGCTGACAGCATAGAGGTCCAGCAATTCCTGCATGGCTGGTGGAAGTTCGTCCAGCGCGGTGATCGTGCTCTTGTCGGAGTAGGCCAGCACGGGCCGCACGGCATCGTCGCCGCCTACGATGACGAATCCTTGTTCGCCGCGCGAGAAGACATGGTACAGGGGAGCTCCGTTCTCGAAGCGCGAGCTGACCCACTTCACCGTGTTCCCGGCCGGTGCCCCACTCGCGCGCTTCACCTTGCGGTTGTGGTTGCTGTCAAAGGATTGTGCGATGCGTGTGGCCTCAGCCACGGTGATGTCCTCGGCCACGACCTTGCCGGGCAGCAGGGTCACGAGCCAAAGAAGAAGCAGGAATTTCGTGTGATTCATAGGAAATACATTGTTTATGGCGCTGCAAAAGTACATAATTTTTTCAGCGCCACAAAAGAAAATAACAAAAAAAGATACTACGGTATCAACAGCGAGCTATCACCATAGCTGAGGAAACGGAAGTCGTTGTCCAAAGCATAGCGATAGATGTCCTCCCAGCGCTCGCCGCCCACGAAGGCCGACACAAGCAGCAGGAGCGTGGACTGGGGTTGGTGGAAGTTGGTCACCATTCGCCTGACGATGTGGTAGTGATAACCTGGGGCTATGATGATCTGTGTGGCGGTGTGCAGGGCATTCAGGTGGTTACGTTCCATCCAATCCAAGATAGCCCTCAAGGATTCTTCACTTGTCATGCCCTTATCGTTCACCTCGTCACCTTGCGCTTCGCCATACGGTTCCCATTGTCCCACCTTCAGTTCGTCCTCTGTGATTTCAGGCTTAGCCATAATCTTCAGACCGATATAATACAGGGACTCAAGTGTACGTACGCTGGTGGTCCCTACAGCCGTGCACTCGCCGCCGTGGCGAAGTAGCGCCTCCACCACTTTACGAGGCACATAAATCCATTCCGAGTGCATCTCGTGGCCCTCGATGCGTTCGCTTTTTACGGGCTTGAAGGTGCCGGCGCCCACGTGCAGCGTCAGCTCGGCTCGCTCTATGCCTCGGCTGTCGATGGCCTCGAGAACGTTGGGGGTAAAATGCAGGCCTGCTGTGGGAGCGGCGACACTGCCTTTCACTTTGGAATAGACGGTCTGGTAGGTCTTCAGGTCGCTGGCCTCGGTCTTGCGGTTGAGGTACGGCGGGATGGGCAGTTCGCCGCAGGCGTCGAGCACCTGTGCCCACGTCACGTCGTCATCATCCCACGCGAAGGTGATGACCGACTCGCCGGGCTTTCCTGTCAGCTGCGGGTCTGTGTGGCGTGTGGCTGTCAGCGTCAGCTCGCGCCCCTCCACGGCAATCTGCCGCTGCAGTGCGCCCTCCTTCCACTTCTTGCTGTTGCCGACGAGACAATGCCATGTGCACGACCTCGTCTGCTGAAACATGAGGACATAGTCGTGGGGTTCGGCAGGTTCCAGACAGAATACCTCAATGAGCGCCCCTGTCTCCTTACGGAAATGCAGACGTGCCTGGATGACACGGGTGTTGTTCATCACCAGCAGCGAACCCTCGGGCAGCAGCTCGGGCAGGTCGCGGAAATGGCGATGACAGATGTTGCCGTGGTCATATATTAGAAGCTTCGATGCATCGCGCTCCGCCAGCGGGTACTTGGCGATGCGCTCATCCGGCAGTTCGTAGGCGAAGTCTGAAATATGTATATCTTTAGGACTTGGCACTTTTGTTTTTTCCGAATTACGAATGAATCAATAATCCCTGAACCAACGTCACCCTATCGTCACCATTGTGGCCCCATGTCCGTACTTCTGGAAGGGGGCATCCTCGTAGGTGCAGGTACGATAGCGGTAGCGCAGTTCCTTAATCAGAGCCTCGCGCAATGTTCCATCTCCTTTTCCGTGGATGAAGACGATGCGCTGTCCGTGTTTGCGGATATTGCGCTCCATGATGATGCGGAATTCTGTCAGCTGCGTGTTCATCAGCACCGATGGCGAAAGGCCTTCGGTGTGGTCCAGCAGTGCATCGATGTGCAGATCCACTTCGATGACGTTGTCTGTGTGCGGCTGTTGCGTTTTTTTGGAAAACAAGGGGCTGCGCAGTGCCTTCTCGGCCTGCTCTTTGGCCCGCTGCGCGCGTATTTCCTCCTTCAAAGCCCGTTTGGCGGCTTTCAGTGCTTCGCGCTCTTCGGCTCGTGTGCGCTGCGGAATCTCAGTGGTCACGGGTATCTCTGTCTGCTGTGTTTCAGCGGATTCGTCCGTTTGTTCGGGCTCGTGTGCCTCGGCATGTTCCATGCCTCGCATGGCATCCAGGACCTCCTCAGCCTCCACGAACACCTGCTTGATGGGGCGGTCGTCGCGCACGATGTCATACACCAATGCGGGTTC
The DNA here is from genome assembly GCA_902779845.1 of uncultured Bacteroidales bacterium. Classification (GTDB taxonomy): domain Bacteria; phylum Bacteroidota; class Bacteroidia; order Bacteroidales; family Bacteroidaceae; genus Physcousia. The sequence goes on along the minus strand of CACZCZ010000003.1, from coordinate 175,143 downwards.
GCGGAAAAAAGGCGATGGCTGGAACACATGCAGCTTGTAGAACTTCACGGTGTCAAGGCGCAGCTCCACGCCCACGGCAGGCTTCATCTGATAGGGTTTGTCCTGCTTCCATGCCACCAGCTGCACGCTGAGGCGCTCCAGGTCGTTGAGCACCGAGCGGTCGAAAGTTTCCAATAGTTGTTTCGTGTTGGGCTCGATGATGCCCTGCCAACGCAGGTGCCATGCCGCGCCCTCGTTGTTGGCGAAGACGGCGCTGACGTAGTAGTTGGAATCATTGATAAGGTAGCCCTCGAAGCGAGTGCCCGAAAGTTCACGGGAGTTCTCGGGCACAAAGGCCAGACACACGTTCAGCAGGTCGCCGCCCTTGCGCTCAGCGGCTTTCGGCTGGTAGCTCACCGGGCGAGCCGCGGGATCGTCCTCTACGCCATCCTCCAGGAAACGCACTTTGGAAGGTGCCTGTGGCGTTGTCTGAGGCTTGATGACCCTGTTGTTCTCGTTGGTCTCAATCACCACCACCTGCGAACGGAGCATGGGCACATCGAAGCCGTCCTCATCGGTGACCAGGACGACATTCTTGCCCTCGAAGCCGGCGACGATGCCGCCGCCCACTTCGTTCAGGAATCGTACTTTATCTCCTATTTTCATCGTCGTAATTTTAAATTTGGGCACAAAGGTAGGTAAAAAATGTGAATTGAGAGCGATGATTTACGAATAAGTTGCTATCTTTGCCGCGGAAAAGCGTTTTTCGCATTCTCAACATCACTTTTTTACATCAGAAAGGAATGAAATTCATCTCATGGAACGTCAATGGCCTGCGTGCCTGCGACGGCAAAGGCTTCCGGGACATCTTCCGCGCTCTGGACGCCGATTTCTTCTGTCTGCAGGAGACCAAGATGCAGGCGGGCCAGCTGGACATCGCCTTCGAGGGCTACGAGAGCTATTGGAATTACGCCGAGAAGAAGGGCTACAGCGGCACCGCTATCTTCACCAAGCACCACCCGCTGAGCGTGGCCTACGGCATGGGCATCGCGGAGCACGACCACGAGGGCCGCGTCATCACACTGGAATACAATGATTTCTACGTTGTCACGGTCTATACGCCCAACTCACAGGACGGTCTCAAACGTCTGGACTACCGCATGAGTTGGGAGGATGCTTTCCGCGGCTATCTTCTGGCGCTGGATGCACGCAAGCCGGTGTTGGTGTGCGGTGACATGAACGTGGCGCATGAGGAAATCGACTTGAAGAATCCAAAGACCAACCACATGAATGCCGGCTTCACCGACGAGGAGCGTGCAAAGTTCTCGGCCCTTTTGGCCGCAGGTTTCACCGACACGTGGCGTTCGCGCAATCCCGATGTGCGCGATGTCTATTCCTGGTGGAGCTATCGTTTCCAAGCCCGCCAGAAGAATGTGGGCTGGCGCATCGACTATTGGCTCGTGTCCAACCGCCTCGCGTCGCAGGTTCGCGACGCCGCCATCCACACCGACATCTTAGGCTCCGACCATTGTCCTGTCGAGGTCGTCGTTGCGCTGTAGTACATTGTCTGCCACGCTCTCCACACTGCCGTCGGCAAACCGTGTGGTGAGGCGCTCGCCGCGATGCACGTCGGCTGCGGAATGCACCAACCGTCCGTCGGCGGTGAAGGTCAGTGTGTAGCCACGTTGCAGCTGCAGCACAGGGTCGAGGGCAGCCAGCCGCGCCTGCAGATTCTCCAATTTCAACTTTGAGCTTTGAACTTTGAGCTTTGAACTTTGACCAAAGCGTTGTTCCAGGCTCTCCAATTTCAACTTTGAACTTTGAACTTTGAACTTTGAACCTTGCACAAAGCGTTGTTCCAGGCCCTCCACCTTCAACTTTGAACTTTGAACTTTGAACTTCGCACTTTGCACAAAGCTCAGCCCCAAGCGCGCCAACTGCAGTCGCAAGTTCTCCACGCGCATCGCCACGCCTTGGGTGATGCGGCCTTGCAGTTCGTCGAGCAGGGCCAGCTGCTGTGCGCCATGGTCGATGATGAAGGCGGCAGCGGCAGTGGGGGTCTTCACGCGGGTGTGCGCCACGAAGTCCAGCACAGTCTCGTCGCGCTCATGGCCGATGCCGACGAGCACGGGCAACGGCATCTGTGCCACAGCCGCTGCGAGCGGGTAGGAGTCGAAATCGGCCAGGTCGCTGGTGGCGCCTCCACCACGGATGACCACGACGCAGTCCCACCGCTCAGCCTCGTCGGCGATGGCAGCCAAGGCCGCCAGTACGCTCTCTTCCACATTGGCGCCCTGCATCACGGCAGGGAAGAGCTGCACGTGGAAGCAGAGGCCGTAGTCGTTGTTTGCCAGTTGGTCGCAGAAGTCACCGTAGCCCGCCGCACCTGCCGACGAGACCACCGCAATGCGCTTCAGCAGCAACGGCAGCGGCAGCTGGCGGTTGTCCTCCAGAATGCCGTCGGCCTCCAGCTGCGCCAGAATCTCGCGGCGCCGCTGGGCCAAGTCGCCCAGCGTGAACGAGGGGTCGATGTTGACGACATTCAGCGAGTAACCGTAGAGCTCGTGGAAGGCTACGGTCACCAGAACCCTCACCTTCATGCCTGCCCGCAGCCGTTCGCCTGTGGCACGCTCGAAGAGGGGGGCTATCATATTATAGGTTCGCGCCCACACGGTCCCGCGCGCGCGAGCAACGAAGCTTCGCCCCGAGGCATCCTTCTGCACGAACTCCACATAGAAATGGCCGTTCTGTGCCAGCCGCGCCTCGCTGAGCTCCGCTTCCAGCCAGTATTCGCCGTCGAGGCTCTGCTCCACGACAGAGCGCACCAGACTGTTCAGTTCTAAGAGTGTAACGCTGTCTTTTGTCATCGCTGTTGTTGACTTGCGCTGCAAAAGTACGCATAATTTGCGATGCCGCCATCCTTTTAGGGCAATATTTTCCGCAGGACAAGGCAGAAAAACGAAAACATTCATGCTACATTCACAAATCTTCACTACCTTTGCGGCCGAATTTAAGTTGAAAGTTTATAGTTGAAAGTTTAATGAGGAATCTAAACGCTGAGCGTTATCCTTCATTAACTTTGTTGACTTTTGTCATTCATCAATCATCAAAATAAATGGACTGGCTCATCAACCTTTTCACCAACACCGATTCCATCGCACACATCGTGGTGCTCTATGCATTGGTCATCGCCATCGGCATCTCCCTTGGCCGCTTCAAGATTTTCGGCATCTCACTGGGTGTCACCTTTGTCCTCTTCGCCGGCATCCTGGCCGGCCACATCGGCTTCACGGGCACGCCCGAGGTGCTCAACTACGTGCAGGACTTCGGTCTCATCCTCTTCGTCTATTGCATCGGTCTGCAGGTAGGCCCCGGCTTCTTCGAGAGCTTTGCCAAGGGCGGCATCACGGCCAATATGCTGGCCATGGGCATCGTAGGTCTCAACGTGGTCACGATGCTGGCGCTCTACTTCATCCTTTTCTACAACCCCTCCATCCATGGTGGTGCCAACGTGTGGAACCTCTCTATGATGACGGGTGTGCTCTGTGGCGCCATCACCAATACGCCCGGCCTGGGTGCTGCCTCCGAAGCTGTGAACAGCATCTATAAGGGTGCTGCCCAGATACCGCAGATAGCCTCGGGCTACGCCTGCGCCTACCCCCTCGGCGTCGTTGGCATCATCGGTGCCACCATCGCCCTCCGCTACATCTGTCGCATCAGCCTCAAGAGCGAATCTGAGCAGATAGAGAAGGAGATGAGCGAGAATCCCCACGCCAAGCCCCACCGCATGACACTGCGCGCCAACAACCCGGCCCTGAGCGGACGCAGCATCCTGCAGATTCGTGAGTTTCTGGGCCGCAACTTCGTGTGCTCGCGCATCCTCCATGAGGGCCACGTCATCATCCCCAACCGCGACAGCATCATCACCACGGGCGACCTGATGTACATCACCTGCGCCGAGGACGACTGGGAAGCCATCTCAGCCTTCATCGGGCCGGTGGATCATGTGGAATGGGACGAGCAAGACGTGAAGATGGTCTCCAAGAACGTCCTCGTCACCCAGCCCAATGTCAACGGCAAGACCTTCGGACAGCTCCACTTCTCCAGCGTTTATGGCGTCAACGTCACCCGCATCCACCGCAACGGCATGAACCTCTTCGCCGACCGCAACCTGCGCATCCAGATTGGCGACAAGCTCGTATGCGTAGGCCCCGAGGACGCCATCGCCCGCGTCGCCGGAATGCTCGGCAACGAGGTGAAGCGCCTGGACCACCCCAACCTCAGCGCCATCTTCATCGGCATCGTCGTCGGCATCATCTTCGGCATGATGCCCATCGCCCTGCCCGGCGTGCCCACGCCCGTGAAGCTCGGCCTCGCCGGTGGCCCACTCATCATCGCCATCCTCATCGGCCGCTTCGGCTACAAGCTCCACCTCGTCAGCTACACCACCAACTCCGCCAACCTGATGCTGCGCGAGTTCGGACTCGTACTCTTCCTCGCCTCCGTAGGCATCAAGGCTGGAGCCACCTTCTGGAACACCGTCACCGAGGGCGACGGCCTCACCTACGTCTGGGCCGGCTTCCTCATCACCATCATCCCCATCCTCATCATCGGAACGCTGGCGCGCCTGAAGTACAAGCTCAACTACTTCACCCTCATGGGCCTCATCGCCGGTGCCACCACCGACCCCCCTGCCCTGGCCTATGCCAACCAGACGGCCAACAACGACGCCCCCGCCGTGGGCTACAGCACCGTATATCCCCTGTGCATGTTCCTGCGCATCCTCACCGCCCAGCTCATCATCCTGCTCCTCTACAGCATCGTCTGAGGCTCCCGCGGCATGCGTAAGTGCAGAATATTGTACATTGCACATCGTCCAATCGTAAATAATCATTACCTTTGCGGCAGAAATCAATCAAAAGACTCTGGTCTGCGTGGTACCCTTTTCAATTATTATGGTGGTATACTTTTCAATTACTATTTACACGTTCTTAGGAAAAGAGACTACCTTTTCAGGAAAACGGTCAACCAATGCCGGAGGAGAGTGTCAACCTTTTCCTTATGGATAGGAAAAGGTTAAAAAACAGGGCCTAAAAGGAGTCAACCAAATTCAGGAAAAGACACGCTGCAAATAATGGCGTTGCACCGTTGCACCGTTGCAGTCCATGAGAAGGGATTGCAAGGGGTGAAAAATGGTTCTACTTTATATTATAATATATATATATATTATAATATAAAGTAGGGCGAAATTTTGACCTACCCTACTCTGTGTTTTCAACTGCAACGCTGCAACGCGCAACGCATCATGGGACGCTATGAAAATTTTGTAAAAATAATTCGAGAAATATTTGGAGTACGTCAATATTTTTCATACCTTTACACTGTCAAAAGAAAGAAAAAAGAAGACCTTGGTCTTCGAGGCGTAAGAGCAAGGTCTTACGGCCATAAGAGCAAGGTCTTCAAACAAAAAGTAAAAGAGAAAAAAAGAAGATAAAAGACAAAATACAAAATATAATATGCATCCGGATGTAAAACTTTGGCTCGTTACGAGTTCTCCACGCGAGGAGTTTAGAGAGGGCCCACAAACACAAAATAATCTTTCTACGGTGTTAGCAAATTTCCGCGATTCGACCAAATCCTCCTCATTGTCAAAAGTAACCATCCTCCCCATAAAGAGGGAGGGGAGAGGGGGCTGGGGGGCAGCCATCCTTGACAAAAACCGAAAAAGCGCCACAGATTACGCGGATGACACAGATTTATTTTGGACAACGAATTAGTCGCGCTCGGCATCCCGAAGGGTGACGCTTGACACTTCATGAATTCCACGAATTATTCATGTCCTGTAGTTTGAAAATTGATGTGTATATATATCTATGCGCCAGCCAAGATTCGTCTAATTCGTAAAATTCATTGTTAGAAAAACTCGAGGACAAGGTTAATGAAGAATGAAAAGCGAAAAGTGAAAAGTGAAGAATAAATAATTGGTCACTTGTCAACTAACATGTTGAAGTACGTCAACACTGGAATTGTTTTTCAGGAAATACCCGACGAGGTCACGCTGGCCATCAACATCTCCAACTGTCCCTGCCGCTGTCCCGGTTGCCACAGCCACTATCTGTGGGAGGACATCGGCCTGCCGTTGAACACCGATGCCATCGACGCCTTCGTCGAGCGCTACGGCCATGACATCACCTGCATCGCCATGATGGGCGGTGACAACGACCCCGTGGGCGTGCAGCAGCTGGCGCTGTATATCCACGAGAACCATCCGCAGTACCACGTGGCGTGGTACAGCGGGCGGCTCCGGATTCCGGCAGGCGTCAGCAAGACTGATTTCGACTACATCAAGATCGGCCCCTACATCCGCCACCTTGGTCCCCTGAACAGTCCTACCACCAACCAGCGACTCTACCGCCAGTCCGCCGACGGCACCTTCGAAGACATCACACCCCGCTTCTGGCGCACCGCCACAGCCTAATCTATTACCTCGAAGCTCCCGATACGGTCGGCAACCCCTCGAAACACCCTTTATTCTTTCCGCGATGCCCTATGGAGAAAACGCCAGCGCTCTCTATAGGGCATCGCTGTTTCTCCCGCGCCTACCCCCCCCCGTCCTTCTCCAAGAAAGCAGAAGCCTATCGCGCAAGGTTCCAGACGCTGGAGATGCCAAATGTAACTATGATGATATGAAGTGTTTACCTCGGATATGGTGAACTTTTGGCGAAATTTCTGCTAAGAAAATTTGGTGGATTTATTAAAAGAGCATATCTTTGCGGCAGTATTCATGAATGATAAAGAAAAGAAAGGATTTAAAATGAAAAAACTCGTATTGTTTCTACCAGTCGCTTTGGCGCTTTTGCTGTCGTCCAGCATGTGCTCGAATGACTACGAAGAACTGAAGGACGGCTTCATTTTCCAGAACGTGAGCAACGACACCGTCTGCATAGTCGTAAGCCACGAATACCCAGATACGCTATATCCCTTTGAACCGGATGTCACGTACGACTATATTCTGCCGAACCGCAACGTGAGAATTGGAGAATACAGCCTACGAAGCTGGTTTGACAAGAGCTCAGTGCTTCAGGTGTTCGTCTATGACAAGAATGTGCCCCTGGGCGTATTCCTGCGCAAGCACCATGCAGAGCTGGCGCGCTACGAGCTGACCAAAGAGCTGCTGCGCAATCAAAAATGGATTGTCACATACTCACCGACACCCGCCACCCAACCTGAGAACCCCTAAAAACAGAACTGCATCATGAACAAGATACTTCTTACGCTCAGTTTCCTGACCATCCTCGCATGTCCGCTGGCAGCACAGGACACAGAGAACGGACACATCAATCGTTTCAAATACCACCGCAGCTTCTTCCAGCGTCATGAGTTCGGCCTCACAGCAGGACTCTTTACACGTGTGGACAGATTCGACAGATTCGAGGATTATGCCAGGGACCAACAGGCACGTTATCTTCTTGACAAGGATAGATTCTTTAACCGCTTCAGCTTCACGCTTGGCGGCCATTATTTGTACCATTTCAACGACCGCATAGCCGTGGGCGCCCTTGTGAGCTGGACGATGACAGACGGCTTCAGCGTCACACACTCTGAGTATGAAGCCCCCACCACCCCGCAGGGCCATTGGCGCCTGTTAGAAACGTGGCGCGGCAGCATCAATGGTAACTACTTCAGCGTGATGCCCACGGTGAAATACACGTGGCTCATCGGCAAACACATCACGCTTTATTCTAAGGCTGGCATTGGAGGTGATATCGAGTGGTTCCGCTTCGATGGCGCCCGTGTTGGTGCCCACAACAAGGTCAACTTCCGTCTGGGCTTTCAAGTGACACCCATCGGCATCAACTTCGGCAAAGGCCCCGTCCGCTTCTTCAGCGAAATCGGCTACGGCTCCGCAGCCGTCCTCACAGCTGGTGTCAGCTGCTACTTGGGCAAGGTCAAGAGATAAGCGAAGGCTGTAGTAATCATGAAGAAAACAGCGCTCATAACAATTTCGTCGCTTTTACTCATGTCATGCATGAATAAGCATAAAAGCATCCAGCCTTCATCTATGATTCATTAATGATATGGAAAAAGACTGTCCCTTGTTGTTTGTCATCTCCTTCCTCAGCATCCTATTCTGCGGTTGTGATTCTAATGGAAAGAAACAGCCCGTAAGACAAGAGGAGCCCGAGAGCACAGCGGATACACTCATCAGAGAGAGCTCCCGGAAGAGCTTGGAAATCATCGAGCACGATTCTTTGCCTCCCAATAATCACTATTCTTTTAGCTTCAACGATATGGGTGCCATCTATAGTGAAAGTCGGGGAGAGCTGTATATTTCCGGCTTCGCTGCAGATGATCAAGAGCATTTCTATTTTGCTGCCGGGAATCCCATAATGATTACGGCATATCATCGGGATGTGTTGGAATGGCAACATGTTGTCAGCGAGCGTACATCTGTACTTGGGCTCTTTAAGCTGATAAGAGATTCCCTATACCTCTTTGAGGAGGAGCCTGCGCAGATTATCCGTATGGCAACCTCTGGCATTGGCGCGACAGACACATTGCGACTTCCACTTAAGCGCATCACTGGCGGCCGTTGTCTTGATAACCAGTATTTCCTGTGGGACTCAGTTGAATGGAGGAAGGATGTTTCGGGACATCGAAGGTATTGCACACTACGAACCTTCGAATATCCTAATCACTTATTAAGAGAAAAGGCACCTGCTACAATCCATGATTTCCCAACGAGGTTGAAGATGGAGACGGATCTGGCGAGCCAACTTCGTGACCTCCACGTAGGAGACTGCGCTTATAATGGTTCGACTGATGGTTATCATATTTATACCTCCCGTTTCTACGGGGATTGTACCGTCATCATCGTTCCAGATAACGAGAAGCAAATCCATCTCTTTCCTGTTCAAGATATGCCAATGCTTAACGTCTGCGTCAGCCCCACCGAGAGCTTGCCTGTCATCAATAGGGATTACGACATCCTTTGCAATGGAAGCCTTTATATCCTGGGCTATAACAGACATCCTACAGACATTATCCTAAGTCAGATAGATATCCATCAACTGATTCAGCAGATTGCGGCCGAAGGCTCATTGAACCCCGTTTCAAAAACCACCACATTGAATAATCATGAGTAAGTCTATTATCATCCCGCTCTTGACTCCACTCCTCCTTGTGCCTTGCCATGCCGGTTCCCAGCATGGCCAAAAGGATGTAAGCGCAGACAGTATTCCAGTGAAAATGGTGGAAACCTGCGAGATTATGTCCGAAGTTGAGAAGAAGTGTCTGAACGGGATGATTCCCTTGTCTGAATTAAATGCAGGCTTAAGTATTGTGAAGGTAACGCACCCCAATGGTAAATCTGCCTCCATAAAAGTTCTTAGAAAGAGCCCTTTGAAGCAAATTATACAATAATCCCTAAACATTGTGATCGTTTTAAATATGAACAATCATTCATGCACTTTATTCATTCTATTAATCTTCTTTGTTCTCCCAGCTCATGCCAACTGCGATTACGTAGGAGAGATGGCGATGACAATCAACTCTGTCAACGATGATGAGTATGAGATAGACAAATCCGGTATCTGGCTTGTTAATTCAGAAATTATTGTCACGCTTCCCATCCATCCAGATACCTTATTGTTCATAGAGACATATTATGAAGGTGACATTTATCCAGACATCACGCAGTTTCATGAGAGCAATATCGTTGAGATGTTCAAGGACTCTGTGAGTATCCGTCTGCCAGGCTATGAATTTGGATTTAACGAGTGCCTTCATGTGACGTTTGTGTGTGGTAATGGGCATGATGGACCCACACATCGCTTTGACACACGACCATTCTGCATCAAAGACTATCTTCACAATGAAGCACTCTTAAAAGACATTGAGCAATGGACAGCGCCTGTGGTAACTCCCAAAGCGGCATCTCCCAACCGTCCTCTCCATCTCTACGACCTCTCCGGCCGTCAGATTCGTCATTCGTCATTTGACACTCGTCACTTGCCCAAGGGTATCTATATCCGTGACGGGAAGAAGGTTCTGGTTAAGTGAGAGATTGAGAAATTGAAAGATTGTGGAATGAAGAAATTCAGCCGATAATCAAACAATGAGTCCATAAATCATACTCAAAAATTTGGGCGCAAGGAAGAAATGGAGTACCTTTGCAGCAGAAGTTCACAAATAGATGTAGGCTATCAACAGAAAAAGCCGATACTTTGCTGTGGTTTTCAAAAACATTAAGAAAAAGAACTGAGATGAAAAAACTTGTGTTATTTCTGCCTGTGGCTTTGGCACTTATGTTGTTGTCATGCATGAATAGGCATGACAACATCCCTCAGCAGAAAATCTCTGAATGGGAGGCCACGAAAGGAAAAACCAGAGTATCAAAAATGGTCGCTCACGACAGTCTAGATGATGCTCTGCGCTTAATTATCGAGTTGGAACCCATGAGGACGGATGATCCTCAGATTCCCTTTATGAAAGGCGTTATATGGCATAAACTGGGTAAGACAGACTCCGCGACACAAGCCTTCCAGCGGTCAGCCTTCATCTATGATTCCTTATTGGCAATTCGGCCAAACATAAATGATGCCATTAACAGAGCGTCATGTATTCTTATACTTCAGGGTGATGATGCATATCAGCATCAATTGGATTCAATAGAAAATACCCTAGAAGGCAGAGACAAGGAGGTTATACAACATCTGTTTAGGGATTTAACGGATAGTATAATCCTCAGCTGTTTAGACCGAGATACACATGATGCATGGGAACCATAAGTGTTTTGCTCTGTGCCTTTGCAAATGAAACAAATTAGGTATATGAAACATGCTTTTATCATACTGCTCTTGACTCCACTCTTTCTTGTATCTTGCCAAGCAGGTTCCCAGCGTGGTCGCATTGATGTAAGCGCAGACAGCATACCTGTGGAAATGACGGAAGGTCACGATGTTATGTCTGATCAGGAGAAAGAGGACTCCATCAAATTCGCATCATATCTTCAGCTGTTTAAAGACACCGCTTCTGTCGAAGCTAGCCTTGGCTCGAAGCTATTTGGATTTTCTCTTGTCTCCCCTGATGAGTTTTATCAGAAGATGGAACAATATCGTGATTTATACCCCGTTTCCGCTGATAGTAGTTGCGTTTATTATCCTGGTGTCTGTGTGCAAGAATATCCATACGCATACGTTACCCTGTTACGAATGGGAGATTCCAAAGAGGAATATACTGATCACTATACAGAAATTCTGTTGGTTACATACTCTATGCCGGAAAGAAGGATGATAGATTCCGAGATTCTTGGCAGGAATGAGAAAGAGAACTGTACATTCTATGCCGTTAAAAGTGTCCTTTCACCATTATACCTAGTAACCCGCCAGTTTGTTTTCGATGTGGATTCTGCATTCCTCAACACACTTCCACATCATGGCAGATGCGAAGTGACAGAAACAGAGTATATCATTGAAAAAGAGGGATATCTCGAAGTGCAACAACGTCAATGGAGAGATGAGGGCGATGTCAGTTTCAGTCAAGATGATATTGACTACAAAGTCTATTTGAAATCCGAGAAAGACAACTAACAGAACCTCGACCACTATGAGTTATATCCGCGACGGGAAAATGGTAGATTAAAATCAAATTTATCATGACAAGATTTTTATCATTTATAAGCGTAGCTTTTACAGTTTGCACAGGCGTTTCCAGTGCAGATGAGCCATTAGTGCGTAAATGGCATTTTCCCTATGTGGGTGAAAATGCCATCCCCTGCGTCGTAGATACTGTGAGTAACCTTGTCGCCTTATCCGGTTTTGATACAGACGGAATGGAGAGCTTTTATTTTGTAGGCGGCGAGCCATTAAAGCTTGCGGCCTACCATGGGGAAAAGATGGTTTTCCAAAAGAGTTTAGACCTGCCTGGAACAACAAATGGAGCTCTCAAATTGTGGGATGATTCCTTGTGCCTCTTTCACGATCAATTGAAAAGTATATTTTCAATCAAGAAAGATGGTACGGGCGATATCAATAGTCATCCTTTGCAGATACGGGATGGCTACATATCTACGATGGATGGTCCACAGTTCACAATTGTGGGAATACCGTTAGACTTCCCCAAGAAAAATCAATGGCCATTTTATGATGAAGCAGTGTTGTTGTATCAATACCCAAACATTGAAAAGCAACGTGTGCAATTTGTCAGACCTTTTGAGTGCGAGACAGAGGGGCTGTTAATTACTCATATTAAGGATTCGCTTCTATCGCGCCCTCCCAGAGAACCGTATACATATATGAATCAAAAGCTTCCAGGAGATTACATCGGAACTGTTGATTCCTTATGGATTTATGCATGCCATGGAATCTACGATGATGCATATATAAGTGTGTACGATTCCTCTGGCAACCTATTACTCACGCATAAACTGCAGGTGGCGCCGACCCCTTATTCTACTCTTGGTTCTGATAATGCAGAATATTTAACCAATAATATACTTTTACGAAAAGGAAAATTGTTCTTCATCGGGTATGATACAAATGATATACAGATCACAGAAGTAAACATCAAAAAACTTCTCTCGCAAGTACCGAAAAATGCTTGCTATAAGGGGCTTAATTTATCTGAAATCCGAGCAAGAATCCAGTCTCGTATTGTATCCTTATATAAGGCATATATGTCAGACTCACTATCTTGGAAAGAACAGGATTCGTTAACAAGGCAGATGCTGACACCAGAAGCTTACGAGAAAGTGAAGAGGGCGACACGAGCCACAGACTGCGATCAAATCGTTCGTGCACAAGACTATTCCGACTATGGGAGAAATACCGTGAAATGCCATCATCTGGGAGCCGATTGGTATGAGGTGTCATACCAATTTGCTCCAAATGAAGAACCCGTATTTATCCCTTTGCGGGTTGAGTCTGGTATGGGCAGTCATCCACGTATTGATTACATCGTTCCCGAGTGGGGAGGTCGCCAATGGGGCGATGCCATGTTTGATGTTCCTAAGGTAGAGGTAGAGAGAGGCAAAGATGTCCTGACGTTTGTCTCTACGTTTTATAAAAGGTATGTGTACTCTTACGTAACAAATTCAGCTACCATAGATACAGATAGGAAGGAGCTCTGTAAACAGTTCTGCACACAGACGCTATGTGATAGTATAGAACAGGCAAGAGTAAATCATGGAATTGATGACGGTCTTGATGGTTTTGATACAGTTATCAATGATTATGACTTTGATGCGCTATGGTTTGCTGAACTGTCCTTCTCTGCAATAGACAAACATAAAGTGCTGGTCTCTTTCCACGACTATCATCATCTGGTGGTGACTGTTTCTGGCAAAAAGGGTACATTCCTTATAAATAGCATACGCGCGCAATAGTCTCCTTTTTAGCAGAACGCATAAGGACTGGGGAAATGAAGAGCGGTCTTCCGCCCTCGTTTCCCCAATCCTTTATTACATGACTAAGGTCCTACAGCCATAAGAGCAAGGTCCTACAGCCATAAGAGCAAGGTCCTACAGCCATAAGAGCAAGGTCCTACAGCCATAAGAGCAAGGTCCTACAGCCATAAGAGCAAGGTCTTATTGTTTTTGCCACAGGTGGCAAAAAGATTTCTCACACGTGAGAAAAAGGTTTCTCATGTGTGAGAAAAGCAATAAGACTATGGCCTTACGGCTTAGTCAAAGAGGTGTGGGTCGAGTTCCTTCACCTTGAGGCTGCGCAGGTGTGTGATGCCGTTGCTGGGCACGCAGTCGTGGTGGAACAGCCACCAGCGGCCGTCGTACTGCACGATGCTGTGGTGCGTGGTCCATCCTACGACGGGCTGCAGCAGCTCGCACTGGAAGCGGAAGGGGCCGTAGGGGTTGTCGCCGACGGCGAGGCAAAGCAGGTGGCTGTCGCCGGTGGAATAGGAGAAGAAGTACTTCTTGCCGACCTTGTGCATCCAGGAGGCCTCGAAGAAGCGGTGGGGGTCGCTAGCCTTCAAGGGCTGGCCGTCGGCATCGAGGATGACAACGCTGCGCGGTGCCTCGGCAAACTGCAGGACATCGTCGCTCATGCGCACCACAAAGGAGGGCAGCGCGGGCACGTCGGCAGGGCAGAAGAGCTGCGTCTTGCGGTCGCCGGCAGGGCCCAGGTCAACGCCTTCCTTCGTCAGCTGGCGAGGCGACTGGTACCACTGGAGCTGACCGCCCCAGAGACCGCCGAAGTAGCAGTAGATCTGCCCGTCGTCGTCCTTGAAGACACAGGGGTCGATGCTGAAGGAGCCGCGGATGGGGTGCTCCTGCGGGATGAAGGGGCCCTCGGGGCGCTCGGCGATGGCCACGCCCAGGTGGAAAACGCCATTGTAGTCCTTGGCAGAGAAGATGAGGTAGTAGCGGCCGTCCTTCTCCACGACATCGCTGTCCCACATCTGCTTCTCGGCCCAAGGCACCTGGTCCACGTCGAGCATCACGCCGTGATCGGTGACAGGGGCTGTCAGGGGGTCGCCCTGCAGGGAGAGAACATGGTAGTCGCGCATCTGGAAATGGCCGCCGTCATCGTCGAAGGCAGCACCGGTCTCGATGTCGTGAGAGGGGTAGATGTACAAACGGTTGTTGAAGACATGGACTGAAGGGTCGGCCATGTAGTCGGAAGGAAAAAGATAACGCATGATTTATTAAATATAAAATACGAAATACAAAATAGAAAACGCTACTTACTTCGCCCTTGCCTCGATTTCGCGGTTGATCTCGTCGAGCTTCTCGTCGGTGAGGGGATACTTGTAAATCAGGTAGCCAACGATGATGAGAAGTGCGGCAGGGATGATGGTAGTGAACAGCAGAATGGCATTCTGGGCAATCTCGGAATAGTTGGCCAGTTTGGGGTAGTAGGCATTCACGGGGGCGCTGATAAAGGATGCGAGGAACACCACTACAAAGATGCTCAGCACCAGCTGCAGACACTTGTTGGCCTTGAACTCACGCCACATCTCGCCAAAGGAGACAGGCTTCTCGGGTGTCGTGGTGATGTTCTCACGGCTGCCCATGAAGCACAGCATCAGGAGGACAAAACCGACGAGGGCGAAGACGCAGGTCACCGTGAACCACGCACTGGGCTCCGTGGGCAGAGCGGACTCCTCGCTGGCGAAGTTGAAGCCAATCATCCCCATCACCAAGGGCGTGATCCAGCCGGCAATGGAGAAGCCGGCCTTGAAGGCGACGCCTGCCAGCGCATTCACCGTGGCTGCAGGGCGGTTGCCGGTGCGATACTCAGCCTCTGTGATGACCTCGGGCACCAAGGCCCACATCAGCGACCCCACGAGAAGGCCCACACCCGTCATCACCTTGGCCGTCTGCACAAGGGTGTTGAGGCTGGCGACATCGAAGAACTTACCCACGCAGAAGAGGATGGCGAAGCCGATGAAACCGATGGAAAGCAGGGTGTAGTAGAGCCCCTTCTTGCCCAGCCACTTCTTCAAGACGGGCATCGAGGGCAGAATGATGAACGCCGGGATGGTGCCGATGGCCATGAAGGTGGCCTGATTCCAGTCGATGGCGGTGTGCACGCAGATGGCAAGACCGATGGGGAAACCGGCCTGAACGACAATCTGGCCGATGTTGGCGCACACCATTCGCGTGGAAGTCAGAATCAGCACCTCGTCATTGTCGCGCGTCATACTGGCCATGATGGAGCCGTAAGGGATGTTGACCACGGAGTAGATCATGCTCAGCACGGTGTAGCTGACGGTGGCATAGACCATCTTCATGGTCACCGACCACGTAGCAGCCTGCGGAAGCATCAGCAGGCACGCGGCAACGGTCAGGGGGATACCTCCGTAGAGGAGGTAAGCACGGTACTTGCCCAGCTTGGGGTTGTGGTTGTCAATGTAGCGCCCGACTACGGGACTCCAGAAGCAGTCAATGAGGCGGACCGTAAGAATTAGACCGCTGACGAAAGCCGGATTGATAGTCAGCACCGTAGTGAGGTAAATCATTAAGTAGCACGCTACCGTCTGGAAAATCAGGTTCTGCGCCAGGTCGCCGGAACCGAAGCCGATGCGCTGAAGCCACGACAGACGGTAGAAACCCTTGTCTGCGGCGGGCGCGGAAATGGAGGATGAACTCATGAGTTTTTGTATTAACTTGAATTTGATTAAATTATGCAAATGCTATGGTGAGGCCGGCCATGACGATGCTGACCATGGACATCAGCTTGATGAGGATGTTCAGCGAGGGGCCACTGGTGTCCTTGAACGGGTCGCCCACGGTGTCGCCCACGATGGTGGCTTTGTGGGCGAAGGAGCCTTTGCCGCCAAAGTTGCCTTCCTCGACCATCTTCTTGGCGTTGTCCCATGCGCCGCCCGCATTGGCCATGAACACGGCCAGCGTGAAGCCAGCGGCCAGACCGCCCACCAGCAGACCGAGAACGCCGGCCACGCCGAGCACCAAGCCCACCACGATGGGGATGGCGATGGCCAGAAGCGACGGGAAAATCATCTCATGCTGCGCAGCACGCGTGGAGATGGCTACGCAGGAGCCGTAGTCGGGCGTGGCCTTGCCCTCGAGGATGCCCTTGATCTCGCGGAACTGGCGGCGCACCTCCTCCACCATCTTCTGGGCGGCACGGCCCACAGCCTCCATGGTGAGACCGCAGAACAGGAAGGCTGCCATGGCGCCGATGAAAGCGCCGACGAGGACGCGCGGGTTCATCAGGTTCACTTGGAAGTAGTTCATGAAGTCGGGGATGGTGGCCTGGGCGGCGCTGATGACCTCGCCGCGGAGGTTCGTAAGTGTGATTTCCGACCGTTCCATCGCGATTTTCACCTCTTCGATGTACGAGGCCAGCAGGGCCAGCGCCGTGAGGGCGGCAGAGCCGATGGCGAAGCCTTTGCCTGTGGCGGCTGTGGTGTTGCCCAAGGCGTCGAGGGCATCGGTGCGATGGCGCACCTCCTCGCCCAGCTCGCTCATCTCGGCATTGCCGCCGGCGTTGTCGGCGATGGGACCATAGGCGTCGGTGGCAAGCGTGATGCCCAGCGTGGAGAGCATTCCCACAGCAGCGATGCCGATGCCATAGAGGCCCTTGGACAGCGCCTCAGCACTCATAGCCATATCGAAGCCGTTGGCACAGAGGTAGCTGAGCATGATGGCGACGCCGATGGTGACCACAGGGATGCAGGTGGAGATCATGCCCGTTCCTATACCTTTAATAATAACGGTGGCCGAACCGGTGAGCCCCGCTTCGGAAATCTTCTGCGTGGGTTTGTAGGAGTGGCTGGTGTAGTACTCCGTGGCCTGACCGATGATGACACCGGCGGCCAGGCCCGTGATGACAGAGAAGGAGAGGCCGAGCCAGTTCTCAATTCCCAAGAGGTAGAGAATGACGAAGGTGGCAACAGCGATGAGCACGGCAGAGACATTTGTGCCCACGGCCAATGAACGCAGCAGGTCGCGCATGGTGGCTCCCTCCTTCGTGCGGACGAGATAGATGCCGAAGATGCTGAGGAAGACGCCGACGGCGGCGATGAGCATCGGCGCGATGACGGCTTTCATCTGCATCTCGCCACTCATGGCAAAGGCCGTGGCGCCGAGGGCTGCCGTGGAGAGGATGCTGCCGCAGTAACTCTCGTAGAGGTCGGCGCCCATGCCGGCCACGTCGCCTACGTTGTCACCTACGTTGTCAGCGATGGTGGCTGGGTTGCGCGGGTCGTCCTCGGGGATGTCAGCTTCGACCTTGCCCACGATGTCGGCGCCCACGTCGGCTGCCTTCGTGTAGATGCCGCCGCCAACACGGGCGAACAGCGCCTGCGTGGAAGCGCCCATGCCGAAGGTCAGCATTGTGGTGGTGATGGTGATGAGGGCCATATTGTCGCCATGATAGACGAAGGAAAGGGCGAAGAACCAGATGGCAATATCAAGCAGGCCGAGGCCCACGACGGTGAGACCCATCACGGCGCCGCTGCGGAAGGCAATCTTCAGTCCGCCGTCCAGGCTCTTGCGAGCCGCGTTGGCCGTGCGGGCGCTGGCGTAGGTGGCGGTCTTCATGCCGAAGAAGCCGGCAAGGCCCGAGAAGAAGCCGCCGGTGAGGAAAGCGAAGGGCACCCAAGGATTCTGCCATTTCAGCACATAAGCCATGAAGGCAAACAGGATGGCGAGCACTACGAAGACAATGGTGACGACCTTGTACTGCTGCTTCAGATAGGACATGGCGCCGCTACGCACGTAGCTGGCAATTTCACGCATACGAGGCGTGCCCTCGTCCGCTGACATCATTGAGCGGAAGAAGTAGAAGGCCATGCCAAGTGCCACGACGGAGGCCACGGGCACGAGCCAAAATGCTAAAGGTAAGTTCATAAGGGTTATGATTTATGGTTTATGGTTAAGGGTTTATAGTTGAGGGTTGAGGGGTTAGGGTTGAGGGGTTAGGGTTGAGGGTTGAGAGTTGAGGGTTGAGAGTTGAGAGTTGAGAGTTTAGGGGTAAGGGATTTGGGCTGAGGGTTATATAGTTAAAACTTAAGAGGTATATATAGTTTGCCTTGCGACTTTATATCTTATATTTTACATTTTATATTTTATGTCTTATATTTATCACTCAAGTACTCTGCGAAGATGCGGGCGGCGCTTTCGACCTTGGCGGCACAGGGACGGGTGCGGTAGTACTCGGCCGTGCGGGGCGAGGGCACATAGCTGCACGCGGCCTTCTCGTTGCCCTTGATGCCCAGAATCTCGGCGCAGATGAGGCTGCCGTTCTGCTCCTTGGACTTGGCCAGCAGCTCCTGCACCACCTTGTAGCAGGCCGACTTGCCCTCGCGGTCGTCGCCCTCGGTCTGCCCGCAGTCGAGGCCCACGAGCATCACGATGGCCGAGACGGCACCGCACATCATGCGCAGGCGCCCTACCCCACCGCCGAATCCGGCGGCAACGCGCTTGGCCATCACCTCGTCCAGACCATAGAGATCAGCAAAGGCGGCCACCACACTTTGGCAGCAGCCGTAGCCCGACATGAAATTCTCGACGGCCAAAGCCACTCTTTTGTCCAATTCTTGCGTTGACATAACGTCTTTTTATCAGTTTCCGCCTGCAAAGGTATAAACAATTCCGAAAAAGTGTGAAAGAAATGCAGATTATTCTCATTTTTTTTCTTATCTCGCATTTATTAAGTTACCTTTGTAGCCGAAAAAACGTAAAAGATTCCACATTTACTACCATTTTTAATTTTTTAAAGCATGATTTACTCAACTGAAGTTAAAAACATGTGCAGCGTATGCAAAGGTGCATACCATGGGCCTGCTCCCATCCCCGAGGAGGGTAAGTGGATTCAGGCCAAGGAAATCAAGGACATCTCCGGCTATACCCACGGCATCGGCTGGTGCGCTCCCCAGCAGGGCGCCTGCAAGCTCAGCCTCAACGTGAAGGACGGTGTCATCCAGGAAGCACTCGTGGAGACCATCGGTTGCACGGGTATGACCCACTCAGCCGCTATGGCCAGCGAGATTCTCCCCGGCAAGACCATCCTCGAAGCTCTGAACACCGACCTCGTGTGCGACGCTATCAACACCGCCATGCGCGAGCTCTTCCTGCAGATTGTCTATGGCCGCACACAGAGCGCCTTCTCCGAGGGCGGTCTCGCCATCGGCGCCGGCCTCGAAGACCTCGGCAAGGGTCTCCGCTCACAGACCGGTACGCTCTACGGCACCGTGGCCAAGGGCACACGCTATCTGGAGCTCACCGAGGGCTACATCACCAAGCAGTATCTCGACGAGAACAACGAGGTTTGCGGCTACGAGTACGTACACCTCGGCAAGATGATGGAAGCCATCAAGGGCGGCATGGACGCCAACGAGGCTATGAAGAAGTTCACCGGTTCCTACGGCCGCACAAGCAAGGAGCAGGGTGCTGTGAAAGCTATTGACCCACGTAAAGAATAAAGGAGGATACGACTATGATTAGAAAAGTTTATTTTGAGAGTCAGGAACGCCGTATCAACCAGGTGCTGGCAGCTCTGAAAGAGAATGGCATCAACAGTATTGAAGAGGCCAACGAGATTTGTGAGAAGGCAGGCGTAGATCCCTACCAGATGTGTGAGGACACACAGCGCATCTGCTTCGAGAACGCCAAGTGGGCATACGTCTGCGGCGCCGCCATCGCCATCAAGAAGGGCGTGAAGAACGCTGCCGACGCTGCCGAGGCTATCGGCATCGGCCTGCAGAGCTTCTGCATCCCCGGTTCCGTAGCTGACGACCGCAAGGTAGGTCTGGGCCACGGCAACCTCGCAGCCCGTCTGCTGCGCGAGGAGACCGAGTGCTTCGCATTCCTCGCCGGCCACGAGAGCTTCGCCGCTGCCGAAGGCGCCATCAAGATTGCCGAGATGGCCAACAAGGTGCGCCAGAAGCCCCTCCGCGTCATCCTCAACGGTCTGGGCAAGGACGCCGCACAGATCATCAGCCGCATCAACGGCTTCACCTACGTGCAGACGCAGTTCGACTACTACACCTCCGAGCTGAAGATCGTGAAGGAAGTGCCCTACGGCAACAACCCCAGCCGCCTGAAAGTGCGCTGCTATGGCGCTGACGATGTGCGCGAGGGCGTGGCTATCCTGTGGAAGGAGAACGTCGATGTATCCATCACCGGTAACAGCACCAACCCCACACGCTTCCAGCACCCCGTGGCCGGTACCTATAAGAAGGAGCGCGTGCTCGCTGGCAAGCCCTACTTTAGCGTAGCTTCCGGCGGTGGCACAGGCCGCACCCTGCACCCCGATAACATGGCAGCAGGTCCCGCCTCCTACGGCATGACCGACACCATGGGCCGCATGCACAGCGACGCTCAGTTCGCAGGCTCCTCCAGCGTGCCCGCACACGTGGAGATGATGGGCTTTCTCGGCATCGGTAACAACCCCATGGTGGGCGCTACCGTGGCTATCGCCGTGGCCATCGACCTCGCTCTGAACCGCAAGTAAATTGCATCACACAATGAATAAGAGGCTGTGTCAACCTGACACAGCCTCTTTTCTTCGCCCTTGCGCACACGCGTTCCTATATTATATGGCAGCGTTCGGCGACAAGGCAGCACTCAGTACTTGAAGCTGGAGCCGCCAAGGAACTCACGCATAATGGAGGTGGGCGGAATTTCCTTGTCGCTGATGGGGATGAAGTAGTGGATGAACTTCAGCAGACGATGCGCCTCACTGTATTCCTTGCAGTTCTTGGGCACCGAGGCCAAAATGATTTCAGCATGGGTGCGGAGAACGGCAAACTCGATGTTGAGGGCCGAGTTAAACATGACATCGGCATTCTCCTGAAATGGCAGAATCCATCGGTCTTCAGCATCGCAGACATTCTTCCAATGGCTGATGGTCTCCTGCGCGGAGAAGGCACCCTTGTTGTAGTCGCGGATGATGCGGCGCAGCAGACGGTTGTCCTGCGTGGGAATCCAGTTGTGGTCATCCAAGGAGATGTTGGTGAGCGCCGACACGAAGATGCGGAATTTCAAGGCATCGTCGATGCGCTCTGTAAGCTGCGGGTTCAGGGCATGGATGCCCTCGATGATGAGCACGCTCTCCTCCTGCAGCTTCAGGCGCTTGCCATTGTACTCGCGTTTGCCCGTGACGAAGTTGTACTCGGGAACCTCCACACGCTCGCCGGCCATCAGGCGCGAGAGATGGTCCTCGAGGAGGGCGCAATCGACCGACCTGATGTTGTCAAAATCGTAGGTTCCATCGGGCAGCAGAGGGGTATCTACGCGATTCACGAAGTAGTCATCGGTGGAGAACGAAATCGGACGCAGGCCACACGCCAGCAGCTGAATGGACAGGCGCTTGCAGAAGGTCGTCTTGCCCGAACTGGAAGGGCCAGTGATGAGGATGAGCCGCACGGGGTGTGCCGGGTCGCGAAAGCGCTGCTCAATCTCCTCGGCAATCTTCACAATCTTCTTCTCCTGAAGAGCCTCACTGACCTGAATGAGTTCCGATGCATGGCCCTTGAGGATGGCTTTGTTGACATCGCCCGCGTTGGAATGGCGCATAATGATGTCCCAGTGGACCTTCTCGGCAAACATCGCGTAGGTCTTAGGCTGCTCCATCGAGGGGGCAAGCCGGTTAGCATCATGTTTGTCAGGCACACGCAGCAGCAGACCATCCTGATAGCGCTCCAACCCCCATATACGCAGATAACCCGCTGAGGGCACCAGCGGCCCGTAGTAGTAATCCACGGTGTCGCCGAGCATATAGTAGTAGGTGTAGATCTGGCCACTGGTCTCCAACAGTTTCACCTTGTCCTGGAATCCATGCTCGCGGAAGATGCGCACAGCCTCCTCCGTGGTAGCTTCGAAGCGATGAAATGGCATATCTTGGTCGATAATCTCCTGCATCCGCTGCCGAATATCCTCGACATCCGCTTCGGTCAGGGGCTCGGCATTCTTCTTCTTGAAATTGCAGTAATAGCCATTCGAAATCGGGTGCTCGATGAAGAGTTTACTGCCGGCAAAGACATCGCAGATAGCCTTGTAAAGGACAAAGCAAAGCGAGCGAACATACACGCGACGCCCCGAACCGGAACAGGCATGGAAGAACTCCACATCGCGGTTCTGGAAGAGGCGGAACTTGAGGCCCTGCGAAACATTGTTCACCTTGGCTGACACCACCGGGAAGGGCATTTCAATTTCATCGGCGAAAGCCTGATAGACATCAAGGAGCGAAGTCCCCTCGGGGAAACTCTTCGTGGTGTCATTGTTCTTGCAGCGAATCTGAAGCATAAGGCATTTGAGGACTTTTGATGGGCGCAAAGGTAAGGTTTTTTCTTGAATAGCCTGCAAAAGGGCACGTTTTTTTATTTTTTACGCACTTTTTTTCGTCATTCGCCACAAAAAGTTGTAATTTTGCACCGAAAAAGCAACTAAGCCTCTTATGAAAATAGGAATTCTCTCCGCAATGGCCAAAGAGCACCAACAGCTCACAGGTCTGCTCACCGAGCACCACGCTGAACAGGAAGGCCGCTACGCCTTCGACAGCGGACGTCTCGGCAAGAACGAGCTCATTCTGCTGCAATGCGGCATCGGAAAGGTGAATGCCGCCGTCGGCACGGCCACACTCATCCGCCGCTATGCCCCCGACTGCATCATCTCCACAGGCTGTGCCGGAGGCATCGACGAGAGCCTGAAGGTCATGGACGTGGTGGTGAGCACCGAAGCCACCTATCACGACGTCAGCATCCCCGGCGAGGAGCAGGGACAGGTGCAGGGACTCCCGGCACGCTTCCGTGCTGAGCAGGAACTGGTGGAGACGGCCAGCGCCATGGGCGCACACGCCGGACTCATCTGCTCCGGCGACCAGTTCATCAGCGACCGCGCCCAGCTCGACATCATCAAGGCCAACTTCCCCGAGGCCCTGGCAGTGGACATGGAGAGCGCAGCCATCGCGCAGACCTGCTTCCTGCTGCAGACACCCTTCGTGAGCTTCCGAATCCTCAGCGACACACCCGGTGCCGACGAGCACATACAGCAGTACCTGAACTTCTGGGATGAGATGGCCAACCGCAGTTTCGACATCACACGCAACTTCCTTGCCAACCTGCCCGAGCGGTTCTCCCAATTGCACTTCGCTGATTAGCACTCCACGCTTACTCCTTAATTACATATTTCAAGAATGGAAGTCATCCAGAGTTTCACCATCGACCACACCCGGCTGAAGCCTGGCATCTATGTGTCAAGGCAGGACAAAGGCTTCACCACGTTTGACCTGCGCATTACAGAGCCCAACCAGGAACCGGCCGTAGCGCCAGCGGCCATGCATAGCATCGAACACCTGATGGCTACGTGGTTCCGCAATTCCGCGGCCAAGGACGATGTCGTCTATGTAGGCCCCATGGGATGTCTGACAGGGATGTACATTGTGATGACAGGCAGCTACACGGTCCACGACATGCGCGAACTGACCATCCAGTGCCTGGAGTGGATTCTCACCCAGCAGGCCGTTCCGGCCACGACACCCGAGACATGCGGCAACTGTCTGCTCCACGACCTGCCAATGTGCCACTGGGAATGTCGCCGCTATCTGGATCGTCTGCGCAATGATTTCCATTGCGAATACGAGAAGCTACAAGTTACTTTAAAAGACGGAAAAATCTTTGCAGACGCATAAATGGACTTCAATACATTCATAGCCAACATTGCCACACAGTTCTGGGGGTGGCCCATGATTCTGCTGTTGGTGGGAACTCACCTTTACCTCACCATCCGTCTGCGTTTTCCCCAACGCCACATCTTCCGCGCCATACGCTTGTCCGTGAAGCGCGACAAGAGCACAGACGGCGACATCAGTCAGTTTGCAGCCCTCTCCACATCGCTCGCTGCCACCATTGGCACGGGCAACATCGTCGGCGTGGCCACTGCTGTGGCCTTAGGCGGCCCCGGTGCCGTGTTCTGGTGCTGGATTGCGGGCATCTTAGGTATCGCCACGAAATACTCCGAGGCCCTGCTGGCCGTGAAATATCGCGTCAAAACCAGCGACGGAACCATGCTCGGCGGCCCCATGTATGCCCTGGAACGCGGCCTCGGCTGGAAGCCTTTGGCCGTGGCCTTCTCTGTCTTCACGGCATTTGCAGCCTTCGGCATTGGCAACAGCGTGCAGAGCAATGCCATCTCGCTGCTCTTCAACCACGCCTATGGCGTTCCCGAGGTGCTGACGGGAGCTGTCGTGGCGGCTATGGCAGCCCTCGTCATCCTCTTTGGCGTGAAAGGCATCGGCCGCTTCTGCACCGCCTTTGTGCCACCAATGGCACTGCTCTATGTCGTCGGCTGTTGTTACATCCTAATCGTCAACCGCGAGTTCGTCTGGGATGCGTTGTGTCTCATCTGCCGCTGTGCTTTCACACCCTCGGCTGCCGGCGGCGGCTTTGCGGGCACCACCATCATGCTCACCGCCCGCTACGGCATCGCCCGTGGCCTGTTCTCCAACGAGAGCGGCATGGGTTCAGCCCCCATCGTGGCGGCGGCGGCGAAGACCGAAGACCCGGTTCGCCAAGCCATGATATCCTCTACGGGCACATTCTGGGACACCGTCGTCATCTGCGCCATGACGGGACTGGTGCTCGTCAGCAGCATCCTCGCCTACCCGGACATTGACTACCACAACGGCGGCGCCATGACGCGCATGGCTTTTGAGAAGATTCCCGTGGTGGGCGCACCGCTGCTCACCTTTGGCATCGTGTCCTTCGCCTTCTCCACCATCCTCGGATGGTGCTACTACGGCGAGCGCGCCATGGAGTATCTCACGGGCAAGCGCTTCCTGGTTGCCTATCGCATCCTCTACATCGCCGTCTGCTTCGCTGGTGCCGTGTTCCAGCTGAACATCGTCTGGAACCTCGCTGACCTTCTCAACGGCCTCATGGCGATTCCGAACCTGATCTCGCTCCTATTTCTCTCCGGCGTCATCGTTGCCGAGACCAAAAAGTCCATTCATTCTAACTGATGATTCAAGATTCAAGAGTTTAAGAAGTTTAAGAGTTTAAAAGTTTTCGTTATCGTTTTCGTCATTTTTCACTTTTCACTTTTCATTTTTCACTTTTCATCCCCATGCTCCCATGCCCTTTCCACATCATCACAGGACTGTGCTGCCCCCTCTGCGGCGGTCAGCGCATGGCCGTGGCCCTGTTGCACGGTCACGTGACGGAAGCCTTCTGGCTGAATCCTGCGCTGTTCGTGGGCGCTCCGCTGGTGGGACTCTGGTGGCTGTGGAAGCGCGAGATCTCGTCGCGTGCAGCCTTCGTCATCCTCTGCATCTGCATCGCGTGGGGCATCGCGCGAAATATTTTCCACCTCTGATGCAACCTTTCTTTCATCCGGTGCAACTTATTCCTCACAAACAACGTCAAAAACAAGAAGTTATATAACCCTTTCATTCAAACAATTCAATCATTATGAAAAAACTCGTTATCGGAGACGTTGTCTCCCGCGCGTGGGACCTCGCCGTAAAACACTGGCCCATCTTCGTCGTTCTGGCCGTCATCAACAGCCTCTTTGGAGACATGGGCGTGAGTGTGGACAAAGATGCAATCGCTGAAATCCAAAGCATCTCCGACCCGACACTTCAACTCAAGTTCCTGACAGAAGCCATTCAGACAAACAGCCTCCTGATCCTCATCGGCGTACTCCTCTCCACCTACATCAGCTTCATCGCCTATCGCATGTATGTCAACTGCATCAAGGAGGGAAAGCCTTATAATACCCTTTTGGATGCCCTGAAAGTAGATTTCAACCAGCTGGCCATTTTCTTCTGCGTGACGATTTGCTACGCCATCATCGTAGGTTTAGGCACCTGCTTCTGCATCCTGCCCGGTATCTTCTTTGGAATCCGGCTGTGGTTCGCTCCCCTGATTGCCGCTACTGAGAACGTCGGCTTCGGCGAAGCTTTCAGCCGCTCCTGGAACGCCACGAGAGGCAACTTCTGGAGCCTCTTCCTGCTGGGCATCACCATGTTCGGAATCGCCATCCTGGGTCTCTGTGCTTGCTGCGTAGGTATCTTCTTTGCAACCGTCATCATTGACTTCATGGAAATCCTCGCCTACTACGTTTTACGCACCGATGAAACGCCCGAAGTGGCCACAGACTACGTAGAAGTACAGTAAAGACACGCGCGTTAATCCTTTTTAACGTATTTTTAGAGGCCTGATTCAGACTTTTTCTGTTAATTTGCAGACAGAAAAGGCTGAACAGGCCTTTTTCATACCGATTTTGACACGAGATGACTGATCTTATACTGTCCACTTTCCTGAGCCTGTTCGCGCTGTTTGGCAAAGAAGAACAGGTAGATGAGCAACGCGCACGCGCGATGCTTGTGAGCTATCTGCGCCACCATTTCGGCATCCGCAACATCGACAGCTATTTGGACCTCTACAGCGACATGCGATGCGTCTATGAAATGACGGACGATCTGGACATGTCAACGGTGGCGGCCTCCATCTGCGAAAACCTCCACGGGAAGATTCCCGCACGCGAGGAAGCGCTGCTGCTGCTGCGCCTGATGGAATTCTGCGGCGTAGCAGATGCCGCGGAGCACCCCATCTTCCGCGTCATGGCTGAGAAATTCGGCATCTCCAAGGAGTTGCTGAGCGCCTTCTCCGCCTACATCGCTGCGAAACCTTCGTCGCACGTGCGCCTGCACGAGATTGCCGACACCGAGGGACAGCTGAAGACCCTGCTCATGCCCGACAGCGGCGTGATGGTCTTCACCTACACTGGCCCCGACACCGTGCTGCTCAACGATGTCCCTGTGCTGTCCGGCTCCTATCAGGTATGGATTCAGAGCAGCGTGCTGAAGGGCAAGACCGGCAAACCCGTCTATTACTCCTCTGTCCTCGAGTCTCATCAGCAGAGCGGAACCTCCAGACGCGCCCAGCAGGTGGAATTCTGCGGCCGCGACATCAACTTCCGATTCCCCAAGAGCGACAACGGCATCCACGACCTGAGCTTCACCCTGCGCAGCGGCGAACTGCTGGCCATCATGGGTGGCTCCGGAACGGGTAAGTCAACGCTCCTCTCCATCCTCAACGGCAGCGTAACGCCACAGGAAGGCTCCATCACCATTAACGGCCATTCCATCGCCGAACCCGAGGCCAAGAACCTCATCGGTTTTGTGCCGCAGGACGACCTGCTCATCGAGGAGCTCACGGTCTATCAGAACCTGTGGTACACCGCCAAGCTGTGCTTCGAGGGGATGCCGGCCGACGAGCTTGACCGTCGTGTGATGAAGACGCTGAAGGACCTCGGCCTCGATGCCGCCAAGGACCTGAAGGTGGGCTCTGCCATTAACAAGTTCATCTCCGGCGGACAGCGCAAGCGCCTGAACATTGCGCTGGAACTCATCCGCGAACCCGCAGTGCTGTTCCTCGACGAACCCACATCAGGCCTCTCTTCCGCAGACACCGAGAAGGTCATCAACCTCCTGAAAGAACAAACGCTGAAAGGCAAACTCATCGTGGTGAACATCCACCAGCCCTCCAGCGATGTCTATAAGCTCTTCGACCGCCTGTGGCTGTTGGACAAAGGCGGCTACCCCGTCTTCGACGGCAACCCCATCGACGCCATCACCTATTTCAAGGAAGCGGCCAACTACGCCGATGCAGAGACCAGCGCCTGCCCCACCTGCGGCAACGTGAACCCCGAAATCGTGCTGAACATCATTGATGAGAAAGTCCTCTCCGCCAGCGGCGAGTTCTCCGACGAGCGCAAGATGACACCCCAGCAGTGGCATGAGCTGTACCTCAGCCGCCGCCCGCAGCTGCCACAGCCCACCATGGGCACTGTGCCGCCCTCCGACCAGAAGCGACCCGGCGTGCTGAAGCAGTTCCTCATATTCCTGCGCCGCAACTTCACGACGAAGATCACCAACCTGCAGTACCTCTGCATCGCGCTCCTGGAGGCTCCCGTGCTGGCACTCGTCTGCGCACTGCTGACGCGCTATGCGCCGCCCGAGGGCTACAGCGTGATGAACAACAAGAACCTGGTGAGCTACTTCTTCATGGCCGTCATTGTGGCCACCTTCATCGGCATGAGCGGCAGCGCCGAGGAAATCATCAAGGACCGCGCACTGCTGAAGCGCGAACGCTTCCTGCGCCTGTCCTACAACAGCTACATCTGGTCCAAGATCATCTTCATGGCTGGCGTCTCGCTGCTGCAGACCTTCCTGTTCATCGTCGTCGGCAACACCATCATGGGCATCCATGGACTCTTCGGCATCTGGTGGCTCATCCTGTTCGTTACGGCGCTTCTCTCGAACCTCATCGGCCTGCTGCTCTCGCAATGCCTCAGCTCTGTAGTGGCCATCTACATCAGCATTCCGATGCTCCTGATTCCTCAGATCCTTCTCTGCGGCCTCGTGGTAGATTTCTCCGACCTCACGCCCAAGAGCACCACCGGCAACGTTCCCGTCGTGGGCGACGTAATCCCCTCGCGATGGGCTTACGAGGCGCTCGCCGTAACCTCCTTCACCGACAACGACTACGAGCGTCCCTTCTTCGTGGCCGACCGCGAGAAGTTCGAGACACAGTACTACCTCGCAGGACACCTCTACGAGATGCAGTCTCAGCTGGAGACCTGGAAGGATGAGCAGCGACGCGGCGTCACCCCCGACCCCAATCACCTGCTGACCATCCGCAACGGAATGCCGCGTCTGGCGGCCTACTGCGGCATCGAACCCTACGAGGGCGAGGAAACCTACACCCCGCTCCACGACTACCTGAAGGAGGCCGAGCGTATCCTCTCGCGCCGCAACAACACCGCGACACTCCAGCGCGAACGCCTCAACACAGAACTCTTCCGAGCCATCGGCAAAGAAGCCGTGATGACACTCAAGAAAGAGAACTACAACCTGAAGCTCGAGGAATTCGTCATCGGCGCCGGACAAAGCCGCATGACAGAGGTGGTCAGCGCACACCTTGTGCCCCGCACCAGCACCATCTTCCTCACACCGCAGAACCGCTGCGGCCGTGCGCCCTTCTACAGCTGTGAGAAGCGGCTCGGCGACTGGCACATCAAGACCCTGTGGTTCAACACCGCCGTCATGCTCATCATGTGCATCTTTGTGGCCCTCCTGCTCTTCACCGACTGCCCCGGACGCTTCATCCGCAAGGACAACGCGTCCTGACAATCCGACATAAAAACCATTATTCATTCATAACCAAACATTATTTAAACAATGAAGAAACTCACTTTTGCCGCTGTCGTTATCGCAGCCATCGCCTTCGCAGCCTGCGGAGGCAACAAGACCACTCAATCCGCTGAGGAGTCAGATAGCACTAAGACCTTCGAACAGCAACAGATCGAAGCCTCCATCAAGATGAACTTCGATAGCCTTGCTTCCGAAATCGCCCGTCTCAAGAGACTCCCCATCATGGAGAAGGACGGCGCCATTGTCCTCACCGACGAGGAGCGTCAGGTGCGTCCCCACTACCTCCTGGATCCCGCTATCGCCGAGACCACGATGACCCTCTCCGAGAAGTACCGCGTGCTCAGCGGGCTCGAAATCGACAGAGAGATTGCGGCACTCTATGGTCTGCCACTCGAGGACTATGACAAGGCCATCGCCAAGATGATGGCTGACATCAACGACCCCTCCTTCAAGGCTGTCGAGAACGAATCCTCCATCTACGAAGCATCACAGGCTCTCTACGATGCCATGAACCAGAACGAGCGTATCAACTTCTTCTGGCAGATTGTCTCTGCATCTCTCGTGGAGCAGCTCTACATCATCTCGCAGAACACCGAGAAGTTCCTGGCTGCCTTCGACGATGACGCCGCTTCCAACGTCACCCTCCGCATCATCCTCATTCAGGACGCCATCAACCGTCTGACCGAGTACGACCCCGAACTCCTGCCCGTGGCTGAGGCCATCGATCCCCTCTCCGTCATCAACGCCACCAGCGTTGCCGAGCTGAAGGAACAGATGGGTCAGGCTCAGGATCAGATCACCGAGGCTCGTCAGGCCCTCATCGAGCTCATCTACTAATCTACCATTATGCGACACCTCATCTTAGCCCTCTTCATCGCCTGTGCTCCTACGTTCGCAGCTGCCGAACGTGCTGACTATCGGGTCATCCCGCAGCCCAAGAGCGTGCAGGTTGATGACAGCCAGGCATTCACCCTACAGCCGGGAATGGGCATCGCCTTTGATGCCTCAGACCCCGAAATCTCGCGCAACGCACACTTCCTGCGCACGTGGATTCAGCAACTCACGGGTGTGCAGCTGGCGATGACGCCCAACGACAAGAAAGCCGCAGTGCGCCTCGTCATCGGTCTCGATGCCGACAAGAAGCTGAAGAAGGGCAAGAAAGGAGCCGCTGCAACCACACTCACCGAGCAACAGCAGGAGGCCTACACCATCTCCGTGGACAAGAGCGGCATCACCATTGCCGCCCGCAAGCCCGTAGGCCTCTTCCGCGCTGCTCAGACCCTACGCAAAGCCCTCCCCGCCGCAGAGCAGTCATCCATAGAGCTGCCCTTCGTCAGGATTCAGGACGAGCCACGCTTCGGCTACCGCGGAGCGATGCTAGACTGCGCACGTCACTACTTCACCTTAGAGACCCTGAAGCGCTACATCGATGTCATGGCGCTGCATGGATGCAACCAGCTCCACTGGCACCTCACCGAGGACCAGGGCTGGCGCTTCGAGGTGAAGGCGCTCCCCGAGCTGGCCAAGAAAGGCAGCGTCCGCGAGCAAACCGTCATCGGCCGCAACACTGGCGTCTATGACGGCCAGCGCTACGGAGGCTACTACACCCAGGAGCAGTGCCGCGAGCTCGTCAACTACGCTGCCGAGCGCTACATCAACATCATCCCTGAAATCGACCTGCCCGGCCACATGATGGGCGCCCTGTATGTCTTCCCCAATCTAGGATGCACGAGCGGCCCTTACCCCGTGTGGCCGCATTGGGGCGTCAGCCGCGAAGTCCTCTGCGCAGGCAACCCCGAGACGATGGCATTCCTGAAAACCGTCATCGGTGAGCTCTGCGATGTTTTCCCATCGAAGTTCATCCACATCGGTGGCGACGAATGCCCCAAAGAACGCTGGAAGGCTTGTCCCAAGTGCCAAGCTAAGGCGCAGCAACTCGGCCTCAAGGACGACGGCAAGCACAGCATCGAGAACCAGCTGCAGACATGGATTAACCATGAGATGGAGCAGTTCCTGCGCGAGCGCGGACGCGACATGATTGGCTGGGACGAAATCCTCGAGGGCGGTCTCACAGAGGGCGGCATCGTGATGTCATGGCGTGGCATCAATGGTGGCATTGAAGCTGCCAAGCAGCATCACCGCGTCATCATGACACCCACCACATACTGCTACATCGACTACTACCAGCTCAAAGACCAGTGGAGCCAACCCCTTGGCATCGGCGGCTACCTGCCCGCGTCGAAAGTGTACTCCTTCGAACCACTCATCCCCAACCAGATCTCCGAGGACGAGCAGCAGTACATCCTGGGTGCACAGGTGAACCTGTGGACCGAGTATATCGCCTACCCCGAGCACATCTTCTACATGCTCCTGCCGCGCCTTGATGCCATCAGCGAAGTGCAGTGGTGCCGTCCTGACCAGAAGGACTTCGAGGACTTCCAGAAGCGACTGCCGCACATGCTCAAGGTCTATGACAGGCTGGGGTATAACTACTGTAGAAAGGTAGAATAAATGACATTCGAGTTAAGCGAGCTCACCACCGGCTACCAAACCAGCAAAGGCGAACGCGTAGTCACAAGCGGCATCAGCGCTCAACTTCAGGCAGGGTGCTTCACCTGCCTGCTGGGCCCCAACGGCGCCGGCAAGAGCACGCTCCTGCGCACCATCGCACACTTTCAACCTCCCCTCAGTGGACACGTTCTGCTGGGGGGACGGTCGTTAGAAGCCTTCACGCCACAGCAGCTCGCCACGCACATCGGCGTGGTGCTCACCGAGCGCCCTAATATAAAAGGTATGCGCGTGCGCGAGATGATAGCGATGGGCCGCAGCCCCTACACAGGCTTCTGGGGCAAGCTCCATGCCGAGGACGAGGAAGCCATCGACGATGCCATCCAGCAAGTCGGCATCCGCGAACTCGAGCATCGCCCCGTCCACACCCTCTCCGACGGAGAGCGCCAGAAGGTGATGATAGCCAAAGCCCTGGCACAGCAGACACCCGTCATCATCCTCGACGAGCCCACGGCCTTTCTCGATTTCCCCTCCAAAGTCGAAATCACACTGCTGCTGCAACGGCTGGCCCATGACATGGGCAAAACCATCTTCCTCTCCACACACGACGTGGAGCTGGCCCTGCAGACAGCCGACCTGCTGTGGCTGCTGAGAAAGGCCATAACAGAAAGCACCGAGGCGCCACTCGTCATTGGCACCCCGGCAACACTCGCTGACAACGGCGTACTCGCCAGCTTCTTCGACGCACCCGGCATCACCTTCGATGCCGCAGCACGCCGTTTCAACATCAATTCAGGTGGAACACCTCGCGCAACGGCACCGTAACAGGGCTGTTGTCCGCATTCGTCTCCATGATATCCGCCATGTAAGCCCACCAGCGCTTCGTCATCTCGTCGGCACCCATGTCCTGTGAACTCTGCTCACCCTCAATCTCCTGATAGCCGAACAGGATATTCGTGTCACGATCCCAGTAAATACTGTAATTTCCTACACCCGCTTCCTTGATGCCACGCTGCAGCTCAGGCCACAGCGCTGCATGGCGTCGTTCATACTCATCCTCGAAACCTGGTTTCAAGAACATCTTAAAGGCAAAACGTTTCATTTTATTTTAAATTTGTCAATTAGTCGGTTGCAAAATTAGCAAAAAGATTCCAATCCATGTGCATATTAGTGCCTGAATTCGTGCATTTTTTGTATTAAAATTGCAAAATTTACTATTTGGCGTAAGAATAATTGAAATATTTACAAACTTTGAGCCTTAAAACAAACACAATTGATTTTACTTCATGTACCTTTGCAGCGCAAGGTGAAGGAAATTTTTAGAAAGGCCCCCATCTGCAACAACACACGGAGTATCCACATAATAGACATTATTCATTTTTTACATGCCAATCACCGACTCTTCCTCCCAGGCCAAACCGGCCCAGAAAATCGAGCTGAAGGACTTTATGGAAAAGAACTTCAAGAACGATATGTCTATGAGTGAGTTTGCACAAGCCTCCGGCCGCAGCCTCTCCACCTTCAAGCGTGACTTCAAGAAGTTTAGCGAGCTATCCCCCGAGCGCTGGATCACAGCACGTCGTCTCACGGCTGCCTACGACCTCCTGCGCCGTCGCCGCCGCGTCACAGACGTCTGCTTCGACGTAGGCTTCAAGAACGTCTCACACTTCTCCGCCGCTTTCAAGAGGAAGTTCGGCATCACGCCGGGAGATGTGCGAAACCAGAAGTCAGTTACTGATTCCCAAAACTAAACGTAAAGACTCCCGAGACTATACGTAAGGACGCAAACGCTACACCCTATGGAGCAAAAGCAAACGCTCCATAGGGTGTAGCCATTTTCAGTATAGGGTGTCAGACTACTGCGCTTGTGAGAGGAGGAAGGCCTTGAAGGCGGCAAAGTCTTTGGAGAGGGGAACAGACTGTTTCTGGCCGCGCATGAAGGCCTGCAGCTTCTCGGGAATGGGCAGGTCGATGCCGAGGATGCGATCCACGGCGTCCTTGAATTTGGCAGGATGCGCTGTCTCCAAGAAAATGCCGATTTCATCGGGCTCGAGCTGCTCTTTGAGGGCACGGTAGCCACACGCTCCATGGGGGTCCAGAATGTAGCCGGTGCGGGCATAGCAGTCGCGCATGGTCTCGGCAATCTGGTCGTCGGTGTAGGTGGCGCCGGAGATAAAAGGAGCATCTGCAGTAGCCCCACCCTGCCCGTTGGGCGCCTCTGCCGTGATGGAAGGGAGCGGCTGCGCAATGTTACGCCTCGCAAGGATGTCCTGCACATCCTCGCGGCCATAGAGGTCAAGGATGCGGGCGAAGTTGGAGGGGTCACCGACGTCCATGGCGTTGGCGATGGTCTGCACAGAGGGGCGCGGACGGTACTCGCCAGTCTGCAGGTACTCGTAGAAGACGCTGTTGGCGTTGTTGGCGGCGATGAAGCGCTTCACGGGCAGACCCATGACATGGCCAAAGAGGGCGGAGCAGATGTTGCCGAAGTTGCCGGAGGGGACACAGCAAACAAATTTACGATTTGACAATTTACGATTTACGATTTGTGCGTATGCCCAGAAGTAGTAGAAGGCCTGCGGCAGAAAGCGGGCCACATTGATGCTGTTGGCTGAGGTGAGGCGCATGTGGGCATTAAGTTCCTTGTCCATGAAGGCAGACTTCACGAGAGCCTGACAGTCGTCGAAGACGCCATCGACCTCCACGGCAGTGATGTTCTGACCGAGGGTCGTAAACTGGCACTCCTGAATGGGCGACACCTTGCCCTTGGGATAGAGGACATAGACATGGATGCCGTCCACGCCGAGGAAACCATTGGCCACGGCGGAGCCGGTGTCGCCAGAGGTGGCTACGAGGACGTTGACGGAAGACCCACCCCCGCCCCCTCCCGTCAGGGAGGGGTGAGGCTGCGCGCAACTCTCGAGCGAAGCAAGGCTCTCGCCCTTACGGGAGAGCGGGGAGAGGGTCCACCGCAGCAACCTCGCCATAAACCTAGCGCCGACATCCTTGAAGGCAAGTGTGGGGCCATGGAAGAGTTCGAGGGCATAGATGTTGTCCTCAACCTTCACGATGGGACAGTCGAAGGCGAGGGTGTCATAGACAATGCGGCGCAGGTCGTCAGCGGGGACATCCTCGCCGAAGAAGGCATCTGCCACGCGGTAGGCGACCTCCTGGAAGGTGAGGTTGGCCATCTCTGTCCAGAATGTGTCAGGTAGCTGTTTGATGACTTCGGGCATGTAGAGTCCGCGGTCCTCGGCGAGGCCACGGACAACGGCGTCGCGCAGCGTGGCGCAGGCGGCGGTGTGGTTAGTGGAGTAGTATTTCATTGTTTCATAAAGAGCTTGATAAACTCATCGCCTTCGAGAAGTCCGTAGGCTCCGTCGCGGGCCGCATCCTCGTCGAAGGTCTGCACGCTGTCGGGCTCGATGCCGGGGTAGTAGATGCAGAAGGGGATGGGGTCGGCGGTGTGGGTGCGGTGCTCGCAGGGAGTGGGATGGTCGGGGAGGAGGCCAATGGCAAGACCTTTGTCGAATGACGAATGTCGAATGTCGAATGACGAATCAGCATTACTTTCAACGCCAGTCAGTGACATATATTCGTCATTCCGAGCGGAGCAAGATTTGTCATTCGTCATTCCGAACGCTTGTAGAATCGGCTGTATCAGGCGATGGTCAAGGTCTTCGATGGTCTGAAGTTTAAGAGGCACGGAGCCATCGTGGCCCGCCTCATCGGAGGCTTCGACGTGGAGATAGACGAAGTCGTCGCCGGCACGGAAGGCGTCGATGGCGGCCTGTGCCTTGCCCTCGAAATTGGTGTCGTAGAGACCCGTAGCACCCGGCACATTGATGACGCGCAGGCCGGCATAGTGACCGATGCCGCGAATGAGATCAACGGCTGTGATGACAGCGCCCTGATGGATTTGCTCGGAGAAACGCTCGGTCAGGGGAACCATCTGCGGACGGTAGCCCCCGCCCCACGGCCAGATGCTCGATGCCATATCTTTTCCCTCACGCGCGCGCTCCTTATTTAAAGGATGCGTGGGCAGGAGTTCCTGGGAGTGGAGGACGAGGTCGCGCAGCAGCGCCGCCGTAGCTTCAGCTTCCGGCACTTCAGCCTGTATCTCGAACTGGCGCCACGGCTGTCCCGGCACATCGTGTGGCGGTGTGCACTGGATGTGCTTGTTGCCGCCCTTGATGACAAGGAGATGGCGGTACTGCACGCCGGTATAGAAATGTACGCGGCCGCCGTAGCGGGGGTCGCTGGCCAGCTGTTCTTCCAGGAAGCGGATGAGCACGTCGCCCTCCTCGGTCTCAAGGCGTCCGCAGGAGTGGTTCTTGAGGATGTCGCCCTCGATGCACACGAGATTACAGCGCAACGCTAGGTCGCCGGGCTCCAACTCGACACCAATGCTGGCAGCCTCCAACGGGCCGCGGCCCTCATAGACGAGGTGCTGGTCATAGCCGAGGATGCTGCTGTTGGCGACTTCGCTGCCGGGATGGAAACCGTCGGGCACCGTCTTCAGCAGGCCATTGCGCCCGTTGCGCGCCAGCCAGTCCATGGCAGGCGTGTCGGCGTATTGCAGGAGGGTCTTCCCGCCCAGCGAAGGCACATGCCAGTCGGCCATGCCGTCGCCCAATATTATTAAATGCTTCATTATATATTAGCTATACTCATGATATCCGCAAACACGCCGGCAGCAGTGACGCTGGCACCTGCGCCATAGCCCTGGATGAGCATGGGGTATTCGCGGTAGCGTTCAGTGGTGAGCATCACGATGTTGTTGCTGCCTTCGAGGCGGTAGAAGGGATGGCTCTCGGGAATCTCAGCCAGCGACACACTGGCATGACCTTCCTCATACTTCGCCACAAAGCGCCAGCGCTTGCCCTCTCCCTCGACACGCTGGCGGCGTGTCTCGAAGTCGGCATCCAGCGAAGGCAACTTCTGCCAGAACTGCTCCACATCGCCACTGAAGAAGTCGTCGGGGATGAAGAGATTGGCCTCCACGTCGGACTGCTCAATCTGGTAGCCCGCCTCACGGGTAAGGATGACGAGCTTGCGGATGACATCCTTGCCGCTGAGATCGATGCGCGGGTCGGGCTCACTATAGCCCTCCTCCTTGGCCATGCGCACAGTCTGGGAGAAGGGTACATCGGCGCTGATCTTGTTGAAGATGAAGTTAAGGGTGCCGCTGAGGACGGCCTCGATGCGCAGGATCTTGTCGCCGCTATGGATGAGGTCGTTGATGGTGCGGATGATGGGCAGACCGGCTCCCACGTTGGTCTCGAAGAGATATTTCACGCCGCGGCGCTGGGCAATGGCCTTCAGCTCGCGGTAGATCTTATAGTCGCTGCTGGCAGCCACCTTGTTGGCAGCCACCACGTTGATGTTATGCTCCAGGAACTCCTTGTAGAGGCCGGCCACCTCGGCTGAGGCGGTGCAATCCACGAAGACGGAGTTGAAGATGTTCATTCCGATGACTTCGTCGCGCAGGCGCTTGGTGTTGCTGACCGGTGCGGCATCCAGCAGTTCGCGGTAGTTCTTCAGGTCGAGGCCATCGCGCGAAAAGAGCGCCTTGCGACTGCTGGCGAGGCCCACGATGTTCAGCTTGAGCCCCTGTTCGCGCATGAGTTTCTCCTGCTGCGAGGCTATCTGCTCGATGAGCGAGGCGCCCACGGTGCCGACGCCGCAGAGGAACAGGTTCAGAACCTGGTACTCCGAGAGGAAGAAGGCATCGTGGATGACATTGAGTGTCTTGCGCAAGTACTTGGAGTCCACGACGAACGAGATATTGGTCTCCGAAGCGCCCTGGGCACAAGCGATGACGCTGATGCCGGAACGGCCGAGGGTGCCGAAGAGCTTACCGGCGATGCCTGGCGTGTGCTTCATGTTCTCACCCACGACGGCCACGGTGGCCAGATTGCCCTCGGCCTGCATCCGGAACATGGAGCCCGTCTCGATTTCCTTAGCGAACTCCTCGTTGAGGACGCGGCAGGCCTCGGCGCTGTCCTCGTCGCGCACACCGATGCTGGTGCTGTTCTCGGAAGAGGCCTGAGAGACCATGAACACCGAGATGCCATTCTCGGCCAAGACCGAGAAGATGCGGCGGTTGACACCGATGACACCGACCATAGACAGACCACTCACGGTGATGAGTGTGGTGCCCTTGATGGAGCTGATGCCCTTAATGGAGCGGGAGTCGTCGGCCACCTCCTTCTTGATAATAGTACCGGGAGCATCGGGGTTGAAGGTGTTCTTGATGAGGATGGGGATATTCTTGATGCATACAGGGTAGATGGTGGGAGGATAGACCACCTTGGCACCGAAGTTGCAAAGCTCCATCGCCTCGACATAGGAGAGTTCAGGGATAACATAAGCCGAGGAAATGACACGTGGATCGGCGGTCATGAAGCCATCGACATCAGTCCAGATCTCCAGCACACTGGCATCCAGCGCCGCAGCGAT
Organism: uncultured Bacteroidales bacterium; assembly: GCA_902779845.1. Taxonomy (GTDB): domain Bacteria; phylum Bacteroidota; class Bacteroidia; order Bacteroidales; family Bacteroidaceae; genus Physcousia. The sequence goes on along the minus strand of CACZCZ010000003.1, from coordinate 136,552 downwards.
GATGCTGGCGGTGTAGTCCGAGCCGCCACGCCCGAGGTTCGTGACCTCGCCGCTCTCGGCATCGGTGGAGATGAAGCCCGGGACGAGGGACACCTTCGGCAGTGTCTTCCATGTCTCGCGAACAAGACGATTGGTGAGATCACTGGCCAGCAGCGAGCGACCACCCTTGACCTCGGTCTTGATGAATGCGCGGCTGTCATAGAGCTGGGCACCGTCGATGAGCGTGGCCACAATGCGGCTGCTGAGGCGTTCGCCATAGCTGACGATGGCCGCCTGTGTCTTAGGCGAAAGGTCGCGGATGAGATAGACACCCTGGAAGATAGAGCGCAACTCTTCGAGGTGAGCATCCACGTTGCGGATGAGTGCCTCGCGGCTGGGACCGGCAGGAATGACAGCATCGATCATGGAATGATGTCGCTGTGACATCTCGGCATAGGAAGTGAGATAGGCCACGTCACCATTCACCGCCAGCTGGGATGTGCGGATGAGTTGATCGGTGATGCCGCCCAAAGCGGAGACCACCACAATCACGGGCTCCGTCTGTGCCTCGACAATGCGTTTGACACTGAGAATGCTTTCTGCGGAGCCAACACTGCTGCCGCCAAATTTAAGGACTTTCATGTATCACGAATATTTTGCGCGCAAAAGTAGTAAAATAACCTCAAAAAGCGAGAAAAAAAGGATATAAAAAGAATTTTCCGGTTGCAAATTACAGCTTATGTCAAGGACGGTGGCAGCAGTTCCTCCTTCATCATGCGATGCAGAAGCTCTCCCAAGCGGCTGTCAGGGACATCGGGAAAGTGAATTTGAACGATGGACGTGACCTTCTCCTTGGCAATGAAATCCAGGACACGCTGCACCAGGACCTCATCAGTCATCGGCGATGTGGCTGCCACCTTACCGCCGACACAGTTGTCACAGACGCCACACTCCGAGGGATGCTCCTCGCCGAAATAGGACACGAGGAAGACACTACGGCAGGCCGTCGTCTGCAGGTAGGCTATCATCGTCTGCACACGGGCTTCGAGTTCTCGCCTGCGGTCGGCATAGATTGCCTTAGGAAGCACGATTTCATCGCGGTCCAGACGGCGTTGGACAAAGGTGATGTAAGGGATGTATTTGCGGGGGATGAACTTCAGGATTTGCCTGCGGCTGAATTCCAGCAGCTGCTCGGTCACTAGCTGCTCTGTCATGCCAAGCGTGCTGGCCATCTCCTGCTCATCGATATAGGCATACTCGCTGAAAATGCCCGTGCAGGTGCGCAGCAAATAATGGAGGACACGTTCCATCGCCGGAGTGAGCTGGAAGGTGTAGAGTTCCTGACGCTGGCAGCACATCATCACACGGCTGTGGTTCTCCTCTGCGTCGGCCCACTCAAGATAGCCGGCGCGCGACAGCAACTGTAGCGCGTTATAAGCCCTCACAGGGAAATGGTGGAAAGCTTGGCAGAACTGCTCCAGCGCGAACTCCCGCGTTACGCCGAAGCCGTCGCCTATCGCCATCTGCAGGAAGCAGCACACATCCTCATAGACCTGCGCCACATATTCCTCGGGCGGGAAGGTGTCTTCGACACGCCGCCTGAGCAACGACATAGAACGCGAGTCATAGAGCAGAACGGCCACTGCCGCCTCGCCGTCACGCCCAGCACGTCCGGCCTCCTGGAAGTATGCCTCTGGCGAATCGGGGACATCATAGTGAATGACGCTGCGTACATCGGGCTTGTCGATGCCCATGCCGAAGGCGTTCGTAGCCACCATCACGCGGATGTCACCACGCTGCCACGCTGCTGCGCGCTCGCTTTTCTCGCGATGGGTGAGTCCTGCGTGGAAATGGGCGGCGGAGATTCCCTGCGAAGACAGCCAAGAAGCCAGTTCATAGGTGGCCACGCGACTGCGCGTATAAACGATGGAAGAGCCTGGATACTCCTGCAAGAGTTCCAGAACTTCCTGTTCCCGGGTGCTCACAATGCGGCGCACAGAATAACTGAGGTTACGCCGGAGAAAGCTCATGCGCTTCACATTGGGTTCGCGGAAACCCAACTGACGCTGAATATCCTCAACAACGGCTGGCGTAGCAGTGGCTGTCAAGGCCAGCACGGGCACCGCAGGAAGCAGCTTGCGTATCTGGACTATCTCGGTGTAAGACGGTCGGAAGTCATAACCCCACTGCGAGATACAGTGAGCCTCATCAACAGTGATGAAACTCACTTTCATGTGCGACAGCTTGGCCTGAAAGAGTTCCGATGTAAGACGTTCGGGCGAGACATACAGGAATTTGTAGTTCCCGAAGATACAGTTCTCCAGCGCCACGAGAATCTCATCGTGCGTCATGCCCGTATAGATGGCCGTCGCCTTTATGCCTCGCTCACGCAAGTGCTCGACCTGATCCTTCATCAAGGCTATGAGGGGGCTGACAACCACACAGATGCCCTCCATCGCCAATGCCGGCACCTGAAAAGTGATGCTTTTGCCGCCGCCAGTGGGCATTAGGCCGAGCGTGTCATGCCCCGCCCTAATACTCTCGATGATGTCCTGCTGAATGCCGCGGAAGGAGGTGAAGCCGAAATACTTGTGAAGAATAGACAAAGACACACCCCCGCCCTCTCCCGCAAGGGAGGAAAGAAGCTGATGCTCTGTCATTTTATCCTGCATGATTTACAAGGTAACATCCTCCCCTCCCTCACGGGAGGGGTCGGGGATAGGTCTTTCACTCTGCCTTATATCTTCTATCTGCAGCTGAACTTCGCCATGCTTGTGTGTATTCTCCTCTACGGCGTAGCAGATGTCGAAGGCCTGCTTCGTCTTGATGAGCCGGGCCTGAGAACTCTGTCCGAAGGCGATACCACTTACAACATTATGGCTCTTGTTATCAACCAGTTCCAACTTGATATGCTCCTGATGATGGCCCACAACCTTGCTGGTGCCAAAGTCATAGACGCGCTCAGTGCAGAAAATCGGACGATGGTTATCAGGGCCGAAGGGAGCGAACTTGCGCAAATCGTTGTAGAAGCGGATGTTGATGTCCTTGAATTCCAATTTGCCATCGATGTTCAGCTCTGGTTCAATCTGAGTGGGCAGGATGTTCGCTGCCACATATTCCTCGAAGCGGCGCGTGAATTCCGGAACATTCTCCACCTTCATGGAGAGGCCGGCAGCATAAGTGTGGCCACCGAAGTTCTCCAACAGGTCACGACAATGGTCGATGGCCTTGTAGATGTCGAAACCTGACACACTGCGCGCCGAGCCCGTAGCCATATCATCCGTGCGAGTGAGCACCACCGAAGGGCGGCAGAAGACCTCGGTGAGACGCGAAGCCACGATGCCAATGACACCTTTGTGCCATTCCTCGCTGTAGATGACAATAGCCTTCTGCTCATGGTCAGGGTCGAGGCGCTCCACAATGGCGTTAGCCTCATGGGTCATCTCCTTGTCCAGGTCCTTGCGCTGGTCGTTGTAGGCATTGATCTGCAACGCCATGCGATGAGCACGGTCGGGGTCGCGCTCTACGAGCAACGCCACAGCCTCGCCACCGTTCTGCATTCGTCCTGACGCATTGATGCGAGGGCCAATCTTAAAAATGATGTCATTCATTGTTATCTCGCGGTCAAACAACCCGCAGATTTCAATGATGGCCTTCAGACCAACACTCGCGTTGGAGTTGATTTGCCGCAGACCATGATAGGCCAGCACACGGTTTTCGCCCAGAATAGGCACGATGTCTGACGCGATACTGACGGCACACAAATCCAGCAGTGGCATCAGCTGGCTGAAGGGGATGCCGTTGTCAATTGCGAAGGCCTGCATCAGCTTAAAGCCTACACCACAACCCGACAGGTGTTCATAGGGATAGGTAGCATCTGTGCGCTTGGCATTCAGGATGGCCACCGCAGGCGGCAACTCATCATCGGGAACGTGGTGGTCGCAGATGATGAAGTCGATGCCCAGCTGCTTGGCATAGGCAATCTCGGCATTGGCCTTGATACCGCAGTCAAGCACGATAATGAGTCCCACGCCAGTCTCGTGGGCGTGGTCAACACCTTTGTAGCTGACACCATAGCCCTCCTCGTAGCGGTCGGGGATGTAGAAATCGATGTTGGTTGTAAACCGTTGAAGGAAACGATAGACGAGGGCCACTGCCGTGCAGCCATCGACGTCGTAGTCTCCATACACTAAAATACGTTCTTTGCGTCCCAAAGCGAGATTCAGGCGGTCCACCGCTCTGCGCATATCGCGAAAGAGGAAAGGATCCAGCAACTCGCTGATGGAAGGACGGAAGAAACGCTTTGCCTCCGCAGCAGTCGTGATGCCACGGTCTAAAAGCAATTTGCCCAAGGCAGGATGTATGCCTACCTCGTGAGCCAATGCCTTAGCCGCTTCCTGACGTTCTGGTGTGGGAGGTTCGTAATTCCATTTGTAGCTCATTTATACGTTATTTTTTATCCTATTTCTTTCGCGAATGCCTATATAAAGCGCCCAAAGGTACACAAAATATTCCAAAGAGAAGCGGTCGTTTAGTGAAAATAAACACTAAACGACCGCTTTTCACCTTATTTATACTATCGCGGGTCAGATACCGAGCTTCTTACGAATATCCTTGGGGATTGCATTCTTATTTACGAGGAAATCCATCGTGCGTGCTGCGATGTAGTTCTTGGTCATATACCAGGAGCCCTTGTAGTCGCCCGTCTCGCCCCATGAATTCTTCACCATGTAGTACTCACGGCCGTTCTGATCCTTGGCAAGGCCATAGATGTGCATTCCGTGGTCGTCGGTCAGTGTCCAGTTGTCGAAATCCTTCTGGCGCTGCTCCTGAGAGGGAGTAGCCTCGGGGGCATTCACACCAAGCTCATCGAGCATACTCCGACGCTCACCCGGCTTCAGGCCGAGCCACTTGGCCTGGTCGCTGCCCGTGAGACCCTCACCGCTGGCCTGCAGGTCGTAGAGGATGCCGAGTCCCTGACGGGTGAAGCCTTCGTCAGAGACGTCGCCGCCCCAGGCAATGGTGTAGCCGTTGGCAATAGCATTGTCGATAATCCTCATCATCTCGTCCATAGGCACATTGTAGCTGTGATCCCAGCGCCAGTTGTCCTGTACTTCGACAGCAAAGCTTGTGTAGAAGGGGTGATGGGTGTAGCTGGTGATGCTGACATAGTCGTTCCAGTCGAGGCCGAGGCTCTTGGCAAAGCTCTGAGGGGTATATTCCACACCCTCATAAGTGAACTTCTCGGGAGTAGCACCGAGATAGGCATCAAGGATACCCTGCAGGCCACACTTCCACTGCGATGAAATCGTCTTGGATTTGCTCTTGGACACAGCGGCCACATAGGGTTCCATGACGCTGAAGAACTCATTGAAGTTAGCCAGCGTGTCGCCAATCATGGTTCCAGGCTTGGCCATAGCATCCTCGGGGATGATACCGTGGTTCTTGATGACAATCAGCACGTCGCCTGCGCTGCCGCCCTGTGCAAACTGGCTGTCACCATGCATCCGTACGGTGAGCTCAGCACGCTCCAGATAGTCCTTGTTGGCAATGTACATCTCTGCCAAATCATAGGTCTTTCCGGTCTTCCTCAAGATTTCGCTCTCAAAGAAGCTCAGCGTACTGTAAGCCCAGCATGTGCCGCTGCGATTCTGGTTCTTGACACTGGTGATGGGCAGTTCTTTCACGGTCGTGAAAACAGGTTTGTTGGAGGGCTTTTCCTCCTGTGCTTGTGCGCCGTTGGCACAGAACAGTGCCAATAAGGCAATCGAAAAAAACTTTCTCATATTTATTAATTGGGTTTGGGGTTGATTATTCTTATAGGACCCATAGGACTTATGGGGCTTATAGGGCTTATGAGGCCATGGGGCTTATTCGTGGGCAGCGAGGAAGGCCTCCACATCCTCTACCTTGTAAGGTATCATCTTCTCGCCAAGATAACGGCAGCCGTCGGGCGTGACCAGCAGATCGTCCTCGAGGCGGACACCACCGAAGTCGCGATACTCCTCTACCTTGTCGAAGTTAATGAATTCGGCGTTGTGTCCACGGGCCTTCCAGTCATCGATGAGGGCGGGGATGAAGTAGATGCCGGGTTCGTCGGTCATCACAAAGCCCTCCTGCAGACGACGGCCACAACGCAGATAGCAGGTGCCAAATTGGTCCAGATTGGGGCGCACCTCATCATCGAAGCCCACGTAGATCTGACCGAGGCCCTCCATATCGTGCACATCCATACCCATCATGTGACCAAGACCGTGAACGAAGAACATGGCATGAGCGCCGTTAGCCAGGGCATCATCCGTGTTGCCCTTCATGAGGCCGATGTCCTTCAAGCGCTCGGTGATGACGCGAGCGGCAGCGAAGTGGCAGTCCCACCATTTCACGCCGGGAGCCGCCATCTCATGCACGCGATCATGAGCCGCAACAACGGCATCGTAAATATCACGCTGCTTCTGGGTGAAGCGGCCGCTGATGGGCGTAACGCGCGTGTTGTCAGAACTATAGCCCTCATTGGTCTCCGCACCGCAGTCGCAGAGCATCAGGCGCCCGGCCTCCAAGGGGCGGGTCGAGGGATAGCCATGCTGTATCTCACCGTGCATGGACAGAATCGTGGGGAAACTGAGACCACCCTTGGCATTGGCAACGCCGGCCAGCGTGCCGGCAATCTCCTGCTCGGTGACACCCGGGCGGCACATGCGCATCGCCGTTGTATGCATTTCATAGCCTATAGCACAAGCCTTCTCAATTTCAGCCACCTCACCGGCAGATTTCACTGCACGCTGGTCGATGACAGCCTTGATGAGTTTCAGGCTGGCCTTGGCGCGCTGGTCGCGCGGATGGATACCTGTGAGGTCCATGAGCTGAATCATGGTGTCGTGGCGATAGGGCGGAAGGAAATGCAGCTCGCGACCCTGCTTGCGGGCCTGCTCCACGAGAACGGCCAGCTGCGACATCGGCGCGCTCTTCCCCGCCCCACTCTGCTTGGCCATGTCAGCTACGCTGTCAACAGCACCGAACCACACAATGTCATCGAGTGAGATGTCATCGCCCAGGAGCCACTCCTCGCCGGAGTCGGCATCGATGACGGCTGCCAGCCCCTCGCGATGCAGACCAAAATAATAGAGGAAGCTGCTGTCCTGCCTGAACTTATAGGTGTTGGCAGGATAGTTCATGGGGGCATCGTTGTTGCCCAAAAGCAGTATCAGACCGCTCTCAACGCGTTGCCGCAGGATGGCACGACGCTGAACATAAGTTTCTTTAGAGAATAGCATAGTAGTTGATGGGGTTTATGATGTAACATCCTTGTCTTGAATAGCGCTGCTTTGTATCTTGCTGCGAATGAGCTCCAGCAGTGAGAACTGACCGCTATAGACGGCAGAGTCCTTGACCCGATCTTTCAAGTGAACGATCATCTGACGCACCGTAAGAGGAAGATTGGGGATAGAGATGCCGCCATCAAGCAACATCGATGCCGGAAGTGCGTCCTCGTGCTGGGTGAACCAGTCGATACACGCGTCTATCTCAGCCTTGGAGAAGGTGTTCTTGAAACAAGTATTCTTTGCTGCCATAGATATCTTACTGAGGTTTTCTACCATCCTGTATTCTCCATTCCCGTGGCATGATACCAGTCGTACCCATGGTATTTATCCACCCATCCTTTGCGCGCATACTCCTCGGAAGGCACGAAGAGTGAGACACCACCCGTGTGTTCCAAATCCGCAATTTTGCAGATGTGATTGTCAGCAGGGCTAAAGGCTGAGTACCAGGTCGGGGTCAGAGGTGCAAACGGAACAGCGGCATCATAAGCCTCACACCATTCTGCATATTCCTCGGCTGAGAGATGGTGAAACATCAGGTTCTTGAAATCGTAGAATTCAGTATAATGATTCTGAGATGGTCCCACATAGTATTTTTGAACGTTCCCGCACTCCGGGCTTCTGCGGCCACTGAAGATTCGCTGGAGATAGGGTGCCGAGGCCGCCGCCAGCGCCTCCACCTTGTCCGTACGGATGGCAGAAATCTCGGCACCTGTGTAGGGGACGCGCCCCCTACCGTTCAAATAATAATCCACGTAGTATTCCAACAACCGATCTACATTCGTCGGGATCTGGCACATCGGCTGCAGGAGGTTGAGGTAAGCAGCGCCGTCGCCAGGCAACTCAGCGGGTGAGCCGATGACATAATCTGTCACGTGGCGAAGCTGATAGGCCACTTCAACACATTGCATGAAGCAGGCATCGAAAAGCACAAAGTCGAAGTGGGGCAGATTTTCCAGCACATGAGTCAACGTGGTAATATTCATACTCGGACCATTGTTGTTCCCGTCGCTTCTGTGACCATTATCAGCGCCAAAACTGCGGAGAACCGTTTTGGTGGTCTGGCTCGACGGAATCCAACCCGAAGCATGGCTCCAAAGGATGAGACCATAGTGCTCTGCGGGATAGACCTTCACGATTTCATTCAGCACACGACTCATGTCAGCGCTGTCTGTGCTACAGATATTACCCTGGTAAGTTTTCACGAGCTGCAAAGGCTGCTCGCGCATTCCCACACACAGACGGCTGGACTTGACATCATCGATGTAAACGACAACCCGATGGTCCTGGCCAATATTACTCAAGCCCTGCGCTATCTCCAAAGAATCATAACTCGCATAACTCGACAAGGTGTTCTCGGCCGACATATAGACAATGAGCGTTCGAGGCAACTTGACAAACGGCCGCCCCGGAGAAGGGGGCGTCGGCTCTACGGGGTCGTTATTACACCCTCCGACGGTCATTACGAGGACCGTCGAGAGGATATATATATATATAAGGTGTAGCCAATTTCTGTTCATCGGCGGCAAAATTACATTATTTTCTGCAAAAAGACACACTAAATGGCCGGTAATTTCGTTTCTTTAAGAAAAACAGCCTAACTTTGTGCCCTGTATGCAATGGACTGATCGAATGAGACAGGTAAAAATCCTGCTTTCTTGTGCCGCGGTGGTCATCTGCGTGTTGTCGCTCATGTGGTCACATGTTCTCGTGAGCGACCTCGCTCTCGAAGAGCAGCGCAAGGTGGAAGTCTGGGCTGAAGCCATGCGCTCCCTGGAGCAGGCTGACGAGCAGACGGACCTGGCCTTGGTGCTGAAAGTCATCAATGGGAACCACACGATTCCGGTCATCGTCCTCGACGCCGACGGAGCGGTGCAGACCTATCGGAATCTAGATGTCCGCGCCAAGACGGCAGCAGATGTTGAGGCAGAGGTACTGAAAAAAGCGCAAGCCATGCGCGAAAGAGGCAACGTGGTACGCATCAGCCTGTCCGGCGACGAAAGCATGGAGGTGTGCTACGACGAGAGCATTATGCTGCGCCGTTTGGCACAATACCCCTACATCCAACTTGGTATCGCCCTTGTCTTTGTCATCGTGGCAGTCTTTGCGCTCCTCAGCAGTAAACGCGCCGAACAGAACAAGGTGTGGGTGGGGCTCTCCAAAGAGACGGCCCATCAACTGGGAACGCCCATCTCATCACTCATGGCTTGGACACAGGTGCTACACGAAGCCTACCCCGACGATGAGTTGCTACCCGAGATGGACAAGGATGTGAAGCGCTTACAGATGATTGCAGAACGCTTTTCCAAAATCGGCTCCTTGCCCGAAGTTCGTCCCGAAAACCTCAACGAGGTCATCGCTCATGTAGCAGACTATATTGGGCGTCGCACCTCCAATAATGTCACCATTACCACCTGTTTGCCACAGCAACCTATCTACGCAAACCTTTCTGCGCCCCTCTTTGAATGGGTCGTAGAGAACTTATGTAAGAACGCCGTGGATGCAATGGAGGGCAAGGGCGCAATCACCATTTCCGCCCTCGAAGAGCCGACACGATTTGTCGTAGAGGTGAGCGACACGGGGAAGGGCATTCCTAAGGGCCAGTTCTCCAGCGTCTTCCAACCCGGTTTCACCACCAAGACACGCGGCTGGGGGCTGGGATTGTCGTTGGCAAAGCGCATCGTTGAGGAATACCATCACGGTCGCATTTTCGTAAAGGCTTCAGAACTCGGAAAAGGCACCACATTCCGCATTGAATTACGGAAAAACTGACGCCAAAGAAGGTCAAATATGTAAAAAACCGTAAACTTTCAACGGTAAAACTTCAACTTTTCCGCAGAATCCTTTGTCACACAAAAAAAAAGCCCTACCTTTGCCGCCCGTATGGACACATCAGGACACTATGAGATTGATTTCCGCGACCTTCAAAGTGAGGTAACGACCCTCACTTGGCAGCTCAACGACTCTTTCTTCGGTGCTCTGGACCAGCAGGAAATCAAGCATGGAGAGCTTACAGCCTCGCTTCGGGTGTACAAGAAGACTGTCGGCTACCGCCTTGAAATTCACGCCACGGGATTGATAGAGATTCCATGTGACCGCTGCCTCGAACCGATGACTCAACCCATCGACGCCGAGGACTGCATCGAGATTCGTTTAGGCGAAGACTTCGACGATGATGGCGAGCGCATTATCCTCCCCGAGGACCAACCGGTTCTCGATGTAAGCTGGAACCTCTATGAGACCATCGCATTGGCAATACCCCTCTTCCACGCACATCCCGATGGAGAGTGCGATGAGGTGGTTCACCAATATCTTGTCGCGGACGACGAACCCGCTTGCGACAACAGCGAAGGCGACAACAGCATAGAGCCATCTACCGATGCACGGTGGGATGCCCTCAAAGCACTACTTGACAAGTCTTAACTTTAGAAACGAAACTATAAACTTTAAAATCCAAATAAAATGGCACATCCTAAAAGAAGACAATCAAAGACTCGCACTCTCAAGCGCAGAACTCATGACAAGGCCGTAGCACCCGCTCTGGCTGTTTGCCCCAACTGCGGTGAGTTCCACATCTACCACACCGTATGCCCCGCCTGCGGATACTATCGCGGCAAGGTCGCTATCGAGAAAGAAGAGGCGTAAACCATTTCATTGACAATTAACAGTTCACAATTCATAATTCAAAATTCACAAGACCTGTCGAACATCTTCGCAGGGAAGTCCAAGCAAGGGCCTAATTGTGAATTGTGAATTGTGAATTGTGAATTCTTTTTTATTATGGAAAAACTTCACGCTATCATCACGGGCGTAGGTGGTTACGTCCCCGATTATATCCTCACCAACGAGGAACTCAGCCGGATGGTAGATACCACTGACGAGTGGATTATGACGCGCATCGGCGTCAAGGAGCGCCGCATCCTGAACCAAGAGGGACTCGGCACCAGCTACATGGCACGCAAAGCAGTGCGACAGTTGTTGCAGAAAACCGACACCGACCCACTGGAGATAGATGCTGTCATCTGTGCCACATCAACGCCCGACCACCGCTTCCCCTCCACGGCCAGCATCGTGCTGGGGAAGCTGGGGATGACAAACGCTCATGCCTTTGAGCTCTCTGCCGCTTGCTCCGGCTGGCTTTATGCGATGGAACAGGCTGCCTGCATGATTGAGAGTGGACGCTACAAGAAAATCGTCGTCATCGGTGCTGACAAGATGTCTAGTATGATTGATTACACCGACCGCCAGACTTGTCCAATCTTCGGCGACGGCGCTGCCGCAGTGCTCGTGGAGCCTACCACCGAGGACCTCGGTTGGCAGGACAGCTACCTGCGCACCGACGGCCAGGGCCTTCCCTTCCTGGTCATGAAAGCCGGTGGATCCGTGGCTCCGCCATCCTACTTCACGCTCGAGCACCGCTTGCACTATGTGCATCAGGAGGGCCGCACCGTGTTTAAGTTCGCCGTCACCAATATGTCCGACTCCACCGCTCTCATCGCCGAGCGTAACGGCCTCAACAAAGACAACATCGCATGGATTGTGCCTCATCAGGCCAACGTGCGAATTATTGAAGCCGTCGCCAAGCGTCTGGAGATGCCCATGGAGAAGGTGATGGTCAACATCCAGAAGTACGGCAACACATCGGCCGGCACACTGCCTCTGGCTCTCTGGGACTACGAGAAACAGCTCCATAAAGGAGACAACCTCATCTTCACCACCTTCGGAGCCGGCTTCACATGGGGCGCGGCTTACATGAAGTGGGGATATGATCCTAAATGAACAATGAAAAAGTGACTTCTCACTTTATGTTTAAGTCCGGTTTCGTCAATATCGTAGGCAACCCCAATGTGGGTAAGAGCACGCTCATGAATCTCCTCGTGGGCGAGCGAATCTCCATTGCCACCTTTAAGGCACAGACCACGCGCCACCGCATCATGGGCATCCTCAATACGCCCGAGATGCAAATCTGCTTCTCCGACACACCCGGTGTCCTTAAGCCAAACTACAAGCTGCAGGAACAGATGCTCCAGTTCTCGGAGAGCGCCCTGCAGGATGCCGACGTGTTGCTCTACGTGACCGACATGGTAGAGACACCTGACAAGAATGCAGAATTCCTCGAGAAGGTGCAGCAACTGAAAGTGCCTATCCTCGTGCTGATTAATAAGATTGACAGCATCAAGGGAGAGGCCACAGCCGTCCTCGCACAGAAGGTCGATGAATGGCACGCCATTCTGCCAAAAGCCGAGATTTATCCCATCTCCGCCCTGCATAAATTCGGCGTCGATCAGGTGCTCAACCGCATCAAGGAATTACTGCCCGAGTCACCTGCCTACTTCGAGAAAGACGCTTGGACTGACAAACCCGCCCGCTTCTTCGTCACTGAAATCATCCGCGAAAAGATTCTCCTCTACTACGACAAGGAAATCCCCTACTCTGTAGAGGCCGTCGTGGAGAGTTTCAAGGAGGAAAAGGACCTCATACGCATCGAGGCCGTCATCTACGTGGAACGCGAGTCCCAAAAAGGAATCATCATCGGACATCAGGGCGTAGCCCTCAAGCGCGTGAGTTCCGAGGCACGCAAAGAGCTCGAACGCTTCTTCGGCAAGAAGATCTACCTCCAGTGCTTCGTCAAAGTCGATAAAGACTGGCGCAGCAGCGAGAAAGCCATGAAACAATTCGGCTACGACCTTGATTAACGAAATTTCACTGTCCATTCCTTAACTTTTCACTTAATAATAATGCTAGTAGCCATCGTAGGACGCCCCAATGTAGGTAAGTCCACACTCTTCAACCGCCTAACCAAAACCCGTCACGCCATCGTCTCCGATGAAGCCGGTACCACGCGCGACCGCCAATATGGCAAGTGCGAGTGGGTGGGCCACGAGTTCTCCGTCGTCGATACCGGCGGCTGGGTTGTCAACAGCGATGACATCTTCGAAGAAGAGATTCGCAAACAAGTGACCATCGCCACCGAAGAGGCCGACGTAATCCTGTTTCTCGTGGATATCAACACCGGTGTCACTGACCTTGACGAGGCCGTGGCTGCCATCCTGCGTCGCACGGAGAAGCCCGTCATTCTTGTTGCTAACAAAACTGACAATAGCGACCAACAGTGGCAGGCTGCAGACTTCTACCGTCTGGGGCTCGGCGATCCCTTCTGCATCAGTTCTGCCACGGGCAGCGGCACGGGCGACCTCCTAGATCTGGTACTGGAGAAGTTGCCCAAGGAAGCCGACAGCATTGAGGAACTCGACCTGCCCCGCATCGCCGTCGTGGGCCGTCCCAACGTGGGCAAAAGCAGCCTCACCAACGCCTTCATCGGTGAGGACCGGCACATCGTCACAGACATCGCCGGCACCACTCGTGACAGCATCTACACCCGCTACACAAAGTTCGGCTTCGACTTCCTCCTCGTCGATACCGCCGGCATACGCCGCAAGAGCAAAGTCAATGAGGACTTGGAGTTTTATAGCGTCATGCGCAGCATCCGCGCCATTGAGAACAGCGATGTCTGCATCCTCATGCTCGATGCCACGCGCGGCATCGAGGCGCAGGACCTGAACATCTTTCAGCTCATCCAGCGCAACAACAAAGGCATCGTCGTGGTCGTCAACAAATGGGACCTCGTAGAGGACAAGAGCACCGTTGCCATCAAGTACTTCGAGGACACGATCCGCGAGCGCATGGCACCCTTCACCGACTTCGACATCATCTTTGCATCGGCAATGACCAAGCAGCGCATCTTCAAAGTCTTGGAAACAGCTGCAGCTGTGGACAAACACCGCCGAGCACGCGTAGGCACCACGAAGCTCAACCAAGAAATGCTACCCCTCATAGAAGCCTATCCCCCACCCTCCATGAAAGGCAAGTACATCAAAATCAAGTACTGCTCACAGCTTCCCGACACTCGCATCCCCAGCTTCGTGTTCTATGCCAACCTACCACAATATATTAAGGAACCTTATAAGCGCTTCCTCGAGAATAAAATCCGCGAACGTTGGAACTTCAGTGGCACTCCCATCAACATTTTTATCCGACAAAAATAACTAAGATGAAATCGATTCAGTTTAAGTTTGTTGGCGAAGCTATCATTCTCGCCATTGGACTCTTCCTCGGCGGAAGAGCCATTAAGCAAGGCATGGTACAGTTCAAGGAGATGGACCGCACCGTCACAGCCAAGGGCCTTTCCGAGAAAGAGGTGAAAGCCGATAAGGCTACTTGGCCGCTTAAGTTCAAGGAATTGGGCAACGACCCCTCCGAACTCTATGAACGCATTGAGCGCAACACCCAAACAATCGTCAAATTCCTGAAAGCCAACGGCCTCAGCGACGAAGAGATTACACTTGCGCCCCCTACATTGGTCGACCAGCAAGCCAACATGAGTTATTCCAGCGAGACCGTACGGTTCCGCTATAAAGCCAATTGCGTGGTGACCGTTGTGTCGAAAAACGTAGATCTTGTACGGAAACTAGTCAGCAGGCAGACCGAACTCATGCGCCAGGATGTCACCATCGTGGGTAATGAGTACGATGAAGGTTCCATTGTAAACTATGAGTTCACTGGCCTCAACAATATCAAGCCCGAGATGATTGCCGAAGCCACAAAGAACGCCCGCAAGACCGCTGAACGTTTTGCAGAGGACTCTGACAGCAAGCTGGGCAAGATTCGCACCGCAGATCAAGGTCAGTTCAGCATCGAGAGCCGCGACCAAAACACGCCGTGGATAAAGAATGTCCGCGTCGTCACTACAGTGGTCTATTATCTGAAGGACTGACTGCGCTCTTATTGCATCATCCACTTCTTACCCACCTTCACCATCGGCACGCCGACCTCTTCAGACGTGCTGTCGGTGAAGGTGATTTGTAGATAGACGTGAGCCTGTTCGCCAATGATGGTGTCGCCGACAGTTGTCACGCTGATCATGTCGCCATGCTGACGCTTGAGCGTCTCAGTGTATTCATGAACAAGGTCCACCATCTGAGCGCGATAGTCCTCCGACATCGAATCGGCATACGCTATCTCGCCTACGAACTTATCATACTTCCCTTTTTGCAAATACTCGTAAGCCTTCTCTGCTGCACGATGCAAACGTTCGCGATCAGTGGAGCAAGAGGCTGTCATGATCAGTGCCACAAATGTGACAAAAACCATGAATAATGTCATTTTGGCAGATTTCATGGCACAAAGGTAGCAATTATAAATGAAAAATGGAAAAGTAATAAATGAAAAAACAAGTTTTCAATGAAAACTATATATAATGAAGGTACACGCGCGCGTGAGACCCTCGTTTTGGCACGCAGTTTGCACTGCAAAAGTTGACACTTCATGCAAGTCTGTCAACAATCAACGAAGTAAAACTTGAAAGTATAAACTCTAAAACAATACAACTATGGGAAAGATTATTGGAATTGACCTGGGTACCACAAACAGCTGTGTATCCGTTTTCGAGGGCAATGAGCCCGTTGTGATTGCCAACAGCGAGGGCAAGCGCACCACACCTTCTATCGTCGCCTTCATGAAGGACGGCGAGCGCAAGGTCGGCGACCCCGCCAAGCGTCAGGCTATCACCAACCCTAAGAACACCATCTTCAGCATCAAGCGTTTCATGGGTGAGACCTATGAGCAGGTGCAGAAGGAAATCGGCCGTGTGCCTTACACCGTTGCCAACGAGAATGGCTACCCCCGTGTAGATATCGATGGCCGCAAGTACACCCCGCAGGAAATCAGCGCCATGGTGCTGCAGAAGATGAAGAAGACCGCAGAAGACTATCTGGGTCAGGAAGTGACGGAAGCCGTCATCACCGTGCCTGCATACTTCAGCGACTCTCAGCGTCAGGCCACCAAGGAAGCTGGTCAGATTGCCGGTCTTGAGGTGAAGCGTATCGTCAACGAGCCTACGGCAGCCGCTCTTGCCTATGGCGTTGATAAGGCCAACAAGGACATGAAGATTGCCGTCTTCGACCTCGGTGGCGGTACCTTCGATATCTCCATCCTGGAGTTCGGTGGCGGTGTGTTCGAGGTGCTCAGCACCAACGGCGACACTCACCTCGGCGGCGATGACTTCGATCAGGTCATCATCGACTGGATGGCCAATGAGTTCCGCTCTCAGGAAGGAGTTGATCTGAAGCAGGATCCCATGGCTCTCCAACGCCTGAAGGAAGCTGCCGAGAAGGCTAAGATTGAGCTCTCTAGCTCCAGCACCACCGAAATCAACCTGCCGTACATCACCGCTGTCAACGGTGTACCTAAGCACCTGGTGATGACCCTCACTCGCGCAAAGTTCGAGCAGCTCGCCGACAGCCTCATCCAGGCTTGTAAGATTCCTTGCCAGAAGGCCATGCAGGATGCCGGACTCAGCAACAGCGACATCGACGAGGTCATCCTCGTGGGCGGCTCCAGCCGTATCCCCGCCATCCAGCAGCTCGTGGAGAACTTCTTCGGCAAGGCTCCCAGCAAGGGCGTGAACCCCGACGAGGTGGTGGCCGTAGGCGCCAGCATCCAGGGCGCTATCCTCAACAACGAGGCAGGTCAAGACATCGTGCTCCTCGACGTCACCCCGCTGTCCATGGGTATCGAGACACTCGGCGGCGTGATGACCAAGCTCATCGAAGCCAACACCACAATTCCTGTGCACAAGAGCGAGGTGTTCTCCACCGCTGCCGACAACCAGACTGAGGTGACCATCCACGTGCTCCAGGGCGAGCGTCCTATGGCCGCTCAGAACAAGAGCATCGGTCAGTTCAACCTCACCGGCATCGCTCCCGCACGCCGCGGCGTACCTCAGATTGAGGTCAGCTTCGACATCGATGCCAACGGCATCCTGAAGGTCAGCGCCAAGGATAAGGCCACTGGCAAGGAGCAGGCCATCCGCATCGAAGCTTCCAGCGGTCTCTCCAAGGAGGAGATTGAGCGCATGAAGGCAGAGGCCGAAGCTAACGCCGACGCCGATAAGAAGGAGCGCGAGAAGATCGACAAGCTCAACCAGGCCGACAGCATGATCTTCCAGACCGAGAACATGCTCAAGGAGAGTGGCGACAAGCTGCCTGCCGACGTGAAGGCCGAGGTAGAAGCAGCCCTGCAGAAGCTCCGCGATGCCCACAAGGCTCAGGATATCGCTGCCATCGACGCTGCCACCAACGAGCTCAACAATGCTGCTCAGAAGATGTACGCTGCCGCGCAGCAGGCAGGTGCAGGTGCCGGCGCACAGGGCAACCCCTTCAATGGCGCTCAAGGCGGTGCCGGCTTCAACGGCGGTGCTCAGGGCGGCCAGCAGCAAGGTGGCCAGCAGGGCGACAACATCCAGGATGCCGACTTCGAGGAGGTCAAGTAAACTGCTCCCATTCAACAAAAAGGAGTCCCC
Source organism: uncultured Bacteroidales bacterium (assembly GCA_902779845.1). Lineage (GTDB taxonomy): Bacteria > Bacteroidota > Bacteroidia > Bacteroidales > Bacteroidaceae > Physcousia. The sequence goes on along the minus strand of CACZCZ010000003.1, from coordinate 118,897 downwards.
TAATTATAATGATAGTGCACAGCCATGCGGCTGTGCACTATTTTTTCCTTTTGTAGCATCAACAAAAAAGCGAGCCTTACGGCCCGCTTTTTCTATAGATACAGATGACAATGCACTAATCCTTCTTCTCGTTCAGTTTCTCGATAATCTTGGCTTCGATTTCCTCTGCCAGCTCGGGGTTGTCCTGAATGATCTTCTTGACTGCATCGCGGCCCTGTCCAATCTTTGACTCGTTGTAGCTGAACCATGAGCCCGACTTCTTGATAATCTCGAGTTCTACGCCTAGGTCCACGATTTCACCAGCATGACTGATGCCCTCGCCGAAACTGATCTCAAACTCGGCCTTGCGGAAGGGAGGAGCGACCTTATTCTTAACCACTTTCACACGTACCTGGTTGCCGATAATCTCTTCACCATCCTTGATGCTGCTGATGCGACGAATATCCAGACGCACGCTGGAGTAGAACTTCAGGGCATTACCTCCAGTGGTGGTTTCGGGGTTGCCGAACATCACCCCAATCTTCTCACGCAACTGGTTGATGAAGATGCAGGTGGTCTTCGTCTTGGAGATGGTAGCGGTGAGCTTGCGCAGGGCCTGACTCATGAGGCGAGCCTGCAGGCCCACCTTGTTGTCGCCCATGTCGCCCTCTATCTCAGCTTTGGGTGTCAGAGCGGCTACGGAGTCGATGACGACAAGATCCACGGCAGCTGAGCTGATGAGCTGGTCGGCGATGGCGAGGGCCTGCTCGCCGTTGTCAGGCTGTGAGATGTAGAGCTCGTCGAGATTCACGCCCAGCTTCTGAGCATAGGTGGGGTCGAAGGCGTGCTCCGCATCGATGAAGGCCGCGATGCCGCCGGCCTTCTGTGCCTCGGCGATGGCGTGGATGGTGAGGGTGGTCTTACCGGACGACTCGGGGCCGAAGATCTCAATGATACGGCCGCGGGGGTAGCCGCCTACGCCGAGGGCGTGGTTGAGGCCGATGCTACCCGTGGGGATAACCTCCACCTTCTCTGCTGCCTCTCCGCCCATGCGCATGATGGCACCTTTGCCGAAGTCCTTCTCTATCTTGGCCATTGCTGTCTGCAAGGCCTGCAACCGCGCTTCGCGTGGATCTAATGGTTTTTGTTCTTCTTTTTTTGCCATTGGTTTTTTGTTATTGTCGTTATTGTCGTTTAATCTTCGTTATTACGATATTACGTTATAACGTTATTACGATGTTTCATGAGCCTTACAGCTCCAAATCTCCATCGTGAATCTCGTGCCAGGGGAGTCCCTTCTGGTTGAGTTGCTCCATGAAGGGATCAGGGTCGAATTCCTCGACATTGTGTACGCCGGGCTTCACCCACTGCCCCGTCAGGAACATCATAGCGCCTATCATGGCCGGCACGCCGGTGGTGTACGAGACGCCCTGCATACCCGTCTCCTCGTAGGCGGCGCGATGCGAGCAGTTGTTATATACATAATAGGTGTGCTCCTTGCCGTCGTTGCCGATACCGCGGATGCGGCAGCCGATGGATGTCTGGCCCTCGTAGTTCTCGCCCAAATCCTGCGGGTTGGGCAGCACGGCTTTGAGGAACTGCAGCGGCACAATCTTCACTTTGGCGGTGCCGGTGCCGTCGGCCAGTGGAGCCTCATACTCAATCTCGTCGATGCGGCTCATGCCGATATTCTGGATTACCTCCAGATGCTTCAGATACTGCTGTCCGAAGGTCATCCAGAAGCGGGCACGCTTGATGGTCGGGTAGTTGATGACGAGCGACTCTATCTCTTCATGGTGCAGCAGATAGCTGTCGCGCGGCCCTATCTCTGGATAGGTCAGGTCCTTATGAATCTCTAACGGCTCCGTTTCCACCCATTTGCCATTTTCCCAGTAGAGTCCCTTCTGCGTAATCTCGCGGATGTTGATCTCGGGGTTGAAGTTGGTGGCAAAAGCCTTGTGGTGGTCGCCGGCGTTGCAGTCCACGATGTCCAGGTACTGTATCTCCTTGAAATGGTGCTTGGCAGCGTATGCGGTGTAGATGCTCGTCACACCCGGGTCGAAGCCGCAGCCCAAGATGGCCGTGAGCCCGGCCTTCTCGAAGCGGTCGCGGTAGGCCCACTGCCATGAGTATTCGAAGTGTGCCTCGTCCTTGGGCTCGTAGTTAGCTGTGTCGAGGTAGTTGCAGCCCGTCTGCAGGCACGCCTCCATGATGGAGAGGTCCTGATAGGGCAGGGCCAAGTTCACCACAATGTCTGGCTTATAGGCATTGAAGAGTGCCACCAGCTCCGGCACATTGTCGGCATCCACCTGTGCTGTCTGAATGCCCTTGTAGCCTGTGGCCTTCTCCACGTCGGCCGCCAGCTTATCGCATTTTGCCTTCGTGCGTGAGGCAATCATGATTTCCGTGAAGACATCGGGGTTCTGCGCCATCTTATGCGCACACACGGTGGCCACGCCACCGGCACCAATCATCAATACTTTTCCCATTGTATGATAAAGTTTATAACGTTTCTTTTTTAGTGTTCGCATCATTATGCGGTGCAAAGATAAAGTAAAAGTTTGAAAAAGTTCCAAGTTCTGCAATCAAAATTGAAAGTTTTTACTACCTTTGCACAAACTTAACATAAAATAGTATGTTGAACAAAGAAGAACAGAAGGCTATTCTGGCACTGCTGCATCGCGAAGTCGTTCCGGCAATCGGTTGCACGGAACCGATGGCAGTAGCGTTGTGCGTAGCCCGTGCTACCGAGACATTGGGATGTCTGCCCGACAAGATTCTGTTGCACCTGAGTGCTAACATCCTCAAGAATGCCATGGGCGTGGGCATTCCCGGCACAGGTGGAATGATTGGCTTACCTATCGCCATCGCCCTTGGAGCCATCGGCGGAAAGTCGTGCCTCGGTCTGGAGGTTCTGCGTGATTGTACGGACAAAGACCTGTCCCTTGCCAAGAAGTATATCACAGAGGATCGTATTGATATCAAATTGGAAGAAGACGACCCCGACAAGCTCTTCATCCATGTTCACGTTCAGGCTGGTGATAAATGCGCTGAAGCCACTATCAAAGGTGGCCACACGCACTTCGTAGATGATGGCGCTGTTTCAACTTCTACACCCGAACATGAAACAGCACCGTCACTAACCCTTCGCCAGATTTATAAGTTTGCCTCTACACAACCCCATGATGATCTCTCCTTCATCCTCGAAGCCAAGCAGCTCAACGAGGCGGCAGCGGAGGAGGGCCTGCGTGAGAACTACGGCCATCAGCTGGGCAAGACAATGTGCTCGCCGTTGGGACGTGGCATCATGGGCGACAGCATCTTCTCGAAGATCCTCTCCGTGACCTCCTGTGCCTGCGATGCCCGCATGGCAGGAGCCAAGATTCCCGTGATGAGCAACAGCGGCAGCGGCAACCAAGGCATCTGTGCCACCATGCCCGTGGTGGTCTTCGCGCGCGAGAACCATAATACAGACGAGGAACTCATCCGTGCCCTCACGCTCTCACACCTCACCGCCATCTATATCAAGCAGTCGCTGGGCCGCCTCTCAGCGCTTTGTGGTTGTGTGGTGGCATCAACGGGCAGCAGCGTGGGCATCACCTACCTGATGGGTGGCACCTACGAGCAGATAGCACACTCTGTAAAGAATATGATCGCCAACCTCACGGGCATGATTTGCGACGGCGCCAAGCCCTCCTGTGCGTTGAAGCTGACCACAGGTGTCAGCACTGCCGTCATGAGTGCCATGCTGGCCATCCAGAACAAATATGTCACCAGCGCCGAAGGCATCATCGAGGATGATGTGGATCGCAGTATCCACAACCTCACCAGCATCGGTTCTCGTGGCATGGACGTAACCGATCGTTTCGTGCTCGACATCATGACGCACAAGCAATAAGCCCCCATCCCCTTGTGCAGGCTGCGATTTTGTCGCGTCTTCCCCTCCCTCTAACGGCCAAAAAGTCAGTGAATCAGACTTTTTGGCCGTTTCTCTTTCCTTTGCACACCTTTTGCCGCATCAATGGTAAAATCGTAAAATCTTTAAATCGTAAAATTAAATCATGAACTTCGAAAAATTTACCATCAAAGCACAAGAGGCCGTACAGGAGGCCGTGCGCATCGCCGAGTCCCGCCGTCAGCAGGCCATCGAGCCCGAGCATCTGCTCTCCGCCATCATGAAGACCGGTCAGCAGGTCGTACAATTCCTGTTCCGTAAGTTATCCGTCAACGAGCAGGCTGTCAGCCAGGCCCTCGAAGCCCAGATGCAGAGCCTGCCTCGCGTGGAGGGCGGCGAGCCGTACCTCGGTCGCGAGACCAATACAATCCTCACCCGTGCCGAAGAGCTGGCGGGCAAGCAGGGCGACGAGTTCGTCAGCATAGAACTGATGCTGCTCGCCCTCGTTGGCAGCCGCTGTACTGCAGCCAAGATCCTCAAGGATGCAGGCGTCACGGAGAAGGAGCTCGCTGCCGCCATCCGCGAACTGCGCGGTGGGCAGCAAGTGCACTCTCAGTCCAGTGAGGACACCTATCAGAGTCTCTCCAAATACGCGCGTAATCTAATAGAGGAAGCGCGCGCTGGAAAGCTCGACCCCGTCATCGGCCGCGACGAGGAGATACGCCGGGTGCTGCAGATACTCTCGCGACGCACCAAGAACAATCCTATCCTCATCGGTGAGCCGGGAACAGGTAAGACGGCCATCGTGGAAGGTCTCGCCCATCGTATCCTACGTGGCGACGTGCCCGAGAACCTGCGCGAGAAGCAGCTCTTCTCGCTCGATATGGGCGCACTCATCGCCGGCGCCAAATACAAGGGCGAGTTCGAGGAGCGTCTGAAGAGCGTCATCAACGAGGTGACGAAGAGCGAAGGCCGCATCATCCTCTTCATCGATGAAATCCACACCCTCGTGGGAGCCGGCAAGAGTGAGGGTGCCATGGATGCTGCCAACATCCTGAAGCCCGCACTGGCACGTGGCGAGCTGCGTGCCATCGGTGCCACCACCCTCGACGAATACCAGAAGTACTTCGAGAAGGATAAGGCCCTGGAGCGCCGCTTCCAGAGCGTGATGGTCGATGAGCCGGACACGCTCTCCAGCATCTCCATCCTGCGTGGCCTGAAGGAGCGCTACGAGAACCACCACCGTGTGCGTATTCAGGATGATGCCATCATTGCCGCCGTGGAGCTCTCCAACCGCTACATCACCGACCGCTTCCTGCCCGATAAGGCCATCGACCTGATGGACGAGGCCGCCGCCAAGCTCCGCATGGAGCGCGACAGCGTGCCCGAAGAGCTCGATGAGATCACCCGCCGCCTGAAGCAGTTGGAAATCGAGCGCGAGGCCATCCGCCGCGAGGCGGAGGGCAGCGCGGGAAGCGCTTCTCCCGCTTCCGACAAGCTACAGCAGTTGAACAAGGACATCTCCGACCTCCGCGAACAGGAACAGCAGATGAAGGCCAAGTGGGAAGGCGAAAAAGCTCTCCTCTCTAAGATACAAGCCAACAAGCAGCAGATCGAGCAGCTGAAGTTCGAGGCCGACCGCGCCGAGCGCGAAGGCAACTACGGCCGCGTGGCGGAGATCCGCTACGGCAGCCTGCAGGCTCTCGAAGCTGAGATTCAGAAGATTCAGGAGCAGCTGCGCTCCGCTCAGGGCGCCGAGGCAATGGTCAAGGAAGAGGTGACCGCTGACGACATCGCCGAGGTGGTTAGCCGCTGGACGGGTATCCCCGTTTCCAAGATGCTGCAGAGCGAGCGCGAGAAACTGCTGCACCTGGAAGAGGAGCTGCACAAACGTGTCATCGGACAGGACGAAGCCATCCGCGCCGTAGCTGATGCCGTGCGCCGCTCGCGTGCCGGTCTGCAAGACCCCAAGCGACCCATCGGCTCCTTCATCTTCCTCGGCACCACGGGTGTCGGTAAGACGGAGCTGGCCAAGGCCCTGGCTGAGTTCCTCTTCGACGACGAGACGATGATGACGCGTATCGATATGAGCGAATATCAGGAGAAGCACAGCGTCAGCCGACTCATCGGTGCCCCTCCGGGATACGTGGGCTACGACGAGGGTGGACAGCTCACCGAGGCCGTGCGCCGCAAACCTTACAGCGTCGTCCTCTTCGACGAGATTGAGAAGGCACACCCCGATGTGTTCAACACCCTCCTGCAGGTGCTCGACGACGGCCGTCTGACCGACAACAAAGGTCGCACCGTCAACTTCAAGAACACCATCATCATCCTCACCTCGAATTTGGGAAGTGAGTATATCCGCGAGCAGTTCTCGAAACTTGACAGTCCCACTAACGGCAGTGTGCCCGGCGAATCATTCGCCGATGGCTCCCTTCCCGCCAAGAACCGCGAGGCCGTCATTGAGGAAACCAAGCGCACGGTGATGGAACATCTCAAGCGCACCATCCGACCTGAGTTCCTGAACCGTATCGACGAGACCATCATGTTCGAGCCGCTGACGCAGGCTGAGATCCGCCAGGTCGTACAGCTGCAAGTCGCCTCCGTGCAGAAGATGCTCGGCGAGAACGGCATCACCCTCACGCTCACCGACGCCGCCCTCGACCTGCTCACCCGCGAGGGCTACGATCCCGAGTTTGGTGCCCGTCCTGTGAAGCGCGCTATCCAGCGCCTGCTCCTCAACGACCTCTCGCGCGCCATCCTCGCCGGCACCGTCAACCGCGACCACCCCATCCGCGTCGATGCCGCTGCTGACCACCTCACGTTCAGCTAATCATCATCCATACCACGAAGCCGCCTCCGTAGCAATCAACGGAGGCGGCTTCGTGTATTCTTGACCGCAGATATCGGTAGTTATTGGGCTCCAGTTTTTACTTCACCAGCACCTTGCGCATTGTGCCATCCGCGGAGCGGATGATGTTCACGCCTTTCTGGAGCTTGTTGACCCTTACGCCATTGAGCTGATAGTGATCTTCTTGCCGCTGCCCCTCATGAATGGTCTTCACGCCATCCGTGAAGCTGGCTTGGATGATGATGTCATGCGCGGGCATCGAGGCCGGTACATCTAACCATTCCACGAGTGTATAACGGTCGCTGTCCAGTGACTCGGGCAACGGAATCACAGCACCATATTCAACCATCGCAGTCGTTAGCACGGCATCACCATATTTAAATGTGACGTTGTAGCTGTTCACCGAGAAGGAGCCTGTTACCACAACATCCTTGGCTGGCATCGTCTCGGGGATCTCGCTCCATCCGCTGAAGGTACAACCTTCCTTGGAGGGGGGTGTCTCAGGTGTCAGCTTTGTGCCAAAGGCGACCGTTGAGGTCTTGTATTCCTCGCCGTCCACTTTGTAGGTCAGGGTGTAGTATGTGTTGATGGTAAATGACACATCGTTCAGCGCTACCCTCTCAGAGCCCGAAGTGGCGAAGAGAATGTTGCCGATGGTGGCAGTCCCCTGCACGAAGGCCTCATCCGCCTTAACCTCCAAGGTAAGAAGCGGTCCCTCCGTACCGGAAACTGGCGTGAGCGACATCGATGCGGAGGTCAAGCGAATAGCACCAGATGCCAGCTTACCGATGACCAGTTCCTGCTTCTCGTCTGTGATACGTGAAGAGAGCGTGCAACCAGCCTTAGCAAGGCTTAGGCCCTCGGGTAACGTCAGATCCATCTGGAAGGCTACAAGGTCACTATGCTCATTGCCAAGTGAAATCTCCACTTTCGCAGAGCCGCCAGGTGCTAACGTTATGTCGGGCACTTGAAGCTGCTCTGCAAAAGCGGTGAAGACGCCACAAAAAGCGACAGAAAGCAAAGACAATAATCTAAAAATCATCTTTTAACTACGACCTTCTTTCCATTGACGATGTTTACGCCGTGCTGAATCTTAGGGAGCTTTCGGCCTTGCAGGTCATAAATAGCGTTGCTGTCCTTGTTCACATTGACATTGGCAATACCCGTCTCGTCTGTGCTAATATATAACGCATCGAAGGTGATGTCAGCGCCATTCGTGGTGATGAAGTGGATATTGTTCAGGCTGATGTCATCCGTGGGCTGATCATTGACGCTGATTTGCAGCAGTTCACCCTCACGGCCCTTGAAGGTAGCATTGGAAAGCGAAAGGGCTACTACACGATAGCAATTCTCAGACACCTTATTAAATAATAGCTGATGACCATCCTTTCTCATGCCATTGATGCGGATCGCTGAGATGTCCATATTGTCAGGTACAGTCACTTCGAACTGGAACGCTGTAAAGTCTGCATCGCCGTTGAGGCTAAGTGACAATGCATTTGTTCCACTGCTGAGCAGTTGCAACTGGCATTGGTCGTAGTTGTAGGATTGTCTTGAAGGACTCTTTGCCTTAACGAAGTTCTGGTTGCCTGCGATATGGCTCACCAAGGTTACCGCGTCCGCAATGTTAACCGTGTTATCGGCGTTCAGGTCAGCCAACTTCACCTGGAACTTCGCAGATGGTGTTGCCACTACATAACGAGCGATGTCCACCACATCCACAACATCCACCTCTGTATCCGCGTTCACGTCGCCATAGAGATAGAAGTAGCCGCTAATCACTACATCCTTGCCTGGCATCGTCTCAGGAATCTCACTCCATCCGCTGAAGATGTACCCTTCCTTGGTTGGTTCGGCTTCAGGAGTCAGGGGCGTCCCATAGACAACGATAGCGGTCTTGTAGTCTTCGCCATCTACTTTGTATGTTAATGTGTAGCTACCTATTGTGAAGGAGCCAGTTACCACGACATCCTTGGCGGGCATCGTCTCTGGAATCTCGCTCCAGCCGCTGAAGGTGTAACCCTCCTTGGAGGGAGCGGGCTCGGAGGTCAATTTCGTACCATAGGCTACTGATGAAGTCTTGTACTCCTCTCCATCAACCTTATAAATCAAATTGTAGCTATTCACCGAGAAAGAACCCGTTACCACAACATCTCTGGCGGGCATCGTCTCAGGTATCTCGCTCCAGCCGCTGAAGGTGTAGCCCTCTTTGGACAGCGCATCCTCAGGGGTAATAGCAGCGCCATAAACGACAGATGTTGATTTATACACCTCTCCGTCCAACTGGTATGTCAGCGTGTAGCTGTTGATGCTGAAGGTTCCCGTCACCACAACATCGTGATTTGGCATCGTTTCGGGCACCTCACTCCATCCGCTGAAGGTGTAGCCTTCTTTTTTGGCGACCGAAGGAGGAATGATTTCAGTACCATAAGCAATGCTCTCTGTCTTGTAATCCTGGTTATCCACTTTATAGACGATGCCGTACTTAACAGTAATGTCGAACGAAGCATCGTCAAGTGTTACGCGTTCGGATTCTGCCGTTGAGAATCGGATGTTGCCAATTGTAGCCTTACCGCCCACGCAACCGTCTGCAGCCGTAAGTTTCAGGTTAATCAGTTTGCCCAGATTGCCACTGATAGGCGTGAGCGAGAATGACGATGAAGTCAGGCGATATGCTCCGTTCTCCAACTTACCGATTGTCAGTTCCTGCTCTGCATCTGTGATACGTGAAGACAGCGAGCAGCCGGCTTTGTCGATGCCGATGCCTTCAGGCAAGGTCAGATCCATTTGGAAGGCAACGAGGTTCGTCAGCTCATTTTTCAGTCCAATCTCGATGTCTGCTGACTCGCCGGCTTCGATGGGCTGATTGTTCTTTCCTACGTACAATCCGTTGATATTTAATCCAAGATACTTGATTTGGAAATTATCCCAGATAATCCAGTCGGTAGTGCCCAAGCTCTTCATGCCGATGGTGAGATCACCGGCCTCGTTGAGAACGACCCTGATGTGGTTGGTGTAGTACTTGTCGCCAGCCTGCCAACCCTGATAATCCATAGAAGCGCCTTCGGTGTTCTCTTCCTTCTCCCAGTAGTAGAAACCACTCATGCCGTTGGGCACTTTCACGGTTGTTTCATTGACAATGATGTCCTGGTCCTTGTTGGCACCGCCGCAGGGGTCACCCTGATCCTCCGTCAGATAGAAGCCGGTTTCGTTCCATTGATCGCTGCGCAGCATGAGCTGAGTCTCGAGATTGCCGGCGTAGAAGATGGTCTGATCGGTAGCGTCGCCATCGTGACGTACGAATCCTTGTACCGTGATGTCATACACACCCGCAGGCATATTGGGAATCGTCTGGTTGAAGTCAAACTTACGGTGGAAGGTTTCAATGACATGGTTCATCTGGGTGATGTTACCGCTTGAGATGGTCCATCCGGGGAGGCTTCCATAATCCTTGCCAGGCTGCACTTCGTCATCGGCAGCATCCCAGCCACCATTGTATTTGCCATCCTCGAAGTCTGCATTCTCCAACAGTATGGTCAGGTCTGTGCCGGGCTGGACGGCAGCGATGTTCTCGCTTACCCATGTGCGAATCATAGGCAGCACGCCCTTGACAGCTTCCTCTACGTCTTCATCAGCGAAGGTGCCGTTGTAGTAACCATTCTCAAGCTCACTCTTCCTGTTGGCGATAGCTAGGCTCAGGTCGTTCCATCCGTTATTGGAGGTCTGAGCTACATAAGAATCATAGATGCCACCTGTCTGGATAGCTTCATAAAGACTCTGATACACTTTTACGGAAGCGGTTACAACTTCGTATGCCTCTTTCAGTTGGCTGTAGGCAGCATCGCACTCGGCATCGCTTGCATCGGTTGTGATGCCACTTGCCACATTAATGGCGGAGTTCAGAGCCGTCTTTGCAGCTGCATTACAGTAGGTCACTTCTGCACTATAGGCAGGCAGTATTTCCTCGAGGTATTTCTTCAGGTTCTTGTAGTGGGGAGACTCGGTCAGTTGGCCCACATAGTAGAGCTTGAAGTTGTCGGCGCTCAGCCAGTTGGCGTTGGTGTTTTCAGCAAACAGACCAAAGGTCAGGGCCTGGCCACCATCGTTCTCGAATTCTACTTCGAAGTGAGAAACACCCAAGCGTGGTGTGCCAATCGGCGTTGCAGATCTGAGTACACCCGACTCAATGAAGAGGCCTGCACCAACGATATCGGTGCCGTCACCACTGGCGGGGTCGTGACAAATGGAAGCGTCGCACTCCAGACGATAAACACCCGCAGGCAGACCATAGACCGTCTGTTCTGCTGACCGCAGTTCTGACCTGTGATGGTGATGTCCCATCCGGGAGGCAGTACGCCGTTGGCTGTGGGGACTTCGAAGTCGGGGTTCTGCAGAACGCTGGTGATGTCAGCGGGAAGCTCTGCGCTCTGCAGCTGGATAGCCAGCTGGAGGCTGGTGTTGGCTGTGAGGATTTCAGTCTCTGTAGCCGTCTCGCTTTGATAGATTGCAGCTGCTGACTCAATGTCTGCTTCGCTGATGCCGGCAGCTTCGGCAGCATTCAGCGTCGCGAGTAGGGTTACCTTAGCATTGTAGATGGCCATTGCAGTGTTATAGAGCGCCATGGCCTCATCCAGAGCAGCCTGGGATTCAGCGCGCCAAGTACGGATGGCCTTGGCCACGTCATCCGTAGCGGCAACGAACTTCCAAGTTGTCTTGTAGCTCTTCCCGGTCTTGTCAACACCGGCCCATGCATCAATCCAAGTATAAGAGCCATTTTCAATGGCATCAACACCCAGCAAGCAGAACTTTTTCTGAGCCTCGCTCTGTTCGTTAACATCTTCGGTTGCGGGGTCATCTTCCACAAAAGCCTCGGGGTCGTATGCTGCATTTCGTGCATCATGGAGCAGGAAGGCGCCATCTTCTGCAGGAACAAGCTGCCAGTTGGCAGCACGGTCGTCAGCCCCGTCTTGCCAAGATGCATTGCCGTCAACCAAGCCTGTGACAAAGCCCGACAGGTCTGATTTCAGGGGAGAGAAACGCAAGTAGCCATCCTCTCCTATTGCAGAAATGGAGTAAGGAAGCGCAAAGTTCACGTTTGTCTTATGGGTGATATTTGCGCCGTCAGGAGACACGATGGAGTCATTGGTGGTGATCGTACGTGTTCCCCAGTCGCGGCCGCAACCCATGAACTGTGCTGCAACTACATTATAGATGTAGTAGGACTCGCCTGCAACGGGCGTTACCCAATCACCATTGAAGCTGGCACGAACGGGTGCAGTCGGCTTCACAGGTTCATCCCAGCCATTGGCCAGAACACTTGTACTCATAGAAATAGCACCTATGAGTGCAAAGAAAGAGAAGATTCGTTTAGAATTCATTGTTTATTAAATAGTTGATTTCGTTCGATAAGTTGTGTGCAGACCGTTGTCCGCCAACCTCGTCATTCATCCTCCTCACATCATGCAGGGATGTAGTGTCCGAGATTTCGAGCCGCAAAAGTAAGGATAATATCCTTACGAACAAAGAAATCGCGGTATTATTTGACTTGAAGTCCCAAAATGAGACAAAATCCCATGCTGCCGTATATTAAAAAACGGCAAAACGATGTCCATGAAAATTTTTTTTCTAAATAGTTAGCACATATCACGGAATCCATGTCCAACTCTTGGTGGCGTTTCTTCTCGAAGCAGCAAATTAGTGATGTGTGCTAACTAAATTGAAAAAAAGTTTTACTGAAAACCCTACGAACCCTCCGCAACTCCCTCCATCTTTGCGGAGGGTTCGTAGGGTTTTTCGCAAAAATTATTTTTTGAAGAAAGAAGGGGATATGCAGCTATGAGGAGAACAACGAGAGAATCCGGGCTATATGCCAAGGCTATAGACTAAATGAAAAAAGCTTATAGGCTACATGCAAAAAGCCTATAAGGAAAACGCGAAAACCCTATAGGCTTTCGGGCGAAAGGCCATAGGGTGTTGAGGGGATCACCATGGTGGTCCACTCGGAAGGACATGGCCTTATGAGTTTTCTCACCTGTGAGAAACGATTTTCTCACAGGTGAGAAAACATTTTATCACCAGTGAGAAAAAGCAGAAGACCATGGTCTTAAGCCCGGAAGACCAAGCTCTTCATGGCGAAGGGGCTTGGGCTTCATGGAGAGAGCCCATACTCTTCATGGAGGAAGGGCTTGGTCTTATGGTGAGTTCCATCGGTGGAACTCGCCATAAGACCTTATCCTTTTTAGAAGGGAGTGCGGAGGTGCCACTTGGAATTGTCGGTGGCAAAGTCCCATTCGGCCAGAGTCGGCGTGCTGTCGGCTGCGGAATAGAGGACGTAGCGGGTGTTGATGCCCTCGCGACCAGGAATGGCCTTGGGGAGCAGACGGAAGTTGCCGTCGGTGAGCTGCTCGATGCGCCAGAGCTGTTCAGGGGCACCTGTGAAGACGGGAACAGCGGTGAGTTCCAGGTTGGCAGTGGCTGCCAGCGCACGGTCGGTGCCGGCAATGGTGATCTTGCAGTAGGGACCGCCGAGGAAGCCGCCGGCTTCGGGCACGGGGGTGATGGTCCAGTGCTGGTGGGGGCGCATCATGTAATCGCTGCAGCGCACGGCTATCTCACCCTGCGGCCATGTGGCGACGACATCGCTAAGTTGCTGATTGGAAATCTGTTTCAAGGGTTTTGTCACATCCATATCCCAGAAGCGCTCGCGCTCCTGCTGGATTCTTACGAAATCGACAGCCAACTCCAGGGAATAGCCCCTGCGCGCAGACTCTATCTCGAAGGTGCCACCCTTGAAACGTTCGCCGGCCTCGGGCCAGCCGTCACGCCAAATCAGCGGACGGATGCCGAGCACGCTGCGACCGCTGCGGTCGAAGTCTGCCTCGAAATGGCACGACATCACCTCCACGCCATCGTCGATGACCGTGCGGCCGAAGTGTCCGGGGCCGCAAACGCGATCGCCGGCTGTAATGACCATGCGGCCTCCGCCCTGCAGCATATCGCGGCCTACATTGTCGAGATAAGGGCCTGTGACTGAGCGCGAACGACCGACAACAATATTATACGTGGAGTTGACACCATCGCAGCAGGTGCCATGGGTGCCAAGGAGATAGTACCAGCCATCGCGGTAGATGAGGTCTGAGGCTTCGCAGTCGATGGCCACGTCCTGTTCCACATTACCTGCCACGCGGAACCCCGTCTGCGGGTCGAGCTCGATGAGGCGGATGGCGCCGAAATAGGTGCCGTAGGTGGTCCAAAGGCGTCCGGTCGTGGGATCCAGCAACAGACAAGGGTCGATGGCATCACAATCCTCCATGCCGTCCGACGAAGCGACCTCAACAGCGGTGGTGTAGGCGAAGTCTGGACTCTTGGGGTCGAGAGAACGGTTCCACATCGTCAGGATGCGACCGTTGTGCCCGCCGCCAAGGCCACCGCCCGTGGCACCATAGATGACAAGATAGCGATCGCCAATCTTCAGGACATCAGGCGCTGCGCCGCCACCCGGACGCTCAGCGCCGCTGTGCCAGCTCCAGCCGTCCTCGGAGATGAGGCCTCCGCCGCCTGTGCCGAAAGTGTAGTACTTGCCGTCGCACTCGGCGATGGTCGAGGGGTCATGGATATAAGGAGCGCCGACTTGCGCCGCAGCACGACTCAGGAAGAAGGAAAGAGGAAGGAAAAAGAGTGTTGAGAGGATATATCGTTTCATGGCTTACTGGATTTGAAAATTCGTAATGGGTTGACCTTTTTCGTCGATGAAATGGGCACAAACGTCGCTCAGACCGGGGCCGTTGATGACGGCACAGCGCAGGGTGTTGCGCCCCTTCTTGAGGGTGAGACGACTGGACACGCCATCGTCCGCCACCATGCGGCGGTCGCCCTCGAGCAGGAGCACCTCCTCACCATTGAGCCACCACATGGATGCGCCATTGGAACCTGCTGCCAGACGCACGTTGGCGATGTCCTCGGCGCAGTCGATGTATGTTTCACACCAGAAGAGGTTGCCATAGAGCTGGCTGCCATATTTCTCGGCGAAGCGGAAGAGTTTCATGTTGTAGCCTGCGCTCTCCAGCGTGTACCACTTGGCCTTGCGCTGGGGAAGCTTCGCCAGCTCGTCGGCAAAGGTCTTGCGCAGCCATGAGTCCGTGAAGATGACATTCGAGCGGATGTCCTGCTTGATGGGTTCCATCAGTCGCCAGCGGCGAATATAGCCGGATTCATCGGGCTGAGACGGTGCTGCGCCCTTGGCAACGGGGGTGAAGTAAAGCGGCCGATTGCGGAACTGAATCCAATCCACGCTGACGGCCTTGTCCTCGCAGGTGACAGCGATGTCAGCGATGCCCTTGGGCGCATAGTCAAGCGGCAATGTCAGCGTCAGCCACTGGCCGCTCTGGTCGCGGCGGAACGGAGCCGGGGCGCCGGGCCGCGTTACCTCGCTCTTGACTGTCACCTTGAACCGTGCAATCACCTTGCCCTTGGCATTCTTCTCGCGGATAGCCAGTTCGGTGTTCTCGTCGGCTTTGACACGGAGCATGACGTAGGCATCGCTGAGGCCGCTGAAATCCACATCGGCAAATGTGAGCCAACTGCCTTTGTGGGGCAGCGTGGCATGATGACCGAGAAAGGTGTTGACAGTGTCGTTGAGCGCCGTGGTCACACCTTTGCCGGCTGCGCCGTAGCGGTCCACCTCCAGACGCATGGTGGCAGGGCAGATGCCAACGCCGCGACGTGTAGGTGTCACCTCCTGAATCGTGCCGTCGGCATTGAAGGCAACTTTGTCGATGCACACCGAGCGACGCTTGTCATCGCCTGGCGAGAAAGCATTGTGATGGTAGAACAGGTACCACTGCCCCTTGTATTCCACCAGACTATGGTGGTTGGTCCAGCAACGGTTCTCGTGCTCGGCCATGATGATGCCCTTGAACGTCCAGGGGCCAAGGGGCGATTTGGACATGGCGTAGGCTAATGTCTCTGTCGGGTTGTCACCCTTGCTCGTGTCCCCACGCACCCATGGGAAAGTGAGGTAGTACCAATCGCCGCGCTTGAAGGCGAAGGGGCCTTCCTTGAAGCCGTCGGGGAGGCCTTCCATCTGCTGACCGCCGACCTTCATCGGAGGCATCTCGGGCGCACCCTCGCGACGCGGCATCTGGACTTCCTGCAGCTCGCCATCGAGCTCCAACATGTTGTCCTTCAACTTACCTCCGCGGATGCCCATACCGCTCCAATAGATGTACGCGCTGCCGTCATCATCGACAAGCACACAGGGGTCGATGCCCGACACCCCACGAATGGGCTCAGGCTCACAGGTGAAAGGACCTGTAGGGCTATCGGCGATAGCTACGCCGATGGCAAAACCACGGCCCTCCTTAGGAGCGTTGGGGAAGTAGAAATAGTAGCGACCATTCTTGCGGACACAGTCGGGAGCCCACATGGAATAGGCATCGGGCTTGCCCCAGGGAACGGCATTCTGAGTGACGATGACGCCGTGGTCCTGCCACGTCGTAAGGTCCTCGGAGGAGAAGACATGGTAGTCAGCCATGCTGAACCAGTTGGGACGTGCTCCCTCGGGAACAGGAATGTCGTGGGAGGGGTAGAGATACAGACGGCCATCGAAGACGCGTGCCGTGGGATCGGCCGTGAACTGGTCGCGGATGACGGGATTCTGTGCTGCCAAGCGACTCGTCAGGAGCGCTGAATGCAGCACAAGGGAGAGCAAGAAGACCTTTTTCATCTTAGAAGTTTATGAGGCAATGATTTGGGAATATACATGCTGACGTTTCAGATAATAGTTGAAGAGCAAGCTTCCTGGCTGCAATGCGGGGTCGGCAGTGGCGGCTGCGAGGTTGGCACGGCGGTCGGCAGCAAAATCCTTCTTCATCCGGCGGAAAGCGCGACGCCCCTGCCACACGGCAAGGAAGCTGCGACCTTCGCCCTTCAGCAGGAAGACGAGGGAAGCCAGCGCATCGAGCCAGAAGCGGATGAAGAGGACACGGCGCAGGCGACGCGCGGGCAGGTTCTTGTACAACAGCAGAAGGTTGTTGCGGAAATTGAGGAATGTCTTGCGGGGATTCTCCTTGGGGAGGGTGCCGCCACCGACATGATAGACGACGGACTGCGGCACACAGACAATGCGGTGTCCACGGGCACGCAGACGCCAACAGAGATCGATCTCCTCCTGATGTGCGAAGAAGCGGGCATCAAGGCCGCCCACCTCCCAATAGGTCTTGGCGCGGATCATCAAGGCCGCGCCGGTAGCCCAGAAGACATCGGCCACCGTGTCGTACTGCCCGCGGTCTTCCTCCACGGTGTCGAAGACGCGGCCACGGCAGTAGGGATAGCCAAGGCTGTCAAGGTAACCGCCCGCAGCCCCGGCGTACTCAAAGTGGGTGCGGGTGTGCTCGGCACGCAACTTGGGCTGGCAGGCTGCCACCTCAGGATGGCTCTCCATGTAGTCATGCAGGGGCTGCAGCCACCCCTCGGGTGTCTCCACATCGGAGTTGAGCAAAAGGAAGTACTTATAACCCTCTTCCCTAAAATTCCCCTCGCCCTTTGGAGAGGGGTTAGGGGTGAGGCTCCTAAGCGCCTGGTTGTAACCCTCGGCAAAGCCGTAGTTGCGGTCGAGGACGATGGTCTGCACCTCAGGGAACTCGGCGGCAAGGACAGCGAGGGAGTCATCTGTAGAGGCATTATCCGCAACAATAACATCTGCGAGATCGCGGGGCGTATTCTTCAGGACCGACGGGAGGAAGCGGCGTAGCATGTGAGAGCCGTTCCAATTAAGGATGACAATGGCAGACTCTCCCCCCTGCCCCTCCCTATAAGGGAGGGGATTAGAATGTTTTTGAGCTGACTGATTATTTACTGTATTCGGACTTTCTTCCATATTGTCTGTTCTTGAAAGGTAATTACTCCCCTCCCTTATAGGGAGGGGCAGGGGGGAGAGTCTTCAACGCTGTATGTTCTTCATTCCAACCACTTAGCTTCAGCGACAGGATTTGGTTATCGACTCCCGCTCCCCGATATTCTACCTTGATGTAATTGTCGGTGAAGCCGTTGAAAAGGCCTTTGATGCGGGAGTGTTCGAGGAGGACAGGACGGGTGGTGCCCATGAAGCGCTCATAGAAAGCGTGGAGCTTGCGGTCGCTGATGGCCAGCAGGCGCTGGCTGCGCTCATGCTTCTCCTCGGGACGCACGACATGCGGAATGCGCAGGGCTGCAGTGCCCGGGCGCTCGCTGTAGCTGAAGACATGAAGCAGCGAGATGGGCAGCGACTCGATAAAGCGCTCAGCCTCGTCAAAGAGTGCGGCCGTCTCGCCACGGGTGCCCACGATGACATCAACGCCGATGAAAGCATCGGGCATCAACTCGCGCGCGCGCGATACCTTATTATAAAATAGAGCGGTGTCATAGCGACGGTGCATCAGACGCAGCACCTCATCAGAACCAGACTGCAAGGGGATATGGAAATGCGGCATGAAGGCGCGGCTTTCGGCACAGAACTGCAGGACTTCATCCGTGAGCAGATTGGGCTCAATGCTGGAAATGCGGTAGCGCTCAATGCCCTCGACCGTGTCTAAGGCACGAAGAAGATCCAGGAACGATTCGCCGGTGGTGCGGCCGAAATCACCGATATTGACGCCTGTGATGACAATCTCCTTGCCCCCTTCCGCTGCCGCCTGCCTGGCCTGAGCCACCAAAGATGCGATAGAACCGTTACGGCTGCGACCGCGCGCGAAGGGAATAGTGCAATAGGTGCAGAAGTAGTTGCAGCCATCCTGCACCTTCAGGAAGTAGCGCGTACGATCGCCGCAGGAACAGGAGGGGACAAAGGGGGCTGAGGGTTGAGGGATTATGGTTGAGGGGGCTGGCGCAGATGAGCACTTCGTCAAACATTCCACAATCTTTCCTTTCTCACTTTGGCTGAGGACAAGGGTGACACCCTCAATGGCTGCAACCTCCTGAGGTTTGAGCTGGGCATAACATCCGGTGACGACAACAGTAGCGCCCGGATGCTGGCGCACGAGTTTATGAATGGCCTGACGGCATTTATGATCGGCCACCTCTGTGACACTACACGTGTTAACGATACAGATGTCCGCCACCTCGCCCTTCTTCACTTTACGCACGCCGACGTCTGCCAACTGGCGCTCGATAGAGGCCGTCTCGGCAAAGTTCAACTTGCAGCCCAACGTGAAATAGGCCGCAGTCTTGCCCTGTAGTGCTGAATCAGGAGTCATGTGCATTGTTTTGTTTTCGAGTGCAAAGATAGTACTTTTCTGTCTGACAACCGAGAAAAGGGTGAAATTTAACATTTCAATACATCTTTGATTATGAGGCGTTTGTAGAAAGTTACAAAAAAAAGTTTAAAAAAAGATGAAAAAAAGTTGCGAAAAAAAGTACATCGTATTCAAAAAGTCCGTACCTTTGCACCGTTTTAAAAAGCAATTGATTGTTTTACAGATTTAAAAAGCAAAAAAGAAAATGAAAAAGGTTGCATTTATGTTCGTAGCCGCTATGGCTCTTTCTTTCGCCGCTTGCGGTGGTCAGACTAAGGCTTCTGAGGAGTGCGATAGCACTGCTTGTGACAGCGCAGCAGTTGTCGAGGAGGTTGTTGTTGAAGACAGCGCCGCTGCTGACACTGTTGTTGCCGAGGCTGCTGAGGTTGTTGCTGAGTAATCAGAACTTCCCGCTGTTCGACCAACGAACATCAACAGGAAACAGGTCTCACGAGAGTGAGGCCTCTTTTTTTGCACTATGTTTTGTGCCACATCATACAAAAAGAATGGCCGCCCAGCAATGGACGGCCATTCGGCTATTTGATAACAGCTATTAGGCTTCTTCTTCAGCCTCGGCGTCGAAATCCTCCTCTGCAGGAGCGGCCTCAGCAACGGGAGCGGGCTCAGCAACGGGAGCGGGCTTCTCGATGGGAGTCTCGGAGATAACTGTGACAGGAATCTGAACAGCCACTTCCTTGTGCAGACGCACAGTAGCTTCGTGTTCGCCAAGTGTCTTCACATCCTTGATGGTGATGAGCTTGCGGTCGATGTCGAAACCGAGCTTGCTGAGCTCCTCGGCAATCTGAACGTTGTTCACGCTACCATAGATGGTGCCCTGAGCACTCACCTTGGCAGTGATGGTCAGTGCCACGCCAGCGAGCTTGTCGGCAACAGCCTGAGCATCGTTCTTGATCTTCTCAAGCTTCTTAGCCTTCTGCTTCAGCTCTTCAGCGAGCGCCTTCTTGGCGCTCTCGGAAGCGATGACGCCCTTACCCTGGGGAATAAGATAGTTGCGGCCGTAGCCGGACTTCACATTTACGATGTCGTGCTTGTAGCCCAAGCCGATAACATCTTCTTTCAGAATAATTTCCATAGTGCTTATTCCTCTTTAAGTTATTTCATCATATCGGTTACGAAGGGCAGCAGGGCGAGGTGACGAGCACGCTTCACAGCCTGAGCCACACGACGCTGGAACTTCAAGGAAGTACCCGTGATGCGACGAGGCAGAATCTTACCCTGCTCGTTGAGGAACTTCTTGAGGAACTCAGGATCCTTGTAGTCGATATACTTAATACCGCTCTTCTTGAAACGGCAATACTTCTTCTTCTTGACATCAACGGTTGGCGGAGTCAAATAACGAATTTCTGATTGTGCCATGACTTAGTCCTCCTTTTTTACTTGTTTGTTTCTTCTCTTTTCAGCATACTCTGCTGCATACTTCTCGTTCTTGACGGTCAGGTAGCGGAGCACTCTCTCATCGCGGCGATAGTTAACCTCGAGTTTGCTAATGAGGGTGGGATCTGCCTTGAACTCAAGCATCGCATAGAAGCCCGTCGATTTCTTCTCGATGGGATAAGCGAGCTTCTTCAAGCCCCACAGTTCTTCGTTCAGAATCTCTGCGCCACCATCGGCAAGCAGCTTCTTGAACTTTTCGACCGCTTCCTTCATCTGTTCGTCAGACAAAACGGGAGTTAAAATGAAAACGGTTTCGTACTGATTCATAATACGTTAAATGATTAATAAGGGTTATTTTTGCAAAAATGCTCGGCAAAGGTAGTACATTTTTTCCACATGGCAAGGCTTTTCGCCTCTTTTTCTTCATCTTGAACGTAAAAAAGCTTCCGACAAAATAAAAATCACCGTTCCATGTCACTTTTTCGATAAAACGTTTCGCCCGTTCATTTTTTTTTGCTTATTTTGTGCTGTCAAAGCATGAAAATGCCCCATATTCCCGTATCTACGAATCAAAACAATACTCAAGAACATGAAAATCTACTATGGCATCATCACCGCTATCGTCGGTGCGCTTCTGCTCATCTTAAGCTATTTCGCAGGGTGGGTTGACTACAATTTCGTTCAGGGCTTCGGCATCCTGCTGATTATCGTCGGCATCGGACTGCACATCTATTTCAACTACAAGAAACCCAAGTACGATGAGTAAATGAAGAAAAGACCGAGGGCCGCGCGATGCGCGGCCCTCGGTCTTTTCTTATTCTTCCTCCAACTGAGCAATAAGGCGGTAACCTTTACCATGGACGTTGTTGATCTCGATGTCGGGATCGTCCTTCAGATGCTTGCGCAGCTTGGTGATATAGACATCCATGGAGCGGGCATTGAAGTAGTTGTCATCAATCCAAATGGTCTTCAAGGCCAGCTCACGCTGCAAGACTTCGTTGGCATGGGAGCAGAGCAAGATCAGCAGCTCGCTCTCCTTTGTGGTCAGCTTGGTCTGGCGGCCTTCGAAGCTCAGAATCTGGCGCTTCGTGTCGAAAGTGAACTTGCCAATGTGATAGACGGCCACATTCTTCTGCTGCTTGCCATGGACACGACGCAGGATGGCTTCCATGCGCAGCACGAGTTCCTCCATCGAGAAGGGCTTGGTGATATAGTCATCAGCACCTATCTTGAAGCCCTCAAAGATGTCCTCCTTCAAGTTCTTGGCGGTAAGGAAGATAATAGGCACTTCCTGGTTGACCTGCCGGATTTCCTGTGCCAGGGTGAAGCCGTCCATCTTGGGCATCATCACATCCAGCACACACATGTCATAGGCGCTCTTCAGGAAGGCCTTGTAACCAGCCTCGCCATCGGGGCAGAGGTCTGCCTCATAGCCTTTGGCCTGGAGGTATTCACGCAACAGCATGCCGAGGCTCTCGTCATCCTCGCAAAGCAGGATTCTCAGTTTTGATTCTTCTTGTGTCATAGTTGTTATCGAGTTTAATGAATGATTAATGGGCATATTGAACTTATTGAACCTTTTGGATTTATTGGGCTTATGAGGCCCATGGGATTAATCTATCAGCGGTAAGGTGATGATGAACTTGGTGCCACGTCCCAGCTCGCTCTCGGCCTTGATCGTGCCCTGCATCAGTTCCACCATTCCACGGACATAGGCTAAGCCAAGACCAAAACCTTTCACATCGTGTTTGTTACCCGTATGCACGCGATAGAAGCGGTCGAAAATGCGGCGCAGGTCATCGTGGCGGATGCCGATGCCATTGTCCTCAACAATGATTACCAACTGATTGTTATGATTGGCAGTGCTAACCCGCAACTGCAAGGGTACATCCTCGCGACGGTACTTGACAGCATTGTCCATCAAGTTGAAGATGACATTCGTGAAGTGCATCTCATCCACGTAGATGGCTGCATCCTCGGCATCCAGCTGCGACGTAAGTTCTCCCCCACTCTGCTGCACCTTCAGCTGGAAGGTTTTCACCACATCGTCGATGACCACATTGGCATCTATCTCCTTCTCATTGAAACGGATGTTATTACGCTCATAGAGTGACATCTGCAGCACCTTTTCCACCTGATAGCGCAGGCGTTTGGTCTCATTGACGATGACGCGCGAAAGGTTCTCGACCATCGGTTCCGTCTTTTTGATGCTTTTATCACCGAGCATCTGAGCCGCCAGCGAGATACTGGAGATGGGGGTCTTGAACTCGTGGGTCATGTTATTGATGAAGTCATTCTTCATCTCGGTGTCGCGTTTCTGACGGACGATGAGCCACACGGTGAAGCTGAAGGTCACAAAGAGGATGATGGTGAAGACCAGCGCCGGAATCATCATGCGTGCCACACCCATGATGTAGCTGTCCATATCAGGGAAGTGCACGCGCAGAACGCCCATCTTCTGTGACGGATCGTTGCGGAAGAGCGTCTGTGTGTAGGAGTAGTCAGACCCTTCTTCGGAATAGTCTGCACAACGGAACACCTCTTCGCCATTGGAATCGAAGACGCTGAAGTGGTAGGGCAGATGGATGCCTGCAGCCTCCAGTTCCGTACGCAGGTTGGTGTCCAACAGGCGGAAATCGATGCGCTCGCGGAAATCTTTCTCGCTGGCATTATAAAGTACGGTGTAGATGACCTCATCCAACACGCCCTTCTGGTAGAGGTAGGCATTCTTCACAAACTCCTGGAAGCGCAAGCTGGCGGCATCCAAGGATGATGCAGGCCGCAAGGACAGTGCCTTAGGAGTCTGGGACGGCTTGTGCGTCTGCACTTGAAGTGTAAAGGGAGATTGCTGAGTTGTGTCGCCAAGGTTCAATGTCTCCTGCACGCGCTGGCGTTGCATTTGCTCCGAGAGGTGCTCCACTTCGTAGTCGGAGTTGGCAGCCACCGTCTCCAGGTAACGGAACGTCTCGTTGCGCTCCATATCGCGACTGGTCTGGTCCAATGCTCGGAAGACGACCTCGTCAAACTCAGCTTTACGCATCTTCACCATCGCATCCACAATTCGGCCTTGCAAGAAGAGCAAACCGAAAAAGGATGCGCCTATAATCAGGCTGATGATGGTGATGGTGGTGCGTTTCATAAATATGCTTTGATTCTTTTCTCGCTGCAAAAGTAGTGCAAGGTATTCATCCGGCCAAATAACGAGCACATGTATTCCCGTAGATTTTAACATCGTTAACAGAAACACCCACTTAATAAATGCATATATGAATCCTTGAGGATATCTTCATCATCATGAACCTACAAAATCATCGGAATATCATGAAGGAAGGAAGAAATCTTTTGGTGATTCAGAATTATGTCGTATCTTTGCCCGTGCAGACGAACAGAAACATCAATAAAAACTCACTCTAACATCCACTAACCGACATGAAAACCCTACTTACAGCTTTACTTCTCCTAGGTGCCAGCACCTGCTACGCCCAAGAGCCGGCAGCTAAACCCCAAGTGCTGTTCCAGACCTATGACGCCTATCATGTTCCCTATCGCATCCCCGCCATCGTGACAACCAAGAAAGGGCATGTGGTGGCAGTGGCAGACCGCCGCTACTGTCAGCTGGACATCGGCTTCGGCAAGATTGACCTGGTGGCGCGTACCAGCAAGGACAATGGCCGCACATGGTCGCCGGACACGGTCATCCAACGCGGATCGGGTGTTGAAGGAGCACACGACTGCGGCTATGGCGACATCGCTATGGTAGCCGACCGTTGCTCCAACCGCATCCTGTGCATGTCCGTCACAGGTAACGTTATATATATAAAAGGTACGCGCGCGAACCCGAATCGCATCGCACGGTGGTACAGTCCCGATGGCGGCAAGTCCTGGACAAAGGCCGAGGATGTCACTGACGCCTTCTACGCAATGCTCCCCAACACACGCACGATGTTCATTGGTTCAGGACGAATCATGCAAAGTCGCATCGTGAAGAAAGACAAATACTACAGGCTCTACTGTTCCGTACTGACTCGCACGCAGATGGGCGACAAGGACGTTGCCTGCAACTACGTCATCTACAGCGATGACTTCGGCGAGAACTGGGCGGTTCTCGGCGCCTCGACACTCGACGGCAACGACAGCCCCTGCATCGACGGCGACGAGCCCAAGGCCGAGGAGCTTCCCAATGGCGATGTCATCCTCTCCTCACGCAAGTGGTATGGCCGTTTCTTCAACGTCTTCCGCTTCAAGGATATTCACACGAATCAGGAAGAAGGCACATGGGGCACTTGTGTTGCCTCACACGATGTGCCAGGCGGCATAAAGGTCGGTGCCAACTCCTGCAATGGCGAAATCATGTTGGTAGATGCTGTGGAGACTGCCACCAAACGTCCGGTGAAGCTGATGCTGCAATCGCTGCCCTGCGGTGAAGGACGCGTAGATGTAGGATTCTGGTACAAGGAAATCCTCCCCAATGGCATCTACTCGCCTCGTGCTTTTGCCCACAACTGGACAAAAGGCCTTCAGGTTTCCAAGACGACATCGGCCTATTCCACAATGACGCTACAGAAGGATGGCCGCATCGGTTTCTTCTGGGAAGAGCAATCTACCGATAACGGCTACAACATGGCCTACATCCCGCTCACCATCAGCGAGATCACAGGAGGCCAGTACAAATAAATAATAGAGAAGCCCGGCAGTGCCGGGCTTCTCTATTATTTGCGATCATCAATGTTGTCACCTTCAGTGGGTGCCATCTTCGAGAAATCGTCGAGACCAGCACCAATGAGAATGTTGTACCATTGGAGGAGCTTCTTCACATCAGAAGGATGCACGCGATCGCGGTCGAAGTTCGGCAGCACATCAGCGAAGTACTCGAAGAGCTGATCACGTGATGCCTTTTTATAATCAAGGCTGCACTGCCCGCCATTCTCCTTTTTCTGCAGGCTTGTCAGGACATCAGCCAGAGGCACTTCCTCGTCCTCCGTGAACATGGCAATATCTGCCAGGGAGATAACACGGTCGGTCTGGAAGGCCGGCATACGTTGATGTTTGTCGTCGATGCTCTCGACAATGAGGTTGCGATTGCCACGTGACACCAGCTTGTAGAGTCCGGGCTTGCCAGCTATGGCTAAGATTGTTTCTAACATACGATTCTAATGTATTATTGGTGATGTATAATTGACAATTGGTGATAATTGAGAGAGGAGGTCACGACCATCGTTGACGACGACAATGTCAGCATAAGCTCGCAATTGCTCGGCGGTCATCTGATGACGGACACGAGCTCGGACCTGCTCCTCAGTGGCACCGTCGCGAGCCATTGCCCGCTGAATGCGCAATGCCAGAGGTGCCTCGACTACGACGAGGCAGTCAACGGCTTTTGCAAAACCTGCCTCCACGAGGATGGCGCTCTCCATTACGACGTCGCCCGTCTGTTGCGAGGCCCACAGCTCAAAATTATCCTTCACGGCCGGATGCACGATGGCGTTTACCGCCTTCACGTGTGCAGCATCAGCAAAGAGATAGCGGCTCATCACGCCCTTGTTCAGCTGCCCACCAGCATCATAGACGTCATCGCCGACCAGTTCCTGCAACTGCTGACGGATATGTGGAGAGGAGACCATGAGCATCTTGGCAGCACTGTCGCAGTCATAGACGGGCAACTGCCATCGTTGCGCCAACAAGCGGCAGACATACGACTTGCCACTGCCTATTCCCCCTGTCACACCTATTCTCATTCCGTATCGGTTTGTTCAATGAGGAACTGCACACGTTCTGGAGAAATCTTAACCTGGGAAGCCCCCTCAGGAATGGAGCGCAGCTGCAACGTCAGCATCGAATCCGGCAACGCCATCAGTTCTTCAAAGGTGGCCGTCAGCACAAAGTTGTCACTGGTAATCTGTGAGTACTTCTTTGTACCAACGCGGAAAGATACCAACGCCGATGAGGGGAAAGTCCGCAGGGAGTAACCTCCAGGGAAGTTTGTGCCCACGATAGGCACACGCACTTCCTTCTCGGTATAGATGTCAACTTCGGCTTTCAGCAGCACCTCAGCAGGTTCCACCTTGGCACCGCGAATAGGGGCAAGCGCCACCTTCTGCTCCATATTTTCTGCAAGACTGGAGATGGTTGTGACCTCAGTAGGAACTGACGTCATGGAATCCAGCAGTTCATTGCTTCCCCAGACGGTTACAGAGTCTGGGGTGACTGTCAAGCTCTCCAGATAATGAAGGGAGGAAGTACCCACATGACCTCGGAAGACCACTGGCAGACGTTTTTGCATACCTCGTGTGTAGTAATAGTCCAACGTATCGGGGTGAACGCTGACAATACGAGTCGAAAGCTGCAGACGCTGTGACACGGCTTTCTGTATCTCGGCGTGTGTCAGCACCACATGGCCGAAGGATGCGCGGTGTTCATGGCCATTGAAGTCAATCTCTATGCCCGGCAGCTGCCGCCACTGGTAATAGCGGAGCAATGTGGACCCACGGTCCTTCACCTTCACCGTAATCTCCGACGGGAGTTCCTGAGTGATGACCGTACCCATGGGAACGCCCTCCAAACTCATCGGGATTTGCACCTCCATCTCGTAGTCCTCGTGCAGCGTCTGCAGAAGCCAGAAGCCTGCCGAGACAATAAAAAAGAAGGCAAACACCAATATTTCCCGACTCAGCTTGCTGTTCAGGAAAGCTTTCAGGTTGTCACCAAAGAGTTGAAGGCGCTCGCGGTCCATCCTCCAGTTTTACTTCGAGTAGTTCTCGGCGCCTGTGGCAGAAGCGAAGACGGAGTTGCGATCGACACGCAGACGGACACCATTAGCGACCTCCACGACAAGGATGTTGTTCACATCATCTATTTCACGCACGACACCGTAGATGCCGCCGGCTGTCACGATTTCCTGACCCTTCTCTATTCCCTTGCGGAAATTCTGAATCTCCTTCTGCTTCTTTTGCTGCGGACGGATCATGAAGAAATACATGATGGCGAACATGGCCACGAGCATGAGAATCATCCCCATGCCTCCGTCGCCCTGCGACGCTTGTAAAAGAATTGTGAGTGTTTGCATAGTTTTTTTCTATTTAATGAATGATTTATGAATTCTTGGCTTCGGGCAAGTCCTTCTTCAGTTTGCCTTCTTCGATGAGCCGGCGGGCGATGGCATCCAACATTCCGTTGATATAGCCACCGCTGCGTGGCGTAGAATAGAACTTGGAAATATCTACATACTCGTTGATCGTCACCGTGAGAGGGATATTGGGGAATGTCAGCATCTCGGCAATAGCGGTCTGCATGACAATCAGGTCCATCAGTGCCAGACGTTCCAAATCCCAATTACGCAAGGACTGGCTGATCATCATACGATAGTTGTCAGCGCCGAGCATGGAAGCACGGAAGAGGCGACGTGCGAACTCACGATCTTCTTCATCGCGGTACTCCGGCAGCAGTTCCTGGTTGGCACCGTTCTTCTTCTCAAAGTGCTTGATGGTCTTCAGCACAAACGTATCCACGATGAAGCGGTCGTCATTCCAGAAGATGCTCTTCTCTTCCAACAATTGATCCAAGTCCTCGTTATCCACGATGACAGCTTTGTAGAGGCGGCGCCAGAAATCGCGGTCCTCAGCATAGGTGGGCGAATCCGTCTGCGCCATCCACTCCTGATATTCTTGCGACTCTGTGACGCTCTTATACAGACGGCGCACGAAGTCCTCATCGTTGGCCCATGTCTTCTTCTGGTTTTCTCTGAAATCCTGCAACTGGTGGTTCACGCGCAACTGGGCAACAAACTGGTTGTTGACGAAGCGCGGGTTCGGGCGTTGTGCCTCGCCCAAACGCTCGGCTCTTTGGATAGCAGTCAGGTAGGCACGCTCTGCGATGCGCGTAATCTCCACCATCAGCTCCAGCATATAGAGGTAGAGGTCGTAAGCCTTGGATAAGCTGGTGAACAAATCATTTTCCGCAGTGGCCAGTTGGTGACTGCCATTCTGGTAGTAGGCGTATGAGAGTTGCACCACTTTCAGTCGAATCAGTTCTCTATTGATCATAATTATGAGGTTCTATCATTGTTTTAGAGTGCAAAAGTACACATTCTCGGCCAAAAAACAGCCCTCAGAGCCACTTTTTTCATCATTTTTTGTGTTGTTTGGCAATTTATCCCTACTTTTGGCACTCGAAAACGCCAAGGAACGACAAAAACGGGCGCTTTTAAGACAGAAAAAGTAATTCTACAAGATGAAAGAACAGCAAAACACGTTTGGCCACGGCGAGAAGGAAATTCTCTTCTCCCGTTCCATCAAAGCCGGAAAACGCATTTATTACGTGGACGTCAAGCAGAACAGCCGCGGTGACATGTATCTCTCACTGACGGAGAGCAAGAAGATTGTCAGCGGCGACCCCGAGATGCCCCAGTTCAACTTTGAGAAGCACAAGATCTTCATCTATCCCGAAGACTTTGAGAAGTTCACATCGGGATTAGCAGATGCCATCAAGTTCATCTACGAGGCGAACGGTCCTGTTGACCAACGCCCCGAAGAAGAACGCAACGACATCCAGATCGAAGGACTGGAGTTCTAAGCTCGTAATTCAGATTTCTTAGCTGTACCTATTCAGCCACAATGCGGCAGATGTTGACAACCGTCATCATTGCCTTCTGCATAGACTGGATAGGCACAAATTCGTGGCGGCCATGGAAGTTCAGGCCGCCTGCGAAGATATTGGGACACGGCAGGCCTTTAAAGCTCAGCTGCGCACCGTCTGTGCCTCCACGGATGGCCTTGACCACACACTCCATCCCGGCTTCCTCGATGGCACGCCGGGCGATGTCGATGATGTGCTCCTTACCTTCCAGCTGCTGCTTCATATTATAATATTGGTCTCGGATGTCGGCCTCGACAATACCCTTTCCATAGCGTTCCTCAAATACAGCCACCAAGTCAGCGACGAAGTCTTTCCTTTCCTCAAAGCGCTGACGGTCGTGGTCACGAATGATATAGCTGAGCGTAGCCTCCTCCACAGTAGCCTTGATGCCGGTGAGATGGTAGAACCCCTCATAGCCCTCGGTGCGCTCAGGCACCTCGGCAGCAGGCATCTCACGCGCAAACTCCGCAGCGATGAGGCAGGCATTGCGCATTTTGTTCTTGGCATAACCCGGGTGAACATTAAGGCCCTTGATATGAATGGTAGCACTGGCAGCGTTGAAGTTCTCATACTCCAGTTCGCCCACCTCTGAGCCGTCCATCGTGTAAGCCCACTCAGCGCCGAACTTCTCAACATCAAAGAGATGTGCACCGGCACCGATTTCCTCATCGGGATTAAAGCCAACACGGATACGTCCATGTGGAATCTCCGGATGCTCCATTAAGTAGGCCATCGCCTCTACGATCTCGGCGATGCCCGCTTTGTCATCCGCTCCAAGGAGTGTGTGGCCATCCGTCACGATGAGATCCTCACCTACGTGCGCCAACATCTCGGGAAACATTTTGGGGGATGTGACAATGCCCTCATCAGCATCCAAGACGATGTCGCCGCCATCATAGTTCTCTATCACGCGAGGATGGATGTCAGCGCCCGAACAGTCGGGACTGGTGTCGTAATGTGAGATAAAGCCAATCGTAGGCACCTCGGCAGGCACATTGGACGGCAACGTAGCATAGATATATCCCTGCTCATCCATTGTCACGTCCTCCAGTCCCATCTCTTCTAACGAGTCGGCCAGATGGCGTGCAAAAATAAGCTGTTTCGGTGTACTCGGACACCCTTCATTCTCTTCTGAGGATTGCGTGTCATAGCTGACGTAATCGAGGAAGCGTTCTATCAGTCTTTCCATTCAGTTTTAAACTTTAATCTAATCTTTAAACTTTAAACACTCGGCTTTAAATTTTATTCTTTAAACCCGGAGCTTAACTTTAAACTTTAAACTTTTAAACTATAAACTTTAAACTACTTCACCTCCCAGCCCAAGGCGCTGGCACCAAGGACGGCAGCGCCAGCGCCGTCAAGCTCGCTGACCAGCAGCTTGGCCTTGCCTTTAAACACGGTAAGCACGTTTTCTTCGTAGGCGCGCTTGATGGGATTCATAATCAAATCGCCTGCCTTACTGAGACCGCCAAAGAACACGAATGCTTCGGGAGACGAGAACGCTGCGAAGTTGGCACAGGCTTCGCCAAGGATGCGGCCCGTGTATTCGAAGATTTCAAGAGCAACGGGATCACCGTCTCGGGCTGCGAGGGTGATGGCGAGGCCATCAATCTGGTCAAGCGGAATATTGCGCAGAGACGTGGGTTTGTCTGTTTTCTCAATAATCTCACGAGCCGTACGGGCAATACCGGTGGCTGAACAATAGCACTCCAGACAGCCTCTGCGGCCGCAGCCACACTGGCGGCCATTTCTCTCCACGATGACATGTCCCAGTTCACCGGCCATGCCATCGCAGCCCAGCACCATCTGACCATTGCACACGATACCACTGCCTACGCCCGTTCCGAGCGTAATCATGATGAAGTTCTGCATGCCTTTGGCCACGCCATACTGCATTTCGCCCATCGCCGCCGCGTTGGCATCATTGGTCAGCCTGACGGGGACACCCAAGCGGTCCGAGAACAACTGCGCCAAAGGAATATTGCCCTTCCACGGCAGGTTGGGCGCAAACTCAATACAGCCTGTGTAGTAGTTGCCGTTGGGAGCGCCGATGCCCATTGCATGGATCTTCTCAATGCCGCCCACCTGCTCAATGATGGGTTTGAGGGCTTCCACACAATCATCGACATATTGATTGATGTCGCCGTGACCAGCGGTCTTGACGCGCGTTGAGGCAACAATGTTTGCATTCTGATCCACAATGCCGAACTCAGAATTGGTGCCTCCCAGGTCGAGGCCGATGACATAAGGTTTCTGTGCCATGAAATAATGTAGTATTAATCGGTTTATTTAGTCAAGTAATATATGCTACGGTTTAACAGAATCTTTCATTTCAAGCGTCAAAGATAAGTAAAGTTTGTCTTCGCGCGAAGAAAAGTAGGGAAAAAGTGGGCTTTTAGCCACCATAATATACTTTTCTTCACGTTTTCCTTCGTTATTTCGCGAAAAAAAGCGAACTTTGCACCCATATTATGTGGTTTGAACATATTACATTACTCGACTTGACGGTCAAGGGCCTGCTGATAGGCATCGTGGCCAGTGCACCTATGGGGCCCGTAGGCATCCTGACCATTCAACGTACGCTGAACAAAGGCCGTTGGTTTGGCCTCATCACCGGCTTGGGCGCAGCCCTGAGCGACATTGTCTATGCCATCATCACAGGTGTAGGCATGAGCTTTGTCATTGAGTTCATCGAGAACCCGCGTACGATGTATGTGCTGCAGTTGGTGGGCAGCGTGCTGTTGTTCGCTTTCGGATGGTACACCTTCCACACGAAGCCCCAGTTGCGCCAGCCGTCCAACAAACGAGGCACGCTGGCACAAAACTGTCTTACAGGCTTCCTGGTGACATTCAGCAACCCCCTCATCGTATTCCTGTTCATCGCCCTTTTTGCACGTTTCACCTTCGTGGTGCCAGAGCATGTGGGACAGCAGATTCTGGGATATATCTCCATCTTCTTGGGCGCGATGATGTGGTGGTGCGGTCTGACGTATGTCGTTGACATCCTTCGCGCCACGTTCGACCTCAACCGCATAAGCTTGATCAATCGCATCATCGGTTCTATCGTGATGATTATGTCCATTTTGGGATTGCTGTCCACGCTATTGGGATTGACGCTGTATTGATCGAGAAAGTGAGTGACTGAGAACTTTAAAGATTATATCATTGTATCAAGAATAACGTGAAGATAGCAAGAGAACTGAGAGACACGAACATTGCCGAGTACCTGCTGTATATGTGGCAGTTGGAGGACACCCTTCGTGCCTATGGCTGCGATGCCGACCGTGTTCGCGAAGAATATGTAAGCCGTTTCAGTGATGATGATGACGAGCGCGACCGCGAGGCTTTATGGTTGGAGAACCTCTGCACGATGATGAAAGAAGAGGGTGTCACCCAAAGTGGACATCTCCAGATGAACAAAGGGACACTCTCGCTGCTCACCGACCTGCATCTCGAACTGTTGCAGAGCCCTAAACAACCCTTCTACTCTGCTGCCTACTACAAAGCACTCCCCTTTATCGTGGAGCTTAGAGCCCGAAGCGGTCATAAGGATGCGCCCGAGTTGGAAACATGCTTTGAAGCGTTATATGGTGTGATGCTCCTGCGCCTGCAGCACAAGGAGATTTCCAAGGAGACCCAAGAGGCTCTCAGCCACATCACACACCTCATAGCACTCCTCGCTGATGCATGGAATCAGGAGAAAGCCGGAGAGTTGGAGCTTTAGCGAGGACATGAAGATGTCGAAACAACGCAATAACGTGATAACGATATAACGTAATAACGATAAAACGAAATCATCAAGTCAAAAATCGTAAAATCGTGAAATCGTGAAATCGTAAAATCGTGAAATCGTGAAATCGTGAAATCGTGAAATTAAATAATGAACATCCTTGTCACAGGAGCCTGCGGGCAATTAGGTAATGAGATGCAGTTGCAGGCTCAGCAGCACCCCGGGCATCAGTGGTTCTTCACCGATGTCGTGAGCGTGGACAGCGGCATTCCCGCCGTCACATCCCTCGACATCACCGACCGCGATGCCATCGAGGCCTTCGTCGCCGACAACGCCATTGACATCATCGTCAACTGCGCTGCCTTCACAGCTGTTGACCGTGCTGAAAGCGAACCCGAGCGCGCCCTTCTGCTGAACGCCACCGCTCCCGGCTATCTCGCAGCAGCCATCGAGCAGCGTGGTGGGCAGCTCATCCAGATCTCCACCGACTACGTCTTCGACGGCACTGCCCACACCCCCTACACTGAAGAGTCTTCCACCTGCCCGGCCTCTGTCTATGGCCGGACCAAGCTTGCCGGCGAGGAGGCCGTCATGAGCGCCAACGCCTCAGCGATGATTATCCGCACGGCCTGGCTCTACAGCCGCTTTGGCAATAATTTCGTGAAGACCATGCTCCGCCTCGGTCGCGAGAAGAGCGAGCTGGGCGTCATCTTCGACCAAATCGGCACACCCACGTATGCCCGCGACCTCGCCGCAGTCATCATGAAAGCCATCGACAGCGGCATCGTCCCTGGCATCTACCACTTCAGCAATGAGGGCGTCATCTCATGGTATGACTTCACAAAAGCCATCCACCGCCTCGCCGGCATCACCACCTGCAAGGTTCGTCCCCTTCACACCGCAGAATACCCCACCCCTGCGGCCCGTCCGCATTACAGCGTACTCGACAAAACAAAGATCAAACAGACATACAGCATAGAGGTCCCATACTGGCTCGACTCGCTTGAGGCGTGCATCAAAGAGCTCTCATAAGACCCCATTAGCCCTATTAGCCACACAAGACTCATGATAGAAGAAATCGAACGCAGGCGAACTTTCGCCATCATCTCTCACCCTGACGCCGGTAAGACTACCCTCACCGAGAAGTTCCTGCTCTTCGGCGGACAGATTCAGGTGGCGGGAGCCGTCAAAAGCAACAAAATCAAGAAAACCGCGACGAGCGACTGGATGGAAATCGAGAAGCAGCGCGGTATCTCCGTGACCACATCCGTCATGGAGTTCGACTACAACGACTATAAGGTCAACATCCTCGACACCCCTGGTCACCAGGACTTTGCCGAGGACACCTTCCGCACACTGACAGCCGTCGATTCCTGCATCATCGTGGTCGATGGCGCCAAGGGCGTTGAGGCGCAGACGCGCAAACTCATGGAAGTCTGCCGAATGCGCAAGACACCCGTCATCGTGTTCATCAACAAGATGGACCGCGAGGGCAAGGACCCCTTCGACCTCCTCGATGAGCTGGAAGAAGAATTGCAGATTCATGTGCGCCCACTATCATGGCCCATCAACCAAGGCGCCCGTTTCAAAGGTGTTTATAACATCTACGAGCACAACCTCAACCTCTTCACCCCCGACAAGCAACGCGTCACCGAGAAAGTCAGCGTGCAGCTCGATTCCGCCGAGCTGGATAAAATGGTCGGCACCGAAGATGCCGTCAAGCTACGTGAAGACCTGGAGATCATCGAGGGCGTCTATCCCGAGTTCGAACGCCAGACCTACCTCAACGCCGAGGTTGCCCCTGTCTTCTTCGGCTCAGCCTTGAACAACTTCGGCGTGAAAGAGCTGCTGGACTGCTTCGTAGAGATTGCCCCCTCACCCCGACCCACGAAGGCCGAAGAGCGTGAGGTACAACCCGAAGAGCCCAAGTTCACAGGCTTCATCTTCAAAATCACCGCCAACATCGACCCCAACCACCGCTCCTGTATCGCGTTCTGCAAGGTCTGCTCCGGCAAGTTCGTCCGCAATGCGCCCTATCTGCATGTGCGCCAGGGCAAGACGGTACGCTTCTCCTCGCCCACACAGTTCATGGCACAGCGCAAGAGCACCATAGACGAAGCGTGGCCGGGCGACATTGTGGGTCTGCCCGACAACGGCATCTTCAAGATTGGCGACACGCTCACTGAGGGCGAGCCTCTTCACTTCCGCGGTCTCCCCTCCTTCTCGCCCGAGATGTTCAAGTACATCGAGAACGCCGATCCCATGAAGACCAAGCAGTTGGAGAAAGGCATCGCACAACTCATGGACGAGGGTGTCGCCCAACTCTTCATCAACCAGTTCAACGGCCGCAAGCTCATCGGCACGGTTGGTCAACTGCAGTTCGAGGTCATTCAGTACCGCCTCGAGAACGAGTATGGCGCCAAGTGCCGCTGGGAACCGGCTTCGCTCTATAAAGCCTGTTGGATAGAGAGCGACGATGCCGCTCAGCTGGAAGCCTTCAAGAAACGTAAGTACCAGTACATGGCTCGCGACCGCGAAGGACGCGATGTCTTCCTTGCCGATTCCGGCTATGTCCTCACGATGGCACAGCAGGACTTCGAGCACATCAAGTTCCACTTCACCAGCGAATTCTAATGAGTAAAGAAAGAGACTTAGATATCCAGGCAGCGTTGGACGTCCTCCGCCAGGGCGGCACCATCCTCTACCCCACCGACACCATTTGGGGCATTGGCTGCGATGCCACCAACCCCGAAGCTGTCAGAAAGGTCTTTGAGATCAAGCAGCGCGAGGACTCCAAGGCCCTTATCTGCTTGGTTGACAGCCCGGGGCGCCTGCAGCGCTATGTCCGCAACGTCCCCGATGTGGCTTGGGACATCATCGATTTGGCCACCAAACCCACAACTGTCATACTGAGCGGCGCCGTCAACCTCGCTCCCAACCTCTTGGCAGAAGACGGCAGCGTGGGCCTGCGCGTCACCAACGAAGTGTTCTCCCATACGCTCTGCTACCGTTTCCAGAAGGCCATCGTCTCCACCTCGGCCAACATCAGCGGCCAGCCCTCACCCCAGACCTTTGCCGACATCGACCCCGCCATCATCGCCGCCGTCGATTACGTCTGTCTCTCACGTCAGCGCGACACTTCCCACCACGAGCCCAGTTCCATCATCAAGCTCGGGCCGACGGGTGAAGTATCGGTTATCAGGAAGTGAGAATAAGATTCTCGTGATAACGTTATAACGAGATAACGTCATAACGACAAAGGATAAACAAAGAAACAACAAAAAACGGCAACAATAACAAAAAGATGTCAGCTGTAATTGAAAGGATAAGGACTCGATTCACGACAACCGCAGGTTCGAAGCAATTGATGTTGCTGCTGGCATTCCTCATCGGCGTGCTGACAGCCTTAGCCGGCCTGCTCCTGAAGTGGTTCATCCAGCAGGTGGAGCATCTGCTGACCAACCATTTCTCCATCACAGGCGCTAACTGGCCCTATCTGGTGTATCCCGTTGTGGGCATCTTCCTGACAGGACTCTTCGTGCGCTATATCGTCCGTGACGACATCGGCCACGGCATCACCAAGATTCTCTACGCCATTGCGCGCAAGAAGAGTTTCATCAAGGCCCACAACACATGGTCGAGCATCGTAGCGTCAGGCATCACCATCGGTTTCGGCGGCAGCGTCGGTGCCGAGGCTCCTATTGTGCTGACGGGTTCTGCCATCGGCTCCAATCTTGGCCGCCTGTTTCACTTGGACAGCAAGAAGATGATGCTCCTTGTGGGCTGCGGTGCTGCCGGTGCCGTCTCCGGAATCTTCAAGGCGCCCATCGCCGGTTTGGTCTTCACGCTGGAGGTGCTGATGATAGACTTCACGTTGGGCAGCCTCCTTCCCCTGCTGGTGTCCTGCGTGACCGCCGCTGCCGTCACCTTTGCCATCTCCGGCACCGACAACCTCTTTGAGTTCCACCTCGTCAATGCCTTCTCCATCGCGCGCGTGCCCGCGTATATATTATTAGGTGTATTCTGCGGACTGATTTCTTTGTACTTCACCCGCGTCATGAACTGGCTTGAAGATCAGTTCCGCCGAATTCGCAAGCCATGGCAGCGTCTGCTGATAGCAGGTCCCATCCTCAGCATCCTCATCTTCCTCTTCCCCTCGCTCTACGGCGAAGGTTACGGCATGATCCGCCTGCTGCTCAACGGTCAGGGGCAAGCCGACTGGAACCAAGTGCTCGAGGGTTCGTTCTTCTACCACACACCCCACTTGTTACTGCTGTACCTCGCAGGCATCATCGTCTTCAAGGTCTTCGCCACCACAGCCACCAACAGCGGCGGCGGATGTGGCGGAACCTTCGCCCCCAGTCTGTTCATGGGCTGTGTCTCGGGCTTCCTGTTTGCATCGCTGTGGAACATGCTCCCCGGCAACAGCATCCTCGTTCCCGAGAACAACTTCTCGCTCTTGGGAATGGCGGGCGTGATGAGCGGCGTGATGCACGCCCCCCTGACCGGCATCTTCCTCATTGCCGAGCTGACGGGCGGCTATGGCCTGTTCCTCCCGCTGATGATTGTGGCGGTGGCCTCCTACCTGACCATCATCCTCTTCGAGCCTCACAGCATCTACACGATGCGCTTGGCCCGCAAGGGTGAGCTGGTGACACATAACAAGGACCACGCCATCCTCACCCTGATGTCTATGGACTCCGTCATCGAGCGTTACGAGGAGCACCTGCATCTCGACGACGACCTCGGCGAAATCGTGCGCCAGCTGTCAGCCTCCAACCGCGATGTCTTCCCGGTCGTAGATGATGCCGGCAAGCTCCTTGCCGTCCTTGTCCTCGACCGCGTGCGCCATGTCATGTTCCGCACCGAGCTCTACCACCGTGTCTTTGTCCGCGATCTGATGTCGCAGTGTGCTGCGCGCCTGACCACGAACGACCCCATGGAACTGGTCATGCAGACTTTTGACCGCACGCAAGCCTGGGCACTCCCCGTCGTGGATAACGACGGCCTCTTCGTAGGCTTCATCCGTCGCAGCCACGTCTATGCAGCCTATCGCACCATGCTACATGACCTTTCGGAAGAGTAAACTCTCCCCCAAAAATATAAAATATAAAAGATAAAATATAAAATATAAAGATGATTAACAATAACATCTTAGCAGAGAAGTCGAAGGCTTTTGGCGTTCGTATTGTTAATTGTAGGAAATATTTAACAACCAAAAAACATGAATATATGATGTCAGACCAGATATATCGTTCTGGGACAAGTATCGGCGCCAATATTCATGAAGGTATTTATGCACAAAGCAAGGCAGACTTTATCAACAAACTACAAGTCGCCCAAAAAGAAGCTGGCGAAACAGAATATTGGATCCATCTTTTATATCATGCAAGCTATATTACAGAAGCCACTTATCAATCCATGAAGGAAGACTGCGACGAACTACTACGCTTATTAGCAGCGACCATCAAGTCCTCCCGCGACGAAGTTTAGTTTTATATTTTATATTTTATATTTCATATTTTATATTGAGCAACATATATGCGAATCGTATTCATGGGCACTCCCGAGTTCGCCGTGGAGTCCCTCAAAAAGTTGGTTGAGAACAAGTATAACGTTGTGGCAGTTGTCACAATGCCCGATAAGCCTGTAGGCCGTCATCACGACACCCTGCAGGCATCACCCGTCAAGCAATATGCTGTGGAACAGGGGATTCCCGTGTTGCAGCCCGAGAAACTCAAGGACGAAGCCTTCCTGGCGGAGCTGCGCAGCTACCAGGCCGACTTGCAGATTGTCGTGGCATTCCGTATGCTCCCTGAGGTGGTATGGGCTATGCCGCCCATGGGCACTTTCAACCTCCACGCAGCCCTCCTTCCCCAATATCGCGGAGCGGCTCCCATCAACTGGGCCGTCATCAACGGCGAGACCGAGACAGGTGTCACCACCTTCTTCCTCGATCACGACATCGACACCGGCCGGATTATCCATCGCGTGCCCGCCCCCATCGGCGACCGTGACACCGTGGGCGATGTCTATGACCGCCTCATGTACCTCGGTGCCGACCTCGTGCTGAAAACCGTCGATGACATCGAGAACAACCGCATAGCCCCTGTGGAGCAAAGCACTGTGCTCAGCGACTCAGTCGCTGAGTTAAAACCGGCCCCCAAGCTCTTCAAGGAGAACTGCGAGATCCGCTGGAGCCAGCACACAGTGAAGTCCGCCTATGACTTCATCCGCGGCCTCTCCCCCTACCCAGCAGCCTGGACCACCCTCCGCACAACCGACGGCAAGGAGACTATGTTGAAGGTTTATTTTGCGGAAAAAGAGCCCTCAGCCCTCCGCTCGGCGCCATGCGACGCTTCACGCTTGAAGAACCTTAAACCCTCAACCCTCAACCTTAAACCCTCATCCCTCAGCGTGCCCCTCCGGGATGGCATCCTGTACCTGACAGACATCCAATTAGCAGGCAAAAAGCGGATGCCCGTGGCAGATTTCCTGCGTGGCGCACATCTGGAAGGCGCCGTCCTCGTAGAGAGCGATGCTGAGACGCCCATTCCCATCCGGACAACAGAATAAATAGCATTTTATTGCATTTTTTCACAAAAAAGTTTGGTGGTTTCGGGAAAAAGCCTCACCTTTGCGGCCGGTATGCGGCAAAAAAGGCCAATTATCCATTATTCATTTATCCATTATTCACTAAAAACATCATTGCCTATCGACTGAAACATTACTCCTAACCATCCTATTCGGAAAGTAATGCAACACTTGAGACAAGAGACTGACGCCATGCTCGTCAAGCTCTATGAAGAAGGTAATGATGAGGCATTCGACATTTTGTTGGATCGCTACCAATCTCCCGTTTACGCCTACATCTATTCTGTCGTGCGCGACAGCGACTTGGCCAATGACGTGTTTCAGGACACTTTCATGCGCGTCATCATGCAGATTCGCAACCATCACTACACCGAGAATGGCAAGTTCTCGTCCTGGGTGATGCGCATTGCCCACAACCTCATCATCGACGGTGCACGCCAGCGCCGCCCCATCGTGGACATTCTCGACGACAGCGAGAAATCCAAGGTTCTGGACGGCCACACACTGCTGGAGGGAAACAAGGAGATGGAATTTCACAACGAGCAGACCTACTCCACGCTGAACGCCATGGTGGATCGCCTGCCCGAAGCCCAGCAGGAAGTTGTGCGTATGCGAATGTATGAGCAGCTCTCCTTCAAGGAGATTGCCGAGAAAACCAACTGCAGCATCAACACCGCATTAGGCCGCATGCGCTACGCCATCATCAACCTGCGCAAGATGTCAGCCCACCAGGATCTGACCCTCGTAGGTTGCGAATAGCCCTGTTTCAGCTACGCCGTTTCAAGCCGAAAAAGCACTCCTGCCACAATCATTTTGTAGCAAGCAACCCATTTTTTATGCCAAAATGCACTCTCTTATGTGTATTTTGGCATAATTTTGCATATAAATGAACATTTCTTTGCATTTTTTATGGCTGTTTGTGAATATTTCATTACTTTTGCCGCCGAATATTGCAAAATCACCAAATTCATTTAATTTTAAAGTACATTTATGGAAAAAAGGTTAACAGCGATTCTGGCATGCCTCTTCTTCGTAATGGGAGGAGCCTTTGCCCAGATTCAAGTGAAGGGAACCATCATCAGCTCTGATGACGGCGAGCCCCTGCCTGGCGCTTCAGTGAAAGTGGTAGGTGAGAAGACCGGAACGGTGACGGACCTCAATGGTCAGTTCACCATTACTGTTCCCAATGCAGACAGTCGTCTGGAGCTGACACACATCGGCATGCTTCGTCGTGTTGTCAAGGCCCGCAACGGTATGCAGATTGCCCTCGACACAGACAACACGATGCTGGACGAGGTGATGGTCGTGGCATTCGGTCAGCAGACGAAGTCCTCATTCACCGGTTCTGCCGTTGTTCTTAACTCTGATGATCTGAACAAGAAGATCACGACAAACATTGCAGACGCTCTTACGGGTAGCGTTGCAGGTTTACAGATTCGTGGCGGTAGCGGTGCCCCCGGCGCCGGCCAAGGTTCCATCAACATCCGTGGTATTGCTTCAATGTTTGCAGAAACCGATCCTCTGATTGTTGTTGACGGTGCTCCCTATAGCGCAAGTCTTTCCAACATTCCTCAGGAGGATATAGAAAGCGTAACCGTCCTTAAGGACGCAGCCTCTGCAGCTCTGTATGGTGCTCGTGGTGCTGCCGGTGTTATCCTCATCACCACAAAGCAGGGAAAGAGCGAAAAGGCTCAGATCAACGTAGATATGAAGTGGGGTGCCAACTCACGCGCCATTCAGGACTATGACACCTTCACTGACGCTGGCGAGTTCTACGAGACCTACTACAAGCAGTTCTACAACTATGCTTTCTACAAGAACGGTTTGACCCCCCAGGCTGCCAATGCTTGGGCCAACAATGCCATCATCAATGGTAATACCGGTTTAGGTTACAATGTTTACACTGTGCCCGATGGCGAACAGCTGATTGGCACCAACGGCAAGTTGAACCCCAATGCAACCTTAGGCCGCACCTACACCGCTAACGGCGAGGATTATTATCTGATTCCCGACAACTGGACTGATGCTGCCTATCGCAACGGTTTCCGTCAGGAGTACAATGTGAACATCAATGGTGGTGGTTCACGCGGTGGTTACTATGCCAGCATAGGTTACTTGAACGAGGATGGTGTCATCGACCATTCCGGTTACGAACGTTTCACCGCTCGCGTGAAGGCAGACTTTCAGGCTCGCAAATGGTTGAAGTTGGGCACCAACATCGGTTATGTTCACAGCAACACGAAGAGCAACCCCAACCTTGACACCAGTCTGGGCGCCACCAACATGATGTACTTCACATCAAGGATTGCTCCTGTTTATCCTCTCTATGTACGCGTTAAGGATGCTAATGGCAATCCCATTATCAGAACTGACGAATACGGCAACCAGCAGTACGACTATGGTGTAGCCGCTACCAACTATCCCGGTTTGACCCGCCGTTTCAGTGCCACTGGTAACCCCATCGGTGCCAACATGTACAACAAGGCTGAGAGCGAGTATCATCAGTTGAGCGGTACCTTCACCTTGGATATTGACTTCACAGATTGGTTGCGTTTCAACTCCACCAACAACCTCAACCTTGGTTTATCCAACGCCAGCAGCTATGGCAACCCGTTCTATGGTCCCTCTGCAGGTGAAGACGGTACGATTGCCAAGTCACAGAGCAACACGCTGCGTCAGAACTACATCCAGACACTTACCTTCCACAAGCTTTTTGGCCAGCATGACGTTCAGGTTCTGGCCGGTCATGAGTGGTACAAGACCCGCACCAAGTATATCGATGCATCAGCAAAAGGCGGCTTCTCACCCGATATTCCTGAGATTAACGCATTTGCAATCCGCGACGATTCCCACTCCTACACTTCTACTTACAATGTTGAAGGTTGGTTCGCCAATGCACTTTACAACTTCGATGAGAGATACTTCGTCAGCGCATCCTATCGTCGTGATGCTTCCAGCAACTTCCATCCCGACAATCGCTGGGGTAACTTCTGGAGCGGCGGTGTTGCATGGCTTCTCAACAAAGAGAGCTTCTTCAAGAAGCTGAACGCCAACTGGGTTGACCAGATCAAGTTGAAGTTCTCCGTCGGTCAGCAGGGTAATGATGGTATTGGTGCATGGAACTACACCGACCTCTACGCTCTCCAGAAGAGCGGAACCACAATGGCTCCCACCTTCGCCCAAATCGGTAACCGCGACATCAGCTGGGAAACCACGACCAACATCAACTTGGGTCTGGAATGGAGCCTTTGGAATGGTCGCCTCACCGGTAGCTTTGACTTCTACAACAAGCGCATCAGCGGCCTGCTCTTCTGGCTGAACGTTCCTGAGAGCATGGGCTCACGCGGATACTACACGAACCTTGGCGATATGCGCAACCGCGGTGTTGAGCTCAACTTGAGCGGCGACATCATCCGCACGAAGAACGTGAAGTGGAACGTATCACTGAACCTGGCTCACAACGTTACGAACATCATCACATTGCCCGAAAGCAAGAAGGAAGTCAATGGCGGCTTTAGCCAGAGCACTGGCGCCCGCGTCTTCCAGATGTGGTATGAAGAAGGCAAGTCCCTCTACAATGCATTCCTGCCTGAGTATGCAGGTGTGAACGAACAGGGTCAGGCTCTTTACTGGGTAGGCGATGAGAACGACATGAAGGTAAGCGCCGATGGCACTTTGGTTCCCGATCAGGACAAGCCCGCCAAAGCTCATGCCACCACGACTACAGACTACAACAACGCCAGCTACTACGAGCAGGGCTCCATCCTTCCGAAGGTTATCGGCGGTTTCAACACCTCTCTCGAGGTCTATGGTGTTGACCTCAGCCTCAGCTTTGACTACCAGCTCGGCGGTAAGGTTTATGACACCCAGTATGCATCCCTCATGTCTCCGGTTTCCAGCCAGGCAACTGGTGCAAACCTGCACAAGGACATCCTGAATTCCTGGACGCCCAACAATGTCACTTCCGACATTCCTCGCTTCCAATATCAGGATCAATATACCAACAGCACCAGCACCCGTTTCCTCACCAAGGCCAGCTATCTGAACTTCCAGAGCTTCACCGTTGGTTACACCTTCCCCAAGCGTTGGGTTGAGAAGATCAAGCTGAGCAAGATTCGCGTTTACGCTCAGGGTCAGAACCTCTGCTTCTGGAGTGCTCGCAAGGGCCTGGATCCCCGCTACAGCTTCGACACAATGGCTAGCGTGAATGTCTATTCTCCCGTCCGCACGATCATGGGTGGCGTTCAGGTTTCATTCTAAACTAAATTCAACAGATTACACTATGAAAAAGATATATTCAACACTGCTCTTCGCCCTGCTCGGTGCTCCCATGCTCACGAGCTGCGTTGAGGAGGTTAACCCTCAGACCAGCTATATTACAGCTGAACAGGGTACGAGTGCACCTGGCGCTTTTGACAAATTTGTCACATCGCTCACCAGCACACTCAATGGTCAGTTCACCTACAACGGAAGTAATCATAGCGTATGGGATTATGGCTATCCTTCGTTCTTCCTGACCCGCGATGTGGAAGGTCAGGACGTGGTTCCCGTTGGCACGAACAACTGGTATCAGACTTGGTACAATGATGTTTCCTATCTGGCTCCCGGCTGGGCTTATCCACAGCTCCCCTGGACTTACTACTTCATGTGGATCAAAAGCTGCAATTCCGTGATTGCAATGGTCAACGGCAATCCCAAGGATACCGAGAAGGCCGGTGTGGGTATTGCATACGCTATCCGTGCAATGATGTACTTGGATATTGCCCGAATGTATGCCGCAGAATCATATAACTCGAACCCACAGGCGCTGACAGTTCCTAAAATAAC
This sequence comes from uncultured Bacteroidales bacterium, assembly GCA_902779845.1. Classification (GTDB taxonomy): domain Bacteria; phylum Bacteroidota; class Bacteroidia; order Bacteroidales; family Bacteroidaceae; genus Physcousia. The sequence goes on along the minus strand of CACZCZ010000003.1, from coordinate 74,726 downwards.
TGAAGCCACAACATTTGAGCAGGCTGCCAACAACCCCCGCGTTCCTTTCGACGAGATGCTTGACTTCATCATCTCCGACTTGGATGAGGCCGAGAAGTATCTGGATGGCTATGTTCGTGCTGATGTCTATACGCCCGACGTGTCCGTCGTATATGGTCTGAAGGCCCGTGCCTATCTGGAGAAGCAGGACTACCCCAAAGCCGCAGAATATGCAAAGAAGGCTCAGGCGGGTTATACAATCATGGACGAGGCTGCCTACACCAGCCGCGACACAGGCTTCAACAGCCCCAACAAATCTTGGATGTTCGGTCTCACCTTCCGTCCCACCGACCCCAACATTCTTGAGAATGACGGTGACTCCAGCTGGGGTTCTGTGATGATACTTGAGAATGGCTTTGAATGCGGCTATGCTGCCAACTATGGCGGTCCCAATGTCATTGACCGTCACCTGTATGAGACCATCCCCGCTACAGACTTCCGTAAGAAGTGCTTTGTTGACTTCGCCATTGATGATATGGAGGAAGAAGACATGATCACCGCCCTGGAAGCTTACTCCTACTATCCTGAGAGACTGCTCGCCACTGTAGATGCTGCACAATACGGCCCTGGCGGCTTATCCCTGAAGTTCCGCAATGCCTCTGGTAAGGCTGATGTGAAGTATGATGCTTGGGTTGTCGCAGTTCCCTTGATGCGCGTGGAAGAGATGTATCTGATTGAAGCCGAAGCTGTCGGCATGCAACCCGGTAAGGAGAATGAGGGCATCCAGCTGTTGACCCAGTTCGCCCTGACACGTGACCCCAACTACGTCTATGGCACACACAACGAGGCCTACTACAACATGAGCACCCCCAAGTTCCAGAACGAGGTATGGTGGCAGCGTCGCGTAGAGCTTTGGGGTGAAGGTTTCGCCACTTTCGACATCCGTCGTCTGGACAAGGGTATCATCCGTAGCTACCCCAACTCCAACCATATCGAGGGCTTCCGCTGGAACACCCCCGACGGCGTGCCCAACTGGATGATCTGGTGCTTCGGTGGAACAGAGCCCGACTACAACAAGGGTCTTGTCCAGAATCCCAATCCCGTTCAGCCTGAAGGCGACTCACCCGAGTTCACTTGGTAAGAGATTGGAGCTTCCAATAAAAACAAACTAAAAAATTACACAATGAAAACATATTTTAAAAGTTTCTTATTGTTGGCTGCCGGCATCATGGCCTTTGCCGCCTGCACGGAAGAAAATGGTAACGAGCCCGGTAACGATGGGAAGCCCCTCTCCACCGTTTACACCTACGAAGCTCCCCTCCCCAACAATCCTGACAATGACTTTAGAGTACGTGTCACAGCCAACAACAAAGTTGAGCAGATTTTCTACTCTGTAGATCCCTCTTCGGACGTAGCCGATATTTCTGAAGCTGAATTGATTCAGCGCGTACAGGATAAGGGAAAGCAGCTGGAGCTAGATGTCGATTCCTTCAGCGGAGGCAAGTATAAAGACTTCGTTGTCACAGATCTCTTTGGTGCTTACACCATTTCTGTCGTATCCGTCGGTGGTGGCGAGAAGACTTTGGCTCAGGCTGAAGTGTTCGGCCTTGACTGGGAAGATATCTGCACGGGTACATACTATATTCAAAATAATATGCAAGCAGTCTTTGGAACCGGCGCGCTTCCTACGACTTTGCAAGTTTGTACAACCAATGATCATTTGTATCGCCTGAAAGATGTCTTCGGAGAAGGCTATAGCATGAAGTTGGATATGCTGGACATCTTTGGTGCTGACGATGACGGCGACTACCAGTTCTTCCGCGTTCCTGAGACGGCTACGCCTGTTGTATTTGGAGATGAAGGCACCATCGGTCTTCAAGATCTCGGTTATTGGCAAGGTGATGCCGCTTTTGTGACCGAGTATGGTTACGAGAGTGGAATGTATGAAGACTACAGCTGTTTCTTCTACGTTGAGTACTTTAGCAGTGCTAGACACTTAACCTATGGCTACAACTTCTTCATTCCAGATTGATGTTGTTCACACAAATCATGATAAAGGTTGCGCCGGTCTCCGGCGCAACTTTTTTTCGTCTTACATCAAGCGAGTGACTGAATGAGGAATAAAATCTTACAAATATTTTGCCATTCTAACTATTTAGCGTACTTTTGCAGCGAATTAATCAGAGCCTATTCTCAAATGGAAAATACATCTATTAAGAGATCCTTCATTGCACTGCTCATCATGACGGCAGTGCTGCCTGCCGTCGCAGATGACCGTTCCCTGCAGGAAATGCAGGCAATTGCCGCAGAAAAGCTTTACACACAAATGAATGTGAAGGGACGGCGCGCCCCCGCCTCCCAAACGAGCGCCGTACTGTGTGTCTCAGAAGAGCGCGCCTACAGCGTCTTCGCCCCCACAGACGGAGAAGGCTTTGTGATTGTTGCCAAGAGCGACAAGGTAGAACCTATATGGGGCTATTCCACGGAACCTTTCCCTGCCACCGATATGCCCGATGGCCTGCGCTGGTTCCTCAAGGAGATGAGCACAGAGATTGCTGATGCCGAAAAAGCGGAAGCACCTCGTGGGCAGCTTCTGACGACAGCTACCTACACGCCCGTGAGCAACTTCGTGAAGACAAAATGGGACCAAGGCTATCCGTATAGCAAATCCACACCTAACTCCTACCCCTCAGGTTGTGTCGCCACTGCAATGGCTCAATGCATGAACTATTGTCAATGGCCTAACTCCGCATCCTTCGAAGCCACCTATTATGTTACAAAAACATCCGGAGAAAAAGAGACGACGGAGGAGTTAACGGCAACAGTCAATTCCACATACACATGGCCTTATGCCGACACTTACAAAAGCTCTGGAAAGGTTAGTGACAATATAGACATTCTGTTGCGGGACTGTGGTTATGCCAGCCACATGGATTACAGTGTCTATGGAAGTGGCACCATGAACATAGATGCAGGCATGGCTCTCATACAAGCATTTCAATATCCCCAAGAATGTATAAAATACATGGACTATAGCTACTGCGAAAGCCATGATGCTTGGGCGCAAATCATATACGATGAGTTAGCTGCTAAAAGCCCCATTATCTATGGAGGTTCTGATCAAGATCAGGGCGGACACGCGTTCGTTTTCAGCGGCGTAGATAAGGACGGGCTGGTATATGTCAACTGGGGCTGGAGCGGCTCGGGAAATGGATACTATGCAATCACCAGTCTCAAGCCGAGAAGTACGGGCTACAACTTCAAAAATTATCATTCAATGACCTATGGCATTCGCAAAACCCCTCTGCCTACAGACCACATTGAGACACGTATTCAAGGCTACTCCGGTGCACCTTACACCTTCCAGTGGGGTACAGAGAAAGATTCTACAGACGTTGAGCATCCGACGTTGTATGTTGACATTCCCTACGGTTTCATCAATTACAACGCAACGGACTTCAAAGGCGTGTTAGGATTATTTGCACTGGATATGACAGACGGCAGCACATGGGTCATCGCACCTGAGTTGCAAGACAAGACAGAGTTGCCTCCATGCGCTGGCTACTTCGGCGAAAGTGAAGACTGGAAAACTTATTACTTCTATTACTTTATCGATGGTGAGAACGGCCTGAAGCCCGGGCACACCTATCGCATGAGTTTCGGCGGCTACGATCCGCGCGATGGTGTCTGGCGCTCGATTCTTTGCCAGGATGGCGGCGTGGCCTATGATGTCACTTACACAGGGGACATCGCCACCAGCACCGTCAACCCGACACGCCAACCCGTGCCCGTACCTGATGCCATCGCAGCTCCCACAGCCAACACGCTGGTCAACGACGGCCTCACACGCGTCTATGACCTGCAAGGCCGCCTGCTCTACACGGCCCCCACGGCATCCTTCAACCTCTGGGAAGTGCCCGCCCGCGGCATCCTCGTCATCAAAGAGGGTGACAAGGCACGCAAAGTGGCGAGGTAACAAATATCATGGTGTTTGACACACCTTCATCATTTTGCACCTAAGAGGCTGATTAGCTGCCAATTGCAGCAAAACAAACCTACATCAAACCTACACTAAACCTACACTAAACCTACATTCATCCAGCAAGGAGTATGTAGGTTTAGTGTAGGTTTGATGTAGGTATAATTCGATGGAACGCATTGTATTACAGCAGGATAGAACATAAATGATGAAGGTATGTCAAAATCATTGCCCAATGTCCATGAGCCTTGCGCTGCATGACGCATTGCGGAGTTCCACCAGTGGAACTCGCGTGAAGAGCAAGGTGCAATCGTTTTTCTCACATGTGAGAAAAGCTTATGGACTATAGTGTGTTGGCTTTTCTCACATGTGAGAAAAACAAGAAGACCATGGTCTTCCGGCCAGAGGAGCATGGTCTTCGGGGCTGAGGAGCAAGGTCTTCAGCGCGTAAGATCAAGGTCTTACGACGAAAAGAGCATGGTGTGAATGTTTTTTCTGTGATTTTCTTGGTTATCTAAACGATTATTGCGACCTTTGCGGCATCAATGTATAAAACTAACAAGAAGTGACTATGAAGAAAATGTTTTTTACCCTGCTACTCATAGCCCTCGCAATGCCGACGATGGCCGAGAACCGTAGCGATAGCGAAATGGCAGCCATTGCCTCGCAGAAACTCTTTGGCGCCCAGGTGAAAGGTCTGAACGGCGCTGCCTCAACCAGCCTGAAGCGCGTGTTTACAGACAAGTCGATAGCCGTGTTCTCCCCCGAGAATGAAGGGCGCTTTGTCATCGTGGGTCGCGACGACCGCCTGCGCCCGGTGCTGGGCTATGCCAAGGGAGCGTTCGACATCAACAAGATTCCCTGCGGCATGAAAGCATGGCTCAGCGGCATCAACCGCACGCTGCAGAAGATGGACGCGGCAGGCATCAAGGATGCTGCCCCCCTCAAGTCAGATGTGGACTTCACGCCTGTAAGCCCTCTGATCACAACGAAGTGGACGCAGGATGAGCCCTACAATGATCTGTTGCCAATGGTGGGCGAGGGCGAAGGCCGAGGCCACGCAGTGACAGGTTGTGTAGCCACGTCAATGGGACAAGTCATGAACTACTGGCAGTGGCCAGCCTCTGCCGCGTTCAGCGGTTCCTATTATGTCAACGAGTTTCCTACGCCCTTCAGCGTTGAGGTGAATAGTCAGTATTCATGGCCTTATCAAACGGGCTACGGTTGGTATCTCCCGGATGACTACAACGACCCTCCCACTTATGATGATGGCATCGTTGAAGAGTACGATGAGAATGCTGCCACGGCCATTGCTACGCTGATGCGCGACTGCGGTGCCGCCGTAGGAATGCAATATTCAGAGGCCGGCGGAGCAAGCACGCTGAACGATGCAGCAGTAGCACTTCCCCAATACTTCAATTACTCGTCTTCAGCAATTCAACTCCGCAATAGGACGTATTATACGACGGACGAATGGCTTTCCTTCATCTACAGTGAATTGCAGGCTAAGCGCCCGATTATCTATGGTGCCGTCTCTATCGAATATGAAGAAGACCCTGAAACACATGATATCTATGAATTTCGTTCATCCCATGCTTTTATCCTTCATGGCATCGATGCCGACGGGCTGATCAATATCAATTGGGGATGGAACGGCTGGTATGATGGCGCCTATGCGCTGGACGCATTCGATTGCCCAATGGGCAACTTCAACGATGATGCGCTTATGCTGACGGGCATCACTGTGGAGCCGCAGCCCATGGATGCCTACCACTCCTTCATGACAACCACGAACTGCCAGTTCATCTACACTCCCAATTCAGACCCTGTCATCAAGGTGACGCTGGATGAGTTCCGCTCCTATTCCTACCAACCCTTCACCGGTCGCTTCTATATGGTCATCCAGGATCTGGCAGGCGGCGAACCCACCTACTTAGATATCTATCGTCAGGAAACAAACGTGAAGCTAAACTATGGCGTCGGCTACCCACAATACGCGGGCTTCCCCGAATCAGTAAGCTTTGAGCCCGAACACAGCTATCGCATCTATGTCGCATCACGCGCAGTGAACGAGGAAGGCTACCAGCCCGTACGCATCTATGGCGAACAGACGGGTCCCATCTGCTTCACCCTCACCATCGACAGCAGCGGCAACGGCATCATCACAGGTCCGGAGATCATGGAAGAGTTCCTGCTCACGGGCGTGAAGACAATCAAGCAAGAACCTGTGGACGACGGCCTCACCCGCGTCTATGACATGCAGGGCCGCCTCGTACACACCGCTCCCACAGCCACCTTCAACCTCTGGAAGGTGCCCGCCCGCGGCGTGCTCGTCGTCAAGCAAGGCAACACCGTTCGTAAGGTAGCGCGCTAACGTGCGCGCCGCCACGAGCGGCTGGTTGAAATTTTTCAACAAAAAAGAGGGGACTGCACAATAAATGAAGAAATGTGCACGTTATAGGTATAGAACATCATCCATGTTATGCCTATGGAGCAACCTCTACTCATCCCCGTGGAGTTGAAGATTATCGACTTCGCAACAGACATCAACCAGTATGGAACCCCGGGGTTGGAACCGCGAACATCCACCCTGCAACATCTTCGCAAGTTCGCAAGAATGTACCGCCCCGCATGAATTTGATTGCACCCTCGCTGTTGGCAGCTAACTTCGCCAATCTGGAGCGCGAAATGGAATGGTTCAACCAGTCGGAAGCCGACTGGTTGCACTTGGATGTGATGGATGGTGTCTTCGTGCCCAACATCTCCTTCGGCTTCCCCGTTCTGGAGCATGTGGCGCGCCTGACCACCAAGCCCCTCGACGTTCACCTGATGATTGTGCAGCCCGAGAAGTTCATCTCGCAGGTGCGCGACCTCGGTGCCGCCATCATGAACGTGCATCAGGAGGCCTGCGTGCATCTCCACCGCACTATTCAGCAGATTCACGAGGCCGGGATGAAAGCTGCCGTGACGCTGAATCCGGCAACGCCCGTCGCCACCCTCGAAGAGATCATCTGCGACGTGGACGTGGTGATGCTGATGACCGTCAACCCCGGCTTCGGTGCACAGAAATTCATCGAGCACAGTCTGGACAAGGTTCGCCGCCTGAGACAGCTCATCACAGCCTCCGGCTCGCAGGCCCTCATCGAAGTGGATGGCGGCGTGAACCGCAAGACGGCGCCGAACCTGGCTGCCGCCGGCGTGGATGTCTATGTCACGGGCAGCGCCGTCTTTGGTGCTCCTGACCCCATTGAAGAAGTCAAGGTGCTGAAGCAACTGACTTCATGAGCCGCCCGGTCGTCATCGCATTCTTCGCCTTGGTGGCGGGAGTTGCAGCGGGCGACATCCTTCTGTACGATGCCACATGGATGGCAACAGACTTGACAAAAGCCCTGTGGGTGCAATTGGCCCCATGGGGCTTTTGCCTTGTCCTCGCCTTGCTGGCACTGCTCCGCTATCGTCAGGTGCTGCGGCACCCGCTGGTGCATCGCTACCCCGTCTTCTCTGTGCTGACATTCCTGTTCTTCCTGTCGGTAGGCTTCGCACGCTATGCCGCGGTGGCAGAGCGGCAGCATCGGGAATGGGCGGTGAAGGGGCGACCCGTGAGCCGAGGAAATCCCGACGAGTTCGACGTGGCACGATGGCAATGGGTGAGCGGCGCCACGGGCAGGAAAAAGGGTGATGACGCAGGACCGATGAGCAAGGGCATCGCGTGGCGCGAGAAGATGCTGTCACGGGTGAAGACGCTGGGGATAGAGGAACAGACGCTCGCCATCGTGAGCGCGATGACAATGGGCGACCGCTCGCTGCTGAAACAAGACACACGCGACCTCTACGCACAAGCCGGCGCCAGTCATCTGCTGGCGCTGTCCGGACTGCATCTGGGCATCATCGTGGGGCTGCTGCTGACATGGATGAACAGCAGGCTGTTGCTGTCGCGGTGGCGAAAGGTTGTGGGCGTGATGATCCTCCTCTTCATCGGGGGCTACACCTTCCTGGCAGGGATGCCGGCATCGCTCGTGCGGGCCGCGCTGATGACCTCCATCTTCGTGGTGGCGAGTCTGCTGCAGCGCTATGGCTCGCCGCTGCAACATCTCTTGCTCACGGGCATCGTGATGCTTCTGTGGCAGCCCATGTATCTGTTCGATGTCGGTGCCCAACTGTCCTTCCTGGCTGTGGCGGGCATCCTGCTCTTCTATCATCCTTTGTATGTATGGATCTTCAACCGCTGGCGCTATCTGGTCTTCCGTCTGGAACGCTACTGGCTGCTATGGCCTTTCAAGCTGGTAGCGGTGTCGCTCTGTGCTCAGGTGCTGACGCTGCCTTTGGTGGCCCTTTACTTCCACCAGATACCGCTCTATGGCCCGCTGCTGAGCATCGTGCTGATACCGCTGACCACGCTCTTGCTCTATCTCGCATTGCTGCTCATCCTGCTGTCATGGCTGTGGCCGATGGCTGCAGGGTGGTTAGGCACAGGCCTGTCATGGATCGTAGGGGCACAGCTGTGGCTGATGGCGCAGGCAGCACACTGGCCGGGAGCCATCATCCACGACTTCTGGAGCCGCAAGGCAGAGCCGCAGGTGGTGGTCTATCACAACCGTCGCTGCCCGGCACTGCACGTCATCGCCTCGCCCGAACAGAGCTGGCTGCTGACGCCGGAACCGGATTCGCTGGAAACGGGGATGAAGTACATCCGCCGCGACTTCTGGAGACGCCGACTGACGGCAGAGCCGCAGGTGCTGAGGGGAAGGAAAGCGGTAGTGTTGAAAGAGGGACTGAAGGCTGTGATGGTGGACAGCGGAGACGGGGATACTGCCGCGTACAGAACCACAGCGGAGGTGGATGTGCTGTGGGTGGTAAGAGGGTTCCGTGGCGGCAGGCTGGGCACACTCGCCGAGGCCTATCGCCCTCGCCTGCTGGTGCTCGACGCCAGCCTGCCTCAATGGCAACGCCTCAGCCTCGCAGCAGAGGCCACGCAGCTGGGATGGGCTGTCTATGATGTGGCAGAGAAGGGGGCACTGCGCTTTTTAATGTATAATTGATAATTGATAATGTATAATGTATAATGTATAATTAGCTGCGCAAAGAAAGAACTACCATAAAAAAACGCCGTGCCGGCGTACCAATTATACATTAAACCCTTAACCCCTTAACCATGAACCCATAACCGTGCGACAGCGCACAGGCTCCTGATTTTTTCGAACAACGAATTACACGAATTTAACGAATTTTTGGAGCAGCGAGCGCCATGAAAGCTTGCTTTCGGATGGCCGAGTCGTGACAAAAACCAACAAAGTTAATTTTTGGGCTGGCGCACACAAACAATGAATAACGAATTTCACAAATTGGGGCGGCACGCTACGCAGGTGCCGAGTGAAAACAGAAGTTACTTAAGCATCGAACTGAGCAATGTGTGGCGTTCGAATAAGGACATACTCAGTGTGTGGCTTTCGAAGCCCGCGAAGCGCTTCGCTCTGGAATCCGTGAAATTCGATTAAAATTGAATGATAACAAGTTGTTAAAAAAATTCGTCTAATTCGCTTAATTCGTTGTTAAAAAAAGAGAATTGACAAATGAACATTGAACATTGAACGTCATTTATACATTATCAATTAAAAAAGCAGTATTCCGACGAGGGCACAGAAGAGGAGCGTGCGGATGGGACTGAGCTTATACACCTGGCAGGCAATGAGTGTGCCGACGAAGATGGCAATGCTGATCCAGAACTGCCAGGGTGAGTCGGACGGCGTGGAGAAGTTCTCAGGCGTCATCAGCAACAGGCAGGCAGCGGCCAAGAGACCTACGACAGCAGGGCGAAGGCCCGTGAAGACGTGTTCCACGGAGGGGTGATGCTTGTACTGCATCAGGAACTTGGAAATCATCAGCATCAGGATGAACGAGGGAAGCACGACGGCGAAAGTTGCGGTCGCAGAGCCGAGAATGCCCATCCACTCAGAGCCGCCGGCATTGACGACAGCGGTGTAGCCGACATACGTTGCTGAGTTGATACCAATGGGGCCGGGTGTCATCTGCGATACGGCCACGATGTCTGTGAACTCGCCCATCGTCATCCAATGGTGGTTGGTGACGACCTCGCCCTGAATCATGGAGATCATCGCATAGCCACCGCCGAAGCCGAAGAGGCCGATGAGGAAGAAGGTATAGAAGAGCTGGAAGAATATCACGGTTGAGAGATGAGGGTTTATGGTTGAGGGGTTGCAATGTATTTGCCATACAGATAGCCTCCTAAGCCGGCGGCAATGATGACCCAGATGGGCGAGACACCGAACATCCAGATGAGGAAGGCACCAAGGACGGGAATCCAGATATTGTAGCGAGAAATCTGAGCGCTCTTAGCCATCTTGAACGTCGGTGCCGCGATGAGAGCGACGACGCAGGGACGGATGCCACGGAAGGCACGTGCTACCCACACATTATCCTGGAACTGACGGAAGAAGAGGGCGATGGCAAGAATGATGAGGAACGAAGGCAGGATGCAGCCCAGGGTGGCCATCAGTGCTCCCCACGTACCACGAATCTTGTAGCCGATGAAGATGGCGATGTTCACGGCAAAGATACCTGGGCAGGACTGTGCCACGGCCATCAGGTCCAAGAGTTCCTCGCGACTGATCCACTGCCTCTCATCCACCACCTTCGCCTCAATCAGCGGTATCATGGCATAGCCGCCGCCAATAGTGAAGAGGCCGACACCCCAAAATACTTTAAAAAGAGATAGCATGGTTGAGGGGTGGGTTTAGGGTTTAGGGTTGAGGGTTGAGGGTTGAGGGGTAAGGGTTACTTCCTTCAAGCGAGATAACATTTTTGCAATTCTTCTCATTAAAGTATCTGCATTTGAATAATCTTCTGGGGTAATATATCCGAGCTCACTTGAAATTTCCAATTGGCAAACAACTTCCATCAACGAACCATATGCCGTTTCAAGAAAATATGCCTTCTCTTTTGGGGAGGAATGTGACATCCCTTCTGCTATGTTGGACGGGATGGACATAGTGGCGCGTCTGAGTTGGTCACATAACGCATATTTCTCTTCTTGTGGATATCGTTTGAGAAACTGATAGACCATCTTAACCAACTCCTTAGAGAATTGGTAAACTTCTAATTTCTGGAAATTAAAAAGTCTTTCCATTTGATTTCATAGATGTTTTATCTAAACTCTCAACCCTCAACCTTCAACCCTCAACCGCGCCTTTGGCGCGCTCGCACCACTTCCTTGCATTCACGAACGCCTCGAGCCACGGTGTCACCTCGTCCTTGCGGCGGTCTGCGGGATAGTAGGCGCACTGCCAGGGGAAGATGGCGCGCTCGAGGTGAGGCATCATGGCCAGATGACGGCCGTCGGCAGAGCAGAGGCCGGCGACGCTATAGTCGGAGCCATTGGGGTTGCCGGGGTACTGGTCGTAGCTGTACTTGGCCACCACATGATAGTCGCTCTCGGGCTGCGGCAGATGGAACTTACCCTCGCCGTGAGCCACCCAGATGCCCAGCTTCGAGCCGGCCAGCGAGCCGAGCATCACGCTGTTGTTCTGGGGGATGGTGAGGCCGAGGAAGGCGGACTCGAACTTGTGCGAGGTATTGTGGAGCATCTTTTCGCCGCTCTTGTAGCCCAGCAGTCCCAACTCCACCATCAGCTGGCATCCGTTGCAGATGCCCAGCGAGAGGGTGTCGGGACGGGCATAGAAGCGGTCGAGGGCTGACTTGGCCTTAGGATTGTAGAGGAAGGCACCGGCCCAGCCCTTGGCAGAGCCGAGGACGTCGGAGTTCGAGAAGCCGCCGCAGAAGACAATCATCTGAATGTCGTCCAGCGTCTCGCGGCCCGTGATGAGGTCGGTCATCATGACATCCTTCACGTCGAAGCCGGCGAGGTAGAGGCTGTAGGCCATCTCACGCTCACCGTTCGTACCTTTCTCGCGGATGATAGCGGCCTTGGGGCGGCGGTTGAGGGATGAGGGTTTATGGTTTATGGTGTGCGCAAAGCGCCATTCCAAAGGCTGGTTCTTATAGTTCTTGAAGCGCTCTGCGGCACAGCCGTTCATGCTCTGCTTCGTGTCGAGCAGGTAGGACGGGCGATACCAGACATCGCGCAGCTGGTCGATGTCGAGCGTCTCCTCGAAGTCGCCCTTGCGGATGCGCAGCGAACGCTCCTTGGCAGGTACACCTATATATATATAGCCCACGCCGGCTTCGTCCATCAGCTTCTTGAACTCCTCCTCGTGCTTGGTGCTGACCTGCACCACGACACCGGGATTCTCGGCGAAGAGGATTTTCGTGAGGTCTTCGCAGGCGAAGTTGTTGAGGTTGACCTTCAGGCCGCCCTTCGTGTTGGCGAAGCACATCTCCAGGAGCGTGGTGATAAGACCGCCGGCACTGATGTCATGACCAGCCAGCAGCAGTCCCTTCTTCACGCAGTCCTGCACGGCATCGAAGGCATCACGGAAGTATTCGGGGTTCGTGCACGTCGGCACATCGCTGCCCACCTTGCCTTTGCTCTGGGCATAGGCGCTGCCACCGAGACGCAGCTCATCGAATGAGAAGTCGATATGGTAGAGGGCGCTCTTAGGTTCATCAGCCAGCACGGGGCTCACAACCTTGCGGATGTCGCTGACCTCACCGCCGGAAGTGACGATGACGGTGCCCGGCGCGATGACCTTCGTGCCATCGGGATATTTCTGGGTCATGGAGAGACTGTCCTTACCTGTCGGGACATTGATTTCCAGCGCACAGCAGAACTCCGAGAGGGCTTCTACGGCCTTGTACAGACGGGCATCCTCGCCCTTCTGCGAGCGGCACGGCCACATCCAGTTGGCACTGAGGCTGACGCTGTCGAGACCTTCCGCCAGCGGAGCCCATACGATGTTCGTCAGGCTCTCAGCCACAGAGAGGACGGAGCCTGCGGCGGGGTCGGCAAGACCGGCTTGCGGCGCATGACCGAGGGCTGTAGCAATACCTTTCTCTCCTTTGTAGTCGAGGGCTACGACGCCGCAGTCCGAGAGCGGCAGCTGCAGCTCGCCCTGACATTGCTGGCGTGCCACCTTACCCGTCACAGAACGATCGACTTTGTTTGTCAACCAGTCCTTGCAAGCCACGGCTTCCAGCGAGAGAACGGCTTGAAGCGAAGTGAAAAGTGAATGAGTGAAAAGTGAAAAATCAGAGTTTCCTGCAAAGGTGGTTTGTTTCTCGAAGGAACCAGGTATATTATATTTTTCACTTTTCACTTTCTCATTTTTCACTTCCGTCGAAACGTCTGCGTAGCGCCTCTCGACGGTTTCGTCGGTCATCACCGTTTTCGGGGAGTGACCGAACATCTGGGCCACGTCAAGGTCGAAGGGACGGACACCGTCGCCCTGCTCGAAGGCGAAGTGGGCGTCGCCTGTGGTCTCGCCGACGACATACAGCGGAGCGCGCTCGCGCTCGGCAATCTTGCGGACGTGATCGATGTGTTCCTCTTGAATCAGCAGGCCCATGCGCTCCTGGCTCTCGTTGGCGATGATCTCCTTGCTGGAGAGCGTCGGGTCGCCGATGGGCAGTTTGGTCATATCAATGAGACCGCCGCACTCCTCCACGAGTTCGCTCAAGCAGTTCACATGACCTGCCGAGCCGTGGTCATGGATGCTGACGACGGGATTGACATCTTCTTCGCAGAGCGAACGCACGAGGTTGTAAGCGCGTTTCTGCATCTCAGGGTTAGCACGCTGGACGGCATTCAGCTCGATGCCGCTGCTGTAGCGGCCTGTATCTACACTGCTAACGGAGCCGCCGCCGAGACCAATGCGGTAGTTGTCGCCGCCCACGACGACAATCTTGTTGCCCTTCTCGGGCGTGCCCTTCAGACAGTCGCGCTTTGTGCCGTAGCCCACGCCGCCGGCCAGCATGATGACCTTGTCGTAGCCATACTGCTCGCCGTTCTCCTCGTGCTCGAAGGTGAGCACAGAACCAGTGATGAGCGGTTGGCCGAACTTGTTGCCAAAGTCGCTGGCGCCATTTGAAGCCTTGATGAGAATCTGCTCCGGCGTCTGGTAGAGCCACTGACGTGGCTTCATGGTTGAGGGTTGAGGGTTCTTCAAGCGTGAAGCGTCGCATGGCGCCGAGCGGAGGGGTGAGGGTTCTTTTCCCTCATCCATAAACCCTAAACCCTCATCCGACCTCGGGTACGAAGTCATATACACCGCCGTGCCGGCGATGGGCCATGAGCCTACGCCGCCGCCCATGCGGTCGCGGATCTCGCCGCCCGTACCGGTGGAAGCACCGTTGAACGGCTCTACGGTCGTAGGGAAGTTATGCGTCTCGGCTTTGATGCTGATGACACTCTCGATGGGCTTCACGCGGAACCAGTCGCTGGTGGCGTGGTCGGCGGGTGCAAACTGCTCCACGACGGGGCCTTCGGCAAACGCCACATTATCTTTATATGCGGAGATGATCTTATGCGGGTTCTCCTGTGTCGTGCGCTTGATCATCGCAAAGAGGCTGCTGGGCATCTCCTTGCCGTCGATGATGAAGGTGCCGCCGAAGATCTTGTGGCGGCAGTGCTCACTGTTGATTTGTGCGAAGCCGAAGACCTCGGAGTCTGTGAGCTTGCGGCCCAGCTGCCCTTCCACCTTGTGCAGGTATTCAATCTCCTCGGGCGACAAGGCTAAGCCCTCCTGCTCGTTGTACTCCTCCAAGTTCTCGATGTGCTGGATGGGAGCGGGCTGGATGTTGACCGTGAAGATGTCCTGATTGAGGCCTTTGTAGAGACGTTGGAGCATCGGATCAATTTGACTATTTGACGATTTACCATTTGACGATTTAGGCTCCGAAGATTGCTGTGAACTGCTATTAGAATTGTCCAATTGTAAATTGTCCAATTGTTCAATCGGATAGTATTCCTCGATGCGCTGAATGCCCTGGATGGCCATGTTCTGCGTGATCTCCACAGCGTTGGTGCTCCATGGTGTTATCATCTCGCGGCGGGGACCTACGAAGGTGCCGTCAAGGGTAGAGGCTTCGATGAGCGTGGCACCACCATAGAGCCAACACAGTTTCTGGATTTCTTCGGGAGTTAACTGATGATTCGCCTGCGTGGCGATAATCGTTTTTTGCGGGGTTCTAAAGAAAGAAATGGCCATGAGTATGATGTAAGAATTAGATTTCGGCTGCAAAGGTACATTAAAGCTCTTGGAAAACCAAAAGAAACATCAGAAAGAGAAACGGGGAACAGAGTTTTTTTGCAAAAATCTCTGTTCCCCGAATATTTTTAAGATTCTTTATTCGCTGAGTATATCACTCAGGTGGTAGTCATCAACTGTTAGAAGCTTTCTTAGGCTTGGAGAACGGGAAGTTGATGCCGATGGTGAAGTCGGCATTCTTGTTCATGGGGATGTAAGGCTTAGCAGCCTTGAAGAAGGTGTGGTCCATGCCAATGAAGAAGTTGAAGCCTACGGGATGGACATTCAGCATCCAGCCCAGGCACGGTCCGAAGGTGCCGATACCACCGTTGATGTTCATGTCAAACCAGTTGCAGGGAGCATAGTTGACACTTAGGCGCTCCTCGTTCCATGTGTAGTCACCATGGAAGCGAGTGGTGGAGAGCAAACCGAAACGGATCTTGTCATAAGCCTGGAGTGTGTATTCCACGCCAACATTCATGGTAAGGCCAATGCCGTGGGTGGAGCCACCGGTGTTGCCCTTATTCTCTAAGCGATAGAGGTCC
The DNA here is from genome assembly GCA_902779845.1 of uncultured Bacteroidales bacterium. Taxonomy (GTDB): domain Bacteria; phylum Bacteroidota; class Bacteroidia; order Bacteroidales; family Bacteroidaceae; genus Physcousia. The sequence goes on along the minus strand of CACZCZ010000003.1, from coordinate 59,064 downwards.
TGAAGACGATCGCCGAGGTCATCAATCTGGTTGCTGAGCGTCTTGTTGTTCTCGTTGCCGTCCTTGACACGGATATTCTGGAAGCCGTCGAAGACAAACTCCTCGCCGCTGTTCTCAATGACGTGGGTCTCCTCCCAGTGGATGAAACCGAGGTCAATGAAGCTGAGGCTGGCCTTCAAACCAGGAACGAGATCCTTGAAGTCATAGACAGCACCAAGGTCAAGAGCCAGACCAAAGCCACCCAGACCCGGCTTGTCCAACTTAACATCGTCAATGGTGTCGTAGCCATAGCGTTCGCCTGTGGCAGGATCCACCTTCGTGTTCTTGGTCTCGTCGTTGTATTTCGCATGCTTGCTCAACAGTTCCAGACCGGTAACATTACCCTCCACGCGAGCTTTTGCTGTTGCCCTCCATTGGTTGGGGCTTTCCAGGTTCATCTGCAAGTTCTGGAGTTCAGCGTTGAGGCGGGCAGCGCCAAAGAGGAACTTCAGTTTACCACCGACCGTCCAGTTATCATCAATCTTATGACTGTGTCCGAAAGCCACTTCCACGAATGCCTGCGACATAAGGGCTGCGCTACCGATATTATAGTTCTGGTTCTGGAGGTTCTTCGTCAGGTCAAAAAGTTCTTTGCCGAAGTGTACACCTGCCATCACACGAAGGTTGATTCCGACAGTGTTATAACCCTTCCATGCTGCAAAGCCACCAGCAAGAATTGGCGTGCGAACATCCAGGATGAACTTGTTCTTATCATTGATGTTTTTCAGTGCATCAGCGGGAGTCACATCCGGGTGGAGATAGGTGACAGTCTTTCCATTACGGTTGAAGAAAACGTCGCCGATGCCCAGATTACCCTTCAGACCTATGTTCAGATTGCCAAGAAGGGGCATAGCCACATAGTTCTGGGGTGCCTGGAATGCGGGGTTCAGCTCATGACGGTACATGGATCCCTCCATGAAATAGCTGCTACTGAATTGTTGTGCAAAGGCCGGAGCAGTCAGCATGAAAGAGAAAGCGGCCAATGTCAGTCTTATAGTTGTTTTCATATTCGTAGATATTTCAATTTCGTTCAAAATTTAACTGGAGCTATCCATTACTATTACTTATCTATAATGGTGACACCGCCGTCCACGCCGATGCGGACATTGGTCAGTTTGATATAGGAGGTTGCTCGGAGAGATGCATCAATATTATGGGTGTTCTGGAGAGTAGCCTTCAACTTGAGGCCATCAAACTGATGTGCAGATTCCTTCAGATAATCATTAATACTGCCCTGCTTGGCCTTTAAGACAAGACGGATGTTATCAGCTTCCTGACTGCCGTCGGCATTGGCACGAATCGTCAACGGATTGACAACCTTGTAAGAGCCGCCCGAACGAACCTGCTTGGAAATCTCCATACCATTGATGACATTACCATCCTTATCGATGGGGGTAGCCTCCAAGAGAGCCTCGAGAGGTATTGTGGTCTTCATCTGAGCCTCGATGATAAGAGCATCAAAGGAAATCTTGTCGAGACCTGAACCGAGGTCGATGCCGGTCTCGTCAGAACGATACACCAACTTGAAGTTGGGGCCGAATGTCAGCTTACAGTGGGCCATATAGTCAAACTGAACTTTGTAGTCTGAGTTGACGGGAAGATCGACACAGTTGTTCAGCTCAACCACCAGGCGGCCATTGTTGCCACCGCCCATGATAGAAAGATGATCAGGCACCTTAACCAGCAGCTGTTCCAGATTGCTCACCTGAACGGGAGCACCAAAAGTGCTGTTTGCATATTCGCTGGGATATTCGATGTTTTCAAGTTGCTTCACCAAAGGTACGACGTATCCATTCTCTTTGCTCAGGAATGAGATGCTCGGCGTTACGCCCTGCTTGGCAATGACAACATCACACGGAGCTGCGCCATTCTTGGGGTAAGAGGTCATCACCAAATCGCGAACAGTAGCTGTTACGGGCAGGTTGGTGTTCACCTTCAGGAAAAGCTGGGGAGCAGAGAGGTCTAAGCAGACATCGTCCTCGGTGAGGAAGTCGGGGAGGTTATTCAACTGAATGTCATCAATCTTGTCAATGGCGTGGTGAATAGAGCCGGTGAACTTACTGACATATAAGTTATTATCTGAGGGAGAGACGCTATTCTTGAACTCGCCTCTGCCATCAAATTTTATGGATGTGGGAAGTACCGCACCATAGTTGCCCATATTAATCTGTACTAAATCAGCCGCGGACAGCGCATCATAGTTGATGTCCACGTTTGCAACATGCAGGTCACCAAGAATCTTGACCTCGCTCTCCAGCATGTTCACCTTACCCATGTCCTTCATAGGAGTAGCACCGGGCTCGAAAGAGAAACAACCGTTGTTGCCCATATATGCACCTTTGAGTTTCAACACGATGTTTGCCTTATTGGTCTTGGCCAATTCTAAAGGTGCTGTGTCGAAGAGTAATACCTGCTTGTTAGTTTCCAGTTGGGGAGTGGTTACTATGACGTGGTTCTCCGAGTCTTTCGGATCTTTATCTTTATAGTCTGGATGATTGTCGTTATAGATTGCTTTTTCAATGTCAAAGCCAAGGGGAAGCTCAATCCTTAGTGTTCCAAAGCGCAGACTCTTGAGCTTTGTGCCATAATCTTTTACGGTAAGTTTGAAAGTTACCGTCTGGTCGTTCCCCAATGCGATTTCCTTGATATCCAGCACGTCAGCATTAATCTGAGTTGAGCTTTTTTCATTAAACTTAATCTCTGTCTTTTCTTCAAAAGGATATTCCCACAGAATAACAGCAGGAGCTGGATCTGATACGGGGCTAGGAGCGTATGCCTTTGTCGAAGCAGAGACATCCTGCCCATAAAGGGAAACATTTTCAAAGCCCTTAATGTTTGGCGATTCAAACTTGATCTCACCGATGTGAATCGTCTGCTCCGTGGAGGAGCCTCCCTTGTGCAAGTAATAGAAACCATCGGCGGACTCCATCACAGCACCATCGTCTGTCAAAGAGAACAAATTGTTAAGCTGGATGTCCTCTGTACTACTCGTAGGCAGCATCAGGGAGCCATCTCCAATTTTCACCGTCGTGTCAAGATTTCCAAAATCATAGTCCTTGTCAACGCAAGCTGTTAGCACTAATGCGCCTCCGCAGAGGGCTAAGAGCGCCTGTGTTAGAATTTGTTTTCTCATAGGAACAAAAATTATGATGAATATAATGTTTTTTTTAACTTTCAAGTGCCAAAGATATATAGTTTTTATCAATTGACATCATAAAATGTAAAAATCTTCACTATAAGAGAACATTTTTCCTTAAAAAGCACAAAAAAAGGTGTATTTTGTACATCCAAAAACACACCTTTTGCTTCTTATTCTTCGTCGTCATCTAAATCAAAGTCGAAGTCGGAAAAGAATATGGGAATATCACCGGTTTGAGCATCGAAGTCGTCGAGCGCGCGACGGTCCTTCTTGGTGGGGCGCCCTGTGCCGCGGGCTCGTCCGACAAAGCCGCTGATGCGGTTCATCTCTAAGAGTTCATACTGCTCGGGGGGCGTGACATTCTCCAGTATCTCGGGGATGAGCTTGGCGCCCACGCGGTGCTCGATGGCCTGGAGGACTCGGAAGCTGTAGGTGATGGGCGGCTTGCGGACATCAACGACATCACCAACCTTCACCATTCGCGAGGGCTTCATCTGCACACCGCCGATAGCCACCTGCCCTTTCTTGCAGGCGGCGGCCGCTATGCTGCGCGTCTTGAAGATGCGGGCGGCCCAAAGAAATTTGTCGAGACGGGCGGTATTCATTTCTTCCTATTCAACTGATTCATGGCCATCTGTATGCCGGCGAGGCAGAAGGTCTTGATGGCGGCGGTGGTTTGCTTGGTGCACTCGGGGATGAGGGTTTCCTCCTCGGGGGGTATCTTGCCGAGGACGAAGTCCACCTGCTGGCCTTTGTAGAAATCGCTGCCGATGCCGAAGCGCAGACGGGCATACTGCTGTGTGCCGAGGATCTGGGCGATGTGCTTGAGGCCGTTGTGGCCGGCATCACTGCCACCGGGCTTCAGACGCAGCTGTCCGAAGGGCAGGGCGAGGTCATCGACGCAGATGAGGAGGTGGTCCAGCTCGATCTTCTCCTGCTGCATCCAGTAGCGCACGGCATTGCCGCTGAGGTTCATGAAGGTGCTGGGCTTGAGGAGGATGAGCTGGCGGCCCTTGACGCTGATGCGGGTGACGAAGCCGTAGCGCTTGTCCTCCCACACAGTGGGCTTACCCTTCTCTTCATTGACAGATGCCGCCAGGGCATCTACGACGCGGAAGCCGATGTTGTGGCGCGTGCCCTCGTAGTCAGGGCCAATGTTGCCGAGGCCCACGATGAGATATTTTTCCATAGGACTCTCCCCCAGCCCCTCCCTATGTGCAGGGAGGGGAGTAGAATCTTTAGCAAATAGCTTGCGGATGAAAGAAAACATGGCGTCTGGGGAATAATAAAAAATGATTGATTCACTAACGAATGAAGGCGCAAGTCTTGTTGGTTCCTTGCGCCTCACATAATCTTAGGTATATACTCCCCTCTTTGCTTAGGGAGGGGTTGAGGGTGAGTCTGTTATGCCTGAGCTTCCTCAGCGGCAGCAGCACTACGTGCGTTACGGGTCATCTTGACCTGGCAAACGACAACGCTGGGGCTGGTGACGAGTTCGAGGCCTTCGAAGCTGAGTTCGCCGACCTTGATGGTCTTACCGAGTTCGAGGTTGGTGACGTCGATATCCAGACGCTCGGGGATGGCGGTGTGGACAGCCTTCACCTTGAGTTTGCGGACGCTGGCAGCGAGCTTACCACCGGCCCTGACACCTTCTGCGAGACCGTTCAGCTTGATGGGCACTTCCATCACGATGGGCTTCTTGTCGGTGATCTGGTAGAAGTCAACGTGGAGCACGTTGTCCTTCACGGGGTGGAACTGAGCCTCCTTGAGGATGGCGAGGCACTGCTGGCCATCAACGTCGAGCTTAACAGTGTAGATGTCGGGAGAATAGAGGAGCTTGCGGAGCTCGGCCTCGGTAGCGCTGAACGAAACAGCCTGGGGGAGACCTTTCTCATCCTTGAGCTCACCATAGAGGTTGCAGGGAATAATGCCCTGCTTACGCAGTTGCTTGGCAGCCTTCTTGCCGCCGGCGACACGTGCTGTGCCTTTGATTTCGATTGTTTTCATTTTCTTTTAGTTTTTGTGTTACTCTAAATGAATTTTGCTTCATTCGCCATCACACTTGCTGCCTCTCGACAGGGATGTACTCCGAAAGCGGGCGCAAAGGTAGTGAAAAAGTTTAAAGTTGATGGTTTAAAGTTGAAAGTTTTTGCTCTTTTGCATCATTTTTTCGTATTTTAAGCCCTTTTGTGCCGTTTTTTACGCTCGCAATAAATAATAATGTGTACCTTTGAGGCCAAAATAGACTACACTAACTAAGATATGAAACGCTTCTCTCATTTCATCTTCATGGCATTGGGCACCATGCTGTCCCTGAATGCCTCAGCACAAACCGACGTCACGGCAACCTATCTCACGAATCCGTCGTTCGAGGCGGATGCAGCGCAATGCAACAGCAGCACAGAAGTCCGGGAAGGCACGGAAGGGCTGCGCGGCTGGAACCTCAGCAGCATTACAGGGTGGACCACCACAAGCCCCGGCAAGCAGCTGCTCATCTCGGCCGACTGCGCTACGGACAACAGCTTCGGAAAGACAGCCATCGCCGACGGCACCTATGCCTTCTACCAGCGTTTCGGCTGGGGCTCCGCCACAGGCACGCTGTCACAGAAGACCACAGCCGCACTGCCGGCAGGCAAGTACCAGATGACCTTCCGCTACAAGGCGTTTGCCGCTAACGGCGCTGTGTCCTCCTGCACGCCGGAGGTGAGGGCCACGACGACGCTGGGCTCGGAGACCTATTCCTTTGAAGCCGGCAGCACGGATATCATGGGCACAACGAACTGGAGCACGGGTAAAGTGGTGTTCACGGTAGCAGCTCCAGAGGCTGTGACGCTCATCATCACCAACACCTTCGGCAACGGCGGCAGCAGCATCGCCATCGATGACGTGCGCCTCATCAGCATCCCCGACGACTACGTGGAGCCCACCATCATCGGCGGCAAGGAGACCGATGTGCCATCGCCCACAGAGGGCGTCATCACGCATGACTTCGTGGGCGAAGCAGCCATGATGCAGGATCTGCTGCAGATGCTGACGAACCACCTGCCCTACATGAAGAGCCGCTACACGCCCTGCGCATCGCCCACCTCCAAGGGTGAGGACTGCGGCTACTTCAAGGACACAGAGGGATCTGGCAACGATGAGAAGGTGGTGCGCCCGAACGCAGACTTCTCGATGGTCTGCGCCTTCCTCTACAAATACGCCAAAGGCAAGACAAGCCTGCCCGCCGGCTTCACATGGGACGAGGTGAAGGAGATGGCGCTGAAGAGCCTCATCTGGGGCTACAGCAGCCACAATGCCAACAAGTTCAAGGTCACCAGCCGCAACGCCTACTGGGGCAGCACCTCCACATCGCAATTCACCTGGGAGAGCTCGCTGTGGGCGATGTCGCTCTGCTACTCCGCCCATTTCCTGATGGATGAGCTGACGGCCGACCAGAAGACCTATATATATAATATGGTGAAGGCCGAATGCAACTATGAGCTCGGCCGCAGCATCCCCACGGGCTATGCAGGCGACACGAAAGCGGAAGAGAACGGTTGGGAGGCTGACATCCTGGCCTGCGCCCTGGGCCTCTACCCCAACGATGCGCTGGCCAGCCAGTGGTTCGACCGCCTGCGTGCGTTTGCCATCAACAGCTACTCACAGGTGGATGACGCCAATGACCAGACAGTCATCGACCCCGACTACGACCAGAAGACGGTGGCCAGCTACTACCGCGGACAGAACCTCTACGACGACTACACGCTGCAGAACCACAACCTGTTCCACACCAGCTATCAGAACGTGGTGCAGCAGGAGCTGGGCGAGGCCCATCTGGCGATGTTGCTGTTCCAAGGCGGCGACCCGAAGTGGAAGACTAATGCGCTGATGCACAACCAGCAGCATGTGCAGAACGACGTGCTAAACTGGCTGGCACTGGCCGACGGCGAGCTGGCGATGCCCAACGGCAACGACTGGAGCCTGTTCCTCTTCGACCAGATCACCTCCTACTCCACCATGGCCTGCTTCCTGCGCGACAAGAACGCCCTGCTGCTGGAGAACATGGCCTATAAGTTCATCAAGGCACGCCAGACGACGACCACCGACGGCTCATGGCTCCTGCGCTCCGATGTCGGCAGCCGCCGCATGGGTGTGGAGGCACACCGCGTGATGATGACCTATCTCATGCACTCCGTGGCCTCCACCGCCGACCTGAAGCCCGCCACATGGCAGGAGTTCAGCGCCGAGTATCAGGATGCCCATCTCTTCAAGAGCCAGAACATCGTGCGCGCTTCCAGCAAGGACCGCTTCGTCACCTTCTCATGGAGCACGGGGCTGAGCAGCTACACCGGCTACTTCACCGACACCACACCCGACCGCAACAAGATTGTCTGCCCCTACCGCGCCAACAACACGGGTAACTTCCTGGGATGGTACAACGTCAGCGGCAAGGGCACCAACGCCACGCCTGTCGTGAGCGGTATCTACGACCTGAAGGACAATGCCTTCACGATGAACGGACGCATCAACACCAACGATGCCACCTTGGAGAACAGCTTCGTGCTGGCAGCCACACCCGGCAATGCCATCGTCTATATGAACCATGTGAAGGGGCTGCAGAGCGGCGCCATCACAGGTCGTCGCGGCGGCATGCTGGCCATCACCACCGATGAGTTCACACGTCCGCAGCGCACCCTCTACCACGCCGCCGGCCGCGTGCAGACAGACGGCAAGCAGACGACGCAGTTCGATGCCGACTGGGCCAACATCGACAACAGCATCGGCGTGGTCACCGTGGGCGGCACCGGCAAGATGGCCTTCGGCGAACAGGCCAACAACAACAGCATCAACTGCTCGAAGTTCTATCCCATGTACTCCGCAAAGAGCGAGAGCTTCACGAAGGGAAAGGTGGTGGACCGTGCGGCTGTCATCTATTACAGCCAGGTGGATAGCGCCACCACCAAGAAGCTGGCAGCCCGGGTGATGAGCCTCACCGAGCAACTGCCCAATGGCTGGAACGGCCTCGTCTGCGCCGACCCCGACGGCACCCGCTACCTCATCGTTGCCAACCTCGCAGGCGGCAGCAACAACAAAGCCGAGATGAAGGACGTCACCACCGAACACGGCGCGCCCGTGCTCACCACAGAGACCTTCATCACCGACAGCAAGGGCTCCAGCATCATCGCCCTCGATGAGAACCACACACTGATGCAGCCGCTCAAGGTGTTCATCAAGGGCAGCGGCATCGCCGTCAAGGGTTTCAACCCCTACGATGACCTGCAGTTCTACGTCCGCACACTCGGCAACGAGCCGGAGACCATTACCATTACGGCACTGGTGGATGGCAAGACCATCTCCAAGACCGAGACCATTGAGGGCACCGTGGTGGTTCGTCTGGACAATGGACAAATCCACGCCTACACCGAAGAGCCAGCGCCTTTTTATTACGAGGACATCACCGAGAACTACATCGCAAACCCGAGCTTCGAGGAGGACATCACGTGGGGCACGACAGGCAACATCACCCTGAACAACGTAACCTATAACCCCTGCTACACACAGTCGGTGAGTGCCGCCAGCAGTAACTTTCCGCAGGTGCTGCCCGTGAAGGGATGGAAGGCAGAGTCCAACCTTTCTCCTGCCAGCAAATTTTGCCTCCTCTACTCCATGCCCTACAGCTTCACGCAATACTGCGTCTCGCCCTCTAACGTAGGCAACAGCGCCAGCATCATGGCTGTGCCTGCTGCGTTTGAAGAGGAAGTGGGCGCTCGCTGCCTCAGCATCCTCAATTCCTGGACGATAGGCACGAATGCCATCAGCCAGACCATCCAGATACCTCAGAGCGGAAGCTTCGCCCTGACCTTTGACCTGCGCTATGACTGCGCCAATGAGAGCCGTCACACGGCCCCCAACGTGATTGCCACCACCGGAGGTAATGTCAACACCCTGCTCTGCGGCGTGGTGGCAGAAGGCAAGGAGTACTACGCCCCTTTTCCCGCTGCGGCCGGCACATGGGAACAGATGACGGTGCCCTTTGAGCTGTCCTACACAGCTGATATCAAAGATGTCACCCTGCGCCTCGGCCTTCAGACAACAGCCAACCAAGGTGCCGCCAATCAGACACGCGTCTATATTGACAATGTGCGACTGTGGCAGCAGAAGGAAACGGTGCCGGTGGGCATTCGACTCACCCCCGCCCCCTCTCTTTCAAAGAAGGGAGAGGCTGGCGCGATGTATGACCTCAGCGGACGCCGATTGTCCCAGGTCCCACAGAAGGGCATCTTCATCCGCAACGGCCAGAAGCTCATGCGCTGACAAAACCTGAAACTTGAAACCTGAAACCTGAAACTTTAAACCTTAAACTTTAAACTAAAAATTGCCCCGCACAGGTCGCGTACTTCTCATCTACACCGGCGGCACCATCGGCATGGGCCGCAACCCCGCCACTGATGCGTTGGAGCCTCTTGACTTCAACCATCTCGTGCAGCGTATGCCTGAGTTGCAGGCTATCCCTGTCGGCATCGATGTCTATCAGTTCGCCGAACCCATCGACAGCAGCGACATGAGTCCGCGGCTATGGGCCCGCATCGTGGAGATCATCGTGGGCGGCTATGACCGCTACGACGGCTTCGTCATCCTCCACGGCACCGACACGATGGCCTTCACGGCCTCGGCCCTCAGCTTCATGTTGGAGAACCTGACGAAACCCGTCATCCTGACCGGTTCGCAGTTGCCCATCAACCAGTTGCGCACCGATGGCAAGGAGAACCTCATCACCAGTATCGAGATTGCTGCAGCACACCACGCCGACGGCACACCGCGCGTTCCGGAGGTCTGCATCTATTTCAGTGGCAAACTGCTGCGCGGCAACCGCGCCACGAAAATCAACAGCGAGGGCTTCAATGCCTTCGACAGTTTCAACCTGCCGCCTCTGGCAGACGCAGGTGTCAATATCATCTACCATGAAGACCTCATCCTGCGCCCTGATTATGAGCGTCCAATGACACCTCACTTCGCCATGAATACGGGCGTCGTTGTATTCACACTATTCCCAGGTATTCAAGAGGAAACAGTTCGTTATCTCCTCACCATTCCCAATCTGCGGGGCGTCGTGATGCGGACCTACGGTAGCGGCAATGCGCCCCAGTTGCCCTGGCTCATGGAAATGCTCACGGAAGCCACACAACGCGGCATCGTCATCATCAATATCACACAATGCGCTGCAGGCCCTGTGCAGATGGCACGCTATAGTGGCGGTTTCCTTCTGAGGAACGCCGGAGTCATTTCTGGCTACGACGGCACTGTTGAATGCGCCATCGCCAAACTCATGCATTTATTGGCCCACAGCAACGACGCAGAGTTCATTCGGCAACAGATGTGTCGTCCTCTTTGCGGGGAAATCACACGGAACACGTGAAAAGATGATAAATCTTTCTCAAAAATAAGGTGCATTCAAAAGGAAATAAGTATATTTGCACCCGAAATGCACTTTACCACCTTTTTATGACTTATTTATCATTGCCCTTTGAGGAAAACCGCCGCCTGAGTTTCTATCTGGCGATGGAGGAGTACGCAGCGCGTCAACTCAACGAAGGCGATGATTTATTCTTCCTGTGGCAGGTGCAGCCATCGGTCATCTTCGGGCGCAATCAGGTCATCGAGAACGAGGTCAACCTCGACTACTGTCGCGAGCACGGCATCCAGTTCTTTCGTCGCAAGAGCGGCGGCGGCTGTGTCTATGCAGACATGTCGAATGTGATGATGAGCTACATCACACGTTCCGATGAGGTGCAGACGACCTTTGCCCGCTACATGGAGATGGTATGCCAGATGCTTCGCGAGCTCGGCCTCTCCGCCACGTCCACCGAGAACAACGATGTCCTCATTGACGGCCGTAAGGTGTCGGGCAATGCCTTCTACCACATTCCCGGACACAGCATCGTGCATGGCACCATGCTCTTCGACACGGACATGGAGCACATGCTCCACGCCATCACACCGCCACAGGTGAAGCTCTCGAAGCACGGCGTGCAGAGCGTGCGTCAGCGCATCACCCTGCTGAAAGAGCATACCGACATCTCCATCGAAGACTTCAAGCACTTCGCCATCAGGCATCTTTGCCATCAGGAGATACTTTTGACCAATGAGGATGTAAAAGCCATTGAAGTCCTCGAACAAGAATACCTTAACCCCAACTTTATATATGGAAAAGAAAACCTGTCTCTATGACCGCCACGTGGCACTCGGCGCACTGATGTCGCCCTTCGGCGGATTCATCATGCCCATCCAGTACTCGAACATCACCGATGAGCACAACGCCGTGCGCCAGCACTGCGGTGTCTTCGATGTCTCGCACATGGGCGAAGTGCGCATCACAGGGCCCGATGCAGAGCGCTACGTGCAGCACATCTTCACCAATGATGTCACCAATGCGCCCGTCGGACAAATCTACTATGGGATGATGTGCTACCCCAACGGCGGCACGGTCGATGACCTGCTCGTCTATAAGATGGGCGACAACGACTTCTTCCTCGTCATCAATGCCGCCAATATCGACAAGGATGTCGAGTGGATGCAACAGCAGATGCAGGGCTTCAATATCCACTTCGAGCACCAGAGCGACTACTACGGCCAGCTCGCCGTGCAAGGTCCCGAGGCTCAGGCTGTCGTCGAGGAAGTCCTCGGTCTGTCCTGCGCAGAGCTGAAGTTCTACACGGCAAAAGTAGCCCCCTCGGGGGCAGTAGGGGGGACCAGCTCTTCCATCATCATCTCCCGCACTGGCTATACTGGCGAGGATGGTTTCGAGATCTACGGCTCCCACGAGTTCACGCAGAAGACATGGGATATGCTCATGGAGAGCGGACGCTGCAAGCCCTGCGGCCTCGGCTGCCGCGACACGCTGCGCTTCGAGGTGGGTCTGCCGCTCTACGGCGACGAACTCAGCGCCGACATCAGCCCCATCATGGCCGGTCTGGGCATCTTCGTGAAGCTCGACAAACCCGAGTTCATCGGCAAGGAAGCTCTCGCAGAGCAGAAAGCCAACGGCGTGGCACAGAAGATTGTGGGCATCGAGCTCGCCGACAAAGCCATCCCCCGCCATGGATACCCGGTCCTCACCCCCGAGGGCGAAGTCATCGGCGAGGTCACGACCGGCTACCACTGCCTCAGCGTCGATAAGAGCGTCTGCATGGCGCTCGTCAAAGCCGACTATGCCAAGCTCGGCACCCCCTTGCAGGTGCAGATTCGCAAGAAGGTGTTCCCCGGCGTGGTGGTGAAGAAGAAGTTCTACGACAAGCATTACAAGAAATAAAAGCCTCACCCCCCAACCCCCTCTCCAAAGGGCGAGGGGGAGTGATCACTATCGCAAAATAACATTATATAGAAACATATTAATAATAACACTTTAACATGCGACCCCGCCCGCTTCTCGTAAGTATATACTCCCCCTCGCCCTTTGGAGAGGGGGACAGGGGGGTGAGGCCGCTCCTTTAACAATCATGGCAAACTTTGAATCAGGACTCTACTACAGTGAGTCACACGAGTACGTTCGCGTAGAAGGCGAATTTGGTTACATTGGTATTTCTGACTATGCTCAGCACGCACTGGGTAATGTCGTGTATGTCGATATGCCCGAGGTGGACGACGAAGTCACCGCAGGCGAAGAGTTCGGCGCCGTGGAGAGCGTGAAGGCCGCCAGCGACCTGATTGCTCCCGTCAGCGGCACCGTCGTGGAAATCAACGAAGCCCTCGAGGACGAGCCCGAGCTCCTCAACAAGGACGCTTTCGGAAACTGGATCATCAAGGTTCAGCTCTCCGACCCATCCGAGCTCGACAACCTCATGGATGTGGAGGCATATAAGAAGCATTGCGCAGAGTAATTTTATTCAACACAACGAATTTCACGAATTAAACGAATTATTCCACATTCATCATTTGGATGTACACTTTTCTGTACGTATTCATCATATGAGAGGCAATGAATAATTCGTTTAATTCGCTGTAATTCGCTGTAAAAAAGAAAAAGTATGTTTAAGTATTTTCCACATACCGAAGAAGATCTGCAGGAGATGCTGAAGGTGACGGGCGTGTCGTCTGTCCATGACCTCTTCGCCGACGTGCCCGAGGCTGCACGCTTCAAGCGTGACTACAACCTGCCCGATGCACTCTCCGAGACCGACCTGCGCCTCTTCTTCGAGCAACTGACACACCCGTTGAACACCCAACAGCTCATCTGCTTTGCCGGTGCCGGGTGCTACGACCACTACGCCCCCAGCGTGGTGCAGAACATCATCCAGCGCAGCGAGTTCCTGACCTCCTACACACCGTATCAGGCAGAGATCTCTCAAGGCACGCTGCACTACATCTTCGAATATCAGTCGATGGTTGCCGAACTCACGGGCATGGACATCTCCAACGCCTCGATGTACGACGGTGCCACCGCCACTGCCGAGGCCATGATGATGGCTTGGGGCAATGCCAAGAAGGCCACACGCGTGCTCATCAGCGAGACCCTCGACCCGAAGGTGCGACGCGTCGTCAATACCTACGCTCACTTCCACGGTGTGCCCCTCCAGCTCATCCCCGCCAAGAACGGCGCCCTTGACCGCGAAGCGCTCGACAAGGAGCTGGCCGAAGGCGGCGTGGCTGGTGTCATCGTGCAGCAGCCCAACTACTATGGCATCATGGAAGACTACACAGGCATCGCCGATGCTGTGCATGAGCAGAAGGGCATCTTCGTCGTCAATGCCAACCCCAGCGACCTCGCCATCCTGAAGACGCCGGGTGAGTGGGGGGCTGACGTGGCTGTTGGCGAAGGCCAGAGCCTCGGCATCCCCATGACCTTCGGCGGCCCTGGCGTAGGCTTCATGGCTTGCACCGAGAAGCTCATCCGCAAGATGCCCGGGCGTATCGTGGGACAAACCCTTGACAACCGCGGCCAGCGCGCCTTCGTGCTGACACTCCAGGCTCGCGAACAGCACATCCGTCGTCAGAAGGCGACCTCTAATATCTGTTCCAACCAGAGTCTCATGGCACTCTACGTGACCATCTACCTCTCGCTCATGGGCAAGGAAGGTCTGCGCGAGGTGGCTGAGATGAGCTATGCCAACGCCCACAGTCTCCACGACAAGCTCATCGCCACGGGCAAGTTCAAGGACACCTTCCCCGGCCAGCCTTTCTTCAACGAGTTCTGCCTCGACTACGACGGCGACCTCGATGCCCTTTTGGATGAAGCCACCGAATGCGGCTACCTCGCAGGTGTGAAAGTGGGCGAGAAGACGCTCATGCTCGCCGTCACAGAGCAACGCACTCCCGAGGAAATCGAGGAACTATGTGAGATCTTAGACAAAGCTAATCACTAAAAACATGGATGCTTTCATTTCTTTTGCAAAGAACAACTTCGATCTGATCACGCTCCTTGTCGGCATCATCGGCGTAGTGATTAGCATCATTTCTGTGATTTACGAGCTAAAGAAGCGAAAGAGCAAAAGCGAGAAACAATGAACAGAACATTATACGGAAAACTTATCTTTGAACTCTCAAAGAAAGGACGCAAAGGTTACTCCCTGCCTCAGGACTACGACCGCTCGCACAGCACCGCCGAACTGCCCGAGGCGCTGCGCCGCAAGGAGGCTGCCCGTCTGCCGGAGTGCGACGAGCTGACCGTGGTGCGTCACTACACGAACCTCAGCCATAACAACTTCGGCGTCAACGACGGCTTCTACCCCCTCGGTTCCTGCACGATGAAGTACAACCCCGTCATCAACGAGGAGATTGCTGCCATGAAGGCCTTTGCCGGCTTGCATCCCTTGCAGCCCGCTGAGACGTGTCAGGGCGCCCTCGAAGTCTATTACAACCTTCAGCAGTCCCTTGCGGAACTGGCCGGCCTCAGCGAGTTCACGCTGAATCCCTGTGCCGGTGCCCACGGCGAGCTGACCGGCTTGATGGTCATCCGTGCCTATCATGAGGCGATGGGAAATGAGAAAATAAGAAATGAAGAAAATAAGGAAGGCGAAGCGCCTGCCGCTTCTAATTCTCTTAATTTCACATTTTCTAATTCTCAAAGGACCAAAGTCCTCATCCCCGATTCAGCCCATGGCACCAACCCCGCCTCTGCCGCTGTCTGCGGCCTTGAGGTCGTAGAGGTGAAGAGCCTGGCCGATGGCACCGTGGATGTCGAGCACCTCCGCCAGCTCCTTGATGAGTTGGGCGACCAGGTGGCAGCCATGATGATGACCAACCCCAACACCCTTGGTATCTTCGAGCCGCGCGTGATGGAGATTACGGAGATGGTGCACAAAGCCGGCGGCCTGATGTACTACGACGGTGCTAACCTCAACGCGCTCCTCGGCGAATGCCGTCCGGGCGACATGGGCTTCGACGTCATGCACATCAACCTGCACAAGACCTTCTCCACGCCCCACGGCGGTGGCGGTCCCGGCAGCGGCCCTGTCGGCGTGCGTAAGGGTTTGGAGCAGTTCCTGCCTTATCCACGCGTCACTAGACCCACCCCCGACCCCTCCCGTCAGGGAGGGGCTGAGCTGCGCATTGTTACAGCGCCAGCCAACGAGCGGAGCGAGGCTCTCCCCCTAACGGGGGAGCGGGGAGAGGGTCTTTCTGTCGGCTCCTTCTTCGGCAACTACGGCGTGATGCTGAAGGCCTACGCTTACATCCTCAGTCTCGGTCGTGAGAACGTGAAGATGGTAGGACCGTTGGCCACGCTCAACGCTAATTATATTAAGGAACGCCTGCGCGATGACTACCTCCTCCCCATCGAGGGCCTGTGCAAGCACGAATGTGTCTTCGACGGCCTCGTAGATAAGAGCACGGGCGTCACCACGATGGACGTTGCCAAGCGCCTCCTCGACTACGGCTACCATGCTCCCACCATCTACTTCCCCCTCCTCTTCCATGAGAGCCTCATGATTGAGCCCACGGAGAACGAAAGCAAGGAGACCATCGATGCCTTCATCGATGTGATGCACAAGATTGCCGCCGAGGCCAAGAGCGACCCCGAGCTGGTCAAGACCGCTCCCCACAACACGCCCATCGGACGTGTGGACGATGTGCTGGCGGCTAAGCAGCCTATTACAACGTATTGGAAGGCCCTCCAGGAATAAGACATCCACATTTTATTCTTTTACCTCTATTATGAACGCCCCACGTGTCCGTACGTTGGGGCGTTTGTCATGCAGGTCGTTGTAATTAGTCCCATCACATCAGAAACTTAGGTCCTCTGATCAGGTGTTAAGTATTCTCTAATCAGATAGCTCAATGTGATTACCTTCTTTCTTCCGATTATTCAGCAAGCCTTCTTTGTAAATTGGTAGTGCCATATTTATGAAATACCTGTGCAAGATTACTTATTTTCCTGCATATTATGATGGCTCAGGAGCAAAAATCAGCGTTCAATCCACAAATTCTATTCAAAATGTTCTCCATCATCAAGAATATTGAGTATATTTGCCCACAGATTTCAGCATAGATAGCGGTTTCCAAGAAAAAATGCCAATGAAATAACAAAGGAACTGTGTATGGTAACATAAAACAAACATAAGGACATAAGACTGGACCTCCACTTTTGATTCTTGTATTCCGATAATTGGGGAATTATACGAATACTGCAAGAACTGAAGTAGATAGTTCACGCCGCTCGGCGTGAGCATTTACTCGTTTAAGCAGTATAGGTTATCCCCAATACCTCGGAATACGCAAGCGAAGTAGATTGCTCACGTTTTTTTGTCAATTGTTAAATGAATACTAACCAATAAATGAGATTATAGAATGAAGCACTTAGGAATAATTGTTATGGCTGTAATAGCCGTTATAGCTTATAGTACAAACGCCATAGCGCAAATTCAAACAACGATAACTCAGGATTTAACAATAAATGGGGGTGTTTGGACTAAAATGCTTAAGGCTGGAGATTCCGTTACCATCTTTTCATATAAACAGAATGGAGATACACATTCCTTTGGTATCTATTCTGATGATTATGCAGGTGAAATAGATCTGAGAGGCATTCCGTTTAACGTGGATTCCAAACAGCTAAAAAAGCTGCCCAAAAATTCGAAAAAGGGTCTAAAGACATATACACCGATGGCGTGTACAAAAGCTCGCGAAAAAGCATTCTCAGGTAAATATCAAACTAACGCACCAGAAATATTGTCGACTAAAGATTATGATATAATTGCATCAAAGAATGAGCCAGTTATAGTTCTTGGATACAAAGCAGTACAGAGCATTTCGGGTGTTTTCTATTTTCATTTTGCAGTTTATAATAAGAACGGAGCTGGTGTCTGTGACTTATCTTCCTTTGATAAATTCAAAATAAATAACGTTCCACTTCCTTTTCTTCCATCTACTGACGACCAGCAAGTTAATACCTTCATTGCTAAAGAAAAACAAGCCATAAAAGAACGTAAAGCCGCAGAAATGCAAGCTCTCGAAGAAAAAGCACGAAAACAAAGAGAAGAACAGGAAGCTCAGCGAAAAGCTTTAGAAGAAAAAGAATTAGAGAATTTAAAGCTTATGGATCCAGCGTATATAGAAGTTAAAAAAATTAAGATGGATTATGCAGGTGGAAATGAAGTTACTATAAAATTCACAAATTGCAGTTCATTTAAAATCAAATATATTTATTTCACAGGTTATTTCTTAAATGCTGTAGGAGATAAATGTAAAAACGAAATAAATGGAAGCACTGTATGGAAGTATACTGGTGTAGGGCCAGTAAGTCGAATTCCTAATACACCTGATAGATTTGGGTCTTATATTAAATATTTCCATTCAGATCCACTGTTTTATTCAAAGAATGCTCAAAAGTTCCGACTCTCGTCTGTGACTATTGAATATATGAGCGGGAAAAAGATTGTGTTATCAGGAGAAGAGTTAGACGATAGAGTTGATTATACAGATTATTGATTATATACGATTATATTATACTGGGAAAATGGATAAGATTGAAAACAACAAAACATTAGAACTATTGAGACATTCTGTAAATGAGCTGTCCGATATTATGCTTGATATTTACATTGAGTGGAAAAAGGAGCAATCTACTACACTTTCAGATTGTGAATGTATGGCAGAAAGCATGTATCAGATGATGGTATGCAAAGCAAAGAATGTTTGGCTCATGAGCGGTGGGATTACTATGCAATCTGAACAAATAGTCTGTATTATCGACCCATCTAATATATACCCTGTTCTTAGGAGTATGCTTGAGATGAATATCATCTTCAGGTGCATTTACGCTTCTTCTATAAATGATACGGAACGGGAGCTGTTGCTAAGAATTTGGAAGATTCGAGGAAACAACAATCTGATAAAAATTCCCAAATCAGAATTGAATGAAGAAGAACAGGAAAAACAACTTGCAAAAGTTGAAGAAAACGATGAACTAAGAAAGGATATCCATAAATTGATGTGTGAGCTTTCGTTATCTCAATCAGTCTGTGATTCTATTGAAAAATGGATTAAGGATGGCGATGCATCTTTAAGAGGATTTAAGTTTGAGCACTCTGAGCAAAGTGGTAACATTACGTCTTTTTGTGCTTTGAGCTTCAGTGATGCTGCTAAGGATTTTACACAAACAAGGTTTACATATCCACATTTCTCCGCTCATTCGCATCCTAGTTATTTGGGCGTGGAGCACTTCTGGAAAATGTATAATCTCAAAGCAGAAGACAATTTTATGAAGGAGATATTGGAAGGTGCATTAATTTCTCTTGTTCGTTTTATGAAAGATTTTTGCAAATACAAAGAGTCATATCGCTCTTTCTATGTACAAGATTTAAGCCGTATCAATAATTTTCTGAGTCAGTTATTAATTGATTAACAGAAATTTCTCTCTGGGAGATTTATATCGTCTAGCCATATAAAGATGAACTATTTTTATGCAAAAAGGAAATTGTACAGTTCAATATAGTCGCCAATATTACCCGCAAAATGGATTACAATCGGATGTTCCATAAGCCAGATAGTTATACGCATACATATCAACCAAATTCTAATACAAATTTGGTACGAAAACATAAAGAGGCGATAACGAATGCCACTCATAACTCCACTAAGCATTTTGTTCATTTCTTGTGTCATCAATACTTTTTCTAGCATTATACGAATATGGAATCTCGGAGTCAAGGGCAAGAATATATACACAAAAAAATCCCCGCGATATTACTGTCACGGGGAGCCACTAAAGAGCGGGACTATGTTGGTTTAAAAACTTCTAATAAAAAACTAAACCAACAGGGCTGGCACAAAAGATTTAATCACTCTTGCGAGTGTACTTTCTTCCTGATTCAACCTGTGTCGTTACTATTCGATTTTTTTTGAAGTCCGATAGTAGAGCGCCACAGTCCGCAGGCTTAGACCCAGAGGCCTCGGAACTGCCTAGTCCTAAGTATTTCTCGATATTTAATGCTGCATTTTAGCATAAGAAGTTGGGCAAGATTGAAGAATATGCACTATATTTGCAAACGAATCATTGAAAGATCGCTCGGCACCAGCTCGCGTATTTGTCTGAGTCCAATGAAAACATAATTGCACAATCGAAGAAGGAGCACCCGATGTGGATGCTCCTTTAAATAAAGAACGGAATTAATAAATGGTTCCTTTTTTTCTATACCGTTACCACCATCATTTCGTGTGCCAATCGATGCAGACCTTCTGCTATCTTCTGAGCCTGCTTAGGTCGTGGCCTGCTGATGCCTGAAGCATAGTGTGCAAGTTGTTTTTGGTTGATTCCTGTAATAGCTTCCAGAGATGAGAAAGAAAATATCCCTCTGTAAAAATCTAGGAGCGACTGAACATTGAACTTGTAGATGATTTCATATTCCCCGTCAAACACTGCAGGATATTCGTCACCGTCCTCTTTTGCACAGTCAACATAAAACTTGATACTATCTTCGACTTCTTTCTTGAACTGCTCAAAGTCGCCTGAGCATGCGACAACCCACCCAGGGAGAAGGTCGCAAGCGCAACTATACCCGTTTTCGGTACGTGCGGTGTTCATAATAACGGTTGCCATAATATAATGTCTTTGTAGCTTTCTTTTTATAGAGTGGCAAGAATCATTTGAACTCTTTGCTGCCAATTTGAACAACCTCGATATTCGAATCGTGGAAGTATTATTAGTAGTGGGGAAGAAGTTTATTAAAACTCCAGCCCCGATTGCTCTTCAATGCTTTTCAGAAGATCACCATACACGTCATCGTTGCCAGTGCCATTAATTGTAACTTTTCCTGGTTTAGTTGGGTGAACATATTGGGCATGACTCCCTACCTGATGCTTGAGTATCCATCCGTCATCTTTCAACGCCTTCAGGATCTTTCTAGCTTTAATCACTTTCATAAGAACTTTCATTATGTTTTCTGCCGCAAAGGTAGTAATATTACTACGAACAGCCAAACATTTTTCAAGAAAAATAACTATTTTACTATCATTCCCTTCTTTTCATGATGATTAATTCTGTATAAAGCTTCAGTATTTATCGGGGCGATACCAGCGTCGTGCACTATCACATTACCCTAAATTTTGAGGATTTCGGGAAAAACACTCAAATAAATTTTGAAGAAATGAATGAAAGCGTTATCCTTGCAAAAAAATATGATGTGGATACTGGCAGAGTATTCAAACGTAAAATCTACGACCGCCTGCTGAAATGGAAGGATACAAACAATGGAAAGTCGCCTTTATGGGTGCAAGGGTGCACTTCGTATCGGCAAATCCACCATCTACTTCCCCCAACTCTTCCATGAAGACTAATCCCTAACTCTTCGACATTAAGAAAGGGGCTTTGCCAATTGGCAAGGCCCCTTTTCTATTTGGAATCGAAAAGTCTGCTTACTTAGCAGGATCGAATATCATGGCTGCGCTGAAGTCCATGCTTGCATCCAGGAGATTCTTTAGGATATCAGGTAATTGAACCCCCATCATGGTTTGCATATCGAAACCTGCCAAGGTGAGGCAAAGCTGAGTGCCGCGGTAGCTGACAGCAAAAATTGACTCAACCTCTTTATCACCGAGATTTTCAAATCTGTCCAGATTATGTCCAATCCAGATAATACCGTTCTTCTGGTCGTACCAACGCCAGTAGTCAATTTCAGTACGTCTCTCGTTCTGACCTACAACGGTGCCGTAGGTGGTGAAGGTACGCTTCATGTCGAAGCCTTCCATGTCAATCGAATGAGCGATTTCTCCAAAATCCATTTCCTCAATGGCCGGACGCATTGCTGCCGGAACAGCACTTAACATGAATGCCTTGATATCTGCCGGCATTTGCTGCATCTCCTGCGGGGTATAATCCTTATCGAACTTCTTCAAGAATATACGCATCTTGATGTTAAATGCTTTGTACATCCATGACTTGCAAAGCTTCTTTGCATTATTGTCAGTGATGATAGGCTCTTCGTATTCAGCCGTCAGGGTAACAGCCTGTGTGGCGCCTATAGGTGTCACATCGAGCTCAACGCCCTCTTCCACAGTTCTAATAACCATGGTACCCCAGCCCTCGAGGTAGTAAACACCGTCCTTGATGGTGTATATACCTTCGACGATACGTGGCTCGGCATCGGACTTGGTCATGTAGGAATCTGACTCAGACACAATATAATGCATGTCTTTTGTGAGTTCAATGAAATCGATGTCGCTGCTCATGTCTGTGATGACATAGCGGGCATCGGCAGGTGTCTGAGGTTTAACTGCGGGAGGGAGGATTCCGCTACCGCTGCCGCCGTCATTGTCCTTGCTACATGAAGAGAAGGCCAGACCAGCAGCCATTGCCAATACTAACAGAGAAAAGAATTTTACGCTTTTCATTTTAATTAAAATTTTTGATGATTAAAGTTAAAAACGGCACAAATTTATACGTTATTTGTTGAATGACCAAAGATTACACCTATAAATATGAGTTCAGCGCTAAAAAAACCTCCTTTCATTTGGCGACAAAGTCATTGATTTGTACCTTTGTGCCAACAAACCAGGCAATCATCGTTTATGTCACAACTTATCATCATCGGAGCAGGCCCCGGGGGCTACAAGACCGCCCTCCACGCCGCACAGCACGGACTTCAAGTCACCATCTTCGAGCAGGAACATGTCGGAGGCACCTGCCTCAACGTGGGCTGTATCCCTACCAAGACCTTCGTCCACTCGGTGTCCTTCGAGGAGGCTATCGAGCGGCAACCGCAAGTGGTGGAGCAACTGCGCAGCGGAATAGAGACACTCCTCACCCACCCCAACATCACGCTGGTGCGCGGCAAAGCCTCCTTCGTCGATGCCCACACCGTTCGTGTCAGCGACGAAACCTTCACTGCCGACAACATCATCATTGCCACCGGTTCCGACAGCAAGCTGATTCCCGTGCCGGGCATCGAGAGCCCCAATGTGGTCGATTCCACCGGTCTCTTGAACCTGGACACCCTCCCCAAGCGCCTCTGCATCATCGGTGCCGGCGTCATCGGGATGGAGTTCGCCAGCGTCTTCAACCGCTTTGGCGCTGAGGTGACGGTCATTGAGTTCCTCAAGGAGTGTCTGCCTGCCCTCGACAGCGACATCGCCAAGCGTCTGCGCAAACAGATGGAGAAAGAGGGGATTACCTTCAACCTGCAATGTGGCGTGAAGCAGATTGCCGACGGCCAAGTGTTCTTCGAAAACAAGAAGGGACAGACTGACAGCGTCGCTGCCGACATCATTCTGGTAGCCACAGGGCGCAAGCCGCGCACAGAGGGGCTGAACCTCGAAGCCCTCGGCATCACCCTCCAGCGCAACGGTGCCATCCCCGTCGATGAGCACTATGAAGTGAAGAAAATAAGAAATGAAGAAAATAAGAAAGGCGATGCTCCAGCCCCTTCTAATTCTCTTAATTTCACATTTTCTAATTCTCCTCACCTCTACGCCATCGGCGATGTCAACGGGCGTCAGATGCTGGCTCACGCCGCCGAGATGCAGGGCTTACACGTTGTGAACCGCATCCTCGGCATCGAGGACCACATCCGTTTCGACGTGATGCCCGCCGCCATCTTCACCACACCCGAAGCCGCCTGCGTAGGCCCCAGCGAGGACCAGCTAAAGGAACAGGGCACACCCTATGAGTGTCACAAATCCTTCTACCGCGCCAACGGAAAGGCTTTGGCGATGAACGAGACAGAGGGCATGGTGAAGCTGTGCACCGAACCCGGCGAGGGCCGCATCCTCAGCGCCCACATCTTCGGAGCCCATGCTGCCGACCTCGTGCAGGAGGTGACGGCCTACATCACCCTCGGCGCCACCCTGCGCCAACTCCGTGAGACGGTACACATCCATCCCACCCTCTCCGAAGTCCTCATCGAGGTCAACTAACCTCACAAAAACAACATATAAAGGGGGGCGTTTCACGCTCCCCTTTTTAATGCATCCTCTTCACATTTGTTGTCCTCTGTGCATCAACCTTTATAGGAGATTCATCATCGAATCCAGCTTAATGATCGACACTTTTGGGAACTCCATTCCTAAGAGTACATTATAATGATGATCATCAGTAACAATAAAATGAGCATTGGCAGCTACTGCTCAATAATCACTTCTTTGCATGGAAGTCCTCGAAACGCATTGCATCAAGACGCTCTTGATTCAGGATACCCTCGTCCCAGAGTTTGTCAGCCTCAGCATCAAGAAGAGCCTGAAAGTGCTTGGTGAGCACCATTTGTATTTCACGAGCAAAAGCCTCACTGTTGTTGAAAGAAAACAGCTTGAGCAAATGCTGTTGGGTTGGGGTTAAAGTGGCTGCTTGCATACTATTGTTTTTGTTACTTGCCGCAAAAGTACAACAATTCTCTAAATCATAATCATAAAATGAAGAAAAAAGAAGGGATGAGGGGGGAAAATGAAGAAAAAGATAGCGTAGCGTGAAAAAAGTCGTTATTTCTTGTATATTTTGCAGGAGCTTGTTCGTTATATAAGTGTAATGACGCAAAAAGAGTTCACATATATCGCCGATGAGCTTCGCTACGACCTGCTTGCAGGGAACTATGGCCTCATCAGTATCGTCAGCAATGTCCAGGACATTCTGCAGATGCGAACTCGTTTAGAGGCGTCATAGAAGCAATGTCAGCACAGGGCACTTGTGTGGGGCTTAATCCACTTGTGCGGCCAATGCTTCTGGTTCACGACGAGTGTCCCAGAAGTCTACAATTGAAATATGATTATCGAGAATACAATAGACAATCTTGTTCAGATGCCCTACCACGACACTGCGATATTTCACTTGGCGTTCTGAGAGCAAAGGCTCTTCTGGGCCAAGGTGAGGGTGGTCCTCCAATAACTGTGCTGCATGATGCACCCGAAAGAGAAATCTATCACAGGCATCCCATCCATACTCTTCAAACACATAATCTACAGCTTCATCAAGAGCCCGTTCTGCCTGTTTTGTCCATTCTACATTCATACAGCCAAAGCCTCTTCTAATTGTCCTGCAGCTTTCTTTTCATACTTTCTGCGTATTCTGCTGAACACATCGTCCGTTGTGCTGCACTCTCCTGCTGCTATCTGCCGCTCTGATTCATCTATGCGGGCATTGATCTCTTCCATAGTATATGGCTCCAACTTCCTGTGGGACTTGGAGGTAACTGTATTTAGTTCTGCAACCAACCACTTCAACTCTTCCTCTGAAAGAGAATTCGTGATGTATTCAAACAGGCCATTTAATGCGACAGTACTCATATTGTTTTCCTTTTTCTGCCTGCAAAAGTACAACATTTCTCTAAATCATAATCATAAAATGAGGAAAAAAGGGGGAAGAGGATGAAAAAAGGGAAAAAACGCATCTCTGAATGAAGGAAATTGTGGAAAGGTCTGCATTTTCTCTGGAAAGATTGTACTTTTGTGGTGATTTCCGTGAACGATTCCCGTCTCGTGTGTATGCTGTAGTAGAAAGGCAAACGACGTCACACTGCTTTCCATAAACAGTAACACTAAAACGAAACAGAAAACAATGAAACGAACGCTATTAACCCTCATACTCGCTGCAACCACATTCATAGGTGCAGGCGCACAACAGACAGAACGCATCAATCGGAGCATAACTCTGTATAGGGCTGACAGCCTGCAGTTAGATAGTATGTATAACTATTGGAACGAATTTGTCCAAATACATCCGAAAGACGAAGTGGCGTGGCGCAATCTATATGAAGTTTACATTCATTATGAGTATCAGTATTTGGTAAGCCCCAAACACTTCAAGACTGGCGATGAGTTTTTCGAAGCCCAGCAAGAGATGCGCCGCAAGTTTGACTTGATGAGACGGATGGAGCAGGCCATTCCCGATAGCTATACATTCAACTATTGTGCCCACGACTATGACTATGAATGGCAGAAATATGATGACCCTGACGACATACCTGACAGCATCTCTCACAAATACGCCAGCCGTGCCATCGAACTGCTACCCGACACTGCAGAACGTGCAGACTACGAGGTTTGGTCGTGGTACCTGATGAATCAAATGGACACCGTAAGGCTCACCCGCCTGCTGACACAATATTTCAATAGTGGACGATATCCTGCTGAAGATCTACAATACCACTACAACGAACTTCAAGGCATGGATGAGGGGGCCATCTATCTTGGACAGCATAATGGCAACATCACAGGAAAACTCATCCTGCAACTGGTGAAGGGCGTGCATCGTGACAAGATTCTCTATAGCGAAGCGGCTGCCATCAGTGACACTCCTTTCTTCCATGCCTGTATCCAGCGAATGGGATTTTCTGCCCAAACAGCTGACAGCTTGCGTTACAGTATATCGGATTCTAAAGGACTGGAGCGTGTGCTTCGTTACATTCTCGACAATGCCAAGCGCCCTGTTTATCTGTCATCCAGTAGTATTTCCATGCTTCTATATGGTGAAGGTGTGCCTGACGACTTGAAGGAACATTTGTACAACGAGGGGTTGACCATCCGCTACTCGGCCAAGCCTTACGACAACCTGGCCGTGAAGCGTCGTAATGTGGAAGAACGTTACATGATGGAATATTTGCGATTCACATTTCATCCAAATGAGAAGGATTGTCTTCATGATAGAAATCTTTCGTTCCACTATCTTATCTTGTTGCAAGATCTCTTACCTTATTATAAGAAGAACAACCCTGAACGCTTCTGTTGGCTGAACCATTTGTTTCACGATATATTAGCTCAGATGGAAGCCGACAAGTACGGCTTCGTGATCGGTTCGAGCGTTTTCAACATTCACAAAGTGGAAGATGAGCGAGGCACGCACTATGAGGTGGAGGAAGGTAACGTCCGACCCAACGAAGCTTTCACGGGACTTTATGGATCAGCTCCTGAAGAAGGGCTCAAGTATCTGACAGGAGAACCGATACACACCCATGTTATTTTGAAGACGGAACCGATAGAAGTGAAGAGTGAAGGAGTGAAAAATAGAATTAACTGGAGCCAACCCTCCGTTCATCAAAAGTAAATCACATTTTTCACTTTTCATTCTTTCATTTTTCACTAATGATAAGCTTCCATCCACTCCGCCAGCAGTCTGACGAGCAGCTGATGCTGCGCGTCGGCGCTGGTAGTGATGCGGCTTTTGAGGAGTTGTACCGCCGCTATGCCCGTCGGCTGCAAGGATTCTTCTTTCGTCAGCTGGGCGGCGATGAAGATGCAGCAGCAGATGCCACGCACGATGCCTTCCTCCGGCTCTTTGAGGCACGCGACCGCTATGTCGAAGGGCGTGACTTCGCCACATGGCTCTTCACCATTGCCTACAACCTCTGCCGCAACCGCTATCGCCGCAATGCCTATGAGACAGATTATCTCGCCACTCTCGATGCAGAACCCCTCGCTACGGAGAACATCGAAATAGAGATGGACCGCGAGACGTTAAAGCGCGCCCTTGTCGCAGTCCTCGACAATCTGCCGCCACCCCTGCGCCTGCTCTTCTCTCTCCACTACGAGGAAGAACTCACCGTTCCGCAAATCGCCTCCATCCTCGAAATACCCATGGGCACCGTCAAAAGCCGACTGCATAAGACCATGCAACTCATTCGGCAGCAGTTAAAGCAGTACCGAACTTAATGTATTCATGAATAATTATATGTACCCCATTCATGGTCATTCATGTGAAAGAACCTTTTCACACAAATCACCATCAATTAGATCCACGAATTAACCATTAATATTTTCGACTTATGCAGCTTCAAGATTCTGATATCATCTCCGCCGCCCGCGACCTTCGCGACGAGCAGAACGAGCAACTCTACGTGGCACCAAGCCCCTTGAAAGGACGCCGCACACCCACTCCACTGTGGTGGGCAGCCACAGCTGCCGCCTTAGTGGTGGGATTCCTTGTGGGGAAAGGCTTACCCAGCGGACCCACCCCAACCCTCCCTGTGAGGGAGGGGGCAATTACCTTAGAATACAGTCACCTTTCACATAGTCAAAATCATTCTGCTCCCTCCCTGATAGGGAGGGCGGGGGGAGAGTCTTCGGGGGGAGAGTCCGCCATCATCCGCGAAGTCATCCACGAAGTCGTTCACGATACCATCTACGAGGCCCGCATTGTACGAGTTCCCACTCCATCTCAGCAGCTACAGACCGCCCAAGCCGAACCAGTCCCCTCCCCTGGCTGTTCCATGCTCTGCGATGATATTCGCTACGACCTGCTTGCAGGGAACTAAGGAATTAAGGCCCGTACCTTCAGAAAGGAGGATTGACGAATGAGACAGGGACAACCGCTTTGTGAGAAAGAAAAATACAAGAGGGATGTCACCTTTTGTCTTTCTGACTTGTTATATTAGTGACCAGGTCAAGAAAACAAAAGTATAAACCAATAAATAAACAAAACTATGAATGACGTTGTTTTAATGGAGTCGATTGTTAAGATCATTGCTATCATTTGTGGTATTGGGCTTCCCATCTTAATCGTATGGTTGGATAATCGCAAGAAAATCAACGAGACAAGCCAACGCACACAGATTGTGCTGGCAGCCATTGAGAAAAATGCTGAGACAGACATTGAGGATTTACTCAAGAAAATGGCTCCCCAGAAGAAACTGCTGAAGGAAAAGCTGCTCACGAAACTGCTGTGGGGATGTGTCATGGGTTTCTTAGGGCTTAGTATTTTAGCATTCTGTGCCTCTGCAGGTATAGTAGGCGGAGCACCTACTGAAATGCTTATAATGTGCAGTTTAATAGGCTTCCCGCTATTGGCTATCGGCATCGCCTTCCTTGTCAATTACTTTGTAGGAAAGAAGTTGTTGGCCAAGGAGATAGAGGCAGAGCAAGCAAAACTGTTAGAGCAGGCATAACCTGTGACCCGCGAAGTTTTCATAGCACATGTGGAGCGTGAGCAGGAGGCACTCAGAGGCTTCTTGCTCGCCCTCTGCTGCGGCAACCAACGCGATGCTGACGATTTGGCGCAGGACGCGCTGGTGAAGGCTTATCTCTCGTCGGCTGGCTATCAGGACAAAGGGCGCTTCCGTTCGTGGCTCTTCAAGATTGCCCACAACACATTCCTTAATCATCGGGCGAGCCTACGGACGATGGAGAGCATCGATGAGGCGAGAACAGTGGTCAGCAGTTCCTCTGCTGACTCCTCGTTTCAGCATCAAGACCTCTACTTGGCGCTGAGCACCTTGCCGCCTAAAGAGCGCTCGGCCATCACGCTGTTCTACCTGAGCGGCTACAATATCAAGGAGATAGCCGCAATTACCGATACCTCAGAGGATGCCGTCAAGAAGCAACTCTCACGAGGCCGCGATAAGCTCAAGGAAAGATTAAAGATTAAGGATTAAAGATTAAGGGTTGAAAAATTGATAATTGACTATGACTATGACAAAAGATAAAGCCCTCGAGGAACTCTTCCTCGCTCAGACTCCGCATTTCACGGACAGCGACCGTTTCATGGCCTCACTCACCAAGCGATTGGATGCCGTAGAATACCTCAAACAGTATCAGGAACGGACCATCCGCCGCTACAAGATGATGATGGTGGCAGCCTTCGTAGTGGGCATCATCAGCGGTGGCGTCGCTATCGCCTTTGTCCTATCTACGCCCATTCAAGTGCCCCTCGTCAGCTTCCAAGTACAGACGGGTTTCCTGTTGTGGCTGTCCGAGAACTCCCGCCTTATTGCCACTGCCGGTCTCTCGCTGCTGATGTCCTTTGGCCTCATCAGTATCGTCAGCAATGTCCAGGACATTCTGCAGATGCGAACTCGTTTAGAGGCGTCATAGAAGCAATGTCAGCACTGGGCACTTGTGTGGGGCTTAATCCACTTGTGCCGCTTCATCCCTGAAGAACATTATTTGTATTCGCAATCAAAAAAACGGAAAAAACACATTTATTTCTTCAAAAAGCGACATGTTCTTAGCGTTGGTGTACATGAAGGCTAAAGACAATACAAAATAACATATTCAACGTAAAAAGAACGTTAAAGGAAGTGGCTATTGTTTGGTCATTTCACATAAAGTGTCTTCCTTTGCAGCGTCAAAAACTATATCGACGATGCAAAAGCTCACAACAAAAGAAGAAGAGGTGCTCAGGATGATCTGGCAACTCAAGGCGTGTGCTCCGAAGGACGTACAGGCTCTCTACGCAGACCCGAAGCCGCACATCAACACCGTGGCGCCACCCTGCGACAACTCCGTGAGACGGTACACATCCATCCCACCCTCTCCGAAGTCCTCATCGAGGTCAACTAACCGCACATCCCCCCCTTCCGATGACAGGGAATTTTTTCCCCGACATCGGTTTCTTATACTCAGCTGCAAGTCGAAAAGTGTATTGTCCTTTTTGACTTTTGTACCTTTTGGTCGTATCACCAGTAAAAGCACTCCAAAACAATGACACAAATAGACGAAGCACTCATCACCAGATGTCAGGCGGGCGACAAGGACGCATTCCGGTCGTTGGTTGAGACATGTCAGGGGATGGTGTTCTCTGTCGCACTGAAGATACTGGCCGACGAGGAGGAGGCAAAGGACATCGTACAGGAAACCTTCCTACGTGTGTGGCTGAACATCGGTAAATACGAGGCCCGTCATCGTTTCACCACTTGGCTCTATGCCATTGCCTCCCGCCTCTGTCTTGACCGACTGAAGAGCCACTCCCGCATCATCGCTATGCCCAAGGACGAGGTGGTGCTGCGCCGCTACGCCTCTGCCGACGGACAGCTCGAATTAGAAAACCGCGAATGGGTGGCCATCGTGCGCCTCTTGGCAGAGGAGCTCAGCCCGAAGCAACGACTTGTGTTCACGCTCAGCCAGCTGGAAGGCCTCTCATCGCAAGAAGTGGAGGAAGCGACAGGTTTCACGGCGACCCAGGTAAAGAGCAATCTCCACGTGGCTCGCCAAACTATACGCCAACGTTTAAAATGCTTAGGTTATGAATAACATCGACGATATACTCGAAAGACTGCAGTCCGCAAAGCAGCCAGCGCTGGAGCATCCCGCAGAACTGACAGACAGGATTATGGAGCGTTTGAACTCTCTGGACTCAGAGGTTGCCACTCCCTCCCCCGCAGAAAGGTTGAAGGGAAACGCTCTCCTTATCCTCCGCACGACACTCTCCCTTGCCGCAATGTGGATCATCGGCTTCTTCATCTATCTGCAGTTCAACACCGTCACCCCCGTGGCGCAGGAGTCCCTTCCCACCACAAAGGGCGCTGGAAGTGGCGCCTCCACGCTAAGAGAAGTTTACAAGCATCGTCTTTGCCAAGACTGCAAGAAAACAATTCGTTATACTCAAATAAGATCTAAGCTTTATGAAAACAAGTAGATTCATTTACCATGTCGTTCTCCTTTGTGCAGCCTTGCTACTCACATCCTGTTACCAGTCAAGAGTCATGATGCACACCGTCATAGAAGGGAAAAGTCACAGTAACTTCCTGAACCATCATTTCCGCGAGATTACATACAGCAATGTGATGTCCAAGGAGATGCGCGACTCCCTGTGGGGAGGGAACAGCATTGGCTGGTCGCAGCCCATGCCGGAATGCCTTAACATAGATGCTTTCTGTAGTTCAGAGACAAAGATTGGAGAAGGCGACACCGTTTCCACCACTTTCTGGTGTCCTTTTGAGACCGTGGAAGAGATGTGCGAAAAGACACCCCTACAGCTAAATGGCGTACACCTGAGGTCTAATGCTAAGTTGGAGAAGCGGTTCCGCTGGTTCTACACCGAATACACCTTCACGGAGACCTTCTACTGCGTAGGCGATACGTTCAAGCTACCCGCCACCGACTACGCCGACAAGGCAGAGATCAGCTATTGGTTTACAGGTCGGCCCAATCTGGTGGAGGGACTGAGCGGTGCCGAGGCATCACAGAAGCTCAGTGAGATGGAGCCTAAAATCACCAAGTGGCTCAACGACAACCTCTTCAAGACGGGCTTTGACTTCATCGTCGCTCACTACGATTCCATCGCCAATCCACCCGTCAGCTGCGAACAATTCATTGAGCTGCACGACTCGCTGGCGAACTACCTTCTGTCGCAAGGTGATGAGATTCTGGGAGTGAACATCGAGGAAGCCCTTCGCAACTTCTTCCACTCAGACGCCTACGCCCCCTTCTTCAATGATGAAACGTCCTGCGGCAAGGCCTTGAACAAGGAGTTCATGAACAGCCTGAACATCCTCTGGTTCAACGTGCCCTACACCCTCACGATGCCTGGCACCGTCGTTGATTCCGGGAACGGCACGCTACAACCCGACGGCACCATCTTCTATCCCTTCACGCTACACCATCACCGCCACCTCACGCAAGACCAACCTCTGGGCCTGCATCCTCTCCGTCCTCATCATCCTCCTTGCCATCGGCAGCCTCCTCTACAGGCGGAGAAGAGCTAAAAGATGACTCTGAAGTCCTCATCGAGGTCAACTAACCGCACAGAAGCAACGACAAGGGCGCGTGTTCACGCTCCCCTTGTCGTTTTTCCTTATTCCCAAACAAGATTTAGCACGCCTGTTTCCATTCTGTTCCCAATGATGGACTCTATTGTCTCTGAAACAATGCGGTCATCATTATATTGATAACTGAATTGTCTGAGTGCACCATTCTCTTCTCGAGTTTTCTGCAAGTACAGCGGTCGCATACCAAACCATTGCAGGAGAGGAATCCAATCGTTCCACACAAGATTGCTGCGTGCATCAATGTACAAGTCGTTCGGCAAGTTTGTATAAGTGTAGGTAATGTCTGGCTGACCACCTGGTTGTGCGTACTTCATAACACATCCATCTTGCCACACCAGTGTTCCCCGCCTTTGCCATTGGCTCCACCTCCCCGTTCCCTGACTTGATTTCATGCTTAGCTCTGTCAGTTGTCCATCGTCATCATACTTATACCAAAGAACAAACCACTGTTGAATATGGCCATCTGCTATCAAATGACGATGGATGCTATCTACCCTTTGTTGCTTGTTCAAGAACAAGGTGTCTCTATAATCCAGTTCTCTGTTATTCGTTCCCCATTCCCCCTCACGATGATATACACTCCGAGAGAAAATAAACCCATCCGTCAGCACATAGGAATAATCCCGTTCCACATTGTACCGGGTGTTCTCCGACAATGTGTCCTTCTCTTCACTATGAGAGACTTGCCCTTGTTCGTTATAAGTAAAATGAAGACTTTGCTTGTCCGTCAATATGGCTGTCAGCTGGTAAGATTGTTCAACTACAGAAGGTTCTTCCTTTTCGCTGTCGTCTGCATCGCTACAAGAACTGGCAAAGGTCATAACAGAAAGGAGGCAAAGAACTTGAGGCGTTTTCATACTGC
Source organism: uncultured Bacteroidales bacterium (assembly GCA_902779845.1). Classification (GTDB taxonomy): domain Bacteria; phylum Bacteroidota; class Bacteroidia; order Bacteroidales; family Bacteroidaceae; genus Physcousia. The sequence goes on along the minus strand of CACZCZ010000003.1, from coordinate 26,147 downwards.
TGCACGATTTATTGTTTCCTGATTATATAACGCGGTCAACTCGCATTTTATTATTAGATCTACGCCATAAAAATGTTCCTACCATCATTCCATCATGACAGAATAATCGTTCCAACTACACCATCACCGCCACCTCACGCAAGACCAACCTCTGGGCCTGCATCCTCTCCGTCCTCATCATCCTCCTTGCCATCGGCAGCCTCCTCTACAGGCGCAGGAAGAGCTAAAAGATGACTCTGAAATAGTCAAAACGCGCCTTAAACTTGCCGGTCGCAGCTGATGCAACTATACGTGAGCCACTGATGAGCATGGTGTGAAGCAAGAAAGAGCATGGTGTGAAGCAAGAAAGAGCATGGTGTGATGGCTTTTCTCACTTGTGAGAAAACGAAAAAGAGCAAGGTCTTTACGCAGTAAGAGCAAAGAGGATAAAATTTTCCCTTTTCCCTGCGTCTCTTTTCATTATTATCCGTACCTTTGCAGCCGAAATGAATGCAATGCTTCCGTCATGAAACAATTCAGTGCATACTTCCAGTCTGTGAGACAATTTATTATGCGCGCTCTGCAGCGCCTTGTGCTGGCCGGCGACCAGTTCCTGCAGCGCAACCTGTCGGGGCACGCCGCCACCCTCACCTACTCTTGCATTCTGGGTGCCGTACCCATTCTGGCCATCATCTTTGCCATCGCACGCGGCTTCGGCTTCAGCGCTCTGATTGAAGAGAAGCTGAAGGAGAACGTCCGCTTCACGCCAGAGATGACAGAGACCATCATGAGCTTCGTGAACTCCTATCTGGAGCGTGCCCGCGGCGGGGTGTTCATCGGTGTAGGTCTGTTGATGCTGTTCTATACCCTTTACAGCTTGGTTTCCAACGTAGAAATAGCCTTCAACAGCATCTGGCGGGTGAAACGCTCACGTGCCATCTACCGCAGCGCCATCTACTACATCAGTGCCTTCTTCCTGCTGCCCATCGTGGTGCTCATCACATCCGGTCTGCAGCTGTTTCTCACAGGTATCACCCGCTTCTTCCCCGACTTCGTGCTGGTGAGTGGCGGCATCGAATTCCTGTTGCAGCTGTCGCCCTACGCTCTGGCCGTGGTGGCCTTCATCCTGCTATACAAGCTGATGCCCAACACCGAGGTACGCTGGCGCTCCACCATCGTTCCGGGCTTGGTGGCTGGTGCCGCCTTCCAAGGGCTGCAGTGGTTCTACTTCAACTCCCAGATGTGGCTCTCCACCTACAATGCCGTCTATGGTTCCTTCGCTGCCATCCCTCTGTTTATGCTATTCATTCAGTTCTCATGGTATATCTGTCTGTTCGGCGCCGAACTCAGCTATGTCCATCAGAACGAGGCAGAGCTGCTGGCAGCGAAGAAGACACCCAAGGGCGAGAAGCCAACGCGCGAGCATCTCGCTGAGGAGACACTCGCGCGCATTCGCGATATCGTGAATCAGTATGATAGTCAGGCCGAAACCTGACTATCATTTTTCATTCTTCATTCTACACTCCCTACGCTCCCCTTCAGGGGGCTCAGGGGCATTACGCTCCCCTTCAGGGGGTCCGGGGGCCTACCCTTTCAGCACACCCAGCTCCTTGCCCACCTTGATGAAGGCATTGATGCACTTGTCGAGCTGAGCACGGTCGTGGCCTGCGGAGATCTGCACGCGGATGCGGGCCTGTCCCTTCGGCACCACAGGATAGTAGAAGCCCGTGACATAGATGCCTTCGTCCTGCAGGCGGGCAGCGAAGCGCTGGCTGAGGGGAGCATCATAGAGCATCACGGCGCAGATGGCGCTCTGCGTAGGCTTGATGTCGAAGCCGCTGGCCATCATCTTGTCGCGGAAGTAGTTGACGTTCTCCACGAGGCGGTCGTGCAGCTCGTTGCTCTCGTCCAACATCTTGAAGACCTCCAGGGCAGCGCCCACGATGCCAGGAGCGAGGCTATTACTAAATAGGTACGGGCGCGAGCGCTGGCGCAGCAGGTCGATGATCTCCTTGCGGCCAGTGGTGAAGCCGCCCATGGCACCGCCAAAGGCTTTTCCTAATGTACCCGTGTAGATGTCCACGCGGCCGTAGGTCTTGAAGAACTCGCTGACGCCACGGCCTGTGGGCCCAACGACGCCTGCGCTATGGCTCTCATCGACCATGACAAGCGCATCGTACTTCTCAGCCAAATCGCAGATCTTATCCATCGGGGCTACATTGCCGTCCATGGAGAACACGCCGTCGGTGACGACGATGCGGAAGCGCTGCTCCTGAGCAGCCTGCAGCTGGCGCTCCAGGTCCTCCATGTCGGCGTTGGCATAGCGGTAGCGCTTAGCCTTGCAGAGGCGCACGCCGTCGATGATGCTGGCGTGGTTCAGGGCATCGCTGATGATGGCATCCTCCTCGGTGAGCAGGGGCTCGAAGACGCCGCCATTAGCATCGAAGCAGGCAGCGTAGAGGATGGTATCCTCGGTCTTGAAGAACTTGCTGATGGCAGCCTCCAGTTCCTTGTGCACATCCTGTGTGCCGCAGATGAAGCGCACGCTGGACATACCGTAGCCGCGGCGGTCCATCATCTTCTTGGCGCCCTCGATGAGGCGGGGATGATTGCTCAGGCCCAGATAGTTGTTGGCGCAGAAATTCAGGACTTCCTTGCCGGCCACCTGGATGGCGGCAGCCTGCGGGCTCTCAATGAGGCGCTCTTCCTTGTAGAGACCTGCCTCGCGAATCTCCTTCAGTGTTTGCTGAAGATGTTGTTGCATTTTTCCGTACATGTTATTTTTAGTTTAAAGTTTAAAGTTTAAGGTTTAAAGTTTAAAGATTGGCGTGACAAAGGTAATGAAAACTTTCATCGGAAGTTCACTATTGTCGTCACTTTTTATGCCACATTAAGAAATGTTTAACTTCTGCGGTCATTGTGTACGGCTGTTGAGGGTGATGTTGCCGCTGCGCAGACCTGTAGCCGTTACGGTGGCACGAATCTTGCCACTCTTATGTGCTGCACGCACCACCAGCTGCGCCCTTCCGTGCCACGCCGGATGACTGTTGTCCTGCACGCCGTCAGTCTCCCGGAGGTCAGCATTGCCGAAGGCAGCCAACGAGGCGGGCCCCGTGAGCTTTGCAGTCAGAGGGGTTACAGCCTGCGGGCACACGTTGCCACTGCCATCCACCACCTCTACGGTGACATATACCAAATCCTGACCATCGGCACACATCTGCGTGCGATCGGCTGTCAGACGCAGGGCTGCGGGAGCGCCTGCAGTGTGCAGCGTTCGGCTCTCAACCACCTCGCCACGGCTGTCCAAGGCTTCCGCCACGAGGGTGCCTGCGGCGTAGGGCAAAGTGAATGTCGCCATGAAAGCTGTGCTCTCGTCACAGGCCTTCTCCTCTACTGCCGTGCCGTTCAACGTAAGGCGCACACGCGGATGGCGGCTATACACCTCCACCTGTATGTCCTTGCCTTCCCATCCCGGCCAGCTCCATGACTCCCATGTCGGCCAAGTGCTCCACATCGTAGTGCGTATCGGTTCCACATAACCGTCGGGTTCGCGCACAGCCATGTACAATCCAGAGGTCTTCCCATCAATCATGCCTACGTTGCCATTCCACAGCAACGACCTATAGTAACTGATAGGCTTGCGGTAGCCCGTAATATCCACGTCGCCGCAGTAGGCACCGTGCCACGGCCACTGGCTGCGTTGCCAGGATTCACCTTGTGGCCATGAGGCATAGCGCCAGCCGCCGATGCCGCTCTCGCCGAGGTAGTCAAGACCTGTCCATACGATGTCGCCGATGACATATCGGTTATCACGCACAGTCTGCCAGTTCTTGAAGGCATCTGCAGGATAAGACTCTGTTTGCCAAATGACGCGCTCCGGCACACGCTCATGGTCGCTCTTATGTTTATGCAACATATAGTTATAGCCAGCGATGTCCAGCACTTCCGCATGAGGGTCGTAGATTTCCCAGTCTGCATCCCAGGCGCAGAGCGCTTCGGTGACGGGTCGCGAGCTGTCGATGCGGTTTGCTGCACGCTTCAGCATCTTCGCCGTTTGCACCACGCGGATGTCCTTGCGCTCGATGACTTCGTTGCCGATGCTCCACGCGATGATGCTGGGATGGCTGGCGTCGCGCCGCACCATGCTCTGCATCTCCTGTTCGGCCTGTTCGTCGAAGAAGAGGTGGAAGTCATGCGGATTTTTCTGCGTGCGCCATCCGTCGAAAGCCTCGTCGATGACCAGCATCCCCAAGGTGTCGCAGGCCGCCAGGAAAGCTGGCGACGGCGGGTTATGGGATGTGCGCAGCAGATTAAAGCCGGCCTCCTTCATCAGCCTCACCTTGCGGACCTCAGCAGCATCGAAGGTTGCAGCCCCAAGCAAGCCATTGTCATGATGCAGGCAAGCGCCATTGAAGACAATAGGCTGGCCGTTGAGACGGAAGCCCTGCTTAGCGTCGTATTCTATGGTGCGAATGCCAAAGGACACGTTGGTCTCATCCAAGATCGTGCCATCCTCCTGTGCCAGCGTCAGGTGCGCCGTGTACATCTCTGGCTTCTCAGGTGTCCACAGACGTGGCTGGGGAATTTTCAGGAAAGCCACTGGCGTCATCCGTGGCTGCTGCTCCAAGAACTTGATATACACCTTCTCTGACTGGTCTCCCACTCGAGCCGTCAAGACCATACCGTCGCGGAAGCCACCCTTCTCGTTCACCATCGTAGCATTGATGCGCAGCTGCGCCTGACCGTCGGCAACACCCAATGTCGTCACTTGGATACCCGCACCTTGATGCGGAGCGAAATGTATGTCGCCGCTCTCTTCCAACCAAACGTGGCGATAGATGCCGGAACCCGAATACCAACGACAGTTCTTTTGGCGGGAGTTATCCACGCGCACAGCCACCACGTTGCGGCCTTTTACGAGATAAGGTGTCACGTCCACCGAGAAAGAGGTATAGCCGTAGTCATGGTGACCAGCCTTCTGACCGTTGACATAGATGTCCGCGTTCTCATAAACGCCTTCGAAATAAAGCTCTGTGTGCGCTGCTACGCGCTGAAGTACAAAACTCTTGCGGTACCAGCCAATGCCTGTAGGGTACCATCCGCCTTCGTTGCCTGCGGGGGCATCGGCCTGCGGCTTAGCTGCGATGCTCCAGTCGTGAGGCAGCTCCACTGCCGACCAATCCTTGTCAACATAATCCGACTGTGCAGCATCCTGCATATCAGCAAGCATGAAACGCCAGCCTGCATCAAATGAAACTCGCTCTCCGGCTGCCATGCAGGCGCAGCACCAGATGAGGGACACGAAAAAAAGAAAATGTCTCATAATAGGAAGTTAAATCTTACTTTTTGGCCACAAAGATATACATTATTATTTATATTATGTATTTTTCGCATAATTATTTTTTGCATATCCTATTTTTTGCATACCTTTGTGGCGCAAATCTACAAACTAACGTATCCCTAATCATTAAACATAGATGAAAAAAATCCTTGTGATTGGCTCAACTGGCCAGATTGGCTCTGAGCTTACTACAGAGCTCCGCAATCGTTATGGCGGATCGAATGTCGTGGCAGGTTACATTCCTGGTGCAGAACCTAAGGGCGCACTCGCTGAAAGCGGACCGGCCGCCATCGCCGATGTCACCAACGGCGAACAGCTAACCGACATCGTCAAGCAACATAACATAGACACCATTTACAACCTCGCAGCCCTCCTCAGCGTCGTGGCCGAGCAGAAGCCGCGACTGGCTTGGAAGATCGGCATCGACGGTCTGTGGAACGTACTCGAAGTAGCGCGCGAGAATAAGTGCGCCGTCTTCACGCCTTCCAGCATCGGCAGCTTCGGGCCCAACACGCCCCACGAGCTCACGCCGCAAGACACCATCCAGCGCCCCAAGACCATCTACGGTGTCTCGAAGGTCTGCACCGAACTGCTCTCCGACTACTACTTCACCAAGTACGGCGTCGATACGCGCAGCGTGCGCTTCCCCGGCCTCATCAGTTATGTCACCCCTCCGGGCGGCGGCACCACCGACTACGCCGTCGATATCTTCTACTCCGCCGTGCGCGGCGAGAAGTTCATCTGCCCCATCGCCAAAGGCACCCGCATGGATATGATGTATATGCCTGATGCCCTGCGCGCCTGCACCGAGCTCATGGAGGCCAACCCCGACAAACTCATCCACCGCAACGGCTTCAACGTCACCGCCATGAGCTTCCCGCCCGAGAAGATCTATGCGGAGATCCGCCGCCGCAAGCCCGACTTCAAGATGGAGTACCAGGTGGACCCCCTGAAGCAGTCCATCGCCGAGAGCTGGCCTGACAGCCTCGACGACAGCGCCGCCCGCGAGGAATGGGGCTGGCACGCCAACTTCGGTCTTGCCTCCATGACGCGCGACATGTTGGAGAAGCTGGAGGAGAAGCTGAACGCATAAAAATCCATACAACACCATAGAAGGCAGGGCCGCATCCGCAGCCCTGCCTTCGTGTTACATCACTATTTTCGGCCTCTTCGCAAGTTTTTTGGCAGAAAAGGGGGCAATATGGGGAAAAAGCACTACCTTTGCGCCGCTTATTACGCGCGTATGCGAATCATTAAGAAAATCGACATATTCATCCTGAAGCAATTCTGCCTGCTGTTTATGGGCACATTCTTCATCTGCCTCTTCATCTTCCTGATGCAGTTTATCTGGAAGTATGTCGATGACCTCATTGGCAAGGGACTCTCTTTCAGCGTGCTGGCGCAGTTCTTCTTCCACGCTGCCATGGATCTGGTGCCACTGTCGCTGCCGTTGGCCATCCTGCTGGCATCGCTCATCACCTTTGGCAATATGGGCGAACGTCTGGAGCTCTTGTCCATGAAGGCTGCAGGCATACCGCTACTGCGAATCTTGCGTCCCGTGGCCATCTTTGTAACTGGGCTTGCCCTCGGTTCGTTCTACTTCCAGAATGTTGTCACGCCAGAGTCCAGCCGTCAGCTGGCCGCCCTGCTCTACTCCATGAAGCAGAAATCGCCCGAGCTGGAAATCCCCGAAGGCATCTTCTATAACGAGATACCAGGCTACAATCTATTCGTCGAGCACAAGGATTTGGAGACAGGAATGCTCTATGGTATCATGATTTACACGCAGGGCACCAGCTTCGATGACACACAAGTTGTGCTGGCCGACTCCGGCCACATCCGTTCGACAGCCGACCAGATGCACCTGCAGCTGACGCTCTACGACGGGCAGCGCTTCCGCAATATGCAGAACACGGGCAGTGCCATGGACCGCTCCACGGTGCCTTATATGCGCGAGACGTTCAAGAAAGAGGTGGATTTGATTCCCTTCGACAACAACTTCAGCGTCATGGACGCGAACCTCTTCAACGACAATGCCGGCACGAAAGACATCTTCGCCCTCACCCGAGGTATCGACTCCATTCAGAATTATCTGGACTCAACGGGTCACGCACAGTACGAACAGTACCGCTACACCTTCCTCGAGAACACACGTTTGGAAGGGAACCGCGATTCAGCTCGCATGAGGGAGGCTGTTGAAACCACGCCCGTGAACTACGACACGCTCTACACCGCCCTACCCGACGGCGACCGCGCCCGTGTGCTGCGCCTTGCCTCGGAGCGCGGCCACAGTGGCATTGTGCAGACAGAGATGCTCAAGGAGATGAGCTTCTATGTCAACCGCTCGTTGCGCATACACTATCTGGAACGCAACAAGAAGTTCACACTCTCGCTGGCCTGCCTCATCTTCTTTTTCATCGGAGCGCCCCTCGGTGCCATCATCCGCAAGGGAGGACTGGGTGTCCCCGTGGTGGTGTCGGTCATCATCTTCATCTTCTACTACATGGTGAATGTCTCGGGCGAGAAGCTCTCGAAGAGCGGCGAATGGGATGTCACCTTCGGCAGCTGGCTCAGCACGATGGTGCTGACGCCCATTGGTGTGTGGCTGACCTACAAAGCCAATCAGGACTCTGCCGTCTTCAACGCCGAGGGCTACCAGCGCTTCTTCCGCAGACTGTTTGGCCTGCGCATCAGACGCGTCATCAACCGCAAGGAGATCATCATGAACGAAGTGAATCCCGAGCGCGTCATCCCCGCTTTGCAACAGATCGTAGCCGACTGCAACAACTACGAGCAGAGCCGCCGTCTGTGGCAGATGCCCAACTACCTTCGTGTCTTCTTCCGCTATGAGCCTGACACCCAGGTCATCAGCATCAGTGAACGTTTGGAAACGATTGTGGAGGAACTGGCCAACAGCCGCGACAGCCGCATCATCTCCTCGCTGAACGAGGTCCCCATCCTCGTGCCTGATGCCCATACACGTCCCTTCCGCCAGCCGCGACTGAACATGGTCGTGGGCGTATTGCTGCCCATTGGTTTCATCATGTGGTTCCGCATTTGGCGCTACCGTCTGCGCCTGTGGCGCGATATGGAGCAGTTGAAAAAACAATGCAACTATATCATCAAGAGATTGGAAGCCTCCTCGCCCAGCCCCGCCACAGCGTAGGAAAGGGGCGATGAGGGCTCAAAAAACAAGATACAAAAGCAACAAGAAAAGATATGAAGCAAGAATTATCCAATAGCTCAGCCATTCCTCACGGGACAGGGACTGGGGGAGAGACCACCCTCTCATCCATCGAGTCCGCCTTGCAGGACTTTAAGGAAGGCAAGTTTGTCATTGTGGTAGATGACGAAGACCGCGAGAACGAAGGCGACTTCATCACCGCCGCAGAGATGATTACACCCGAGAAGGTGAATTTCATGCTGCGCGAAGGCCGTGGTGTGCTCTGTGCCCCCATCACCATCAGCAGGGCCGAGCAGCTGGAACTGCCACATCAGGTACAGGACAACACCTCGATGCTAGGAACGCCCTTCACCATCACCGTGGATAAGCTGGAAGGCTGCACCACCGGCGTCAGCGCGGCCGACCGTGCTGCCACCATCCGCCATCTGGCCAACCCCGAGGCGAAGCCCGCTGACTTCGGCCGTCCCGGACATATCAACCCGCTCTACGCTCAGGACCGTGGTGTGCTGCGCCGAGCAGGTCACACAGAGGCTGCCATCGACCTGGCACGCCTGAGCGGGCTGCAACCCGCTGCAGCCCTCATCGAGATTCTGAATCCCGATGGCACTATGGCACGTATGCCACAACTGCAAGAGGTGGCTGCAAAGCACAGCATCAAGATCATCACCATCCGAGACCTTATCGCCTATCGCCTGCAGCGCGAACAGATGGTGGAAGCCGCGCCCGAAGTGGATCTGCCCACGGCATACGGACATTTCAAGGACATCACCTTCCGCCAGATTTCCAACGGCCTCGAACACGTGGCACTCATCAAGGGCACATGGGAGCCCGACGAACCCATTTTAGTGCGCGTTCACAGTTCCTGTGCCACGGGCGACATCTTCGGCAGCCAGCGCTGCGACTGCGGCGAGCAGTTGCACCGTTCCATGCAGATGATAGACCAAGTCGGCAAAGGCATCGTCCTGTATATGAACCAGGAGGGTCGTGGCATCGGTCTCTTCAACAAGATGAAAGCCTACAAACTGCAGGAGCAGGGCGATGACACCGTGGAGGCCAACGTACATCTAGGGTTCCGTCCCGACGAACGCGACTACGGTGTAGGCGCACAAATCCTGCGACAGCTGGGCGTTCATAAGATTCGCCTACTCACGAACAACCCCGTGAAACGCGTTGGACTCGAGGCCTATGGCTTGGAAATCGTCGAGAATGTGCCCATCGAGGTGCAACCGAATCCCTATAATGAGCGCTACCTGAAGACCAAGCAGGAACGTATGGGACATACACTTCACCTTAACAAGTGAAGAATGAAGAATGACGATTACTTGATAGAAAATAGGAAAATCTTGCATCCTTATAAAAAACTTTAAACTTTAAACCTTCAACTTTAAACTTTTTCACTACTTTTGCGCGCAAAATAACTTAAGATATACAATGAACACCTTATCAGACCGTTTGAACCGCCTCGCCCCCTCCGCCACGCTGGCCATGAGCCAACGTAGCAGCGAGCTGAAAGCACAGGGCGTGGATGTCATCAACATGAGTGTCGGCGAGCCCGACTTCAATACCCCCGACCATATCAAGGCCGCAGCCATCAAGGCTGTCGAGGAGAACTACTCGCGCTACTCCCCCGTGCCGGGCTATCCCTCGTTGAAGCAAGCCATCGTGGAGAAACTCAAGAACGAGAACAACCTCGAGTATGCGCCCTCGCAGATACTCTGCTCCAACGGCGCCAAGCAGAGCGTGTGCAATGCCGTCATGGCATTGGTCAATGCTGGCGACGAGGTCATCATTCCTGCCCCCTATTGGGTCAGCTACCCGCAGATGGTGCTGCTGGCCGAGGGCACACCCGTCTTCATCGATGCCCCCATCGAGCAGGACTTCAAGATTACGCCTGCTCAGTTAGAGGCAGCCATCACACCCAAGACACGCGCGCTCATCCTCTGCTCGCCCTCGAACCCCACCGGCTCCGTCTATAGCAAAGAAGAGCTGAAAGGTCTGGCTGAAGTCATCGCCCGTCACGAGAACATCATCGTGCTGGCCGATGAAATCTACGAGCACATCAACTACGTAGGCAAGCATGAGAGCATCGCTCAGTTCGCCGAGATTCGTGACCGCGTGGTCATCATCAACGGTGTCTCCAAGGCATACGCGATGACAGGCTGGCGCATCGGTTTCATCGCTGCTCCCGAATGGGTCGTCAAGGGTTGCAACAAGTTGCAAGGCCAGTACACCAGCGGCCCCTGCTCCGTGAGCCAGAAGGCAGCTGAGGCAGCCTACACAGGTTCCCAGCAGTGTGTAGAGGATATGCGTCAGGCCTTTGAGCGCCGCAAGAACCTCATCGTGAAGCTCGCCAAGGAGATTCCCGGTTTGGAAGTCAACAATCCTCAGGGCGCCTTCTACCTCTTCCCCAAGTGCAGCAGCTACTTCGGCAAGCGCGATGGCGACCGCGTCATCAACAACAGCACCGACTTAGCCATGTATCTGCTGGAAGTAGGCCATGTCGCCACCGTCGGTGGCGATGCCTTCGGCAGCCCTGAATGTTTCCGCATGAGCTATGCCACCAGCGATGAGAATATCGTGGAGGCCATGCGCCGCATCAAAGAGACACTGGCCAGGCTCAAATAAGCGAACAACCCTACAGGTTCCCATCCCCATCGCCTCAAGGGCCCATCAACCCAATCCGCTAATCAAAAATCCAGAATAATATGACCAAAAAGATTTCCACCGCCCTCATCTCCGTCTTCCATAAGGACGGCCTGGAGGACATCCTCAAGAAGCTGAATGCCGAGGGCGTGAAGTTCCTCAGCACCGGCGGCACACAAGCTTTCATCGAGAGCCTTGGCTACCCCTGCCAGAAAGTAGAGGGAGTGACCACCTATCCCAGCATCCTCGGCGGACGCGTGAAGACGCTGCACCCCAAAATCTTCGGTGGCATCCTCGGTCGCCGCGACCTGGAAGGCGACCGCCAGCAGATGTCGGAATACGAGATTCCCGAAATCGACCTCGTCATCGTTGACCTCTATCCCTTTGAGCAGACCGTGGCCAGCGGTGCCAGCGAAGCCGACATCATCGAGAAGATTGACATCGGCGGCATCAGCCTCATCCGCGCAGGTGCCAAGAACTTCAACGACGTCGTCATCGTTCCCTCCAAGGAGCAGTACAAGCCCCTGCTGGATATCCTGAACGCTCAGGGTGCCGAGACGACCCTCGAGCAGCGCCGCGAGTTCGCCACCGCAGCCTTCGGTGTCAGCAGCCACTACGACACCGCCATCCACGGGTGGTTCACTAGAAAGTGAAAAATGAAAGAATGAAAAGTGAAAAATACAAGTTACTCTATCCTCTGATGGAAAACTGCTTGTAACTTCCTTCTTCATTCTTCATGCATCACTTGTTAAGTTATCTATATTTTTCACATTCCATTCTTTCACTTTTCATTTAACAATGGGATTATTCTCTTTTACAAAGGAAATAGCGATGGACCTTGGCACCGCCAACACCATCATCCTTGCCGATGGTAAGATTGCGGTTGATGAGCCGTCTGTGGTAGCACTTGACCGCCACACGGAGAAGATGATTGCCGTGGGCGAGAAAGCCAAGCAGATGTACGAAAAGACGCACCCCGACATCCGCACCATCCGTCCGCTGCGCGACGGTGTCATCGCCGACTTCAACGCCTGCGAGCAGATGATGCGCGGTCTCATCAAGATGGTGCACATGGGCAGTCGTCTGTTCACACCCGCTCTGCGAATGGTCATCGGTGTTCCCTCGGGCAGCACCGAAGTAGAGCTGCGTGCCGTACGCGACTCTGCCGAACACGCTGGAGGCCGCGAGGTCTATCTTATTTATGAGCCTATGGCAGCAGCCATCGGTATTGGTCTGGACGTGGTAGCGCCTCAGGGCAACATGATTGTTGACATCGGCGGCGGCAGCACCGAGATTGCCGTCATCTCGCTCGGCGGTATCGTGGCAGACAAGAGTCTGCGCATCGCCGGCGACGACCTCACATCAGACATTCAGGAGTACATGAGCCGTCAGCACAACGTGAAGGTTTCAGAGCGCATGGCAGAGCGTATCAAGATCAACGTCGGCGCCGCCCTCACCGACCTCGGCGACAATGCCCCCGAGGACTATGTGGTGCATGGTCCAAACCGTATCACAGCTCTCCCCATGGCCGTACCTGTGTGCTATCAGGAAATCGCGCACTGCCTTGAGAAGACCATCGCCAAGATAGAAGCCGCAGTCCTCAACGCCCTCGAGGAGACACCGCCCGAGCTGTATGCCGATATCGTACACAACGGCATCTACCTCACCGGCGGCGGTGCGCTTCTGCGCGGTCTCGACAAGCGCCTCACCGACAAAATCAATATCCCCTTCCACGTGGCCGAAGACCCATTGCACAGCGTGGCCAAGGGTACGGGCGTGGCACTGAAGAACATACACAACTTCTCGTTCCTCATGTAGGCTTAGATGCGCGCTTTACTGGACTTTATCACCAAGTACAACCATTGGTTTCTGTTAGTTGTTCTGGAAGGGATAAGCTTCGTGCTTCTCTTCCAGTTCAATCGTTATCACAACAGCGTATGGATGACCTCCGCCAATTCCGTGGTAGGCCAGTTTTATGCTTGGGAAAACGAAGCCCTGCGCTATATCTCGCTGGGTCAGGTCAACGAAGACCTGATGCAGCGCAACCTCGTCCTGGAACAGAGCAATGAGGTCTTGAGACGCCGCATCGCCGAACTCACCCATGACAGCACACAGGCAGAGCGCAAGCTGACGGACCAGCTGCAGGACATACGGCTCTTGCACGCTCATGTCATCACCAATAGCGTCATGCACCGCGACAACTTCATCACCATCGACCGTGGCACCGCAGACAGCGTGCAGGCCGAGATGGGTGTTGTCTGCGGCACCGGCATCGTAGGCATCGTCTATATCGCCTCTGCGCACTACGCTATCGTGCAGCCACTGCTCAACAGCGGTTCCCGCATCAGCTGTCGCCTGCGCGGTTCGGAATACTTCGGTTATCTGAAATGGGACGGCGTCGACCCGCTCTACGCCACCCTCGACGACATTCCCCGCCACGCTCGCTTCAAGGTCGGTGACACGGTGGAGACCAGCGGCTTCAGTTCTGTCTTCCCCCCCGGTATCTTCGTGGGCAAGGTGGCTGCCATCGAGGACAGCGACGACGGCCTCAGCTATCAGCTCAAAGTGCACCTGGGCACCGACTTCTCACGCCTGCAGGATGTCAGCGTCGTGCAGCAGCGCTTCCAAAGTGAGATTCACAATCTGGAACATCAGGCCGACTCCATCGCCCAGCTTTAAACTTTTGGAACAGCGAGAGCCATAAGAGCTTGCTTTTAAATGGCCGAGTCGTGACAAAAGTCAGCGAAGCTAACTTTAAACTTTAAACCTTAAACTTTAAACTTTAAACTTTAAACTTTACCCCCCGTGCTCCTAACCTCCCTACAGCGGCTCTTATGGATGCTTGTCCTCGTGGCGGCACAGTTGTTGGTGTTCAATCATATCCACCTCTTCGGCTATGCTACGCCCCTGCCATTCGTCTATTTCCTGCTACGTTTCCCGCTGAATACCGAGCGCTGGAGCATTCTCCTGTGGGGCTTCGTCTGTGGTCTGCTCACAGACATTATCTCGCTGACCCCCGGTATAGGCTCTGCCGCCATGACGATGACCGCCTTCGTACAGCCCCTGTTGCTGAATCTGATGGTGCCCAAGGATGCCGTTGAAGACTTCCGCCCGGGCTATCGTACCCTGGGCTTCTGGCCTTACGTGTACTATGTCACCCAGCTCACGTTTCTCTTCACGCTCATCTATTTCCTGTTGCTGTCCTTCAGCTTCCATCATTTTCTGGATTTCATCATCTCCTTTGTCTCCAGCTGGGCGCTGACCCTGCTTCTGTGCCTCATCTTCGAAGGATTCCACAAAAAAGGCCATGAGTAACGACGACTTCAATCTCTCCAAGCGCAAGTACGTCTTAGGGGCGGCTGCGGTGCTTATCGTCGTGATTTACATCGCACGCCTCTTCATCCTGCAGCTCACTTCGGACGACTACAAGGCACGTGCCGACTCCAACGCCTTCATGCGGCGCATACAATTCCCTGCCCGAGGAGCCATCACCGACCGCAAGGGCAAACTTCTCGTCTATAACCAGCCCGCTTATGACATCATGGTCGTCATGCAGGAGCAGATAGGCGTTGATACGCTGGACCTATGTGAGAGCCTCGGTATTGACACCACTTGGTATCAGCGCCGTATGGCAGAGATCAAGGACCGCAACCGCAATCCCGGCTATTCGCGCTTCACTCAACAGCTGTTCATGGGTCAGCTCTCGGCTGCCGAGTTCAGCAATTTCCAGGAGAAGCTGTTCCGCTTCCCTGGTTTCTACGTTCAGAAACGCAGTATCCGACAGTATGCCTACCCTTACGCTGCCCACATCTTAGGCGATGTGGGTGAAGTAAGCCCCAAGGACATCGAGCGCGACGACTACTACCGCTCCGGCGACTACATCGGCACACAAGGTATCGAGCGCAGCTACGAGCGGCAGCTGCGCGGCATCAAAGGTTCAGAGATTCTCCTGCGCGATGTCCATGGCCGCATCAAGGGTCGCTATCAGGACGGCCGCTTCGACCAGCAGCCCATCCCGGGCAAGAACCTGACCCTCAGCATCGACATTGAGCTACAAAAGCTCGGTGAGCGCTTGATGGAACATAAACTCGGTAGCATCGTGGCCATCGAGCCTGCCACGGGAGAGGTGCTGTGCATGGTGACATCTCCCACCTACGACCCGCGCTCGATGGTCGGTCGTCAGCGTGGCAAGAAACATCGCGAGCTCTCCCTCGACCCAATGCGCCCCCTCTTGAATCGCGCCGTGCTGGGAACCTATCCCCCGGGCTCCACCTTCAAGACCTCGCAGGCCCTCACCTTCCTGGAAGAAGGCATCATCACGCCGCAGACCGCCTACCCCTGTTCGGGTGGTTTCCACTATGGTCGGCTCAAGGTAGGCTGCCACGGCCACGGCTCGCCGCTGCCGCTGGTGCCAGCCATCGGCACCTCCTGCAACGGCTACTTCTGCTGGGGTCTGCTGAATATGCTTTCGAACCGCTCGAAATACAGCACCGTGCAGAAAGCAATGAACACATGGCGCGACTACATGGTCTCCATGGGCTTCGGCTACCCTCTGGGCATAGACCTCCCGAGTGAGGCACGTGGCATGATACCCAATGCCGACTACTATGACAGCAAATACCCTTCCTGGAACGGCCTCACCATCATCTCCATCTCCATCGGGCAGGGCGAGGTGACACTCACCCCCCTTCAGATTGCCAATCTCGGAGCCACCATCGCCAACCGAGGATGGTATATCACGCCCCATGTTGTCAAGGATGTGGAAGACGAGGAAATCGACCCGAAATACAAAGAGAAGCACTACACCAAGGTCTCACCTGCCAACTATGAGACCGTGGTCGAGGGTATGCAGCGCGCCGTAGAAGCCGGCACATGCCGTTCTGCCTACACGCCGCAATATATCACGTGCGGCAAGACGGGTACTGCCCAGAACCGCGGCCACGACCACTCCGTGTTCATGGGCTTTGCGCCACGCGACAATCCCCAGATAGCCATCGCCGTTTATGTCGAGAACGGCGGATGGGGTGCCACCTACGGCGTTCCCATCGGCGCACTGATGATGGAACAATATATCAACGGCCAGCTCTCCGAGGCCAGCAAGGCGAAAGCCAACAGCATTGCAGAAAGAACAATCAACTATGGCGACTACATCCGATAAGCAGAAGAGCGTATTCCACAGCATCGACTGGCTCACCATCATCATCTACATCGCCCTGCTGGCGATGGGATGGATGAGCATCTGCGGTGCCTGCTATGAATATGGCCAGCCGCGCGACCTACTGTCGCTGGCCGACTTCGGCACTCGCACAGGCATGCAGCTGGTGTGGATAGGTTCGTCCATGCTCCTCGGTGCTGTTATACTCTTTCTGGACGAGCGCTTCTTCGACACCTTTGCCTATCTCATCTATGGCGCCCTCATGCTGCTGCTTGCCGCCACGCCCTTCCTGGCACACGACATCAAGGGCTCCATGTCATGGATCAAGATCGGCTCTTTCAGCCTACAGCCCGCTGAGTTCGCGAAATTCGCCACGGCCTTGGCACTGGCGAAATTCATGAACTCCTATGGCTTCCACCTGAAAGGCTCATGGAAGAATATGGCCATCAGCCTTCTGCTCATTCTCCTGCCCATGGCCTTGATAGTGATGCAGAAGGAGACGGGTTCGGCGCTCGTCTATACCAGCCTTGTGCTGATGCTCTATCGCGAGGGCATGCCCGGTTTCATCCTGTTCTTGGGCATCTCCGCCGTCACCTACGTCGTCGTGGGTCTCCGCTTCTCCGAGGACCCTGCACTGTGGGGGCTGGTGTCGATGGGCGATGTCTTGGTGGGCCTGCTGATTGTGGCCTTCGTTGCCATTCTCTACTTCGTCTATTGCCGTCCCACGGCCATCCGCGATGCCATGAGCGAGAACCGCAACGCCACCTACCACAGCCTCCGTCATCGCCGCATCACCTACATCATCCTCTTCGCCATCGCCTCGGTCATCCTCCATCTCTCCGCCAACACGCTGGTGGACCATCTGGCCGAGCACCAGAAGAAGCGTGTACAGGTGCTGCTGGGACTGCGCGACGACCCGAGCGGCGTAGGCTACAATGTCATTCAGGCCAAGATTGCCATCGGCTCTGGCGGTCTTGAGGGCAAAGGGTTCCTCAATGGCACACAGACGAAGCTGAAATATGTGCCTGAGCAGGAGACCGACTTCATCTTCTGCACGGTGGGCGAAGAGCAAGGTTTCATCGGCTCCGCCGCGGTGCTCATCCTCTTCCTCTTTCTGCTTCTTCGACTCATTCACCTTTCCGAGCGGCAGCCCTACGCCTTCGGGCGCGTCTATGGCTACTGCGTCTTCTCCATCTTCCTGTTCCATCTCCTCATCAATGTGGGGATGGTCTTGGGCCTGATGCCCGTCATCGGCATCCCCCTCCCCTTCTTCAGCTATGGCGGTTCCTCGCTATGGGGCTTCACGCTGCTGCTGTTCATCTTCCTGCGCATCGATGCAGGACGCCAGCGTCTGCTGCGATAACCCTTTTTGTGTACGAAATCACAACACACAACTAACGAGTCATGAGAAATATCCTTCCGCTTCTGCTGGGCGCCTTGTTCTGCCTCTGCGCCACAGCCCAAGAGCTCACCGTGGGCAGCTATAACATTCGCTACAAGAACAAGGGTGACAGCATCAAGGGCAACGGCTGGCAGCAGCGCTGCCCGTCCATCTGCCACCAGATTCTGTGGGAGCATCCCGACATCTTCGGCACTCAGGAAGTGCTCCACGCCCAGCTCCTCGACCTTGAGAAGGGGTTGCCCGGCTACCGCTGGATTGGCGTAGGACGCGACGACGGCAAGCAGGACGGCGAATATGCCGCCATCTTCTACAGCCCTGATCGCGTAGAGCTCATTGAACAGGGCCACTTCTGGCTCAACGAGACACCCGACCGTCCGGCATTAGGATGGGATGCTGCCTGCGTGCGCATCTGCACCTGGGGCCATTTCCGCGACCGTCAGACCCAGAAAGACTTCTACTTCCTCAACCTGCACATGGATCACGTCGGCGTCACCGCACGCAGCGAAGCCGCCAAGCTGGTAATGCAACGCATCACGCAGATGACCGATGGCGGCAAGAAGCTGGCAGTGCTAACGGGCGATTTCAACGTGCCGCAGACCGATAAGCTCTACGCCCTCTTCACGGAGTCCGGCATCCTGAAAGACACCTACGCCACTGCCGCCATGCGCTTCGCTGAGAACGGCACCTTCAATGGTTTCAACAGCCATTCCTACACCGCCGAGCGCATCGACCACATCTTCGTAACTCCCACCACCGTCGTAGATGCCTACGCCATCCTCACCGACGGTCGCTGGCAAGAAAACGAGAACGGGGCAGTGGTCCGCCGCAATCTCAGCGACCACTACCCCGTCTTCGCGCGCATACATTTTTAGTATGTAACCACAATGGAACCGCCGTCAATCACGGGGTCGCCATCGTCGTCCAGCTTGTAGCCCTCGGCATCAGTGCCGGTGGCTTCAATCTTCAGTGTGCCGCCCAGGGCTGTCAGGGTTCCTGCACGCACGCCACGGCTCTTATTGCCAGTAGCCTTGATGGTCGTGGTGCCGCCCATGATGATCAGGTCTTTCTCGGCCTTCAATCCGGTTGTGCGGGTGGTCTCGCCCAAAGCGTCGGTATAGCGTGTAGCCCCTGCCGTCAGATTCAGTACGGGCGAGGTTGCCGCGGTGCCAATCGTCATGTGACCATCCGAGGCAATCGCACGTGCACCCTTTGCCGCCGTCGTGATGACCACGGTGATGGTGCCGTTGTTGATGTACATCTCGGGTGTGATGGTGGCCGCAGCGGTGTCTGTGGCATCGTCGTCAAGACGGATACCCTTGCTGTCCACTGCCGTCACAGTCACGTTGATGCTGCCGCCGTTCATGATGAACTGTCCGTTCAGCTCTTCCTCGGAATCTGTGTCGGCTTCCACCTGGAGGCCATCACCGCCGATGTTGCTGAGCACGATGTTGCCGCCATTCATCTGGAAGAACTCGCCGCAATGGATGCCGTCGCTGGCCGCTTTGGCGATGGTGATGTTGCCCACGCTCTGCTTCAGGAACAGGTACTCCTTGGTGGCCAGCGCGTGCTTGCAGTTGCCGCTCACCGTGAGTGAACCGCTGCCGCTGACTTCCATGTGGCCCCTGCAGTAGAACGCTGCCTTCTGCTCGCCCGCAGCGGCATCTGCAAAGGTATTCGTGCTGCCGTCCTGCAGGATCAGGTCTATGCGCTTGCCACATTCGATGTCGAAGGCTGCGCCGCTGGTGCTGGTCAGGCTGAGGCCATGAAGATGGAACTTGGCCTTGAAGTCGCCGTTGTAGGTGAAAGAGCCTGCCGACGAGGCGCCCGAGAGGATGAACTCCTGCTCGCTCCATGTGTTCACATTGGTGATGACCACATTGCCGCCCTCCACCTGAGCCGTCACGCCCTCCACGCTCTCGGGGATATCAACCGCAGCACCGGCCTCAGTCCACGTGATGGTCACGGGGTTCACGATGGTGATGGAGTCTATTTCAGCGGTGCTGTACACGTCGCCGTTAATCGTCAGCGTGGAACCCGCTGCAGCATAGGGAATCGAGGCGGCATCGCTGAGTGCATAGCGTGTGCTCTCGCCAGCCTGCCACACGCGCAGCCACTGGGCTTGCGCGCCGCTGACTGCCGCCATCAGCAGCAGTCCGCAAAGTATTCTCTTCTTCATCGTTTCAGCAGTTTACGGGTTTGTGTGCCTTCCTTGATGATATACACGCCGGCAGGCAGGTTCTTCAGGTTGATGTTCTCCATGCGGGCATCGACGCTGTCGAACTGGCGCACCACGACACCGCTGGTGTTATAGACCACTATGCGCTGTGTCGGCCAGGTGCCGCGCACGGTCTGCACCGCTACGGGCACCGTCTCGGTGAAGGTGATGGCGTTGAGGGTTGACAGGGGCACTGTCGTCTCACCGTCGGCCGTCACCACTTTGAGAGCACTGCCGTCAAACGTAATGCTGCGTGTCTTGCGCAAAGCAAAGCCCACGCTGGATTCATTGGTCTGCGTCAATACGAGGTAGTTGAAGTCGTCGGCCAGCAACGACACGCTACCTGCAAGCAGACACATGACAAGGAACAAGTGTTTCATATTCTGTGAATAATTTGTTTCAGAACTTAAACTTATAGCTGGCGCTGATGGCATGGATGGTTTGGTTGCCGTCATCGTCGTTCTCGCGGTTGAAGACATAGCCGAGACCTATCTTGTGCTGCTTCGCCACGGCGTACTCCACGCCTGCTGACAGGCGCAGCTTATCCAGTTTCATGCGACGTGTGAGATCGTTGAAAGCCTCGGCATAGACATAGGGGGTCCACTTCCAGCCCTTACGGTCCAGCTCCAGCGTCAGGCGCGAGCGCAGGGTATGCAGCGTCTTGTTGGACTTGGTCTTGTCCCGCTGTTCGTAGGTGATCATGGCGTTCTCTTCGGTCACATCCTCGCTCGTCGTCGTGACGACGCCGTCTTCGTCGGTGACTTCTGAGAAGACCTGGTTGCCCTCTTGCCACTTGCGCGTCACCTCGTTATAGACGAGCTCACCGTTGTCATCGTAGATGAGATCGCCCGTCTCCTCGTCCGTGGCGGGGTCGCGGTACTGCGTTGTCGTTTTCACACGCGTACGCAGACGGGTCACATACTTCGAGGGCACGAAGGTCAGCTGGTAGCGTTCGCGCACGCTAACGCGCAGCCAGCCCCACAGGCGGCTGGTGGTGTAGGCAGCATCGACCGAGATGCGGTGTTTCGGGCGCCAGTAGGGATCGGTGACGCGTTTGTAGTCCTTGATCTTATAGTCGTAGCCTTGGTACTTGTATTTCACGCCATCCTCATCCTGGTACTGCGGAGCACCCTGGAACGAGGTATATTCCACAAACTCGCCGGTCGTACGGTTGCGATAGAGCCACTCCGTTTCCTGCGTGGTCTTGCGCTCCGTCTCGGTGCGGTAGTACTTCATCAGGAAGGTGTAGCCCACGCCCACCTTCCAGTGCTTGTCGGGTTTCCAGCTCAGGCCCACGCCGATGTCCGCACGGCTGGCCTCGTTGAACCAGTCGTCGGTGCGGAAGCCGGCATCCACGCCGATGCTCAGGTCATAGGGCAGCAGCTTCGTGACACCCACCTCGGTCCACACGGCACCTGTTGTGCGTGTTGCATCGTCGCTCACATAGTCCACCTCGTCCTCCTGGGCCATGGCCGCAAGAGGCAGGACAAGCATGAAAAGAAGTAATCTGTGTTTCACCGTTATATTCTTCATTGACCTTCTCCCCCTACATCTCCTTCGGCATTCGTCCGTAGCGGGCGATGCTGTTACCCACGTCCTCGGGGTCGTTGTAGAAGATGCGGATGAGGGTGCTGTCTTTAAGCAAGTCCATCATACCCACCTCTATGCGGGTGATCTTCAAGCCCGTGCGCTTCTCCAGGTCAGCCTTCAGTTCCTCGCGTTTCTCGGGAGTGATGAGGGACACGTTGTCATAGCGGATGATTCTGGAGCACTCCTGGCTGATGACCTTCGAGCTCTCGAAGAGGGCGCACATCACCACGAAGGCGATGTTCACGAAGAGGATGGTCACGATACCCACGCCGTCCCAGTAGTCGGCTTTCGGGTGGTAGTCACCGTGGGCCAAGGCGTTGATGACACTCAGCGCAATGAGCATAAACAGATAGGTCATCTCGCGGATGGGCACGGCCTCCGTGCGGAAGCGCATGATGCCGAAGATGGCGAACAGTCCCATCGCTGCGCCCAGCTGCATCCCGCCGCCATCCATCAGGCTCACGAGCAGGAAGATGCTCATGGACATCAGGATGAAGATGAACATATAGTCGCGGCGCTTGCTGTGGGGGTAGTAGTACCTGCGCGCGATGATGCTGACAACAATCAGGTTGATGAGGAAGCGGAGGACCAGCGAGATAAACTGCTGCGGGTCGAACAGAGTAACGCCGAATAAGTTACCTAAGACGTAGTTAATTTGGGTTATGTCCATCGTTGTTGATTTAAAAGCCGTATAATTGATAATGTATAATTGATAATGTATAATGTATAATTGAAGTTCCAAGTTCCAAGTTCAAAGTCTATCTCATTCTTCCTTCTTCATTTCAAACCTGTGTCCCGAATACTTGCTGATGCGCACCAGCTTCTCCTTGAACATATTGTTCTTCAGCCGTCCGTTGGTGATGACGCTGCCGATGCAGTATTTCGAGAAGCCCGAGGGCTTGATGCGCAGTTCGCGCAGGATATCCAGCACGGGAGAGAACACATTGCCGTCGCGCTTCAGCTCGATGATGACCAGGTCGCCCGTACCGGCATCCGCCTCGGTCTCGTAGTTGTGGAACTCCACGTTGAAGTCTATGGTCAGACGCTCCGTCTTGCCCTTGTTCACCAGCGTGATGCGCTGGAAGCGGTTCTGCACCGTAGGGCCGATGTCCTCGAAGGTCACGCCCGTGAGCTTCGCCGTGAAGTCGCTGCCGCCGGCCGCCACGATGTCCGCGCGGTCGTGGTTGGGCACCGAGATGCGCTTCTTCTTCGTGCGGCCGTGGTTGTTCTTCGTCTTCACCTCCAGAAAGGTGAGGTCACTATCCAAATAGGTACGCACGCGTATCTTCTGCCGCGGCGCATGACCGTTGTGATGCTCCAGAAAGAAGCGGTGGCCCGTCGTGTCCCAGTACACCGTGCGGTAGTTGGCAATGCGCGAGCCCTCGATCTGCTGAGCGTAGTACTTACCCTGCGCCAACTCCAACAGTCCCACCAGCTTCTGCTTGCTGGTGACGAACTTCGTGTCGGTGCGGTTCATCAGCTTGATACCACTCATCTCATCCAGCGAAATGGGGTCCAGCTGCGACAGCCAACGCTCTATGCTCCTATCGACGTCTGACATCACGAAAAAGTGCAAATTTCGCTGCAAATGTAGCGATTTGTTTCATCTTCACACCCATTCCGACCCACTTTTTACGTCTTTTCGATGATTTTTTCAATGAAAAGCCCCTGACTTTCGGCGAAAAGCCCTATCTTTGTCCCCAACTTGTTCCCTTAAACTTTAAACTTTAAACTTTAAACCCTCAAAAATATGGCTGACATGAAAGAAATCCTCTCCGCCGCCGAAGAGCGCATGGAAGAGGCCGTGATGTACCTGGAGGAAGCTCTCTCACACATCCGCGCAGGAAAAGCGAACATCAAACTCCTCGACGGCATACGCGTAGATAACTACGGCGCCATGGTGCCCATCAACAACTGCGCCGCCGTCACCACACCCGACGCCCGCACCATCGCCATCAAGCCCTGGGACAAGTCCATGTTCAAAGTCATCGAGAAAGCCATCATCAACAGCGAACTTGGCATTATGCCCGAGAACAACGGCGAGATCATACGCATCGGCATACCACCCCTCACCGAGGAGCGCCGCAAGCAGCTCGCCAAGCAGTGCGGCAAGGAAGGCGAGAACGCCAAGATGAGCGTCCGCAACGCACGCCGCGACGGCATCGAAGCCCTCAAGAAAGCCGTGAAGGAAGGACTCAGCGAAGACTTCCAGAAGGACGGCGAAGCCGACCTCCAGAAGATGCACGACAAGTACGTCAAGCAAATCGACGCCCTCCTCGCAGAGAAGGAGAAAGAGATCATGACGGTGTAATGTACAATGTATAATTGATAATGTATAATTGATAATGTATAATGTATAATTAGTACGCCGTACCGGCGTTATGGTTTCACCAAGAGATTGACCAGGGGGTAATAATCAATTATACATTATCAATTATCAATTATACATTAAATAATCAATTATACATTATACATTATCAATTATACATTAAATAAAATTATACATTAAATAATCAATTGACCTGAACAAAGTGAAAGGTATAGTGGTTCGTAGTACAGGAAGCTGGTACGACGTCCGCACGGACGACGGCCAGCTTTTTGCATGCAAGGTCAAGGGCAACTTCCGCCTCCGCGGCATCCGCAGCACCAACCCCGTGGCCGTTGGCGACCGCGTGGAAATCACCCCAACCGCAGTTCCCGACCGCACCCCTTCCACCACTCCCGACCGTCAGACAGCCACCACTCCCGACGGGTCACCGTCGGGTCTCCCCGCTTTCATCACCGAGATTCACGACCGCCGCAACTACATCATCCGCCGCGCCTCCAACCTCTCTAAGCAGAGCCACATCATCGCTGCCAACGTCGATCTCGCCTGCCTCATCGTCACCATCGCCCACCCCGAGACAGCCACCACCTTCATCGACCGCTTCCTCGCCTCCGCCGAGGCCTACCGCGTCCCTGTGGCCCTCATCTTCAACAAGACAGACCTCTACGATGCCGACGAGCGTCGCTACCTCAACGCCGTCATGGCCCTCTACCGCCACCTCGACTACCCCTGCTTCGCCGTCTCCGCTGAAACAGGCGAGGGCATCATGGGCACCGGCCCCGAGGACGCCCTCCTCCCCTACCTCCTCGGCAAGACCACCCTCTTCAGCGGCAACAGCGGCGTGGGCAAGAGCACCCTCCTCAACCGCCTCGTCCCCGAGGCGCGCGCCAAAATCGCCCCCCTGAGCGAAGCCCACGACCAAGGCCAGCACACCACCACCTTCTCCGAGATGTACGATTTAGCTGGAGGAGGCGCCATCATCGACACCCCCGGCATCCGCGGCTTCGGCACCTTCGACTTCGGCCGCGAGGAAGTCTCCCACTACTTCCGTGAGATCTTCGCCATCGGTCGCGACTGCCGCTTCAGCAACTGCACCCACACCCACGAGCCCGGCTGTGCCGTACTCCAAGCCCTCGACAACCATGAGATTGCCGAGAGCCGCTACCGCTCCTACCTCTCCATGCTCGAGGACGAGGACGAAAGCAAATACCGCGAGAAATTCTAATCACATTGCAACTCAAAACCACTGCTCTGACGGGACAGTGGTTTGAACTACACAGAACGCCCCGCCACTCCTTCGAGCAGCGAGGCGTATCATTGTCCATTTTTCACTTTTCATTTTCCCCTCGCAAAGTTCCCTCCCTGTTTAGGGAGGGCTAGGGAGAGTCCCTTACTGCACAATGCCGGCGGCATGTGCGCCCAGTGTGGTGAGCAGAGCGGTAATGATCGTAATCACAATCTCCGCCACCTTCTTCAGTGTCTTCTTAGTACTTTCCTTCATAGAATAAAAAGTTTAAGGATTCAGGATTCAAGATTCAGGATTCAGGATTCAAGAGTAAACCACCGCATTCTTTTTTTAACCACAGATTACACGGATTCAGGTCTGAACTTAAATCATGCTTAAATCAGGACCTAAATCTTTTTTTAAACAACGAATTATACGAATTAAACGAATTTTTTAGCAACTTGTTATCATTCAATTTTAATCAAATTTCACGGATTCCGGAGCGAAAGGCTTCGCGGCTTTCGAATGCCACGCATTGAGTATCATCTGTTATCATTCGGCACCCGCGTAGCGTGCCGCCCGAATTTGTAAAAATCGATATTAATCGTTTGTGTGCGCCAGCCCAAAAATTCGTTTAATTCGTATAATTCGTTGTCTAAGAAAAAATCTGTGTTATCTGTGCAATCTGTGGTGTAAATCAGGCGTTCTGTGGTGTTTGAAAAGCGGTGGTGGCGCTTGCGCGCCACTCACCTTCGTGGTTTAGGGCTCGTCGTTGCCGTCGTCGTCGCTCCAGTCGGCGCTGCTCTGACCCTTCTTCTGGGCCTTCTTGGCGGCAGCCTGTGCCTTGCGGCTGGTGGTGAACTCGAAGTCGAAGTCGTCGCGCTTGAAGTCGAGGCCACTGCCGAGTTCGTAGTTCACGTTGACATCCTTGATGTTAGCCTCGGTGAAGGCCTCCATGGCGGTGATGGGGTTGCCCTCGGCGTCGGTGCCGGGCAGTGCGCCCTCGCTGGTGATGGAGGGCGTGAAGCGGCCCAGGTCGCCCAGCTCGATGGCGTTGCCCTCGGTGATGGCCTCCTTGATGCAGTGG
>CACZCZ010000002.1 GCA_902779845.1 uncultured Bacteroidales bacterium | reverse complement strand
GGCGCGGGCCTGACTGAGTAGATGCTCAGCTATGACACTGCGCAACTCCATCTTTTCAGCGTCTTGACGGAAAAAGTCCATCAGCTGTTCGCCGCTCACCCTGAGTATGCGGGTGGGCACCATTGCCTCGATCGTAGTCAAAGCAGGACGACCGTCGAGGCAGTTGGGATAGTCGCCCGCAAACTCACCCTCGAACGAGAACCAAGTGATATGCTCCCTATCGTCGCTGATGCCGTGAGTCACGTACTTGAAGCACCCCTCGGTGACGAAGCCGAACCATCGTGCCGGGTCGCCCTCGCGCTCGAACTGCTCGCCCTTGCGGTATTCCACCGCCTCACCCTCACGCTCGCATAATTCCCGCAGCACATGAAGGTCTAAACTGTTATTGCTGAATTTCTGTTCCATGCTGGCGCAAAAATACTACCTCAATCTTTCTCATATCTGTGGGACTCTGCACCTTCACCGATGCCACGCCCTTGAGCATCTTGCAAGCCTGCTTCACTTTTGAGACAAGGTTTTCATCGGGGACTTGTAAAACTATAGTAGCCATATTTGTTCGCTTTTTATCTGTTTCCGAGTGCAAAGTTACAACTTTATACCGTCATATTTCCCCATTAAATAAGCAAAAAGCGGGGGACAGTTTATTCCATATAATCATCAAAGATTTCGTTGAGGAAGCGATTGAAGGGGTACATTGTGCGGAACATTGATTCCAGCTGGTCCATGGCATCGGGCTGGAAGAGGAAATCGTCAGAGAGCGGATGCCAGACGGTGTAGAGTCGTGGCTTGATATACTCGGGATAGGCGAAATCCTTGGGGAATCCCTTTGGCATTGTCTTCACGGGGTCTTCGCCAATTGCGGGGTAGAGCGCCTTGAATTCTGGCGCTTCCACAATGCTGCGGAAGTCGTCGATGTCGCTGATGATGGTCTCGCGTATGTGCTTCAGCAGTGGAGCGGGCGGGCACCACGAGCCTCCGGCCACTAGCGTGTTGCCGGGTTCGACGTGCAGATAATAGCCGCCGCGATAGCTTTTGCGGCCGTGGCTGCAGACGAAGGCTCCGAAGTGACGCTTGTAGGGCGACTTGTCGTTGGAGAAACGGATGTCGCGGGCAAAGCGATAGATGCAGGACTTGGGGGTCTGATAGGCCACGCTGGCATCAAAGGCCGCAATGCGGAAGATGAGCTGTCGGGTCATCTCCTCAAATGTCGCCCGGGCACCCTTGTATTCCGCCTGATGGGCGTGGAACCAATCGCGGTCGTTGTGCTCGGCTATCTGCTTCAGGAAGGTATAGATGTTTTGCATAGGATGATTCTTCTTCGTACTTGAGATTCTTCTTACTTGATTTTACCTCTCTCACAGCTTCTCGCCACATTGCGAGCAGAATTTGTCGCCCTTGCGGACTTTGGCATCGCAGCGGGGGCAGCGGCCGTTGCGCACGGGATCATTGGTGGTGTCGATGAAGCTGGCGGTGACGATGCCGCCGGGGACGGCGATGAGGGTGTAGCCCAGGAGCATGATGAAGCTGCTGAGGAAGCGGCCGACGGTGGTGACGGGCGTGATGTCGCCGTAGCCTACGGTGCTGAGGGTGGTGATGGCCCAGTAGATGCTGGTGCCGATGTCCTTGAAGGCGCTGTCGGGCTCTCCGCTCTCGATGATGAACATGAGGGTGCCGAGGCAGATGACGAGGACGAGGACGAAGAGGAAATAGACGGCTATCTTGTGGAGGCTGCGGCCGATGGCCTTGAGCAGCATCTCGCCTTCGTTGAGGAAGGAGAAGAGGCGGAAGATGCGGAAGATGCGGATGAAGCGGATGCTACGCAGGATGAGCATGTAGCGCGCGCCGGGGAGGAAGTAGGTGAGATAGGGCGGCAGCACGGCCAGCAGGTCGATGATGCCCCATCCGCTGAGGGCATAGCCGCGGCGGCTCTCGGCGCAGTAGAGGCGGGCGAGGTACTCGATGGTGAAGACGACGGTGAGCAACGCTTCGAGGGCTCCGAGCGAGATCTTCAGCCAGAGGGGTAGGGCGGGGATGCTCTCGACGAAGAGGATGATGAGGCTGACGGCGATGGCGATGGTCAGCACGATGTCAAAGCGGCGCCCGGCGGGTGTTTCATCATCGAAGATGACCGAGCGGAGGTATTCTTTCTGTAGCCAGAGGGGACATTTCATTTTTTGTCGTGGATAAAGGTTAAATCGGTTGCAAAGATATGCAATCTTATTGAATCGTCAAGCATTTATGCGAGATTTCCTGCAAAATTCTTGCGTATATCAAGAATGATTCATTACTTTGCAATGAGGTTTTACCTTATTAAGAAGTATTTCTGCTATAGAAAAGCATTGAAAACACGAGTAAACAGCATGAAAAAGAAAGAGAAAGAAGTTTCCAAGAAATACAACAGTTCCTTTGCCCACAGGCTGTCGCGCTGGGTGATGTTGGTTTTGTTCGTAATGATGAGCGCTTTGGGCTATCTCACCTATGAAACAATCAGGTCGATGATTGTGTATTTCTCTGCCAACACTTTCCACACCACGATGCAGGCCTCAGCACAGCTCATCAGCAACGCTATGCAGGATGTCAGCGATATTGTCCGCAACAACGTCTATGATGTGGAGCAGAGTCTGGGCAATGCCGATGCGTACGTCCAGACGATACGTCGCATCAGAGCGCTGAACCCCAATGTGCGGGATTGGCACATCTATTACGCAGACGAACTGCGCAACGAGGAGTGGGCGCGCGAGATTGTCTGCGCCGACTCGGCCGGATGGTCGAAGCCCTTCTACGACAGCTACGACGGCAAGACACCCTTGGTGGCCTATCTCCATCCCGTTCGCGCTCGCGATGGTAGTGCGGCGGACGGCAGTGTGGTAGCCTACTTCATCGCTGACATCTCGCTGGAGTTCATGGCGCAGGCGACAGAGGAGATGGACAGTGCCTTCCAGCGGAACTTGGCTCTCTTGAGTTCTCTTACGACATCGGCTTTTTGCAGCTACGTCATTCATCGCGACGGCACTTTCATGACGCACACCGAGCGTGGACGTATCCTGAAGGGCAATCTCTATGATCACATCAAGGACTATGACGTGGCAGGGAAAGCTCGCGAGGCCATCGATCAGATGAAGAAGGGTGGATACAGCGATAATGAAGCCGAGCGTTTGCTGCGCGTGGATCGAGTCAAGACCTTCCTCTTCTATGTCCCCATCGAGAATTGCGACTGGGTGCTGGCCATGTGTGTGCCAGCCTTTACGCTCGACTTGTTTGGGATGATAGCAGGTGTCATGATGCTGATGGTGATTGTGCTGTTGCTGATTGTCACGTTCTTCGTCTGCCATCTTACCATACAGCGTGCAGCCAAACCCCTGAAGCAGCTGACGGCCGCAGCTGACGAGGTCGCCGGCGGACAGTTCGATGCGCCACTGCCCGCCATCAAGAGCCGCGATGAAGTTCATCTCCTGCGCGACTCATTTGAGAATATGCAGCATTCGCTGACCGCTTACGTCGAGGAACTCAAGAGTGCCACTGCAGCCAAAGCCTCTATGGAGAGCGAGCTGAAGATTGCCCATGACATCCAGATGTCGATGCTTCCCAAGACCTATCCCGCCTTCCCCGAGCGCAACGACCTGGACATCTACGGCTATGTGGTTCCTGCGAAGGCTGTCGGCGGTGACCTCTTTGACTTCTTCATTCACGACGAGAAGCTCCTCTTCTGCATCGGCGACGTTTCCGGAAAGGGCGTGCCGGCCTCCTTGTTCATGGCCGTCACGCGTTTCCTCTTCCGCAACATCGCCATTTACACACAGGAGCCCAGCCATATTGCCAAGGCGCTGAACGAAGCGCTGAGCAGCAACAACGACACCGAAATGTTCGTCACCGTCTTCCTGGGTGTTCTCGACCTTGCCACGGGCAAGCTCTGCTACTCCAATGCCGGCCACAATCCGCCGCTGCTTATTGGCGACAGCGGTGTCACGCCTCTGCTCTGTGATGCCAACATCCCCGTAGGTGTCCTGCCAGACTTCGGCTTCACCACTCAGGAAGCCCAGCTTCAGCCGGGCGACGCTATCTTCCTTTATACCGACGGCCTCAACGAGGCCGAGGACACGCGTCTGCAACAGTTTGGCATCGAGCGCGTTCTGCAGGTTGCCGGTGCCACCTCCAACCAACCCCAGCAGCTCATCGAGGCCATGACCTCCTCAGTGAGGCAGTTCATCGGTGACGCAGAGCAGAGCGACGACCTTACCATGCTGGCGGTGAAGTACCAGAAGGCCAACTAACTCTCAAGCGCCCACGAAGGAACTTTTATCTCACTTTTCACTCAAGCATCTTTCACTTTCATATACTCATTCTCTCATGAACATCCTATCTGAAGAATTCTATCTATATGTCATCTTAGCCCTGGCCGTAATCGTGATGCTCACGTTCCTCCTCCCTTGCTATGGTTTCCTGCGCAAGAGCTGGAAGGGGTTGGGCATGGGTTGTCTGCTTCAGCCCGTAGCCATCATCTTGGGTTTTCTGCTGGTGCTGTTGTTTTCTTACTTGTACAATAATTATCAGATTAAGCAGAACCGCAAGGAGGCGATGGTCACCGTCCATGAGGCATACTTCGAAAATCCCGACAGCGTCTGGCACACGTGGTATCTGAAACCCGACGAGGAGTGCTACCACGAGCACCGCTTCTCAGAAGTCGATGAAGATGGCGACACCGTACACCGTAACGTTGCCAATTGCTATGATGTCGTGCGCATCGACTCCACCACCGTCGGTGTTGAGGACCGTATCGTTGTGTGCTTCGACCTTAAGAACCAC
Source organism: uncultured Bacteroidales bacterium (assembly GCA_902779845.1). Classification (GTDB taxonomy): domain Bacteria; phylum Bacteroidota; class Bacteroidia; order Bacteroidales; family Bacteroidaceae; genus Physcousia. Next base: position 207,989 of record CACZCZ010000002.1, on the reverse strand, counting down.
ACCGCCATAGCCACCAGCCTCAATGACACCGTTGAGATCATCCAGATTGACTGGCCCAAAGTAGAAGCTTACCTACAAAAACAATAAAAAACTTTCCACACGACAATGAAAGCTACGAACCTACGACCTCAAGTAGAGGCGATGCGGTGCCTCCTGTGCATGGATGCACCCTGCAGCAAAATCTGTAAGAACGGCGACCCCGCCCGCGCCATCCGTGCCATCCGCTTTGGCAACGAGCAGCTGGCCGGACAGTGGCTGGCCCCGTGCACAGATGCCGAACTCGCGGCCGCAGAGCAGGCCTGCATCCACTACGACCGTCCCATCCGTCTGAGGGAACTGCGCGAGCAGGTTGTGGCCGCTGCCCCTTCGCCTCAGCCCAAGGCCGTGTCGTTGGCCATCGATTTCTGTGGCATTCATTGCGAGAATCCCTTCTTCCTTGCTTCGTCAGCCGTCTGCACCAACTATGAGATGGTGGCACGTGCTTTTGACATGGGGTGGGGCGGTGTCTTCTACAAGACCATTTGCATGGAGGACATCAGAGAGGTCTCGCCGCGCTTCGATGCCTGTCAGGAAAGCGGCACGAGCGATTTCTCAGCCTTCCGCAACATGGAGCAGCTCAGCGAGAATCCCCACGAAGTTGATTTTGACATCTTGCGCCGCCTGAAGCAGAACTATCCCACGAAGGTCGTCATAGCCAGCGTCATGGGCAAGTATGAGGAACAATGGATTCAGCTGGCGAAGATGGCCGAGGAGGCTGGCTGCGATGCCGTGGAGCTGAACTTCTCGTGCCCTCAGATGCGACTCACAGGCATGGGCAGCGACGTAGGTCAGGACACCGAGCTCGTGCTTTTCTACACCGAATACGTGAAGCGAAACGTCAGCATCCCCGTCATTCCCAAGATGACGCCCAATATCACACGCATCGAACGCCCTGCGATGGCAGCCTTCTTAGCAGGTGCCGATGCTGTTTCAGCCATCAACACCATCAAGAGCGTGACCATGAACAGCCGTTCCGAGGTGTCGGGACGCAAGATTATCTCCGGACTCTCAGGCCGTGCCGTCAAACCCATCGCCCAACGTTATATTCTGGAGTTGGCAATGAGTCCCATCCTCAAGGGCTTCCTAGATAAGAAGATGGAACTGAGTGGTATCGGAGGCATCGAGAACTGGCGTGATGCGCTGGAGTACATTCAATTGGGCTGTCGCAATGTGCAGGTCTGTACGGCCGTCATGCAGTACGGCTACCGTATCATCGACGACCTCATTCTGGGCCTTGGCAACTACCTCGCTGAGCGCGGCGTCTCGTCCCTCGAATCCCTTGTTGGCGAGGAAGTCCCCAACTTCGTCACTCCCTCCGACCTTGACCGTGACACCATCGTCTATCCCAAGATCGACCGCGAGCGCTGCATCGGCTGCGGCCGCTGCTACACCTCCTGTATGGACGGCGGTCACCAGGCCATCGCCTTCGACCCCGCCACACGCCAGCCTCGCATCGTTGGCACCAAATGTGTTGGCTGTCACCTCTGCCGCCTCGTCTGTCCCACTGGTGCCATCGGCGTCACCAAACGCATCCCCAAGAAGAAATAAGAGAAAGAGGGCTACCTGCGGTTGCGTGCAGCGTCGAGGAAACGAATCATCTTCTGGAGGTTCTCTTCGCTGTACATGTTGAAGCCGTGCCCCCCTTCAGGTACGAAGGTGGCTTCGGTGGTGACGCCGGCAGCTTTCAGCAGCTCATAGAACTTCTTGCCTTGGCAGCAGGGAACGACATTGTCCTTCTCGCCGTGGAAGACAATCACGGGCGGATCGTTGGCATCGATGTATGTATGTGCGCTGAGGCTGAGGTATTTATCAGGCTCTTGGGAGAGGTCTGCATCCAAGAGGATGTCTTCGGGGCTGCGGTCGCCCATTGTCATGTGTTCATCACAGTCCATGGCTGTCAGGTCAATGGGGCCCGACCAGTCGCAGGCAGCGTTGACGGTGCTGCTCTTTTTGGTGTACTTGCCCAGCGAGCCTTCGAGGTCGATGTCCACGGTGCCGACCTGCGCGCGTTTGGTGCCGCTGGTCGTAGCAGTCGTTGAGGCGAGATGACCACCAGAGGAGAAGCCGCTGGTGGCGATGAACTTGGGATCGAAGTGATAGCGCTTGGCTTCGCCGCGAATGAAGCGTACGACGGCCTTGATGTCATGAAGCTGTGCCGGCCAATGGGCATCGCCGCTCGAACGATGGTTGGGGCAGACTACGGCATAACCTGCATTGAGCAGCGCCTTGACGATGGTGCCAAGGTCGGCAGCGCCCTTACCGTTGTTGTTGAACCAGGCACTTCCATATATGTGAATTACAACGGGATATGCTTTCTTCTGCTGCTTGGGCAGATAGATGTCGCAGGTGTGGTAGCCTTTGTCGTCGCCGACGTAGTTGACATCCTTCCACACCTGGGATGTCTCCAATGATGACTGCACCTGGACACCGCCAAAGCCGCCAGCGGGCTGTGCGTTGGCCATTGTCGCAAGGAAAAGGGGGAGAACTGCGATGACGTTACGCAGTTTCAGATTCATTCTTTTCATAAATATGTGCGTTTTGTATGTTTTTCGAGGACAAAGGTAGGGAAAGATGAGCAATTATGCAAAAAAAGCATGAAAAACTGATAAATATTGATGGCTTTTCGTATTATTCTTCGTAACTTTGCAGACGGAAAAAGTGATAACATTATTATATTATGAGTAGAAAAATATTTGTTTTGATATTTACGATGTTGTGCTGGTGGGGCTCTGCCAGTGCGCAACAGGAATCTCAGCGCTGGCAGCGTGCAGAGGCTGCTGTGACAGCAGGACAGTATCAGGCGGCATTTGATATGCTGGCAGACATCGAACGTGGCATTGCTGCTTCGAAGATGGATTCAAAGACTGCCGCAGAGGAGCGCTATAAGGTAGCTCGTGCACGCATGACCATGTACATGAAGATGCGCCGTAGCGAGCGCGTCAAGGAACAGTTGGAGCACATGGAGCGCCACGCGAATGCCTCGAAAAACGAGAAAGTGAAGAGCGACCTGCTCTACAACAAAGCTGTTTACCATTACACCTTCGGGCAGACAACGCAGGGCAATGCCGTTTTCAAGGAGATGGCTGCAAAGCTGATGGCCGAGAAGGAGTACGACAAGGTTGACGATGTCTATCAGATGCTGATAGAGAGCGGCCGCAAGTCGGGTAGTGCTGCCATGACGGCGCAGGCCTACAGCGGTTATATTGCCTGGAAGGACTCCATGAATGAGCTCAAGGCTGCTGACGAGCGGTTGGCGCTGGAACAGAAAATTGCTGAGTGTCAGGCTTCCATCGACGAGAAAGATAACGATTTGGCAGCACGCGGACGTTACATCGCAGCACTCTGCGTGCTCTCAGCTGTGCTGGCTGCAGCCCTGGTGGTGGGCGCTATGGTGCTGTTGCGCCTTGTGGTTCTGACGCGTAAGCAGAAGAAGTCCATTCGCCGCGCCAACGAGAACAATGCCTTGAAGGCAAAGTTCATCAGCAATATCTCGGCACAGTTGACGCCTACGCTGAAGAAGCTGGACAGCGGACAACCCGAGGTGCGCGCCCTGCAGAGTTTTGCAGCACACATCCAGACGCTGTCGCAGCTGGAGACTACCATTGAGGAGAAGGTGGATTTGGAGGATACCATGCTGCCGCCGTTCTGCGAGGAACTGATGGATAAGATTCGCGATAAGGTGCAGACAGGCGTAGTCCTGGCGATGGATGTGCCTAAGATGAGCGCGATGATCAATAAGGATTATGTGGGACGTATTCTGCTCCATTTGCTGCAGAATGCTGCCAAGTACACGCCTGTCGATGGGCATATCCGCCTGGAATTCAAGAAGCGTGGTGCTCACAAGCATCAGTTCCTTGTCTCCAACACGGGTTCCTTCGTTCCCGAGGAGCAGCGCGAAGAGATCTTCAAAGCCTTCCTGGCGGTGCGTGACCTTACGCAAGGCGACGGTCTCGGTCTGCCCATCTGCCAACTGATGGCCACGAAGATGGACGGCGAGATATACATCGACCCCGAATTCACCAAAGGAACCCGCTTTGTGCTGAGTCTGACGGTGTAAATGAACCCCTTCCTGTTTCCGAGAGCCAGACTAGGCCTGCTCTTGCTGCTGCTGTGGCAAGGGGGGCTGGTTTGCGCACAGAAGGCGACATCGCCCATTTTTACACAGGACACCATCAGTGATGCCCTGATGGTTCGGATGCGCAATGGAAACACATGGAAGACCTCTACGCCCGCCAGCTTACGCCAGGAACTGCGTTATCTGAGAATGTCCTACAAGGATGCCAACGGGCAGACAAGGCAAGGTGAGATGGTGGTCAACAGACAGATTGCCGACCGCGTGCTGCGCATCTTCCGCAAACTCTATGAGGCGGGCTATCGCATCGAAAAGATGAAACTGATGGATGACTATCAGGGCGATGATGAGGCGTCGATGCAGGACAACAACACATCGTGTTTCAACTTCCGCTTCATCACCAATTCCACCACAGCCATCTCCAAACATGGCTACGGTCTGGCCATTGACCTGAATCCCTTGTACAATCCTTATGTGAAGGGCCGTAGCGTGGTGCCTGCTGCTGGAAAGCCTTATGCATTCCGCCGTGATAGCCGCAAGGATATTCCTTACAAGATTGACCGCAAGGATTTGGCATACAGATTGTTCACGGCAGAGGGCTTCCGATGGGGCGGCGACTGGAAGTCACAGAAAGACTATCAGCATTTTGAATTCTCGATTCCCAAGTAGGCCAGCGCCTGCTCGGGCCAGTAGTTCATGACCAGTTCGTCGGGGAAGTCTGTCTCGGCGAGCAGGGGCAGGGCATAACGATAGTCGGCGATTGAGAAGGAGATATGTGCATCGCTACCCAGAATCACGGGTATATCGTGCTTGCGGCAAAGGCGCAAGATTTCCAGATTGTTGGGGCGCGCCACCTCTTTGTGGCGCGAGGGAATCATGCTGGAGGAATTGATCTCCAACAAGGTATGTGTGTCGCGGGCTGCCAGCACTATCGGCTCAAAGAAGAGCTCGGCAGTGCCGTCGCCAGGATGGCTGATGATGTGTGTCCAGGGATTGTGGATGGCCGCGAGCATCGCTTCGGTGTTCTGAGCGGGTGTGCCACCCTCCCAGCATAGCGAATGCATCCCGGCAATGCGGAGGTCACAGCAGCGATAGTGATGTTCATCGAGGTCTAAGCGGCCTGTGGTGTCCAAGATGTTCAACTCCACGCCCAAGAGCAGGCGAACGCCATACATCTCGCGTGGCACCACATGGAGGTTGCGGAAATAGATAGGGTCGCACGTGCCGGGGATGCCAGGCGCGTGCTCCGTGATGCCGAGAACCTGAATGCCTTTCTCGGCGGCTGCCTGTGCCATTTCCTGAAGGGTGGAGTAGGCGTGGCCGGAGGCGATGGTGTGTGTATGGGGATCGAAGAGCGCTTTCATTTCTCAGAATTGCTACTTGCTTTTTCCAATCGGGTCAGGTCCTCCTCCTCGCCTACAATCCACAGGACATCACCGACATGGAAGGGCGTCTGGACGTTGGGCGAGACGAGGCGTTCGCTGTCCTCTTTCTCCATGCCCACGACGAGGCAGTGGAAGTCCTGGCGGATGCCGCTGTCTTGAATGGTCTTCCCTCTGAACGGCGAGTCGAAGCCGATGACGAGGCGGCGGAGCTTCATCTCTGTTTTTACGATGTCTTCTGAGGAATACTGGCGTGCTTGCTCCTCCAGCGCCTGGCCGAAAGCGGAGAGCGCTTTGTCGGAACCGATGACCTGAAGACGGTCGCCGGGGAGGATGGCGGTTGAGCCTGAAGGGATGTTGATGCGGTGGTTGCCGCGGACAACAGACACTATATGCACACCGAAGCGACGACCCAGGTTCAGCTTTGCCAGCGAGTCACCCGCCCATGGCACGCCAATGGGGATGGTGAAGTCGGAGAGATGTACGTCGCGTTCCATCAGGCGCCCCTCAAACTTCAGACGTGTGGAGCGGGCATCGGCTTGACGCTCGCGCAGGTTGAGATTCTCGGTGAAGGTCTTTTCCAGTTGGATGCTCTGCTGCTTCAGCGAGCGGCTGCTGATGATGAAGATGATGATGGCCGCAACGACTAAAATACCGAGGGCACCACCCCAATGCAAAGTGTGACCCACGACATAGGCCACCAGCGCGATGCCCAGAGTGATGCGCAGTGTCTGAACAGCAATGAGCGGGGCACGGTTTGCACGGTTACTGTTCCACAGCATCTGAAATTTCTGGCTGTGGTTCTTCTTCATCATCAATGCGCGCACAAAGGGTGACACGAACAGCAACGTCAACGCTGCCATGCAGAGGTCGTTCCAGGGTGCAGGCAACAAACCTTCAAAAATCGGCTCGGCGAACTGGTACATCAGTGTGAGAATAGCGATACTCAGGACACCGAAGATGAGCACGATTTTCGCGATTTGTGACAGATAAGCCTTCCAGTGGTTCTCCTGACCTATGACATTCGGTTCGCCACCGGCGTAGTGATCCAGCAGGCGCTTCCAGCGTTTGGGGACATGGCGGTCAACAAGGTTATAGGCAGGCTCGGCCAGACGTATCATATAAGGTGTGGTGAAGGTGGTGAACACCGACACGGCAACCACGATGGGGTAGAGGAAGTCGCTGGTCACGCTCAACGAGGTGCCCAGTGTGGCAAGGATGAAGGCAAACTCACCGATCTGCGTCAGGGAGAAACTGCACTGCATCGCGGTCTTCAGCGGTTGGCCTGCCAGCAGGAAACCGCCTGTGCTGAACACCGTCTGCCCAATCATGATGGCTATGATGATGCATAGAATAGGCACAATGTAGTGTCCAATCAATGCGACATCTACCATCATACCCACTGACACGAAGAAGATGGCGCCGAAGAGGTCTTTCACCGGTGCCACGAGATGTTCGATGTGCTCGGCTTCTACTGTTTCAGCCAGAATGCTGCCCATGATGAAGGCACCGAAAGCAGGCGAGAAACCCACAGAGGAAGCTAACACAACCATTCCGAAACACAGGCCCAAGGCCACAATGAGCATGGTCTCGTTGCTCATTAACGGCTTCACCTTCTTCAGGAACAGAGGAATCATGTATATGCCAACCACAAACCACAGCACCAGGAAGAACACCAGCTTCAGGATGCTGGTGGCCATCTGAATGCCTTGGAACTGTTGGCTCACGGCCAGTGTCGAGAGCATCACCATTAACACAATGGCCAGGATGTCCTCGATGATGAGCACGCTTAGCACCAGGCTGGCAAATCGCTGTTGGCGCAGGCCCATGTCCTCAAACGCCTTGAAGATGATGGTCGTAGAGGACATCGCCAGCATGCCACCCAGGAAGATGCTGTCCATCTGACTCCAACCGAAGGCCTTGCCGGTGAAGAAGCCCACGGCCATCATTGAGGTGATGATGGTGATGGCCGCGATGATGGGCGCCGAGCCCATCTTCATAATCTTCTTGAAAGAGAACTCAAGTCCCAAAGCGAAGAGGAGGAAGATGACACCGATGTCACTCCAAAGATGGACACCTTCGAGGTCGCTCACACTGGGCATATAGGGCATATTCGGAGAGGCCAGGAAACCAGCTACGATATATCCCAGAACCAGCGGTTGCTTGAGCTTCTTGAAGATGAGTGTCATCACCCCCGCGCATATCAGGATGAGCGCAAGGTCGGTTATGAGTGCTGCCATAGGGCTGTATGACTTATTTTTCGAATGTCAGGGTAATCTGTTGATCAATGTCCTTGTAGTGAGCACGCGTAGCAGCATCACCGCCGGCAGCACGCACGCGCTGCTGAATCTGCTGCAGAGCCATGGTCACATAAGCGTGGGATTCTTCCTTCGTCGAAGAGCTCCATGATTGGATGAGGCGCTGCACGGCCTGAGCCTGGACATAGCGGCGCCAGCGGTTGAGCTTCTGACCAGTGGCTGTCTCGCGGAAGAGCATGCGTACAAGGTCATTGACATAGTTCTCGGGCTGATAGGTGTTCTTGGCGCTGCTGAATGTGACGATGCGGCTGAAAGTGGGGGCGGAGCACAGCACAGACAACGACAAATCAGCCAGGGACCTGGCATAGAGCTGGCCGTCGCGTGTGAGACGGTTGATGTAAGAGACCTCCGTAATCCAGGTCGGTTCTGTCAGCACCTGCTCGTCGAGCCACTTCATTGCACGCTGCATACGTTCCTTCTCTTCCGGAACATACACGGGCCCCGTCTGCTCCACGCTCTTGTAATCGTGGTAGAGGCCGGCGATGTTGCGGCTGACATGGCCTACATAGCGGCGCATCTGGCCCACTACGCTTCCGAACATCTGATCCAGGTTCTCGTCGAGGTCGCCTTCTTCACGAACCCACTGGGGCAGCTGTGTGATGATACGCTTCAGGTTTTTGATGCCATAGTCGCTCGCACGCATCGCATCGTCGCCCAGGTCTTCGGTCTGTGCACGTGGGTCGTTGTCGTTGCCCTCGCCACCAAACCAGTAGCGTCGGCTCTTGGTCAACTTGTCAATGGTCATCTTGTTTAGAATCAGACGCTCGGCATCGGCAGCAGCGAGGCGTCCCTTCTCGCCGGCGTCTTCAGCAATCTCGGGGAAATATTTATAGCCCCATTCGATGGCCCATTTATCATAGGTGTTGATGCGGGGGAAGATGCCGGCGGTGCTGATGTTGTCCTCGGGCTGTGCTACGTAGTTGAAGCGCGCATAGTCCATGATGCTGGCTGTGTGGCCGTTGGCCTCCACCCACGCTTTGTTGCGCAAGCTATCAACGGGGGTGGCGCTGCTGGCGCCCATATTGTGGCGCAGACCCAGCGTGTGTCCGACCTCGTGGCTGCTGACAAAACGGATGAGTTCGCCCATCAGCTCATCATCGAACTTCATGCTGTGTGTGCGAGGGTCGATGGTGCCGGCTTGTGTCATATACCAGTCATGACAGAGCTGCATCACATTGTGGTACCAGCCAATATGTGTCTCGATGATCTCACCCGAGCGGGGATCGCTGACGTGAGGACCGTAGGCGTTGGAGATAGGGGAGGCGAGGTAGCGGATGACCGAGTAGCGGGCATCCTCGAGGCTCATGCCCAGCGAGTCGGCATTCTCAGGCCATTCCTCAGCGCGGATGGCATTCTTCCAACCGGCCTGCTCGAAGGCTACCTGCCAGTCGTTGACACCGGCGATGAGGTACTTACGCCACTGCTTCGGCGTAGCGGGGTCAATGTAATAGACGATGGGCTTCTTGGGCTCTATCAGTTCGCCACGCTGCATGCGCTCTGCATCCTCGACACTCTTCGGTTCCAGACGCCAGCGCGTAATCATATAGCGACGGCGCACCTGATGTTGGTCGTCGTTGTATTCGCGGTGGCTCTCAATGAAATAGCCTACGCGATTGTCGAAGTAGCGAGGGCGCATCGGCTCCTTCGGCAGCAGGACAAACGAGGTGTTCAGACGGAAGGTCATCAAGCCCGTCAGCCGGCCGGCAACACTGGCTTGGTTGGCGGCCACGGCGCCATACGTCTTCACCATTTGCACTTCGGTGTTGATGGGGTAGGTTCGAACGCTCTCGATGTAACTCTGCTCACTCTTGAAGCCAGCGGCATTATAGCGCTTTGCATTCTCGCCGAGACCTGTGATCACGTTCTCACCACGCAGGAAATCTGTCATCCTGACACTATATGTCGTGTGCTTCTTCACACGCTGCGGTATGCCGTTGATGCTGTCGCCCGGGATGGTGTCGCGTACAGTCTTGGTGCCAACACTGTCAAGCTTGAAGGAGGCGATGATGGGGTCTTCCGTCGAGGCCACCAGCGCGCGGTGAATTTGGTCGGTGCTGTCTGCCGAGGCGTCGTAGGCCATCGCGCGAAGCATCAGACGGTTGTTCGCCTTCTCCCAGTAGAGGACATGACTGCTGACGAGCTCACCACCATACACACCTAACTCCACAGGCGTTGAGATGAAGCGTGTCGTGGAGAGAAAAGGCCACCCAATCAGAGAATCGGGAATCTGGAAGTACCAGTCGTCTTTATAGTGCTGAACGTTGAAGAGTCCGGGCATTGCTGCGGGACGAACCTCCCTGCGGGGTGCAGGACGTTGTGGCTGAGGCTGGGCTCCTTTCTTGCTCTTTTTGCCCTTGGATTGTTGTGCACTCTGTTCGGTTTGTGATTTGCTCTTCTTCTTGAAGATACCAGCATCGGCTGTCATAGGAGTAAGCATAACAGCGGCCAATGCGATGAGAAATAGGCGTTTCATAATCGATTTATAAGCGTTTGTGATTGTTTTGGATAGCCGAAATAATATGTTAGGCTTTCGCTTGATGCACCGTCACCTGCGGGAAGGGGAATCCGATGCCGGCGGCATTGAAGGCATTGTAGATTTTCTCACGTGTCTCAAACATCACATCCCAGTATGTCTCGTTGGGAGTCCAGCAGCGAATGGTCATGTCAACGGAACTGTTGTTCAGCTCGCTAAGCGCTACCATGGGTGCAGGGTCTTTCGCCACGCGCTCATCGCTTTTCAGGATGTCGAGCACCACTTGTCGGGCTTTCTCCACATCTTCGCCGTACTCGATGCCGATGACCCATTCTACTCTGCGCGAGGGTGTCAGCGTGTAGTTGGTAATCGTTCCGCTGCTCATGGCACCGTTGGGAACATAGATGAGTTTGCCGTCAGCCGTCAGCAGGATGGTGTGGAAGATCTGAATGGCCTGAACCGTTCCGGCAGTGCCCTGCGCTTCCACCCAGTCGCCAACCTTGTAGGGCTTCAGGAAAAGGATGATGATGCCACCTGCGAAGTTCTGGAGGTTGCCGCTCAACGCCATACCGATGGCGACTCCGAACGAGGCGAGTAGTGCTGCAAAGCTGGTTGTGTTGACGCCTAGTGCGCTCACCACGGTGATAATCAGGAGTACTTGTAACAGGATGCCAACAAAGCTTTTGACAAATGTCTGTACGCTGATTTCAATCTTGCGACGCTCCAGGAAGCGTGACAATAGGTAGTTGAGCAACTTAATCAGGTAGTGTCCGATGACATAGACGATGACAGCAACGAGAATGTGCTTGCCGGCATCCAAGGACCAGTCGATGAGCTGGCTGATTACTTGATCCCAACGCACGTTCCCCTCTGCAATGTTCTTTGTGATTTCCTTGACTGGCGGTACTGCAGACGCGCTGTCTGCCGCTAATTCTACACTCTGTAATAAATGTATCATAATGTGAAGATTTGGTTTCGGGCTGCAAAGGTACGGAAAAAATTAGTTCGTTTAGTAGAAATCGTGTACTTTTGTTTGCTTGCAAAGGGAAATATTTACATCTTTGCAAACGAAAACGCAAGTGTGATGAAGCGAATCGTCGTCCTTGGCTTGTTTATCGTGTTGTTGTCCCGGGTTGCGGCACAGCAGCAAGTGCCGTTGCGCTTGCTCACCTGGAACCTGGAAAACCTGTTTGACACAGAGGATGACGTGGGCTTTGCTGACGAGGAGTTCTTGCCCGAGGGCCCGAGACATTGGACAAAGCACCGTTACTGGGAGAAGATGACGGAGGTGGCCCGTGTCGTAGCAGCTGTGGCTGAAGAGGGTGGATTGCCGTCGCTGATAGGGCTGTGTGAAGTGGAGAACGACAGCGTCCTCAGGGCGCTGACAAAACGAAGTGTGATGCGCCATTTAGGTTATGATTATGTGATGACACATAGCGAGGATGCCCGTGGCATCGATGTGGCTTTGCTCTATCAGCCTGCACGCTTTCGTCTGCTGGAGCATCATGATATTCGTGTCCCCAGTCAGGCACATGGTCTTCACGCCACACGTGATATCCTTTATGCTAAGGGCTTGGTCTTGACCAGTCAGGGTGGCGTTGACACCTTGCATGTCATGGTTGTGCACTTGCCCAGCCGCACGAGTGGGCAACAGGGTGACCGCAATCGCCGCTTGGCGGCAGACGTCTTGTGGCACACGGTTGACAGCATAGTAGGCAACAGAGCAGGGACAGCTGCAGAACCTCGCATCGTGGCGATGGGTGATTTCAATGCCGACAGCCACGACCGCATTTTCAAACGTGCTCCTTTGCGCCTGACGGATGACTCACACGCGGCTGGGACTTATTGTTTTCAGGGCTTCTGGGAGTGGCTGGATCACATCTTGGTGTCGTCGTCCGTGGAGCCGGTGAGCGATGCGCGGCCACTGGAGTATCCATGGCTGTTGGAAGGAAACAAGAGTTACGGCGGACAGATGCCGCGTCGCACTTTCAGGGGAACCATCTACCATGGGGGTATTAGTGATCATCTGCCAGTGTTGCTGGATTTGCAGCTTTAGGACAGCTGATGGACAAGCGACGAGTGCATGATGTTAGCGGGCGGACGCTCGTTGAGCAGCTCTTCGCGCATGAAATCCATGTAAGGTGCCATGTGACTGAAAATCTTGCGGTAGGCATCGCAGAGGTAGTTGAGGTGGCTGTTGCCGTCGTCCGTGGTGAGGAAGCGGTCCTTGGGGCAACCTCCATTGCAAACGAAGTTCCACTCGCAGGCGCGGCACTCGGGTGGCACGGCATTGTGCTTAGCCTCGCCGAAGGCTTGTTGTCGAGCGCTGTACATCATGGCCGTGAGGCTGTCGTGGTGTATGTTCCCTAAAAGATATTCTGGAAAGACGAAGTGGTCGCAGCTATAGACATCGCCATTGTGCTCGATGACGGCGGCATGGCCACATGTCTCGGCCATGGAGCAGATGCCAGGGGCCAGTCCCATCCAACGAGCCAGCGCGGCATCAAAGAGCTGAACAAAGATTTCGCCCACATCATGACGCACCCATTCATCGAAGATCCTGCACACGAAGTCGGCGTACTGCCGGGGCGAGACGGAGAAACTGGCTAAGGGCGCGGGGGAGGTGTCTGCGACAGATGCCAAATGACGGCCGTCGGGGTGGGAGAGGAGCCGCTCCACAATGGGCGTGAACTGAATGTAGTGGGCGCCGATGGACTTGTAGAAGTGATAGACATCAAGCGGACAGTCTGCATTAGAGCTGTTGACCACGCCCATCACATTCCACTCCACTCCGTGTTTCTGCAGAAGTCTGATGCCGCGCATCACCTTGTGGAAGGAGGGTTGTCCGCCGCGTGCACGACGGTATTTGTCGTGCAGCTCCTGCGGGCCATCGATGGAGATGCCGATGAGCCAGTTGTGCTCGCGGAAGAATGAACACCATTCGTCGGTGAGGAGCGTGCCATTGGTCTGCAGGCAGTTGTCAATCAATCGCCCGCCGGCATATCGGCGTTGTAGTTGCAGCACCTTGCGATAGAAACTGATGGGACGCATTAACGGCTCGCCGCCATGCCAGGTGAAGAGCACCTGTGGCTGTGTCTGGGCCTCGATGTACTGCCTGATGAAGGTCTCCAGTGTCTCGTCGCTCATGAGGAAGCGGCGTTGTGCATCTTCGGTTTCGTAGAGGAGGCTCTTCTCTAAATAATAACAGTACGCGCACGCAAGGTTGCACAGACTGCCGACAGGTTTCGGCATGACATAGAGCGGACGGGCAAAAGGCGTGAGCATCGTCATTGTTGTGGGGAGGCTGATTGTGGAGGCAAAAGTACGTATTCTTCAGCAGATGGACAAAGAAAATGATGAAAACCCGCGCTGGAAGAGGGAGATTTCCGTAAATCTTGTTAAAATTATCAGGTCAGCGCATGATTGTGGCGCACCAAAGAGTGTTTGCAAAAGAATTCTTTTCTATATTTGTGGCCGCTGAGAGAATCTACAGACCTTTAAATACCTTCGTACTATGCTCAAAAGATTTCTTTCCTTGCTGTTGGTGGCGACTTGCTGTCTGATGTCGCAAGCCGAAGTGAACCCTCGTCCTTTCACGATTCCGGCCATCCATGAGTGGAAGGGCGGCACTGGAACCTTGACCCTGACGCCGCAAAGCCGAATCCTCTATGCCGACGTGCGTTTGCGTGCGGTTGCTGAGGCTCTGGCCCGAGACCTCAAGACCACGGGCATCACCCTTCCTGTCGTTGAGGGGAAGAAAGCGGCGGTAGCTGATATCCTGTTTATTTATAAGTCATTAAAGAAACTTGGGGATGAGGGCTACACCATTGACATCGCTCAAAATGTTCGCGTAGAAGCCACAGAGCGTGGTGCTAATCACGCTGCACAAACCTTGTTGCAGATGGGGCGAACGCTTCCCAAGGGGCACATCTCAGACCGCCCGGACTATCCTCTGCGCGGCATGGTGTTGGATTGCGGACGCAAGTACATCCCTATGGACTACCTGAGGAGGCTGGTGCGCACAATGGCCTACTACAAGATGAATACGCTTGAGGTGCACCTCAACGACCAGGGATTTCCGCCTTTCTTCTACGATGATTGGAATCAGGTTTACTCTGCCTTCCGCCTAGAAAGCGAGGTCTTCCCTGGGCTCACGGCAGAAGATGGCAGCTACACCAAGGATGAGTTTCGCCAGTTCATTCTCGACGCTGCTGCACAGGGCGTTGAGATTATTCCGGAAATCGATGCTCCGGCTCATAGTCTTGCCTTCTCCCGCTATCGCCCCAGCCTGGGCAGCAAGGAGTTCGGGATGGATCATCTGGAGCTCACGAATCCCGAAGTAATCCCGTTCATTGACAGCCTGTATGCTGAATATCTGGGTGGCCCGACCCCCGTCTTCGCCTGCCCGCGCGTCCATATCGGTACGGATGAATACAGCAACAAAAAGCAGGAGATTGTGGAACTGTTTCGCGGTTTCACGGATCATCTGATTCACACCGTTGAGAGCTACGGAAAGCAAGCTGTGTTGTGGGGCGCTCTGACCCATGCAAAAGGCGAAACACCCGTGAAAGTGGACAATGTGCTGATGCTTGCCTGGTACAACGGCTATGCCCAACCTGACTCCATGCACGCTCTTGGCTATCAGCTCGTTTGCATCCCTGACAGGAACACCTATATCGTGCCTGCTGCAGGCTACTACTATGACTATCTCAACATCCCGCACCTGTATAAGAATTTCACCCCTGCGAACATTGCCGGCGTACGTTTCAAGGAAGGCGATCCGCAAATCCAGGGTGGAATGTTCGCTGTGTGGAATGACATCGTAGGCAATGGTATCGCTGTGGCTGATATTCACCATCGTATTATGCCGGCCTTGCAAGTGATAGCAGAAAAGACATGGGCCGTAGATACGGTGCGCACTTGTGAGGAATGGCGACGGCTGGCTGCCCATGTCGGCGAAGCGCCTGGCATCAACGACCTCGGACGCTATCCCAAGGGGCTTGTCGTTGAGTCGGCAGAAGTTGTGCCGGCTTCTACACGTACGATTCAGCACATAGGCTGGCCGTACCGTGTCAGTTTTGACATCACAGCTGCCGAGGAAGCGCGCGGAACGGCGCTCTTCCGCAATCGTGATACGGAATTCTATTTGTCTGACCCTGTGACAGGGCGCATCGGCTTTGCCCGCGATGGCTATCTCTTCAGCTTCAAGCATTCGTTACGCCCTGGCGTAAAAGAACAGATCACCATCGAAGGCACAAACCGTGAAACCAGGCTCTACGTCAATGGGGAGCTCCGTGAAACGCTCGCTCCTCAATTGCGCACTTTCCCCAAGGATAAGAGTTTCAAGATTATTCGGACATTGCGCTTCCCCTTGGAACGGACTGACGCAACGCTGCGTAGTCGTGTCACGAATCTGAAGGTGGAGTCTTTAGAATGAGACCTCGCTATTTGAAGACGAAATAGACGGCAAGAACGAGGCATACGAAGGCCGCAAGATGGTTCCAGTGGAGGCTCTGGCCTTGGAACAGGAAACCAATGATGACAGTGAAGATGGTCAGGGAGATAACTTCCTGAATGACCTTTAGTTGTACCAAGGTAAAGGGACCGCCGTTGCCAATGAAGCCGATGCGGTTGGCGGGTACTGCAAAGCAGTATTCGATGAAGGCAATGCTCCACGAGAAGACGATGACGCCAATGAGGGGCCATGAGGAACTGACACCGGCTTCCTGCAACCGCAGGTGGCCATACCAGGCAAAGGTCATGAAGACATTGCTGGCGAGAAGAAGGAGGATGGTTTGAAGGGCTGACACGATATAGTGAAAAGTAAAAGAGTGAAAAGTAAAAAAATATAATGACGAATGATGAATGACGAATGATGAATGACGAATGATGAATGATGAATGATGAATGACGAATGATGAATGAAGGGCTGAATGCCCTGTCTAAATAAGCCCAAAGGGCGGATGTGAGAGCATCAAACCCTGGGAATTATAAATGGTAATTAAAAAATCGGGCGCAAAGTTAGTGCTTTTTCAGGAAAAGGTGGTATCTTTGCAGCGATAAAAGCAAAAAACACGTGGTTTTTTATCAATGGAATGAGCAGCAGATTGTGGAGCAGCTCCGTGATGTGAACTATCGCGAGAAGGCTTTCGTGCAGCTGGTGGAGCACTTCAAGGAGCAGCTCTACTGGCAGATACGTCGGATGGTGCTATCCCACGACGATGCCGATGATGTGCTACAGAACACATTCATCAAGGCTTGGACGGGGCTTGATGGTTTCCGCGGTGATGCGAAACTTTCGACATGGTTGTTCCGCATCGCAAACAACGAGACGCTCAACTTCCTGGAACGCAAGCGCCAGGCACTAAGCATCGATGATGAGGCGGCAGCAGGCGTGGCAGCACGTCTGGAAAGCGACCCTTATTTCGATGGCGACGAGACAGCGCGTCAGCTGCAGGAAGCAATAGCGACATTGCCCGACAAGCAGCGACAGGTGTTCAACCTGAAGTACTATGAAGAGATGAAATACGAGGACATGAGCGAGCTATTGGGCACAAGTGTAGGGGCGCTGAAGGCATCCTATCATCACGCTGTGAAAAAAATATCCGATTTTTTCCATGCACTAGATTAAACCTTTTGTGCGCAGCGTAGTCATAACATCGTAAAAACAAGAAAAACATGATACAGGAAGAGAACATTATCAAGCAGCACGACAGCGGAAGCAATCCCTTCCGCACGCCAGAAGGCTACTTCGAGAACTTTACAGACCGCCTGATGGCGCGTATTGCAGAGGAGGCGCCAGTGCAGCAGGAGGGGGTGAAGGCTCGTGTCGTTGCTATCCCGCTGTGGCGTAGGGCTATGCGCTATGCGGCGGCAGTGGCTGTGGCAGCATTTTGTGTAGGTGGCGGAACATTGCTTTACAACCGCCTGCAGGCTCCCGAACAACTGCTCACGAACGATGCCGTGGAATACGCTTGGGACGACGAGGAACTGGACGAAGTCCTTGACTACGAAATGGTGGACAACAACCAGATTGCCTATTACTTAACAGAAGCTTACTAAAAAATACAGTTATGAAAAAGATATTGTTGTTAGCTCTTATAGCTGTTGTGCCACTCGTCGCCTGGTCGCAGGCTCCCGAGCGTGGCGAACGGCGCTTTGATCCTGTGAAGTTCCAGAAGATGGTTGAGGAGTCGCTCACCAAGGCGGCAGCGTTGACGCCCGAGGAGGCCAAAGCCTTTTTCCCGATTTACAATGAGATGCGCCAGAAGCAACGCCAGATGGGACGACAAATTCATGAGCTGAAGAAGACGCCAGGCAATGATGAACAGTCCTACGCCCAGACGATAGCGAAAATCAATCAGCTGAAGGTGGATATGGCCAAGCTGGAACAGGACTACTATAAGCGCTTCACGAAAGCTGTGCCTGCAGAGAAGGTCTTCAAGGTGATGAAGGCCGAAGATGATTTCCACCGTCGAATGGTACAGGGACAGCGTGGTAGAGGTCAGGAAAGGAAGGGAGGGCCGCGTCCACCGCGTGGCGAACGTCCGCAATAAGCATTATTCTTCTTTCAACAGGTCTTCGAGGAAGTGATCCAGCTCCTCGTCGAGACCTTTTAGCAATTCCGTGTCCAACATGATTGCATCGTCATCGACGATGTAAATGTCGGACATGGTTTCGCCGTCTTCACCCATCATCACAAATGAGAAGGGATGCAGGATGCTCATGTGCTCTACCTCGTTGCGCATGGTGTTGATGCAGTGCTTGATAGCAGTGGCAGCATTCTCATACAAATCTTCCTCAGTGGGCTCAAGCCATTGGTCCACAACGATGCGCATGAGTTCCTTCATGTCATCGTCAAAGATACGTAGCTCACCGCTTTCAGGCTTCACCTGCATGTGAAGGTCTGTCAACACGGGTTCTGCGCTGGACGGGAACTTCTCGGCCACCTTTCGGATGGCACGTTGGATTTGCTGAATGGTTTGCTGAGTTGCTTTCATTGTACGGGTGTTTGTTCTTGAAAAAAGGCCGGAACAGGAGTCCGACCTTTTTTGTGATTCCTTGTCTTGAGGAACGAGATAGAGTTAGTTAGTTATATGCGTTATTTAATGGCAGCCTTTCGCACTACTTTATCGACTTTGAGGATGTAACATCCGCGAGGTAGGTTGAGGCTGACGGTGGTGTCATCACTGTCAATCTTGAAGGAGGCGACGCGCACACCAGCAAGGTTGTAGATTTCGAGGCTCTTGCCGCTGGCATTTGTCACGCGCACCTGTGTGCCGTTGACGGTGATGGTGACGGGCGTCAGGTCTGTGTCGCCATCTTGCAGCTCGAACTCTGGGGCTTCAGGGTTCAGGGATGAATCCATGAAGGCAGACGGTTCCTCGATGGCTTCGGCCTCTGCCTCGGCAGCCATAGTGGCCGTTGTGAGGGTGGCAGAAAGGAGCAAAAAGAGGTAATATTTCTTCATGTAAAACCTGTTTTCGGGGTTATTCGAGGGCAAATGTAGGCGTTTTCTGCGGTTCGTGCAAATTTTTTTAAGGAAAAACACAATATTTCTTCAATTATAGTGTTATTTGCAGTCCTTCGTAGGCCAGGATGGTGTTCTCGAAGACCTCTTTCGCTTCTTGTAGCAGGATGTCCTCGTCTTCATAGCGTGCGGAGAAATGTCCGAGCACTAATTGCTGCACTTCAGCATCGCGTGCAACGGTGGCTGCTTGGCGGGCTGTGGAGTGTCCGTAGCGCTCAGCAAGTTCGTGCTCTGCATCGGCATAGGTGGCTTCATGGTAGAGCAGATTGATGCCTCGGATTTGTTCGGCCAGCTCCGGGACAGGCATTGTGTCGGAACAGTAGGCGTAGGATCGCACAGGGTCGGGTGGGGTGGTGAGGCGGCTGTGGGGGACGGTGTCTCCCTCGGCCGTTGTCCAGTCTGCGCCCTTTTTGATGCGGTTGATGGCCCATGTCGGGATTCCGTAGAAGTCTATCATTTCGCGACGGATATGCGGCAGCCCTTGTTTCTCCTTGATAAGATATCCGCAGCAGGGCAGACGGTGGCGCAATGGCAGCGACCACACTTCCATCGAACGGTCTTCGAAAATGACCTGATGGCGAGTCGTATCTATAGCGCTGAAATGGATTTCATAGTCCATGTCTGCTAAGAAATGTGCTTTCATGAATTCCACGAAAGTCTGGAGCTGCGAGGGACCATGGATGAAGAGGGGGGCCGTTCGCCCCAGTAGGCCCATCGTGGAAAGGAACCCCGGCAAACCAAAGACATGATCGCCGTGGGCGTGAGTGAGGAAGATGTGAGAGATTCTTTGCCAGTTCAGTCCCGTCTGGCGCCAGGCTAGTTGTGCCCCCTCGCCACAATCCAGCAGCAGGAGTTTATCGCGCACGTCCACAACCTGACATGAAGGCAGGTGCTTTCGTGTGGGCAGTGCAGAACCGCATCCAATGATGTGAACATCAAACCTCTGTGCCATCTTTCAAGGTCTTTTCAACCGACGTCTTCTTCAGCTTTTCAACGTCTGAATCTTCCGCTGCTCAAACTTCTCCCCTCCTTCTTTCTTGGACGACGCATCTCTGGTGAAACCTAAATATTCCTCCAGCCCCGCTCGTCTGAGTTTGCATGCCGGACATTCGCCGCAGCCATCGCCCGGTATGCCGTTGTAGCAAGTGAGCGTCTCATGACGTATCAGCTCCAACACGCCCAGTCTGTCGGCTTTTGCCCATGTCTGTGCTTTGTCAATCCACATCAGCGGCGTGTGAACCACGAACTGTTCGTCCATGCCGAGGTTAAGGCTGACGTTAAGCGCCTTGATGAAAGCATCTCTGCAATCGGGGTAGCCGCTGTAGTCCGTCTGCGACACGCCCGTCACGAGGTGGTTGATTCCTCGTTCGCGTGCGAAAACTGCTGCCACGGAGATGAAGAACAGGTTTCGCCCGGGCACGAAGGTGTTGGGAGGTCCCTCGGCGGGCTTCTCCTGATCCATTTCAATGCTGCTGTCCGTGAGTGAATTATGGGATAGCTGGCTGATGAACGACACATCCATTTGGTGCCATTCCACATCACCTCCGCCACAGTTCAGTCCGTTCTTGCGGGCCACCTCGCCGGCTTTAGCTGCGATTTTCTCTGCCATCTTCACTTCCAGGACATGCTTCTGACCATAAGTGAATGTCAGAGCTACAACCTTTTGGAAGTGCTTCAGCGCCCAGAAGAGGCAGGTTGTCGAGTCTTGTCCGCCGCTGAAAATGACGAGGGCGGTCTCCTTATTCATGGGTCTCATATTACGCTGTAATTGACGTCGTTGTCATAAACATCGATGCCTTCAGTGCGCTTCAGCCATGCCACGATGCGAACGGTGAGGGGCAGTATGACCACTTCGCATAATGTCTTGACAACCACTTGGCTAACCATCATTAGTGCGAGGTTCTCTTCAGGCACAATGCCTCCTAAGGCGATGGGGAAGAAGATGAGCGAATCCGAGAGCTCGCCAACGATTGTTGATGCGATGGCGCGCAGGGAGAAGCGATGCCCCTTATCGTGAATCTTCATCCGGCTCATGACATAGGCGTTGAGGAAGGAACCGATGAGGAAGGCCGCAAAGGATGCCAGGGCGACGCGCGGAGCCAGCCCGAAGAGGGCGTGGAAGCCTTCTTGGTTGGTCCAATAGGGAGCACCTGGAATCAAGTCTGCCAGCCACGCCAGAAACACAAAGGCGAAGTTCATCACGAAGCCTGTCCAGATGATGAGCTTGGCCCTCCGGTAGCCCCACACCTCTGTGATGCAGTCGTTAACGACATAAGAGATGGGGAATACGAGGGCACCAGCTGTCAGGTTAAGCGGGCCAAATTGTACTTGCTTGGTAGCGAGGAGGTTTGCCAGAATGAGGCACACGCAAAACGTGACGCCCAGTAACATGAACGTCACGCTGACTGGTTCTTGTTTTTTCAAAGTCTTGTTCTTAATAGGCGAAAAGTGGATAATCCTTCATGATGCCGTTCACTTCAGCGCGTACGGCAGCGATGACGCTCTCGTCCTCGGGGGTGTTGAGTACGCGCTCGATGAGTTCGGCAATCTTCACCATGAGGTCTTCCTTGGCACCGCGTGTGGTGATGGCGGGTGTGCCGAGGCGGATGCCGCTGGTCTGGAAGGCGCTGCGGCTGTCGAAGGGCACCATGTTCTTGTTCACGGTGATGTCAGCAGCTACGAGGGCGTTCTCTGCCACCTTGCCGGTGAGGTCGGGGTACTTGCTGCGCAGATCCACGAGCATGGAGTGGTTGTCTGTGCCGCCGCTGACAATGTCGAAGCCGCGCTTGATGAGTTCGCCGGCGAGGCAGGCGGCGTTCTTCTTCACCTGTGCCTGATACTCACGGAACTCGGGGGTGAGCGCTTCTCCGAAGGCTACAGCCTTGGCAGCGATGACATGCTCCAGCGGGCCACCCTGTATGCCGGGGAATACAGCGCTGTTGAGGAGTGCTGACATCATCTTCACCTGACCCTTGGGTGTTGTCTTGCCCCACGGATTCTCGAAGTCCTTGCCCATGAGGATGATGCCGCCACGGGGACCGCGCAGTGTCTTGTGCGTCGTGGAGGTCACGATGTGAGCCCACTTCAGCGGGTTGTCCAGCAAGCCGGCAGCGATGAGACCTGCAGGGTGTGCCATGTCAACCATGAAGATAGCTCCGACCTTGTCGGCTATCTCGCGCATACGCTTGTAGTCCCATTCACGGCTGTAGGCAGAGCCGCCACCGATGATGAGTTTGGGCTTGTGCTGCAGGGCCAGTTTTTCCATCTCGTCGTAGTCCACGCGGCCCGTTTCCTTGTTGAGGTTATAGCCGACAGGACGGTAGATGATACCGCTGGTGTTGACGAGGGACCCGTGGCTGAGGTGACCACCGTGGTCGAGGTTCAGGCCCATGAAGGTGTCACCGGGATTCAGGCAGGCAAGGAAAACGGCAGCGTTAGCCTGAGCACCGGAGTGGGGTTGCACGTTGGCATATTCGGCACCGAAGAGCTCGCAGATGCGGTCGATGGCCAGTTGCTCCACCTTATCCACCACCTGACAGCCGCCATAGTAGCGGTGGCCGGGGTAGCCTTCAGCATATTTATTGGTGAGGGGTGAGCCCATGGCCTCCATGACCTGTGGGCTTACGAAGTTTTCGGATGCGATGAGCTCAATGCCGCGCTCTTGTCGTGCTCTTTCCTCCTGGATGAGCTCGAAGATAGTGTTGTCTCGTTTCATTTATACTAGTTTTACTTGTTTGATGTCTTGTTCGTGGTTGCAGTAATGGCAACGGATGATGCCCTGTTGTTTGTCAACGACATGAAAGTGTGTGGACATGGGCTCGTTATTGGTGATGCATTTGGGGTTGTCGCAGTGTACAATGCCGTGTAGCTCGTCGGGCAGCACAACAGGTCGTTTCTCCACGACCTCATAGTCGCGAATGATGGTGAGCGTCACATTGGGTGCTACTACGGATAGCTGGTTCAGCTCCTCGTCCGTAAAGAAACGGTCGGCAATCTTGATGATGCTCTTCGTGCCCATCTTATGGGACTTCAGGTTGAAGCCAATCGTCACCTTCGATGTCATCTGGTCGAGATGCAGGAGGTTGATGACCTCAAAGAGCCGGTCGCAGGGGATATGGTCGATGACAGTTCCGTGGTCAAGGGCGGAGACAATCAGTTCTTGTCGTTTCATGAGATATCTCCTGTCGGGGGAACCGACAGGCGCACTTATAGGGTTATGAGATAATGGTTTTGTCGTTTTGAATTTGTTCCAGCGTGATGCCCAGCGTGTCGCAGATGAGGGCTTGTCGGGCGAAGAGACCGTTGCGAGCCTGCTGGAAATAGTAGGCGTGGGGGTCGTCATCGATGCTGTATTCAATCTCATTGACACGGGGCAGGGGGTGGAGAATGCGCATATTATCCTTTGCCTTGGACAGCATATCCAGCTTCAGCAGGTAGCGGTCCTTGACGCGCTCGTATTCCATGAGGTCTGTGAAACGCTCGCGTTGCACGCGTGTCATATATAATATGTCCGCGCCCGCGATGACGTCGGCATCGAAATCCTGGTGCTCAACGTAACGAATGCCATACTGCTTGCAGTAATCCTTGTATGTCTGTGGCATCGCCAGTTCGTCGGGAGCAATGAAATGGAATGTCGGGTTGAAGTGTCGCATGGCCGTGAGCAGGCTGTGTACGGTGCGCCCATATTTCAGATCGCCGACGAGATAGATGTTCAGGTCGTCCAGTCTGCCTTGTGTCTGGTTGATGGTGTAGAGGTCCAGCATCGTCTGTGAGGGATGTTGGTTGGCACCGTCACCGGCATTGATGATGGGCACAGGCGCAATCTCGCTGGCATAGCGTGCGGCACCCTCCAGATGGTGGCGCATCACGATGACGTCGGCGTAGTTGCTGACCATCATAATGGTGTCTTTGAGCGTTTCGCCTTTGGTGCCGCTGGTGACTTTCGGGTCGGCAAAGCCGATGACTCTGGCTCCGAGGCGGTTGGCGGCAGTTTCGAAACTCAGGCGTGTGCGCGTGCTGGGCTCAAAGAAGAGTGTGGCAACGACGCGCCCTTGCAGGAGAAGCCGATTGGGATGCTTCTCAAATTCCTGGGCCATGCGGATAAGGTATTCAATCTTCTCCCGTGAATGGTCAGCGATGGTGACGAGACTTCTATTCATATGCAGGGTTACGTAATCTCTCGGCAAATGTACTGCAAAAGATTGAAATGAGCACACACGAAAGTGTGAATAGTTACAAAGATAGCAAAAAAAACACACTTTTCATCATTTCTTCGCGCTCATGTGAGAGAAATCCACTATATTTGCAACCCATTTCCACCTATGGTGTCATGCGAAAGAAGTTCTTTATCACGATTTGGGCCGTTTTCTTTGCGGTCATCTTGTTTGTGGTGATAGCCTTTTGGGCCATTGCCAAGGGATATATTGGCTATATGCCCGACTTGAATCAGCTGGAGAATCCTGTGAACAAGTTTGCGTCGCAGGTGCTCACGGCCGACGGCAAGTTGCTGGGCACATGGAGTTACCAGCGTGCCAACCGCATCTTTGTTGACTACAACGACATCGCCCCCTCGACCATTCAGGCGCTGGTAGCTACCGAGGATGTCCGCTTCTATGACCATTCCGGCATTGACTTCAAGGCGCTCATGCGCGCTGTCGTGAAGCGTGGCTTTATGCGCCAGAAGAATGCGGGCGGCGGCAGCACGATTACGCAGCAGCTGGCCAAGCAGCTCTATTCCGAGACGGCACATTCCACCACGGAGCGTCTCCTGCAGAAGCCCATCGAATGGGTCATCGCTGTACAGCTGGAGCGTTTCTACACCAAGGAGGAGATTGTATCGATGTACCTGAATTACTTCGACTTCCTGCACAATGCCGTAGGCCTGAAGACCGCAGCCAAGACTTATTTTGGCAAGGACCCCAAAGACCTGACTGTCAACGAGAGCGCCCTGCTGATAGGCTTGTGCAAGAACCCGTCTTACTTCAATCCAGTCCGCTTCCCTGACAGGGCTTTGAGCCGGCGCAATGTGGTGCTGGGTCAGATGCTGAAGGCAGGTTATCTTTCTCAGTCCGAGGTTGATTCGCTGTCCTCCAAGGACTTGGGGCTCAACTTCCATCGCGTAGATCACAAGGAAGGGGAGGGCGCTTACGTTCGCGAGTATCTTCGCACGATTCTCATGGCTCACGAGCCCGACCCCAGCAAGTATGCTTCCTGGCAGCGCCAGAAGTACTATGAGGACAGCCTCGCATGGGCTGACGACCCGCTCTATGGCTGGTGCAACAAGAACCGCAAAAAGGACGGCAGCAACTATAACATTTACACCGACGGCTTGAAGATCTACACCACCATAGACAGCCGCATGCAGCGCTATGCCGAGCAGGCGATGTACAACCACGTTGCCAAGAATCTGCAGCCGCTCTTCGACGCCGAGCGCAAAGGTAAGCCCAATGCTCCCTATGCAGCAGCTATTCCGATGGAAAAAGTGAAGCAGAACCTGCAGCGTGCCATGCAGCAGAGCGAACGCTATCTGATGATGAAGCACGCTGGCGCTTCAGCACAGGAAATAGAGAAGGCTTTCAACACGCCCCTAGAGATGACTGTCTATAGCTCCCATGGCGACATTGACACTACGATGACGCCCATGGACAGCATCAAGTACTACAAGAGCTTCCTGCGCTCAGGTTTTGTTTGCATGGACACGCGCAACGGACAGGTGAAGGCTTACGTCGGCGGTCTCGACTACCGCCACTTCCAATACGACATGGCAGGCATGGGACGCCGTCAGGTGGGCTCTACCATCAAGCCTTATCTCTATGCGCTGGCGATGGAGAATGGCTGGACACCGTGTGATGTAGCCCCCAACGTCCAGCAGACTTACCAGGTCGGCAACCAGACCTGGACACCCCGCAACGGCAGCCGCGCGCGCTATGGTGAGATGGTGACGCTGAAATGGGGCTTGGCGCAGTCCAACAACTGGATCTCCGCCTACCTGATGAGCCAGCTCAACCCGCGGGCTTTCGTACGCCTGCTGCATGAGTTCGGCATCCTCAATCAGGACATACATCCCTCCATGTCGTTGTGCTTAGGCCCCTGTGACATCTCTGTCTTGGAGATGGTGTCGGCCTACACAGCCTTTGCCAATCACGGCATCCGTACGGCGCCGCTGTTTGTGACGCGCATCGAGGACAGCGACGGCAATATCGTTGGAGAGTTTGTGCCTCGCATGAACGAAGTCATCAACGAGGAGAGCGCTGCCAAGATGATTGTCCTCATGCGTGGCGTTCTGGATGGCGGCACAGGTTCGCGTATGCGTTTCCGCTATAATGTGATGGCGCCGATGGGCGGCAAGACTGGAACGACCAACGACAACTCCGACGGCTGGTTCATCGGCTACACACCGTCCCTCTCTTTCGGAGCTTGGGTCGGCGGCGACGAGCGCGACGTCCACTTCAACAGCATGGCCTATGGCCAGGGTGCTTCAGCCTCTCTGCCTATCTGCGCTGCCTTCATCAAGAATGTCTTGTCAGACAGCTCTCTGGGTTATTCAGACACAGAACAATTCGACATGCCAGAGGGCTTCGACCCTTGTGGCACATCGTTTGAAATGGGTGGTGATGATACAGAAGAAAACGTGGGACTCGACAACTTGGATGCCGACGTTCCCCTGACACAATAGCGCGTGGAACTTATGCCCCCAGCTCAGCGAGCGCCGCTTGGACGTAGTCGCGCTGCCAGTCCTCGGGTTTCAGTACTTGACCGTCCATGCACAGCAAGTCGAGGTCAATCTTCACGATGCCCTCTTGGACATCTTCGGGCTTACGGCCCAATTCACGCTCAATGCCTTTGAGCAATGAGCGGACGAGGGTAGGGGGCACCGTTGTCTCGATGACAGCCAGCTGATTGGTGAACATCCGCTTGGAGTTCAAACCCACAGGAGCCGTCTGCACCAGCTCGCTAAAACGCTGTTCGCCACGGAAGGCGATGCCCAGTTTACGACGGGCAGATTGCAGCAACAAAGAGCCATATTCGGCATTCGTGCCTAACCCAATATAAATAACATGTTTGCTCATTTCGCTTGCGAAGGTACAACATTTTCATCAACAGACCAAAAAAATTAGAAAAAAATATGAAAAAAAATTCATTCATAGGCATAATTCCTGCCAGATACGCCTCTACACGCTTCCCTGCGAAGCCTTTAGCGCGTCTTGGAGGCGTCACAGTCATCGAAAGAGTGTACAGGCAGGTGGAAGGTCAATTGGATGATGCCGTTGTCGCCACTGATGATGCCCGGATCTACGATGCTGTGGTTGCTTTTGGCGGCAAGGCTGTCATGACAGGGACACATCATAAGAGTGGCACCGATCGTGTCCGTGAGGCCTATGAGATTTTGGGGCAGCCCTTCGATGTGATTGTCAACATCCAGGGCGATGAGCCTTTCATCCAGCCTTCGCAGCTGCAAGCCATCAAGGCGTGCTTCGACACCCCTGCCACACAGATAGCTACGCTTGTGAAACCCTTCACGCCTGCCGACGGCCTCGCGGCGTTGCAGAACCCTAACAGCCCTAAGGTGGTGGTCGATGGTCAAGGTCGTGCCCTCTACTTCAGTCGCAGCGTCATCCCTTATCTCCGTGGCGTGGAGCCTGCGGAGTGGTTGTCTTGCCACACCTTCTACAAGCATATCGGGCTCTATGCCTATCGTCCTCAGGTGCTGCGCGAGATTACGTCGCTGCCTCAGTCTCCGCTGGAGCTTGCCGAGAGTCTTGAGCAGTTGCGCTGGCTTCAAGCCGGCTACCACATTCAGGTGGGCATCTCAGATGTCGAGACCATTGGCATCGACACCCCAGAAGACTTGCAACGGGCAGAAGAGTTCCTGAAGACCCACCCCCAACCCCTCCCGTGAGGGAGGGGAGAGCCTCCGGATAGTGAGAGCCTCCGGATAGTGAGAGTCTCGGGGGAGTTTCGGGATGGTATTTGACTTGATTTAAATAAATAGTAAACATAAACTCTAAAAAGAATGACCCTATAAACCTTCTATGCGCCAGCCCTACTCCCCTCCCTAACGGGAGGGGTTGGGGGTGGGTCTGTTGGGGGACGGGTCTGCTATTTAATATATGCCAGATACAAATCGCCGTCCGCGTACACGGACAAAACAGGTTGCGGTACCCACGGAAGATGCCTTTGGCCGCCAGCAGCCTCAGAACCTGGAGATGGAGCGTGCCGTCATCGGTGCGCTGATGATTGAGCAGGATGCCTACTCGCAGGTGAGTGAACTCCTGCGTCCCGAGAGTTTCTATGACCACCGCCATCAGGTCATCTTCGATGCCGTGCGCTCGCTGAGCGCCCAGCAGCGGCCCGTGGATATCCTGACTGTTCAGGACTATCTCGAGTCGCAGAACGTGCTGGAGGATGCCGGCGGCGTGGCCTACCTGCTGCAGCTGTCTTCCAGCGTCACCTCGTCGGCTCACATCGAGTACCATGCCCGCATCATCGCCCAGAAATTCCTGGCTCGCGAGCTGATTACCTTTGCCAGCCAGGTCTCGCAGCAGGCTTTTGACACCACCATCGACGTTGACGACCTGATGCAGGAGGCCGAGGGCAAGCTCTTTGCCATCTCCCAGCAGAACCTCAAGAAGGACTACACGCAGATCAATCCCGTCATCCATGAAGCCTATGTGATGCTGCAGAAGGCCGCAGCCAGGCAGGATGGCCTCTCGGGCCTCTCCAGCGGTTTTGCCAAAATCGACAAGATCACCAGCGGCTGGCAGAACTCCGACCTCATCATCATCGCAGCCCGCCCGGCCATGGGTAAGACGGCTTTCGTGCTGTCTATGGCCAAGAAGATTGCCGTGGACGCGAAGGTGCCTTGTGCCATGTTCTCGTTGGAGATGAGCAATGTGCAGTTGGTGAACCGCCTGATTGTGAACGTCTGCGAACTGCCGGGCGAGAAGATCAAGAGCGGCCAGCTGCTGCCCTACGAATGGGGCCAGCTGGACAACCGCATCCGCCAGCTTTATGATGCACCCTTCTATATCGACGACACGCCCTCGCTCTCTGTCTTCGAATTGCGCACCAAGGCCCGTCGCCTTGTCCGTGAGCATGGCGTGAGAATCATCCTCATCGACTACCTGCAGCTGATGAACGCCTCGGGCATGAGCTTCGGTTCGCGCCAGGAGGAGGTCTCCAACATCAGTCGTTCGCTGAAGGGACTTGCCAAGGAGCTGAACATCCCCATCATCGCGCTGTCGCAGCTCAACCGTAGCGTGGAGAAGCGCGAGGGCGACGAGGGCAAGCGCCCGCAGCTCAGCGACCTGCGTGAGTCCGGTGCTATCGAGCAGGATGCCGACATGGTGTGCTTCATCCATCGCCCCGAATACTACAAAATCTATCAGGACGAGAAGGGTCGCAACCTGCGCGGCATGGCAGAGTTCATCATTGCCAAGCATCGTAATGGCGCTGTCGATACCGTGCTGCTGCGCTTCCGCAATGAATACGCCCGCTTCCAGGACCCCGACGAGGATGTCTATATCCCGGCTCCCGGCGAGAGTGTCACCCTCGGCTCGTCTCTCAACGCCGAAGACACCGATGCTCCCAATGCACCTGCCCCTGAAGCGCCACCCGTGGTCAACGATGCCGACACACCCTTTGGCCCCCCTCCGCCAGCCGGTGATATGCCATTCTGAGCGTCAGGAATTAAATTCCTGATGAAAAATCATGTGCGATTCAAATCTTTTTTGTACTTTTGCGCCCGCAAATCGCAAATCGCAAATTGTCAAATCGTAAAATTGTCAAATTGTCAAATAGATGAATATCTCCTACAAATGGCTTCGTGAGTACGTCGAGACAACCTTGTCGGCGCAGGAAGTCGCAGCAGCCCTCACTTCTGCAGGTCTCGAAGTAGATGGCGTGGAAGAAGTACAGACCATCAAGGGAGGCCTCCAGGGTCTCGTCGTGGGCGAGGTGCTCACCTGCGAAGCACATCCCAACAGCGACCACATGCACGTCTGCACCGTGAACATCGGCACCCCCGAGGTGCAGCAGATTGTCTGCGGTGCGCCCAATGTGGCTGCCGGCCAGAAGGTCATCGTGGCCACCCTCGGCACCAAGCTCTACGACGGCGACCAGGAGTTCGTCATCAAGAAGAGCAAGCTGCGTGGCATCGAGTCCAACGGCATGATCTGCGCTGAAGACGAGATTGGCGTAGGCACCGACCACAGCGGCATCATCGTGCTGCCCGCCGACGCTGTCGTGGGCACTCCCGCTGCCGAGTACTACGGCCTTGAGAGCGACTGGCTCATCGAAGTCGATATCACCGCCAACCGCGCCGATGCCTGCTCGCACTACGGCGTGGCCCGCGACCTCTACGCCTGGCTCATCCAGAACGGCTACAAGACAGCCCTCCACCGTCCCTCTGTCGAGGACTTCAAGGTCGATAACCACGACCTCGAGATTCCCATCCGCGTGGAGAACACCGAGGCTTGCCCCCGCTACGCTGCCGTGACCGTCACGGACTGCGAGGTCAAGGAGAGCCCGCAGTGGCTGAAGGACCACCTGACCACCATCGGTCTGCGTCCCATCAACAACATCGTCGATATCACCAACTACATCATGATGGCTTTCGGTCAGCCCCTGCACTGCTTCGATGCAGACATGATCACCGGCGGCGAGGTCATCGTGAAGACCATGCCCGAGGGCACACCCTTCCAGACCCTCGACGGCATCGACCGCAAGCTCAGCGACCACGACCTGATGATCTGCAACACCCAGGAGCCCATGTGCATCGGCGGTGTCTATGGCGGCAAGGGCAGCGGCACCTATGAGACCACCCGCAACGTGCTCCTCGAGAGCGCCTACTTCAACCCCACATGGATTCGCAAGAGCGCCCGTCGCCACGGCCTGCAGACCGATGCCAGCTTCCGCTTCGAACGCGGCATCGACCCCAACGGCCAGATCTACGCCCTGAAGCTGGCTGCCAAGATGTGCCAGGAGCTCGCGGGCGGCAAGGTCAGCATGGAGATTGTGGATGTCTATCCCACGCCCATGCAGGACTTCCCCGTGGATTTGAAGTACGACTACGTCGATAACCTCATCGGCAAGCACATCCCCGCCGAGACCGTCAAGAGCATCGTCACCTCCCTGGAGATGAAGATTGTCAGCGAGACGGCCGAGGGGCTGCAGCTCCTCGTGCCTGCCTACCGCGTCGATGTGCAGCGCCCCTGCGACGTGGTCGAAGACATCCTGCGCATCTACGGATATAATAATGTGGAGATACCCCTCTCACTGAACTCCACCATCGCCATCAAGGGCGATGTCGATAAGAGCTTCAAGCTGCAGAACCTCGTCTCCGAGCAGCTCGTGGGAGCCGGCTTCAACGAGATTCTGAATAATTCGTTGAGTAAGTCGTCGTACTACGACGACGTACAGAACTACCCCGCTGCCAACTGTGTGCGCCTGCTGAACCCGCTCTCGCAGGATCTTGCCGTGCTGCGCCAGACGTTGCTCTTCGGCGGCTTGGAGAGCATCAGCCGCAACGTCAACCGCCGTCGTGGCGACCTGCAGTTCTTCGAGTTCGGCAACTGCTACTACTTCCACGCCGAGAAGAAGTGCGCCGACATCATCCCCGGCGTCAGCAGCAGTCGCGACCCCGAAGTCATCAAGCATGTCCTTGATGCCTACAGCGAGGACTACCACCTCGGCCTGTGGATTACGGGCAAGCGCGTCAGCGGCTCGTGGGCACATCCCGACGAGGACCAGTCCTTCTACGTCCTCAAGGCACAGGTGCTGAACATCCTCCAGCGCGTGGGCGTGCCCTTCGGCTCCCTCGTCTTCAAGGCCGGCACCAACGACATCTTCTCCAAGAGCATCCTCATCGAGAACCGCGGCGGCAAGGTCATCGCGCAGCTCGGCATCGTGGCCAAGCGCCTGCAGGTAGCCTTCGACATCCCCACGGAAGTCTATTTCGCCGACATCGCCTGGCAGCAGGTCATGCGCCTCATCCGCAAGGAGAAGGTCAGCTACAACGACCTGCCCAAGTACCCCGCCGTCAGCCGCGACCTCGCCCTCCTCGTGGACAAGAGCGTCGAGTTCGCACAGATCGAGGCCATCGCCTACCAGAGCGAGCGCAAGCTCCTCAAGGACGTCCGCCTCTTCGATGTCTATGAAGGCAAGAACCTGCCTGCCGGCAAGAAATCCTACGCTGTCAACTTCATCCTGCAGGATGAGTCCAAGACCCTCAACGACAAGGCCATCGACGCCATCATGCAGAAGCTGATTCAGAACCTGACCAAGCAGCTCAATGCGGAGCTGCGTTGATTTCACAATTTCACGATTTCACGATTTCACCTGCATAGCATGACAGAACTTGAATTGAAGGAACGGTTGAAGGCATTTTCCAAACGGATTATCAATCTGGTGGATAATTTGCCTCAAACCAATTCTGCCAATGCAATAGGTAAGCAAATTGTGAGATCGGGGACTTCTCCTGGAGCCAATTATAGAGCTGCTTGTATTGGAAAATCAGAAAAGGATTTTCTTAACAAGTTGAAAATGGTTGAGGAGGAATTGGATGAAACGGGTCCATTATCTCTACCAGAGAATATCTTGCAAAGAAAGATAATAAGGATAAAAAGGAAAATAAATAGGAAATTTAATATTCTTTTATTACTAAAGTCGTTAAATCGTAAAATCGTATAATCGTAAAATCGTCAAATTAATCCATGGGAAGAGCATTTGAATACCGCAAGGCCGCCAAGCTGAAGCGCTGGGGCCACATGGCAAAGACATTCACCAAGTTAGGCAAGCAGATCGCCATCACCTGCAAGCGCGAGAACATGCCGAAGGACAACATCGACCGCGCCATCAAGAACGCGATGGGCAAGGACCAGAGCGACTACAAGGGCATGACCTACGAGGGCTACGGCCCCCACGGCGTCGCCGTCTTCGTGGACACCCTCACCGACAACCCCACGCGCACCGTGGCCGACGTGCGCAGCGTCTTCAACAAGTTCGGCGGCAACCTCGGCACGATGGGTAGCCTCGCATTCCTCTTCGACCACAAGTGTGTGTTCACCTTCAAGAAGAAGGACGGCATCGACATGGACGAGCTCATCCTCGACCTCATCGACTACGGTGTGGAGGACGAGTACGACGAGGACGAGGAAGAAGGCACACTCACCATCTACGGCGACCCCAAGAGCTACGGCGCCATCCAGAAGCATCTCGAGGAGAGCGGCTTCGAGGATGTCGGCGGTGAGTTCACCTACATCCCCAACGACCTCAAGGACGTGACCCCCGAGCAGCGCGAGAGCATCGACAAGATGGTGGAGCGCCTCGAAGAGTTCGACGACGTCCAGACCGTCTATACCAACATGAAGCCCGAAGAGGCATAATACGCCCCCTTCGCCTATACCTTATTATATATATACGGAAAAGGGGCTATGTCGTTATTTTGACACGGCCTCTTTTCTGTATTCCGTAGGGGTGGGATGTCTCTTAGCCCTCTTGCTGGAGGATGGCCGTGCAGCCTTCGAGGACGTCGCGCCAGGTGGCGTCGAAGTCATCGGTGTACCAGGGGTCGGCGACATCGCCGGGGCGACGTGTGAAGTCCATGAGCAGGTGGATTTTGCCTTCGGCATCGCCGCCACAGATGCGGTGCATGTTGCGCAGGTTCCAGGAGTCCATGCCCACGATGAGGTCGAAGCGGTCGTAGTCGGCGCGCGTCATCTGGCGGGCCGTCTTGCCCGCACAGCCGATGCCGTGCTCGGCGAGCTTGCGGCGGGCAGGGGGATAGACGGGGTTGCCAATCTCTTCCGTGGAGGTGGCTGCGGACTCGATATAGAAGTCTGCTTCGCGACCGGCTTTCATCACGAGGTCTTTCATCACGAACTCCGCCATCGGACTGCGGCAGATGTTGCCGTGGCAGACAAAGAGGATTCTTTTCATGCGTCTTGTTCCAAAATGTTCCAACAGATAGCGTGAACGATGTTCGCCAGCTCGAAAGCTGTTTGTTCAACTGCGATGCAAAGATAGCCCTTATTTGGCAAAGCACCAAGAAAAAACCCTCTATACCATCCCCTCGCCCCCCACATTTTTCAAGCCCTCAAGCCCTCAGGCACGAAGGTCAAGTCCTTCCGGCCAAAAGGTCAAGTCCTTCCGGCGATAAGACCTTGCTCTTCCGGCGATAAGACCTTGCTCTTCCGGCCATAAGATCAAGGTCTTCAAAAAACGCACCAAGCATCTCAGGGCGATGCACCAAGCATCTCAGGGCGATGCACCAAGGTGTGTTGACCGTGTAGAAAATAACTGTAATCTGTTGACATCTGTTTACATTGCCATCGCCGAGGTTGCCCGTCAGAGCTGTCCTCATTCAACTCCGAAGGTCAACGAGGACAGATGTCAACAGATGTCAACAGATTACAGTTTTTTTCGCGAGGGGGTATCTCTCGGCTGGGGGCGTTTTTTCTCTCATCGTAGGGGTGAGTTTTCATGTCCACAGATGTAAACAGTAAACAGTTTTTTTCGGCGAGGATTTTGCAGGATGAGGGCTGAGAAGAGAGAAGAAGAGATAGATATATCTATGATATAATTATTATATATATTATTATATATCAATATATTATAAATAATAATACACTAAATAATTATTACACTTAAAAGTCCCTCCACGGCTGGTTGTGGGGTCGAGAAAAAAAACTGTAATCTGTAATCTGTTTACATTTTCGGGGGATTCCGCATGTCTTGGGTGGTTGGCTGGTACTTCTTTTTTCAGGGGCTTTTATATAATATAAGGTTCATGCCCGAAAATACTCACGCTTGGCATTGGTGGCGAGTACTCTTACAGATTTCTGTCGAGCACCTCGCTGACATCAGCGGCGTGGGGCTGCGGCTGCCAACGGCTCATGAGCTCGCAGACGACAACGCCATCGGCGTTGGTGAGGGTGTGGAGGTAGCTGCCATCCTCGGTGTGCGACATGTTGCATGTGAGGAGGTCGTCGAGATAGGTCTCGTGGAGCCAGTGGACGGTGAGGGAGGAGAGGGCCTGCGAGGCAAGGACATCCTCGGGCATGGTCAGCAGGGCGATGCTGACGTAGCTGCGGTTGCTGACGTGGAAGTTGAAGTCGAGGTCGAGGCGCGTGGCACGGTGTTCCATCTGCAGATCTACGCCCTGTGGCTTCGGGAACCGCACCTTCTTGTGGCTGGCGGTCATCAGCTCCGGCACGACCGTCAGACGTTCGGCCATGAAGTCTGTCGTCTCCAACCGCTTGGTGTCGAGGTTGAGGATGTTCCACTGGCTGGTGCCGGAGGCTATCAACGCTCCGTTGTCGGCACGGACGATGCGGAAATCGCAGTAGATGCGCAACGATGTCAGCTCGCTGACCCACAGTTCCACGGTGAAGTCCTCCGACCAGAAGGTGACGGTGGGCTGCACGTCCATCTGCACCTCTGTGATGACCCACATGCGGCGCTGCTTGACGATGTCGAAGGCGGCAAGCCCGTGGATGGTCATCAGCCGGGCGAAGCTGTCCTGGAAGTACATCAGCAACGCGTTGGGTGTCAGACGATACAGCGGCGTGATGTCCGATGCTGTAGAGGTGTAGGTGTGTTGGAATTTACCTTGTTCTATCATTGAGGTATATGTTTAATTTAAAGAAGTTCACCGATAGGTGTAATCGATGACCATAGACATGTAGCCTTTTGGCCATTTGGCACGGTCGATGTAGAACTTGGCTGTGCCGTGGGAGAGGAGGTAGAGGTTGGGCTTTATCTCGCGGAACTCATGTTGCATGTAGTTCTGCCCCTCGCTGTAGCTGAGACGGGCAATCTGCCAGCAGCCGTCGGCAATGTGCACAGTCATGCTGCCAAGTTTCACGACGAAGAAGGTCTTCTCGTTGGCGGTGTAGCTGCCGACATATTTCATGCCGGTGTCCTGCTTCTTCTTACGTTTCTTCTGCAAGTCCTTGACCTTCTCACGCACTTTCTTGTAGAACTTGTCATATACGTTGGCGCTGAGCATCTTGTCGTGCTTGAGGAAAGAGGCCACCTGCTTGGGCGTCAGTTCCTGCTTCATCTCCACCATGCGGACATTCGACGCTGTCGTCTTCCCGTCGGCATAGTGAACATCCTCTGCCATCGTGATGCCGAAATGCTTGTGCTCCCTGAGGGCTGACACGATAGGTCCGTAGCCTGCCAGTCGGGCGGCGAAGGTGACGACGCGGCGGTGGGGGAACTTCTTCAAGTCGATGTCTTTCTCCAATTTGCACGTCACGGAGTAGTCCAGCGTCTTGGTGCGTGCGCTGAGCGGCTTGGCATTTTCCAGCACCTGCTGCAGCAGATATTCCTCGAAGGACATGCCATTGGCCAGCACCACCGCCTCGGGCATGTCAAGCGTGTAGGCGATGTCATCATCATCCTGGGCATGAGCGCTCAGGGTGAGGAACATCGTTAGCAGGATGAAGGCATACTTCATTGGTGAATTTCTCGGAATTATTCAGCTTCCTTGCGGTGATGGTGCCCGCCGCGGTGTTTCTTCTTCTTGCCTTCGCCTGCGGGCTTGGCTTCGGCATTGTTGCCGCTGTTCTCAGCCTTAGGGGCATTACCTTGCCCGTTATCTTTGCTTTGTCCTTGTCCTTTACCTTGTTCTTTTCCTTTGCCGTGTCCGTTCCCTCGGCCATGACCGCCTCGGCCATGACCACCCCGACCCCTGCCGTGGCCACGCCCTTTGCCGCCGGTGCGCGATGCTGAACCACGACCGGTGTAGGCGGGTGCCTCGCCGAGTTCTTCGGGAATGGCTTCCTTGGGAAATTCTTTCTCGAGGAAGCGCTCGATGGCGGCGAAGAGGGGCTGGTCCTTCTCGCTGACGAGGGTGATGGCGCGACCGTCGCGGCCGGCACGGGCGGTGCGCCCGATGCGGTGGACGTAGTCTTCCTCGTCGTGGGGTACGTCGTAGTTGATGACGAGCTGGATGTCGTCGATGTCGATGCCGCGGGCTACGATGTCTGTGGCCACGAGGATATCGACCTGACCGGTCTTGAAGCGGTACATGACGTCGTCGCGCTGTTCCTGCAGCAGGTCGCTGTGCATGGCTTCGGCGTTGTAGCCTTTGCGCTTGAGGGCGATGGCCACGTCCTTGGTGTGCACTTTCTTACCCACAAAGATGATGACGCGCTCGGGCTTGCGCTCGTGGAAGAGGTGCTCCACGATGCGGAGCTTCTGGGCTTCGTAGCACACGAAGGCGCTCTGACGGATGCCCTCGGCGGGCTTGTTGAGGGCTATCTTGACTTCGACGGGGTTGGTGAGGATGGTCTTGGCCAGCTCCACAATCTTGTCGGGCATGGTGGCTGAGAACATGATGGTCTGTCGCTCCTTGGGCAGGAAGGAGACAATCTGCATGATGTCCTCGGAGAAGCCCATGTCGAGCATACGGTCGGCCTCGTCGAGGATGAAGAAGCTGACGCGCGAGAGATCCACATTGCCCAGCGAGAGGTGGCTGATGAGGCGGCCGGGGGTGGCGATGACCACGTCGGCACCGAGCTGCAGGGCGCGCTTCTCCTGCTCGTAGCGGATGCCGTCGTTGCCGCCATAGACGCTGACGCTGGAGATGTCGTCGAGGTAGTAGGCGAAACCCTGCATGGCCTGGTCAATCTGCTGGGCCAGTTCGCGGGTGGGGGACATGATGATACAGTTGATGGCATCGCGCGGGAAGCCGCCGTCGCGCAGCTGCGAGAGCACGGGCAGCAGGTAGGCGGCTGTCTTGCCGGTGCCCGTCTGGGCTACGCCGATGAGGTCGCGGCCTTCGAGCAGAGGCGGGATGGCTTGTTCCTGAATGGGCGTGCACTCTGTGAAGTTCATGTCGTCGAGGGCGTCAAGGACATCGTAGTTGAGGTCGAGTTCTTCGAATTGCATAATTGTTGGCTAATAGGGCCTATAGGGCTAATAGGACTTATGGGACTAATAGGTTATTATCTGAGGGAACGCCGGTAGAGATAAATGGCGATGAAGGTGAAGATGATATTGGGGAACCAGGCCGCGAGGATAGGGGGCCAGCTGCTGTTGATGGCGAAGGTGGAACTGACGGTCTGGAACATGATGTAGGTGGCTGAGAGGGCGATGCCGAGACCGAGTGCGGTGCCCATGCCGCCCTTGCGCTTGCGGAAGGAGAGACAGAGGCCGATGGTCGATAGGATGAAGGCAGCGAAGGGCGCGGCAAAGCGCTTGTGGTACTCCACTTCGAAGACCTTGACGTTGCCGGAACCGCGTAGCTTCTGTCGCTCGATATAGTCAAGCAGCTCGCTGTTGGTGAGCGTTTCCTGTTGGTTCTTGGTGGCCAGGAAGTCTTTGGGTTCCATGAAGATGACGCTATCGACGAAGTTCTTGCGTGTGATTTCTTCGCGCAAGCCTTGTAGTGTGCGGATTTTCACGTCGTAGAGTTTCCAGTGGTAGCGCTCGTCGGCCAGCGTGTCATACTGGATGCGCTGAGCGGTGAGGTGGCTGACGAGGCTCTTGTTCTGGAACTTGTCCAAGGAGAAGCGGTAGCCGCTCTTGACCTGCCCGTCGAAGTGGTCGATGTAAGCGATGACGCCTGTATCGACCTGCAGCTGCACATGCTCAGCCATCTGCGGCTTGCGGCGACTCTTGTAGAGCATCTCGAACTCCAAACGCTTCACGGAACCTGCAGGGATGACCTCGGAGCCGAGGTAGAAACTGATGGCGGCCAGGATGGCTGAAGACAGCAAATAGGGCCGCAGCAGGCGTCCGAAGCTGACGCCGGTGCTCATCATGGCGATAATCTCGGAGTTCTCCGCCAGCTTCGAGGTGAAGAAAATGACGGAGATGAACACGAAGAGGGCCGAGAAGAGGTTGCTATAGAAGGGGATGAAGTTGAGGTAGTAGTAGAAAAGACCGTCCAGCGGCGCATGGTTCATCGTGAACTTGTCCGAGTGTTCGGAGAAGTCAAAGACCACAGCGATGGAGATGATGAGGATGATGCTGAAGAAGTAGGTCCCCAGGAACTTGGTGATGATGTAACGGTCGAAGCGGGAGAAGAGGTTGCGCTTAAAAGTAAAAAAGAAAGAACGGAGCCTCCCCCCGCCCTCCCTTGTAGGGAGGGGAGCAGGATTGCGCGTAGGTTCTATATTTTTAGTCATACTTCTCAGTAGTAGCGTAGTCCAGAGGACTGAAACTCCTCTCCCTCCACGGGAGAGGGTGGGGGTGGGTCTGCTGGGGTGGGGGCTTTATAATCTCTGTGACAACCTCGGAATCATTTGGTCTTTCCATGTGCGGAAGTCGCCTTCGACGATGTGGCGGCGTGCTTCGCGCACAAGCCACAGGTAGAAAGCGAGGTTGTGGATGCTTCCTATCTGCAGGGCCAGCAACTCCTGTGCCTTGTAGAGATGATGCAGGTAGGCACGGGTGTAGGTGGTATCGACATAGCTGGTGCCGTTGGGGTCAATGGGCGAGAAGTCATTGGCCCATTTGGCGTTGCGCATATTCAGCGTGCCCTCGCTGGTGAAGAGCATGGCGTTGCGCCCGTTGCGGGTGGGCATGACGCAGTCGAACATATCCACGCCGAGGCTGATGGCCTCGAGAATGTTGACGGGCGTTCCAACGCCCATGAGGTAGCGGGGACGGTCCTTGGGCAGAATGCCGTTGACGAGTTCAATCATCTCGTACATCACCTCGGCAGGTTCGCCCACGGCGAGGCCGCCGATGGCGTTGCCCTCTGCATTCTTGGAGGCAACGAACTCGGCACTCTCTGTGCGCAGGTCGCGATAGGTGCAGCCTTGAACGATGGGGAAAAGGGCTTGGTGATAGCCGTACTTGGGTTCGGTCTCGTTGAAGCGCTGAATGCAGCGGTCTAACCAATGATGTGTGAGCTCAAGGCTCTTTTTTGCGTAGTCATAGGGCGCAGTGCCCGGGGGACATTCGTCGAAGGCCATCATGATGTCAGCGCCAATGCTGCGCTCGATGTCGATGACTTTCTCGGGCGAGAAGAAATGCTTGCTGCCGTCGATATGGCTGCGGAACTCGCAGCCCTCCTCGCGCAACTTGCGGATACCCGTGAGCGAGAAGACCTGGAAGCCGCCGCTGTCGGTGAGCATGGGGCGGTCGAAACCGTTGAACTTGTGGAGACCACCTGCAGCCTCAAGCGTCGTCGTGCCGGGGCGCAGGTAGAGGTGGTAGGTGTTGCCCAGAATGATCTCGGCATTGATGTCCTCATAGAGGTCGCGCAGCTGCACACCCTTCACAGACCCCACTGTGCCAACAGGCATGAAGATGGGGGTGTGGATGTCGCCGTGGTCGGTGTGAATCAGACCGGCGCGGGCAGAGCTCAGCGGATCAGTATGTTGTAATTCGAAAAAGGCGGGGTCTTTCATATTATTCATTTGCAGTACATTCTACTCCCCACCCTTACAGGGAGGGGCAGGGGGGCTATTCCTTTTTCTCCTCTTCCAACTTAAACTTAATGGGGTGATCCACTTTCTCCTTGAGGAGTGCGTAGTCGAGCACCTGCAGGACATTCTCCACGTAGTGGAAGGTGAGGCCGGAGACATACATGGCATCAATAGCCTCGATGTCCTTGCGGTTGGACTCACACAGCAGGATGTCTGTGATGCCGGCTCGCTTGGCGGCGAGAATCTTCTCTTTGATGCCCCCCACGGGGAGCACCTTGCCGCGCAGCGTGATCTCGCCTGTCATGGCGATGCCGCGCCGTACCTTGCGTTGGGTGAGAGCGGAGACGAGTGATGTGGCCATGGTGATGCCGGCGCTGGGGCCGTCCTTGGGCACAGCTCCCTCGGGGACGTGGATGTGCAGGTTGTAGTAATCAAAGATACGCATGTCAATGCCGATGTCCTCGGCGTGTGCCTTGATGAACTCCAGTGCGAGGACTGCCGACTCCTTCATTACGTCGCCCAGGTTGCCGGTGAGGGTGAGCTTCTGGCCCTTACCGCGGCTGAGGCTGGTCTCGATGAAGAGAATCTCGCCGCCGACGCTGGTCCATGCCAAGCCTGTGACGACGCCGGCGAAGCCGTTGCCCTGATAGATGTCGCGCTGGTACTTGGGCTTGCCCAGCAGCTGCTCAATGTCATCGGGTGTAACGTTGAGAACTGGCCATTCACCCGTGCGTTCGTGGGCCAGCACCATCTTGCGGAAGAAGCGGTCCAGCTCCTTCTCCAAGCCGCGCACACCGCTCTCGCGGGTGTAGTTCTCGATGAGGAACTCCAGGGCGCCTTTGTTCAGCTTGATGCTCTTGTCGCTCTTCAGACCGCAGCCTTCCT
Organism: uncultured Bacteroidales bacterium; assembly: GCA_902779845.1. Lineage (GTDB taxonomy): Bacteria > Bacteroidota > Bacteroidia > Bacteroidales > Bacteroidaceae > Physcousia. Next base: position 166,904 of record CACZCZ010000002.1, on the reverse strand, counting down.
TGACGCGCGGAACGAGATGGCGCTTGGCAATCTGTATCTTTTCTTCGGTGATGTATCCGTTCACCTCAATGAGTTCCATGCGGTCGAGCAAAGGACGGGGGATGGAGCCAATGGTGTTGGCGGTGGCGATGAACATGACATCCGAAAGATCCACATCCACTTCAAGGAAGTTGTCGTGGAAGGCTTTGTTCTGTTCGGGGTCGAGCACTTCCAGCAACGCACTGGCAGGGTCGCCGTTGTGTGTGTGTTCCGTGATCTTGTCGATTTCGTCGAGCACGAAGACGGGGTTGCACGAGTCGGCTTTGATGAGGCTCTTGATGATGCGGCCGGGCATGGCACCGATGTAGGTGCGGCGGTGTCCGCGGATTTCGGCTTCGTCATGCAGGCCGCCCAGTGATGCGCGCACATACTTGCGGCCCATGGCATCAGCGATGCTGCGGCAGAGCGAGGTCTTTCCTACACCCGGAGGACCGTAGAGGCAGAGGATGGTAGGCCGGGCGGCATCATGGCTGTAGTAGCGCACGGCGATGTGCTCCAGGATGCGTTCCTTAACTTCCTTCATGCCGTAGTGGTTTTTCTCCAGGATACGTTCTGCCTTGCGCAGGTCGTAGTTGCAGGTGGTGCGCTTGTTCCAAGGCAGCTGCACGAGGGTCTCCAGATAGGTGAGCTGAACCTGATAGTCAGGGCTCTGCGGGTTCATGCGCTCCAGCTTGTTGAGTTCATCGTAGAAGGTCTCCTTGACATCCTCCTTCCATTGGATGTGCTCGGCTTTCTTGCGGAGCTTGGCGATGTCATCAGAGGCGGCGGTGCCCAGTTCCTCCTGGATGTTCTGCAGCTGGCGTTGCAGGAAGTAGTCGCGCTGCTGCTTGTCGATGTCCACCTGCGTCTTCTGGCGGATGTCGCTGCGAATGCGGGAGAACTGAATCTCGCGGGACACCTCGCGCAACAAGGCCATGGCTCGCAACGTGGGGCTCATCTCACGTAACAGCTCGATGCGCGCCTTCACGTCGATGGGCATATTGGCGCACACGAAGTTGACAAAGAAGCGCATACTGGCAGCGTTGGTGATGGCGCTCTGCATCTCGGCACCGTATTGCTCGTTGAGCTGCACATACTCGCGCAGCTGGCTGAGGAGGGTGTCGCAGAGCAAACGGTAGTTCTTGGATTTCATCTCCTCGTACTGCTCGTGCAGGGGAGAGACGTGTCCGATGAGTGTACCATCGACGGCATAAACCTCCAGCAACTTCACGGGTGAGAAGCCTTGCACAATGACGGTCGTGGTGTCATTGGGATTCTCAAAGATGCGGATGACACGCGCCACGACGGCGATGTCGTAGAGGTCGTTGATTCCGGGGTTGTTCTGCTCGGGCACCAGCTGGCTGGCACAGACGATGAAGGAGCCCGTCTCATAGGCTTCCTTGCACACGCGGATAGAACTGATGCGTCCTACGGCAATGGGCAGGATGACACCCGGGAAGAGAGCGATGTCGCGCAGCGGCATCAAAGGCAGGTTCTCGTCGAAGGAGACCTTGTAGATGGACTCTTCGTCGCCGTCGTATTCAGCGATGAAAGAGAAGGGATTCTGTGTATCTGAATTCATAATAGCCTTAAAAAGCGCGCAAAGGTAGTGATTTTTTCTGAAATAGCAGGCATAAAAGGCCTACAGAATCCTCATGCGAGGTAAAAATCGCGCGTAAGAGTGGAATAATCGGAGCTGCGATGGCCGTTTTCCATGAGAATCAGTTGCGTTGTCGTTGTTTGTGCAGGGCTGGTTTTGCTGCCTTTTGTGAAACAGGCGAGCGTGCGCTTGGGAGCCTTGCGAGGGGACGTCTGCACATCGCAGCGCGCAACAAGGAACAGTCCCTCGCGGAAACACAACAAACGGAAGGCATCGAAGGCCGTCGTGGGCAAGACAACGCAGAAGCGGCCTCCCTCACAGAGCAACTGCGCGCTGATGGCAACAAGCTCCTGGAAGGGCAGGGAGGTGGTGTGGCGGGCAGCGGCTCGACCTGCATCAGGCGGCAGCAGCGTCTCCTCGAAGAAGGGCGGGTTGCAGGCGATGGCATCGAACGAAGCGGTGGCGTCTTGCAGTGCTTGCAGGGCCTGGCACTTGACAGCTACGCGTTCTGCAAAGGGCGATGCCGCCACATTCGCTGCGGCTTGCTCGATGGAGGCCGTGTCAATGTCGATGCCAGTGACCTGTGCTTGGGGGTAGCGCTGTGCCAGCATCAGGGCTATCAATCCGCTGCCTGTGCCGATGTCCAGAATGTGCCGTGGCTGTATGAGTGGCGCCCAGGCTCCCAGCAGCACACCGTCTGTCCCGACCTTCATTGCACAGCGGTCGTGGTGGATGGTGAACTGCTTGAATTGGAAGTAGCTATTACTCATGAATAGCAGCTTGTTATGGGATGAGGAATTGTAGCACGCCGCGTAGAATCCCAACGCGTTTCTCCGTGTTTGAAATGGACTCCAAGGGGAAGCCCATGACGAAACTGCGGTAGTTGTTGCCCTGGTAGGCGACGGCTGCTGATTCGCCACCGGGACTATAAACCATCGAGCAGAAACTCTCGCTGGTGGGTGCGAGACAATCGACGGCGGGGACGCAGTAGCGCTGCTCATTCAGGCGGCGATAGAGGTCAAAGTCGGTGTTGAGTCCATTGATGCCCGTGATGATGTCGGCATCGAGGGCTCCCGCGTATTCGTATTTCAAGATGGAACGCGTGAAGAGACGGTCGGCTTCACTGGTCATGTCAGAGCCTACGAAGGCACCGCTCACCAGCAGACTGCCTCCAGCGCGCACGAACTCGGCTACTGCCTGCGTAAGCTGTGGTGCGAAGACCTTGCTCTGCCGCGTACTGTAGCCATCTACTTTGTCAAGTCCGAAGATGATGTCGAAGAGGTCGATCTCGCGGGTGTCGAATGTGGCGCGTCCCACAGCGGTTTGTGCACAACTGCTCAGTGTGATATGACCATCGGTGGCAGCGATGATGTCGCGTGCGTGGCGTGTGGCCCAATCCATGGTGTTGCCGGCGATGATCATCCCTTCCAACTCACCGGTGCTGTAGCCCAATGCGCCTGGCCCTTCCATCCCTCGCATGGCAGGGTTGAAGCATTGCTGCTGACCGCAGTAGCCCGGCATCTGCCCCATCGGAACGCCCGGGTCGCCCTGTAGATCAAAGCCCTGGAGACTGTCGTTGTCCACGTTCTGTGGTGCTGCCAGGCGGTCGAAGGCGTCCACGAGCAGCACGTGGCGTGTGCCACGCAGAGGGATGTAGGCGCACACCTCGGTGGATGGCATACTCTGTCCGCCGCTGTTGCAGGCGGTGATGCGGAAGCGGTGCAGTGTCTCTGGACTGGCGTCGCTGAGCGTGAAGTGGGCGTCGTGAACGAGAGTTCCGTTGTCGAAATCACCGTCATCTTCAGCGTGATAGACCACGAAGCCCGTAGGCATGGCTGTGGGCTCCAGCGGGTCCTCTACTGCCAGCCAGCTTAGGTTGATCTCGCGTGTGTTAGGTACGACGTAGGCACCGGCTGCTGTCACGGGCAGGGGCTGCACCACCACATCGCGGCTGCCATGCAGCGTGTGTACAGCACGCAGGATTCCTTTGTAGGCGGCACGTGCGAGGGTGAACTTGAAGTTGGGGTCGTGGGCGTAACGCAGGTCTGTGAAATTCTGGTGCGAGAGCATTTCCAGAATCATCGAGGGCACACCGGGCTCGCGCGACTCGCTGTAGTTGCGGTCCCACGTCTGGCGCCGCGTCCACTGTCCGTAAATGGCAGTGAGGTCGGCATCGACTTGTGAGAGTACTTTGTCGCAGATGTCACGCGAAGTCAGTCTCGAGATGCCGCCTGCGTAGAGACCATCGTTAAAATCGCGTGTATAGATGCTCAGCGAGCCTACGATGCCGTCGTTTTCTGCCACACCGGCGTCTGTGTGGAAAGCAAGGCTCATCTCAATCGGCACGTGGAGACCTGTGTCGGAGGGCAGGTAGATGGAACCTCCGGCCAGGTAGTTGGTCATGAGCGAGCGTGCGTTGATGTCTTCGGCATAGTCGTTGGTGAAGTCCTTGTTGGCATATACTTCAGGTGCCATGCCAGCCCATTGTGCAGCGTAGCGTGCACCTTCAAGGAAGCGAGGAAGACCGCTGGTGCTCTCGGCTCCGGTAGCGCCGCGTGCGATATTGCCCATGCCGCCTCCGAAACGTACTGCATCGGCGGTGATGACACCGTGATGGCTGCTGTGGTTGCTGAGCGTGACGCAGTTGTCCATGCTGTTGCCTGCAGCAAAATCAAAAGTTCCGAGATAGACCCATGTACCGCCGCCCATCTGTTGGTTGACGCGGAAAAGGGTGCTCTGTCCCTTGTGGCGAACGGTGTAGGTGGCATCAGGGACGCTGTTGGGAAGGGTCGCGTAGGAGACATAGACGGCATAGCGCCCGTCGGCAGGAATCGTGGGCGTCCATTCAACAGTGCTGAGGCCCGTCTGGCGCTGCTGCGTGGTCACTTGGCGTGCCGTGCCGTCTATAAACGGGTTCTCGCCGTTGCGGTAAGTGGCTTTGAGGTGGGCGAAGCCGACGCCTGCCGTGCTCCATGTATGGTTGCCGTTGGTCTCTGAGTAGATGCCCTGCTGTTCTGGCGTGTCGTTATCGACGACAGCCTCGTTTTTCTGCCAATCGCGCTCGCGCGGTGAGAAGACAATGGCGCCGGCGTTTTCCAGCATGGGGATGATGTAGGGAATGACGAAGGTCTGCGAGAGCAGGTCTTCGCACGTGGAGAAGAGGCGCGGTCTCTGCCACCGCCACTCTTTCTCGCGGATGGCATAGAAGATGCCGTGGCTGGCCCACACGCTGATGTGACGACCATTGAGGCCGTGGTCGGTCGGGTAGGGGCGTTGCAAGGGTGTTACCCATGCGTTGCCGCTGTAGTTGTCCTTCCATGTGCGGATGGGGCCCGTGCCGTCCTTGGTGCCACCGCAGACGAGTTCCCCCAGCAGGATGCCTTTGATGTAGATTCGCAGACGATAGGAGCGGATGGCCGCAGGCAGGATGCTGCGTACTTCATCGTAGAGGGCAGCCACGCGTGCCTCGTCGTAGTGCTGTACGCCCAGCGTCTCGTTCATGAAGATGCGCAGCTCCTTCTCCTTGTCCATGATTGCCACTCTCTCCACGCGGATCTGTTCGCCGCGGCTGGAGCAGCTGAGCTCATAGTCCTGAAAATGAGTGGTAATGTCGGTTTGTATTCCTTTGCTGTTCTGAGCAAAACAAACGGCTTCTGTCATGAACAGAAGCCCTAAGAGTGTTGTGTGTCGTAGTCTCACGTGTAGGATAGAGTCTGTGTGTTAGATGGCAAAGTTCTCTGGGTATTTGCCTTGGAAGGGTTTGAAATACTGTTTGATCTCGCTCATCTGTGCTTCCACATTGCCGTCGGGGATGATGGCTTTGGTGCAGACGATGCGTTTCTGTCCGTAGTCGAGGCCGAAGAGCAGGATTGGGAGTTCGGCCTTGAGGGCGATGTAGTAGAAGCCGTGCTTCCATTCCGTGGTGGGCTTGCGTGTGCCCTCAGGTGTAATGCAGAGACCAAAGGTGTCGCGCTGGCGGGCGATGGCTGCCAGCTGGTCCGTCATGCTGGTGTGCTTGCTACGCTGTACGGGTATGCCACCCATACTGCGGAAGATGGGGCCGAGAGGCCACACGAACCACTCTTTCTTCATCAGGAACTCACAGCGGAAGCCTTCGGCACGGCTATAGAGCTGTCCCATGAGGAAGTCCCAGTTGCTGGTGTGTGGTGCCAAGGCGATGATGTACTTCCGTGGCAGCGCCACGCTGACCTCGGTCTTCCAACCCATGAGTCGATAGAGTATGAAACGAAAAAATCGCTGCATCGTGGGTGAGGTTATGACAGATGATAGATGTGATCGATAATCTCGTTGGTGCTTACCGTCAGGTCATCCTGCAACTGGGTAAAGAAACGCTTCACCTGATGTTTATCAACATGGCTGAGCCGAGCCACGAAATCATCCTGCATCAGGATAATGCTTTGTGCCGTGTTCTCCACGTCGGCAACGGGGATGTTGGGGTTACTCTGCTGGTAAGCCAACAATTCGCGCAGGAGGTCTGCGCATATTTCGTTCACAGTCTTTTTGAGAGTTCTTCTTTTAGCCATAGTCAATACTTCTTTAAATAATTCGGCGCTAAAGTAGTGATTTCCTTTGAGTCCTGCAAATAATGTGCAATTTATTCAGAACTTTTAACTACATTTTTATCTTAGCCACAAGTCAACAAGGAAATACACACCTAATCCTAAGCCCCAGCCTAACAGTACTTTGGGCATGATATGACGGGTGTACCATGCAATGCTGACATCCTCGGCCTTCATCAATGTGAAACCGCCGACATTGCCGATTGGCAGCAGGCAGCCGGCCACGCAGCCGCTGTAGATAATCAGGTGCCAGTACTGCCCGTTCTGCAGGAATGCCTGGGCATAGGCAGGGTCGAGGGCAGGAGAGAGGGCACCTGCGCTCTCGGCTACGGGGTAGATGTTGATGGCTGTGAGCACCAGCGCGATGTTGTCCAGCACGGCACTGAGCGCTCCCATAGCGACACTCATGATATATATATTATGAATCCATTCGTCGCACCAAGTGGAGATGCTTGTCATCACACCCGTCTCTATCAGCAATGCCACACACATGAAGATGCCGACGAAATACATCACCGTCTGCAGCGTCGTGAATTGGAACTGGCGCTCCTCAGCTACGTACAGCGGTTGGTCGGTTTTGATTCGACGGTGGTTCATCACCTCATGCATCACCCACAATACTCCCAGCACACACAGCGCTCCCAGAAACGGCGGCAGTAGCGTGATGCGGTGGAATGTTGGAATAAACCACAGGCCGCCCAAGCCCACGACCAGCATGACAATCTTTTGCCAAATGTGCAGTGCGCTGTCATCGCCACGATAATGTGTGGCAGGGCGGATAATGTCAATGTGCGAGGGCAGAACACGGGCGATGAGGGCTGTCGGGATGACCGTGGCCACCAATGCGGGCAGCAGCAGCGCTGCCGTGAAGTCGGTGGGCGTTACAGCCCCTTTTGTCCACACCACCAACGACGTCGGGTCTCCGATGACCGTAGTGGCACCACCGCAGTTGGCGGCAATCACGATGGCTGAACCTATCCACATCCTCCAGCGCGTTTGCTGTACAATGCGTCGCATAATCATCAGCATCAGCACAGTCGTGGTCAGGTTGTCCAGATTGATACTCAGCAGCCACGTGAACCCCACCATCCCCCATAACAGCACGCGACTGTCCTTGGAGCGCACAGTATCAGTGATGAAGTCGAAGCAACCGTTGGCATTCAGCACGTTGACGATGCTCATCGTCGCCAGCAGGAACAGCACGATGCTGCACAGAGCCGCACTGTAGTGGATAAAGACGTGCGAGGCTATGAACTCCTTCGTCGTCTCAGCGTCGAACGCACCGCCCTGTGTGAAATCCATGAACTCCGGCCCATGGCTCTTCAATACAAAGTCGGTGCCCGTGCACATAAAGAGTATCCATCCCACCACAGCTGCGAACAGCGCAATCGTGGCTTTGTTGATATGCGTCAGATGTTCGTAGGCGATGAGAACATAGCCGAACAGAATCAGACAGAGAATAGCGATGGTCATACGACGTGATTTGAAAACGTTTTATGGGTGCAAAGATAATGAAAATATACGATTTGGCGTCTTTAATTCTCATTTTTTTAATGAGAAGGCGAACTTTTTGTGTTGCAAGCATCGTAAAACATGTTTTATTGACACACCATGCTGCATCGACTTGTGCACCATGGTGTGTTGAGCTGCACACCTTGCTGCATCGCCTTCCGCACCTTGCTGCATCGCCTTTCGCACCTTGCTGCATCGCCTTTCGCACCATGCTGCATCACGCGCGAAAGCTGATTGTTTGACTCGAAAGGAGATAAGCATTCAATCTTGCTCGGATTTCGCTTTTTCCCTTCTTTTCTTCGCCTTTGAATATATTTTTGAGATTTTTTGCGTGGCGTAAAGAATTATTCTCTATCTTTGCAGCAGAAAAGTATATCGATGTCTGAGCCGAAAGGGCGCAGGGGCATCTTAATGACAATGAAGAGCTACAATAAAGGATTCCTGTATTTTATCTGTGCCGTATCAGCAATGGGAGGACTGCTGTTTGGATACGACTGGGTAGTAATTGGCGGCGCAAAGCCGTTTTATGAACTTTACTTTGGTATTGGTGATTCGCCTGTAATGCAGGGCGTGGCTATGACAACAGCGTTGGTGGGCTGCCTGCTGGGAGCAATGGTGGCTGGAGCGGCGGCTGACAGGTATGGCCGCAAGCCGCTGCTGATGCTGTCGGCGGTGTTGTTTACGGCATCAGCTATTGCCACGGGACTGTTCAACGACTTCACCTTATTTAATATAGCGCGTTTCGTGGGTGGCGTGGGCATCGGCGTGGCCTCGGCCTTGGCACCGATGTATATTGCCGAGGTGAGTCCGGCGGAGATTCGCGGTCGCATGGTCAGCTGGAACCAGATGACGATTGTGCTGGGAATACTGTCGGCTCAGATTGTGAATATGCTGCTGGCACGCGATACCACCATCGCGGAGGCACAGACTTGGAATGTGGAGTGGGGTTGGCGATGGATGTTCTGGGCCGAGACGTTGCCGGCTGCGCTGTTTCTGCTGATGAGTTTCTTCATTCCAGAATCACCCGTATATCTGCAGATGAAGTCTGCGCCCAGGGCTGTCGGCTCTCACGCAGAGGCTGGGTTGGGCGAACTGTTCCATGGAAGATACGGAAGGGTGCTGCTGTTGGGGTTGGTGATTGCTGTGTTTCAGCAGTGGTGCGGAACGAACGTGATTTTCAACTACGCTCAGGAGATATTCGTAGGTGCAGGCTTTGATGTTGACGGGATGTTCATTAACATCGTCATCACAGGCATTGCCAATGTGCTGTTCACTTTCGTGGCACTTTACGCCATTGAGAAGTGGGGGCGCCGCACGCTGATGCTTATTGGCGCCGGCGGGCTGGGCCTGATTTATCTGACGTTAGGCATGTGCTATTATATGGGAATGACAGGTTTCCTGATGGTGGCATTGGTCGTAGCAGCCATCTCTGTCTATGCGATGACACTGGGGCCCGTCACGTGGACGCTGTTGGCGGAGATCTTCCCACACCGTGTCAGGGGCGTCGCTATGGCAACGTGCACGTTCGCCCTGTGGGTGGGGTGCTGCACGCTCACCTTCTCATTCCCCTCGATGAATGCAGCCTTAGGCAGCAGCGGTACTTTCTGGATCTACAGTGCCATCTGTATGTGTGCCTTCGTGTTTCTGTTCCGCCGTTGCCCTGAAACAAAAGGCAAGAGCTTGGAAGAAATTGAGTGTGAACTGATAAAAAAATAATCATGGTTAAGGCTTGGAGAGAAGTAGTAACGATTCCCACGTATGAAGTGGGAGCACCCGAGAAGAACCCCATCTTCTTGGAGAAGAGAGTGTATCAAGGCTCAAGCGGTGTCGTCTATCCCTATCCCGTTATCGAATCAATGAGTGACGAGAAGAAGGATGTGGACTATCACGCCGTCTGGCTGGAGAACGAGTACATCAAGGTGATGGTACTGCCCGAACTGGGCGGACGCGTGCAGATGGCATACGACAAGATTCGTAAACGCCACTTCGTTTACTACAACCATGTGATCAAGCCCGCCCTTGTGGGGCTCGCGGGCCCTTGGATTTCTGGCGGCATCGAGTTCAACTGGCCTCAGCACCATCGCCCCAGCACCTATATGCCCGTTGATTCTACGATTGTGGAGAACGCCGATGGCTCGGTCACGGTTTGGGTCAATGAGATGGAGCGTATGTTCCATCAGAAAGGTATGGCTGGCTTTACGCTGCGCCCGGGTTGTGCTTATCTGGAGATTCAAGGGCGCGTGAGCAATCGCACCAGTTTGCCACAGACTTTCCTCTGGTGGGCCAATCCCGCTGTGGAGGTGAACGATGAGTACCAGAGTGTGTTCCCGCCCGATGTGAACGCTGTCTTCGACCATGGTAAGCGTGCAGTGTCGAGTTTCCCGATAGCTACGGGTACATATTATAAGATGGACTATTCAGCTGGCGTTGACATCTCCAACTATAAGAACATCTTTGTACCTACCAGCTATATGGCTGTCAACTCGAAGTACGACTTCGAAGGTGGCTACGAAAACGACACCAAGGCAGGGATGCTACATGTGGCCAGTCATCACTACTCGCCCGGGAAGAAGCAGTGGACATGGGGAAATGGCGACTTCGGTCGCGCATGGGACCGCAACCTGACTGACGAAGCGACCCCGGAGGAAGCCGCGAAGTGGGACGTGCAGCGCCGGGGATTTCGCCCTTACATAGAGTTGATGGCGGGCGTATATACTGAGAATCAGCCCGATTTCACATGGCTTATGCCGTATGAGGAGAAACAGTTTGTGCAATACTTCATGCCCTATCGCGAGATTGGCATTGTGAAACAGGCCACCAAGGACTTCATATTCAATATTGAAGAAGGTGGGCATCTCAAGGTGCTTGCCACTTCGAAGCAGGAAGTTCGTCTTGTGCTGCAGAACAAGTCGGGGCAGGTGTATATGGACAAGCGTGTTACGCTGTCGCCGGAGGCTGTGCTGCAGGAAGATGTCAATGTGCAGGGCGCCAAACTCCACGAGCTGGTATTTTCAATCCTCTCACTGCAGACTTCCCATCCGTCGCCGCTGTTGATGTGGTGTGCCGAGGATGATGAAATCCGACCGATCCCCGATGCCGCAGAGGCTGCGCTGTCGCCACAAGAAACCAAGACCAACGATCAGCTTTATTTGACGGGTGTTCATCTTGAGCAGTACCGTCATGCAACATGGTCTGCACTTGACTACTACGATGAGGCGCTGCGCCGCGATCCTAATGATGTGCGTTGCCTGAACCAGATGGGGCTGTGGTATCTGCGTCGCGGACGTTTCAGTCGGGCTGAGGAGTACCTGCGTCGTGCTGTAAGAATCTGGCAGAAGCGCAATCCGAACCCCTATGACGGCGAGGCTATCTTCAATCTTGCACTCGCCCTGAAATACCAGGGCCTTTCCCACGATGCTTACCAGTTGTTCTGGAAGTCCACATGGAATAAGGCGTGGGCTGATGCCGGCTATTTCGAGGCTGCGTGTGTCAGCGTGAGTGAGGCGCGCTATGACGATGCACTTGACGAGGTGGAACGTGCATTGCAGTTCAATGCCAACAACCACAAGGCACGTGCCTTGAAAGCTTCTGTCCTGCGAAAACTGGAACGTTATGACGAGGCTTTAGGATGGATTACTGAATCGTATGATAAAGACCACTTTAACTATGGATGTATGTTTGAGGAGTCTTTACTCTCAGGTGACCAGGAGCCGCTGAGCCGCATGACCAGCCTGATGCATGGGAATGCTTACAATTACCACGAACTGGCCCTTGACTACGCCCAGGCGGGACTATGGAAGGAGTGTATAGAGGTGCTTAGCCTGGAGGGTGCACAGAACCACCCGATGACCTATTATTATATGGGCTATGCCCTGGCCATGATGGGCGAAACGGATGAAGCCAAGGCCTGCTTCGTGAAGGCTGAGGAAACAGATCCTTACTGTTGCTTCCCCAATCGTCTGGAGGATATCCTTGCACTGGAGTGTGCAAAGAACTTGAATCCTGCAGGTGCCAAGGCTCCCTATTACCTGGGCTGTCTGTTTTACGACAAGCGCCAGTATGATGTGGCCGTCGAGAACTGGGAGCGCTCCTCAGAACTTGATGCCACGTTCCCAAGCGTATGGCGCAACCTTGCTCTGGCACGATTCAATAAGCAGAACAAGCAGCAGGAGGCGCTGGTGATGATGGAAAAAGCTTTTGCCCTTGATGAGACGGACTCACGTATCCTCATGGAACTCGACCAACTCTACAAGCGGCTGCAGAAGCCTCATGCAGAACGTCTGGCCTTCCTACAGAGATACCCGGAACTGGTAGCTCAGCGCGACGACCTCGTATTGGAAGAAATCACGCTATTGAACCAATTGGGTCGCTATGAAGAGGCCATGAAGAAACTTGATGCTCACATCTTCCACCCGTGGGAAGGAGGTGAAGGAAAGGTGCCTGCGCAGTACCAGATGTGTCGCGTGGGATTGGCTCTAAAGGCATTGGAAACCAAAGATTTTGAGGAGGCTGTAAGCCTGCTGCGTGAGTGCCTGGAATATCCCAGCCATCTCGGTGAAGGCAAACTCTATGGCGCTCAGGAGAACGACTTCTACTATCTGTTAGGCGTGGCCTATGAGGGCCTTGGTCAGCAGAATAAGGCTGTTGCGTGCTGGGAAGAGGCCACTAAGGGACCTCAGGAGCCTGCCGCTGCCATGTACTACAACGATGCCAAACCAGACAAGATTTTCTATCAGGGCATGGCACTGTTGAAACTGGGGCGCACCGACGAGGCTCACGGACGTTTCTACAAGCTCATCAACTACGGCAAACAGCACATCTTCGAAAAGCAGGTTATGGACTACTTTGCCGTTTCGCTGCCTGATCTGCTGATTTGGGAAGACTCGCTCGACACGAAGAACCTGATCCACTGCAAGTATATGCTGGCCCTTGGTTACTACGGCATGGGTGACAGACAGAAGGCCGAAAAGTTCCTGGAAGAAGTGGAGGCGCTGGATGGCAATCATCTTGGGATTATGCAGTTTCGTAACTTTATCCGCTGAAAAAATGTTTAAAAAGCCTTAAAACCTTGCGTGAATCGCTAAAGGTTTGTACCTTTGCAGTCGCATTTCGCAAGATTGCGATAGTAGCTCAGTTGGTAGAGCATTGGCTTCCCAAGCCGAGGGTCGCGGGTTCGAGTCCCGTCTATCGCTCGAAACTCATTAACAGATTAACAGGTTAACATAGAAGTATGCTAAGTTGTTAATCTGTTAATTCATTCAACCGTTAATTCGTTCATCCATCAGTGAAACCCTTAGCAGAACGAATGCGCCCCGTTACGCTTGACGGGTATATCGGTCAGCAACATCTTGTTGGCCGTGATGCTGTTTTACGTCGCATGATCGAGAGTGGACGCATCTCAAGCTTTATCCTGTGGGGACCGCCGGGTGTAGGAAAGACAACGTTGGCGCAGATTATTGCACACACACTTGAGACGCCTTTCTACACGTTGTCGGCAGTGACGAGTGGCGTGAAGGAGGTTCGTGAGGTGATTGATCGTGCCAAAGGGAATCGCTTCTTCCAACAGAAAAGCCCGATTCTGTTTATTGACGAAATCCATCGCTTTTCGAAATCCCAGCAGGACTCACTGCTTGGTGCTGTGGAGCAGGGTGTGGTGACGCTCATTGGAGCCACTACTGAGAATCCGTCTTTTGAGGTGATTAGGCCATTGCTGTCGCGCTGTGCCGTTTATGTCCTGAAATCGTTGGGCAAGGAGGACTTGCTACAGTTGGTGGACCGCGCTATTCATGAAGATGCGGAGCTGAAACAGAAGCAGATCAGCGTGAAGGAGACAGACGCACTGCTGCGTTACAGTGGTGGTGATGCTCGTAAGTTGTTGAACATCTTGGAACTGGTGACTGATACTGGCAGTGAGGATCACCCCGTAGAGATTACGGATCAGTTGGTGGCTGACCGCCTGCAGCAGAATCCTTTGGCCTATGACAAAGGTGGCGAGATGCATTATGACATCATTTCGGCGTTCATCAAGAGCATCCGGGGCAGCGACCCTGACGGTGCCATCTACTGGCTTGCACGCATGATTGAAGGTGGCGAAGACCCGGCTTTCATCGCTCGTCGTCTGGTCATCTCGGCTTCAGAAGATATCGGACTGGCAAATCCCAACGCGTTGCTGCTGGCCAACGCTGCCTTCGACACGGTGATGAAGATAGGGTGGCCTGAGGGGCGCATTCCCTTGGCCGAAGCTACCATCTATCTGGCTACATCGCCCAAGAGCAATTCGGCATATATGGCTATCAATGATGCCCTCGCGTTCGTGAAGCAAACGGGCAATCAACCTGTTCCACTGCACCTGCGCAATGCGCCTACAGAATTGATGGAAGAACTGGGCTATGCCAAGGGCTACAAATATGCACACGACTACGAAGGCCATTTCGTGGATCAGCAGTTCTTGCCCGACGGCGTCACCCAACGTTTCTGGCATGCACAGCAGAATCCTGCCGAGAGTAAACTTCACGAGCGCATGATCCAGCTGTGGGGAGAAAGGTATAAGAGTTAGCTGAGTGTTGAGAGGGGGAGGACTATTTCAGGCACAGGTAGTAGCCGAGTTTATAGAATTGGAAGAGGGGTAGGAGGGGATGACTGCCCAGCAGGTTCTTGCGAATGGGACGACGCAGGAGTTTGAACAGCAGGCGCACGGCCCACGTCATTTTGGTTTCCTGCAGATGGCGTGCCACTCTCACGATACCATTACCATCCGAAGGCATACTGCTTGATATCTTGTGGAGCGAGTGCATGGCAATCTCGGTCTTCTCTAAGAATTCGCTGTTTGTGTCTAATCCGTTGTGAATGAGAGGGTCTTCGATGTGTAGGACAGCGATTCGGTGACGCTCCAGCTCCAACCCGAACATGACATCTTCGTAGCCGTACTTGTCGCAGTGTTCATTGAAGCGAATCTGAAGGAATACATCGCGCCGAACGAGCAGGTTGAAGGTGGTGATGTGGTGGTGGGGAAACTCGCTGCGCTGGTCTGCCGAGCGTTTCTCGTCGGCATCCATCTCGTATTTGTAGCGGAGCATCTTCTCGGGCGCGGGCTTGACATCGGCGTGGTACAGTCCGCCGCAGACAGCCGGGGCCATGGTGCCCGTGTGGAGGGCGATGCTGAGCGAGAAGGTGGGAGGCACTTCGGCATCGGCATCGATGAACCAAAGCCATTCCCCATGGGAGGCATCGGCAAGATGGTTGCGGATGATGGCACGTCCCTGATTGACGGTCTCGTGCATCACGCTCACATGACTGAGTTGTTCCACTTCGGCAAACCATTCGGTATCGTTGGTAGAGGCGTCGTCGCCGATGATGATTTCAGCTTCGACACCTTCTTCCTGTGCCAAGCGATGGAGATTGCACACTAATGCGCGCGCGTTATAATTATAGGTGGGGATGAGAATAGAGAGTTTCATTCGATCATGATTTCATAGGCGGTGCTCCAAGTCTCACCGGGAGCCACGCATTCAATGAATTGACGGTTAGAGAAGTCGCTTGTGTAGCCTGTTGGGTCGCAGCAACCGTGCCATGGTTCGATGCACATGAAGGGTGCGCGGCCGTTGTTGGGAGACCACAGTGCCGTGATGGGCATAGAGTGGCGCATGGTGACGAGCGGTCGTCCGTCCTTGTCGTGCAATGTGATGCGATTGAGGCGGCCTGTGGCTTCCAGAATGGTGTCACACAGGAAGGTTTCATTCGTCAGTGGAAGCAGACCGTCTGCCGGAATCTCCACGTCGAAGGTTGTGGCATCGGCATAGCCGCCAGGGGCAATCTTGGTACTGACGAGTGGACTGTCGGCGTTGAAGGAGAGGAAACCATGGACTTCGTCATCGGGATTGTAATGGGTGTACATGAACGCGGGATGAGCGCCAATTTGGAAGGGCATAACGCGTGTGTCGAGGTTCGTGACGCTCCAGGAAACTGTCAGAACGTTACGCAGAAGTGTGTAGTCGATGCGCAACTCGAAGTTGAAGGGCCAAAGACGGAGGCTCTCCTCGTTGGATCGAACGCTGAACGCCAAGTGGCGGTCTTCGTCCACAATCTTCGTGAAGAGCATATCCCGAGCGAAACCGTGTTGGAAAATTTCGTAACTTTTATCGCCGAAATGCGCCGTGTTTTCCCATAAGCGACCTACGATGGGAAAGAGTATGGGCGCACGACGTCCCCAGTAAGTCGGGTCGCCCTGCCAGAGATATTCGGTGGGCGCAGCTACACGTCGGATGCTTTGCAGTTCTGCACCTATTGGTGCAATCTCAATCTCGATGATTCCATTGGACAAATATTCCATCGTTTCATTTTTTATGATTACACTCATGTTTCAATGCTGCAAAGATAGTGATTTCTGATGTTCGAACATCATTCTTAGCCCTTTTTTTACAGAAAAAGGGTCATTTGTAGATGAGGAATCCCTTTTTTTGACTATTTTTGCGCCGTAAATCAGGCAATGAGCACGCTTAGCAAGAAAGACGAACTGCTTTTACGCATTCGCGATCACGGGAAGTTATCTACAGCTGAACAGCTGCGGCTGACTCTGTTGTTGTCGTTTCCTGCCATCGTGGCACAGCTCTCCACCATCCTCATGTTTTATATCGACGATGCGATGGTGGGCTCGTTGGGTGCACAGGCTTCGGCCAGCATTGGCATCATTGCCACGACGACGTGGCTGTTCTGGAGCATCATCTCATGTGTGGCTACAGGGTTCTCGGTGCAGGTGGCTCATCTCGTGGGCGCCAATAACCTGTCCCGCGCCCGCGATGTCTTTCGGCAGAGCCTGTTGGCGGCTATCGTGGTGTCAGCTATCACGATGACGGTGGGAGTGCTCATCTCCGGCTCATTGCCGTTATGGTTAGGTGGCGGCGAGGATATTGCTGTCGATGCCTCAATCTACTTCTTCATTTTTATTTTGGGCACTCCGATGGCGATGATTAATATGCTGTCGAGTTCCATGCTTCGCTGCGCGGGAAACATCAAAGTTCCATCGGTGACCAATGTGGTGATGTGCGTGTTGGACGTAGTCTTCAACTTCTTCCTGATACTGCCGTCCCGCTCTGTGTTTTTCACATTCCTCTCTTTCAATGTTTACTTGTCCATCCCTGGCGCTGGCTTGGGCGTGGCTGGTGCTGCACTTGGCACGTTGACGGCAGAGGTGCTCTGTGCAAGCTATTTGTTTTGGTATGCCTCCACACGCTGTCCTGAGTTGCGGCTGAAGGGTTCCCCCGGCTCTTATATGCCAGAGCGCGCCATTCTACGTAAAGCTGTCGATATTGCAGGCCCCGTCTTCCTTCAGCGTGCTTTGATGAATGCCGCACAGATTGTTACTACGATTATCGTGGCTCCACTCGGTGCTATTGCTATTGCTGCCAACACGCTGGGAATCACAGCAGAAAGCTTATGCTACATGCCGGGCTATGGCATTGGCGAGGCGGCCACGACGTTGGTGGGGCAGAGCTATGGTGCCAAGCGTTACCGTCTCACCGAACGTTTCGCGTGGATGACCACGCTGTTGGGGATGGGTGTGATGACGCTGATGGGATTGATTATGTACATTGCGGCACCGCTGATGATGGCTTCCTTGACACCAGACGAGATGGTGCGCCAGTTGGGCGTAGAATGCTTGCGCATAGAGGCATGGGCAGAGCCCGGCTTTGCGGCCAGCATCGTGGCCATGAGCTGTTTCATCGGTGTCGGCGACACAAAGAGACCTGCATTCATGAACCTCTTCTCCATGTGGTTCGTGCGTGTCACACTGGCTGCCCTGTTGGCGCCCAAATACGGGTTGCACGGCGTTTGGATGGGAATGGCCATTGAGCTCACGTTCCGTGGCGTAATTTTCCTGGTAAGGCTGAAATGGGAGAACTGGATGAAGATAAAAACTCAGTCTCTCTCCCAAGAAACTGTCTCGCAGAGGGCGATAAATGAATGATAATAAACTATTATATCCTGTTATTCTTATGGAAGAAAAGCAACTGTTAAAAGAATCGACTACACATCCTGTAAGTAAAGGAGAATGTACGCTTATTAAAGACCAATCGTTTGGTGGTGAACGCCCCTTGTTTGCCATCCATGATACACGACTTGAAAACGTAACCATCACGGAGGGTGAGAGCGGCATCAAATGCTGCCAACGCATCGAGGCAGACCGCTGCCGCTTCATCGGGAAATACCCATGGTGGCACGTTGATGGTTCGCTCATCACCAACTGTTACTTTGAGGTGGGCTCGCGTTCGGCTATTTGGTACAGTAATGATATGGTGATGCGCGACTGCATCATCGATGGGCCGAAATTCTTCCGTGAGATGCGGGGGCTGACGCTGGAGAACGTGAACATCACAGATGCCGACGAGACTTTCTGGCGTGTCAGCGACTTGAAGGTCCGCAATGTGAAATTGCATGACGGCACCTATCCATTCATGTTCTGTGAGAATGTGGATGTTGATGGCCTTGAGAGTGATTCCAAGTATGTCTTCCAGTATGTCCGCAATGCCGTTGTCCGCAACGCGAAGATTGTCACGAAAGATGCCTTCTGGGAAACGGAGAATGTGACCATCTATGACTCGTTGCTCGATGGCGAGTATCTGGGATGGCATTCCAAGAACCTGCGCCTTGTGCGTTGTCATATCGCTGGCGAACAGCCACTTTGCTACATTGATGGCGTCACGTTGGAGGACTGCACCTTCGATGCCGCCAGCGACCGTGCCTTTGAGGATTGCACGGATATCCATGCTGAAATTCGTGGAGGCATCACTAATATCAAGAATCCCATTAGCGGAAGCATCGTGGCCGACAGCATCGGTTCTGTCACCATCGACGAGAATGTCAAGCAACCTGCTAATTGCCAAATCACCACTCGCTCCTAATACGCCATTAAGGATGCCGCTGTAGCGGCACAATCACTTCATGATCTACGATTTCAACAAAGAAATAGAGCGCCGCGGCACCAATTGTGTGAAATGGGACGAGGCCGAAGAAGGTGTGCTGCCCCTGTGGGTTGCCGATATGGATTTCGAGACAGCCCCCTGTGTGCAGGAGGCCATTCTCCAGCGTGCGCAGCATGGCGTTTATGGTTACAACCTTGTTCCAGAGAGCTTCTATGATGCCATCATCTGGTGGAATAGCCATCGTCACGGCTGGACACCACGCCGCGAATGGATGCTCTACACAAGTGGAGTTGTGCCCGCCATCTCTGCCATTATCAAAGGACTCTGTAGGCCAGGAGATGGCGTGCTTTTCTTTACACCTGCCTATAACTGTTTCTTTTCCAGCGTCCGCAACAACGGCTGTCGGCTGGTGGAGTTTCCTTTAACGTGGGCTTCAATGGATGAATATTATACGATTGATTTTGAAGCGCTTGAGCAGACGATTATTCGTGAAAAGCCGCGTCTTCTCCTTTTGTGCAACCCCCATAATCCTACGGGACGTGTATGGACATTCGAGGAGTTGGAAACGCTCGCTCAGCTATGCTGCCGCCATGATGTCATTGTCCTTTCCGATGAGATTCACTGTGAGTTCGTAGATCCTGAACTGGGCCGTCGCTATCAGCCTTTTGCACCGATTGCCGAGAAGGCTGATTGTTCATGGGTCATTGCCAATGCACCGAACAAAGCCTTTAACATTGCAGGCTTGCAGACGGCATATATAGTTGCTTCTGACAAGGACTTTCGCACGCGTATTGACAGGGCCATCAATGACAATGAGGTCTGCGACATCAACTGCTTCAGTTTCGTAGCGCTTCAAGCTGCCTATACGCCTGAAGGCGAAGAATGGCTTGACCAACTTGTAGCGTATATCTACGCGAACTACTGTTTCTTCCGCGAAACCATGAAGGCTGCACGTCCGGAGCTTCCCATTGCGCATCTCGAAGGGACTTATCTAGCTTGGGTAGATGTCAGCTCATGGGCGAGTCAGCCACCTTATGACGGCAGTAGTGAGCGCCTTGCGACGGAGCTTCGCCTAAAGCGGAAGGTGTGGATCAATGGCGGAGAAATGTACGGTCAGGGTGGCTTCCTCCGCGTGAATCTTGCCACCCAGCGCTCACGCCTTGCTGAAGCGCTCCGTCGTATTCTCTCCGCATAGTGTTAAATATTTTAAAAAGTCGGTCTTTTCTCAACTTCGCGCGCGGGTACATCATCTAATAGTGTTACCTTTGTGGCAAATATGCTAAGCTGACCTTGCAAAAAGACCGGAATGATTCAAACAATATCCCATGATGCTGTTGTCAAATCAATTGACAGTGAGCGCGTTCGCGTGACTATTCTACAGTCGTCGGCGTGTGAGGGCTGTGCAGCAAAGAAAATGTGCAATAGTGCCGAGGCCAAAGAGAAGGACGTGGAAGTCTTCACGTCCCAGGCTTCATCGTATAGGGTGGGGGAGAATGTGTTGCTCGAAGGGCGGTTGTCCGACGGGCGACGTGCCGCGTTAATAGCTTATGGACTTCCCTTATTTGCGCTGTTGCCGACTCTGTTTATTGCAAAGGCACTAACGGGAAGCGATACGTACAGTGCTCTGTTAGCGCTGTCTGTGGTTGCTCTGTATTATCTCGTCGTATTCCTCTTCTTCAGGGGAAAGCTTCAGCAAAGTTTTTCTTTCAAGATAGCCCACAAGACCGGTGGATCTAATGATTCTCATGAGTCCTGTTGGCCTGATGACTCTAGCAAGTTATTATCATCTCAAAAATTATAAACATCAAACTAAAATTATGAATGTAATCCTGATTGCAGTGATTGTTCTTGGCAGCATCGGACTGGTGGCAGCGCTCATCCTGTTCCTTGCCGGCAAGAAATTCGCTGTGCATGAAGACGAGCGCATCGGCCAGGTGCAGGAAGTGTTGCCTGGTGCCAACTGCGGCGGTTGCGGTTTTCCGGGCTGTGGCGGTTTTGCCGGCGCTTGTGTGAAGGCGGCCGACAAAGGTTCGCTCGAAGGACTGCTCTGCCCCGTGGGCGGTCAGCCCGTGATGGAGCAGGTGGCAGACATCCTTGGCATGAAGGCTGAGGCTGCTGCGCCCAAGGTGGCTGTCGTGCGTTGCAACGGCACGTGTGAGAGCCGTCCGCGTATCGCGGAGTTCGACGGCGCTCAGAGTTGTAATGTGCAGCAGATGCTGGGCTCCGGCGAGACCGCGTGTGCCTATGGCTGTCTGGGCTGTGGCGACTGCGTAGCTGCCTGCCAGTTCGACGCTATCCGCATGAATCCCGAGACGGGTCTGCCCGAAGTCGATGAAGAGAAGTGTACCGCTTGCGGTGCTTGCTCCAAGGCTTGTCCGCGCGGCGTCATCGAGATTCGCCTGAAGGGCCTGAAGAACCGTCGCGTCGTGGTGCTCTGCAACAACAAGGACAAGGGCGCACAGACGCGCAAGGCTTGCAGCGTAGGTTGTATCGCTTGCCAGAAGTGCGTGAAAGTCTGCAAGTTCGAGGCCATCACCGTGGACGCTAACCTCGCTTACATCGATGCAGAGAAGTGCAAGCTCTGCCGCAAGTGCGAAGATGAATGTCCGCAGAACGCTATCCACGCCTTCAACTTCCCACCGAGGAAGCCGAAGGCTGAGGCCCCTGCAGAAGAGAAACCTGCTGCAGTCAAGCCTGCTGCACCCGCAGCAGAGAAGCCCGCCACTCCTGTTACAGAGAAGCCTGCTGCACCTGCAGCAGAGAAGCCCGCAGCAAAGGAAACTACTGTGCCCGTCTCTCCGACGGGGAATGTTGAACCCGCTAAAGAAGTAGAAAAAGCATGAAGACATTTAATATTGGCGGTGTTCATCCCGCAGAGAATAAGCTCTCAGCTGCCTCGCCTATCCGCGTTGCAGCCATCCCCAAGCAAGCTGTCTTCTCGATGTTCCAGCATATCGGCGCTCCTGCCGTACCCGTTGTCAAGAAGGGCGACGAGGTGAAGGTCGGCACGCTACTGGGTGAGGCCGGCAAGGGCCTCAGCGTCCCCGTCTTCTCCAGCGTCAGCGGTAAGGTCAACAAGGTCGATGCCGTGCTCGATTCGAGCGGCACACGCCGTATGGCCGTCGTCGTGGATGTCGAAGGCGACGAATGGGAAGAGAGCATCGACCGCTCTGACAAACTCGTGACCATGAAGGACCTCGGCAACATCACCGCCGAGGAAGTCGTCAACCGCATCAAAGCCGCCGGCATCGTAGGTATGGGTGGTGCCACCTTCCCCACGGGCGTGAAGCTGATGCCCCCTCCCGGAACGAAGGCCGAGGCCATCATCGTGAATGCTGTGGAGTGCGAGCCTTACCTCACTGCCGACCATCGCCTGATGCTCGAGAAACCTGAACAGATCCTCGTGGGCATACAGCTCATCAAGCACGCTGTGAACTGCCCGAAGGCTTACATCGGCATCGAGATGAACAAGCCCGATGCCATCAAGCTCCTCACCGACCTCTTGAAAGAGAAAGCCGCTCAGTACCCTGGCATCGAGGTCGTTCCCCTGAAAGTGAAGTACCCGCAGGGCGGCGAGAAACAGCTCATTGACGCTGTCATCGGTCGTCAGGTGCCTGCACCTCCTGCCTTGCCTATTAACGTGGGCGC
Organism: uncultured Bacteroidales bacterium; assembly: GCA_902779845.1. GTDB lineage: Bacteria > Bacteroidota > Bacteroidia > Bacteroidales > Bacteroidaceae > Physcousia. Next base: position 144,627 of record CACZCZ010000002.1, on the reverse strand, counting down.
CATCGTGCAGAACGTCGGCACGGTCTATGCCATCTACGAGGCTGTGACCAAGAATAAGCCGCTCATCGAACGCATTATCACCGTCACAGGTAAGAGCGTGAAGAATCCCTCGAACTTCCTGGCCCGCATCGGCACACCCATGCAGCAGCTCATCGACGAGGCAGGCGGTCTGCCCGAGGACACGGGTAAGATTATCGGCGGCGGCCCCATGATGGGACGTGCGCTGATGTCGCTCGAAGTGCCTGTCACCAAGGGCTCCAGCGGTCTGCTGCTGATGACCGAGAAGGAGAGCCGTCGCGGCGAGGTCAGCCCCTGCATCCGTTGCGCCAAGTGCGTCAGCGCCTGCCCGATGGGTCTGGAGCCTTACCTCCTCGCTTCCTACACCCGTCTGAAGAACTGGGACGGCTGCGAGAAGAACGACGTCACCTCCTGCATCGAATGTGGCTCCTGCGCCTTCACCTGCCCCTCCAACCGTCCGCTCCTCGACAACATCCGCGTTGCCAAGCAGACCGTCATGGGCATCATCAAGGCAAGGCACATGGAATCAATAACAAAGAAATAAAAGAGAATAAGAGAAAAGAGAAAAATGAAACCAGTTATATCTTTATCACCCCACGTCCACGGCGGCGACTCGGTGCAGAAGAACATGTACGGCGTGTGCATCGCGCTGATTCCTGCACTCGTGGCCTCGCTCTATTTCTTCGGACTGGGGTCTGCCATCGTCCTGGCGACGTCTGTGGCAGCCTGCGTGTGCTTCGAGTGGGCCATCACACGCTTTATCCTTGGTCGCAAGCAGCTGACTATCTGCGACGGCTCCGCCATCCTGACAGGTCTGTTGCTGGGCTTCAACCTGCCCTCCAACCTTCCCATCTGGATTATCCTTATCGGTGCGCTCGTGGCCATCGGCGTCGGCAAGATGACGTTTGGCGGTCTGGGCACCAATCCTTTCAACCCCGCCCTTGTGGGTCGTGTGTTCCTGCTCATCTCCTTCCCCGTGCAGATGACCACCTGGCCCGTCAGTGGTCAGATGGGCTATGTGGATGTGGAGACAGGCGCCACGCCCCTCTTCCTCATGAAGGAAGCCATCAAGAGCGGCGACGCCAGCATCCTGAACCAGCTGCCCTCGTCTTTGGACATGCTTATCGGCCAGACGGGCGGTTCCTTGGGTGAGGTCAGCGCCCTGTGCCTGCTCATCGGCTGCATCTTCATGCTCTGCCGCAGGATTATCACCTGGCACATCCCCGTCTCTATTCTCGCTACCGTGTGGTTGCTCGCTGGCCTCTTCCATCTCATCGATCCCAGCTATGCTGATCCTACACAGGTCATCCTCTCTGGCGGTCTGATGCTCGGTGCCTGCTTCATGGCTACGGACTATGTCACCTCGCCCATGACCGCCAAGGGGCAGCTCATCTACGGCGTCGCCATCGGTGTGCTGACGGTGCTCATCCGCGACTTCGGCAGCTATCCCGAGGGCATGAGCTTCGCCATCCTCATCATGAACGGCTTCACACCGCTTATCAACACATATGTCAAACCTAAACGCTTCGGGGAGGTCAAGAAATGAAAAAGTTACCATCTACACTTCCCAATATGCTCTGTGTGCTGACCCTCATCTCGGTCATCGCCGCAGGTGCTCTGGCCTACGTGAATGGAGTAACGGCAGGCCCCATTGAAGAGAACAAGGCCCGTGTGCTGGCCGAGGGTATCAACTCGGTGCTGGGCGTTTCCGATGCCAAGGTGGAATCAACCACCGAAGCCGAGGACGCCAACGGCAACCCCGTCATCCTCTACGCCACCGATAAAGGCGTGGCTGTGCAGGCCATCGACCCCAACGGCTTCGGTGGCAAACTGAAAGTTCTTGTCGGCTTCGACGAGGTTGGAGCCATCAAGGGCTACACCGTCCTCGAACATGCTGAGACCCCGGGCCTCGGCGCCAAGGCCGGCTTCTGGTTCCAGAAAGGTGAGAAGGGCGACATCATCGGCAAGAACCCCGGTGAGAAGGAGCTGACCGTCAGCAAGGACGGTGGCGACGTGGACGCCATCACCGCTTCCACCATCACCTCCCGTGCCTTCCTCCGTGCCGTCAACGTAGCCTTCCACGCCTATGCTGGTGCAAGTGCGACAGACGCAGAGAGTGGTGCCAGCAAGCAGCAGACTCTCCCCCCGCCCTCCCTATGAGGGAGGGAGCGGTCACCGTTCAAGACTTGTAATTGTTGCAAATAATCATTTAAAATATGACTCATTCCTGCTCAATAGCAAAACATTTTGCTCCCTCCCTTATAGGGAGGGCGGGGGGAGAGTCCGATTTTTCTTATGAAATACTTTAAAATATTATGGAACGGCATCCTCAAGGAGAACCCCACCTTCGTACTTCTCCTTGGTATGTGCCCCACGCTGGGAACCACTTCCAGCGCCATCAACGGTATGTCGATGGGCCTGGCCACGATGGCTGTGCTCATCTTCTCCAACCTGATTATCTCTTGCATCAAGAGCCTCATTCCCGACATGGTGCGCATCCCCTCGTACATTGTGGTGATAGCCTCGTTGGTGACAGCGCTGCAGATGATTATGCAGGCCTTCACCCCTGAGGTCTATAAGACCCTCGGCCTGTTCATCCCCCTCATCGTCGTGAACTGCATCATCCTCGGTCGTGCGGAGGCTTTCGCTGCCAAGCACGGTCCCATCGAGAGCCTCTGCGATGGCATCGGCATCGGCCTTGGCTTCACCATCGCCCTGACGCTCCTCGGCGGCATCCGCGAGCTCCTCGGAACCGGTAAGCTCTTCGACACCGTCATCTACTCGGAGAACTACGGCATGCTCCTCTTCGTCCTCGCCCCCGGTGCCTTCATCGCCCTCGGCTATCTGATTGCCATCGTCAAGAAGACGGCGAAGATTTAAAGACCCACCCCCAACCCCTCCCGTAAGGGAGGGGAGACCTGCGGGGTGAACGCTAAATAATTAATTGTCAAATCTTAAAAATAATGACCCTAAAAGCCCTCTTATAACAATCCCTGCGCCAGCCGCTCCCCTCCCTCACGGGAGGGGCAAGGGGGTGGGTCTTCAATTATGGCATACCTATTAATCTTTTTCTCGGCCATCTTCGTCAACAACATCGTGTTCTCGCAGTTCCTCGGAATCTGCCCGTTCCTCGGTGTGTCGAAGAAAGTGGACACCGCACTCGGCATGTCCGCTGCTGTTGCTTTCGTGCTTACCATTGCCACGATTGTCACCTATCTCATCCAGGGCCTCCTGGTGAGCTACCATCTCGAATACCTGCAGACCATCGCCTTCATCCTCGTCATCGCCGCCCTCGTGCAGATGGTGGAGATTATCTTGAAGAAGGTGTCGCCCGCGCTCTATCAGGCGCTCGGCGTCTTCCTGCCGCTCATCACCACGAACTGCGCCATCCTCGGTGTCGCTATCCTCGTGGCACAGAACACCTACAACGCCCAGGGTCTTGAGCCCAACCTGCTGACCGGCGTCGTCTTCGCCGTCTCCACAGCCCTCGGCTTCGGCCTCGCCCTTACCATCTTCGCCGCTATCCGCGAACAGCTGGCTATGATGGATATCCCCAAGGGGATGCAGGGCATGCCCATCGCCCTCGTCGTGGCCGGCCTGCTGGCCATGGCCTTCATGGGCTTCGGCGGTGTCGATAACGGCCTCGCCAAGGTGTTCGGACTTTAATTAACAACTATTTGAAAACCTCTAAAACTAACCTTTTATTATGGAAAAAATCAAAGGCCTTATTGATGCCCCGTTCACCCCGATGAACGCCGACGGCAGCATCAACCTGTCTATCATCCCCGAGTACGCCAACCTGCTCTATCGCAATGGCCTTAAAGGCGTGTTTATCAATGGCTCCAGCGGTGAGGGCTATATGCTCACCGAAGACGAGCGCAAGCAGATTGCCGAAGCTTGGATGGCTGCCACCAAGGACTTCCAGGACTTCAAGGTCATCGTGCACGTGGGCAGCACCTGTGTCCGCAGTAGCCGTAACCTTGCCGAGCACGCCCAAGCCATCGGTGCCTTCGGTATCGGCGCCATGGCACCTCCTTTTCCCAAGGTAGGACGTATTGAGGAACTGGTGAAATACTGCGAGGAGATTGCCTGCGGTGCGCCGAAGCTTCCCTTCTACTTCTATCACATCCCCGCCTTCAACGGCGCCTTCCTCTCGATGCTCGACTTCCTGCAGGCTGTCGATGGTCGCATCCCCAACTTCGCCGGTATCAAGTACACCTTCGAGAGCCTCTATGAGTACAACCGCTGCCGTCGCTACAAGGACGGAAAGTTCGATATGCTCCATGGTCAGGACGAGACCATCCTCCCGTGCCTCGCTATGGGCGGCGCTCAGGGTGGCATCGGTGGCACCACGAACTACAACGGCCGCTGCCTCGTGGGCATCATCGATGCTTGGAAGGCCGGTGATCTGGAGAAGGCTCGCGAGCTGCAGAACTACGCTCAGGATGTCATCGATGTCATCTGCCACTTCCGTGGTAACATCGTTGGCGGCAAGCGCATCATGAAGCTCATCGGTCTCGACCTCGGCCCCAACCGCACACCTTTCCAGAACATCACTCCCGAAGAGGAAGTCCGCCTGAAAGCCGAGCTCGACGCCATCGACTTCTTCAATCATTGCAATAAGTAGAAGACTTTAGGCCAAGCATGGCCTCACCCCCTGTTCCCCTCTTTGAGGGGCAAGGGGGAGTAGTAACCTTTTAAAAAGAGTGATTATGAAAAAAATCATGTCTCTTTTCGCTTTGGCGATTCTCATAACAAGCTTTTCATTAGCACAAGATACTACTCCCCCTCGCCCCTTGGAGAGGGGGACGGGGGGTGAGGTTTCCCATCGCTTCAACAACGCCTCCTTCTTGCCCCTTCCTGCTCTCTCCGCTTTTGGCGGTCAGGGCGTGAGTGGTGCTTTTGCCGGTTATATTCCGAAGGGCTTTTCAGTGCCTCACGACCGCGTTTTGGTGGCCGGAGGTTGCAACTTCCCAGATGTGCCTGCCGCCGAAGGTGGACAGAAGGTCTTCTATACTGATATTTATGCGATTGCGCTCGATGGAAAGGAGACTTGGTGGCGTGCCGGTTCGCTGCCTTGTGCCCTTGCCTACGGAGCCAGTGTCACGACCCCTGAAGGTCTTGTCTGCCTTGGCGGTACTGCCGATGGTCAGAAGAGCGAGGACTTTGCAGTTCTCCTGACGCTTGGAACGAGCGGCGAGGCCATCAGTCAGGATCTTCCCCCTCTGCCCAGCGCCCTTGACAACTTCGCCGCCGCCTACGGCGATGGCTTTATCTATGTCGCTGGAGGTCTGCATAATGGCATCCCCAACCGCAAGGCCTTCCGCCTGAAATGGCCGTTGCCCGCCTCGTGGTTTGAATCCCAAACTGGTGCCGCATGGGAAACGCTTCCCGATGTGCCCGGTCCAGCCCGCGTGCAACCCGCTGCCGCCGTGCAGAAGGGAGCCCTCGCCAGCAACTTCTACCTCCTCGGTGGCTTCGATCCCCGCTATCGCAAGGCCGTCAGCAATGGTGTCTATTATGATACGAGGAAGGGGGAGTGGATGGCAACTTCCTTGATGCAGACCAGACCGGCCCCCCTGTCGTCCCCCGAGGGGGACACGGATGCTTTGCCTTCTGTCAACAATACAATAGAAGCCCCCTCGGGGGCCGTAGGGGGGGCCGCTCTTTCCTTGGTAGGTGCTTCTGCCCTGCCTTCCGGCGCAGCTCATATCCTTTGCTTCGGCGGTGTCAACAAAGAGATCTTCGAGGCGGCCTTGGAGCGCAACGCCCTCATCGCTGACACGACGACCACTGCCGAGCAGCTGGAGACGCTCCGTGCCGAGGCTTATGCCTATATGACGCAAGACCCTGCTTGGTATCAGTTCCGTCGCAGCATCCTCGTCTATCACACCATCACCGACTCCTGGGCTGAAGTCTTCGACTCACCCCTCATCGCACGTGCCGGTGCTGCCATTGTTCCGTTGGCCTCGCCCTCCGGTTCCCTCAGCGCCCTTGTCATCGGCGGCGAGGAGAAGCCCGGTGTACGCTCGGCGGATGCCACGCGCGTCGATATCACCTACACAGCCCACTTCGGTTGGCTGAACTGGGTGGTGCTCATCCTGTACCTCTTGGGAATGGTCTATCTCGGCTACTACTTCATGAAGCGTGCCGGCAACTCTGGCGATGACTTCTTCAAGGGTGGCGGCCGCATCCCGTGGTGGGCTGCCGGCATCAGCATCTTCGCCACCATGCTCAGCGCCATCACCTACATGAGCATCCCCGCCAAGGCCTATGCCACAGACTGGACCTACTACCCGATGCAGATCTGCATCCTCCTGGTGTCGTTCCCCGTCATCAAGTACTATCTGCCTTTCTTCCGTCGTCTGAACGTCACCACCGCTTACGAGTATCTCGAGCGCCGCTTCAACAGCGCCACCCGCTTGATGGCCAGCATCCTGTTCATCGTCTTCATGGTAGCGCGCACGGCCCTCGTGCTCTTCCTGCCATCGTTGGCCATGACCGCTGTCACGGGCATTAATATATATATATGTATAGCGCTGATGGCCCTCATCACCATCCTCTACTGCACGATGGGCGGTGTCGAGGCTGTCGTATGGGGCGATGTCATCCAGGGCATCATCCTCGTGGGTGGTGCCATCCTCGCTGCCGTCTATCTGATTGTCAACACCGGCGACAACGGCGCCTCGGACTTCTGGCAGATAGCCACCGACCACGACAAGTTCCGCCTCTTCCTCTTCGATGCCGAGAATCCGTTCGACTTCGTCAACGCCACGTGGTGGGTGGTCATCCTCGGCGGCTTGGCCAACAACCTCATCAGCTACACCAGCGACCAGACCGTCATCCAGCGCTATCTGACCACCAGCGACGAGAAGAGCGCTGCACGTGGCATCCTCACCAATGGCCTCATGTCCGTTGTCGTGACCATCGCCTTCTTCACCATCGGCACAGGTCTCTACACCTTCTTCAAGACACATCCCGCCGAGCTCGACATCACCATGGCCAAGGGCGATGCCATCTTCCCCTTCTTCATGATGAGCCAGCTGCCTGCCGGTCTTGCCGGTCTCCTCATAGCCGCCGTCTTCGCCGCTACGATGTCCACCATCGCCTCCAACATCAACTCCATCTCCACCGCCTTCACGGTGGACCTGTGGGGTAAGATGAAGAAGCAAACGCCCAAGGGCGGTGAGGTGAAGGTGGCCCGCATCGCAGGCATCTGTGCCGGCATGATAGGCATGGCTATTGCGTGGCTGATGGCTACCGTTGACATCCAGTCGCTGCTGGACTACTTCAACACCATCCTCGGTCTCCTCAGCGGTGCCATCGGCGGTCTGTTCATGATGGGTATCTTCTTCCCGCGCATCGGTTCGAAGGCAGCCATCATCGGCTTCCTCTGCGGCACAGCAACGGTGCTCTACATGAATTTCTTCACGCAGGCCAACTTCCTGCTCTTCGGCTTCGTCTCGATGCTCGTCAGCGTCCTCGTCGCCCTCCTCCTCAGCATCTTCATGCCACAGCGGGAGGAGCAGAAGGGGTTGACATGGAAAGACCTCACCCCCCAATCCCCCTCTCCAAAGGGCGAGGGGGCGTAATTACCTCTCACGGCAAAGCTTGTCTTAACGAATACATAAAAACTATCATTATGAATAATCAATCTGCACAACAAACTACTCCCCCTCGCCCTTTGGAGAGGGGGCTGGGGGGTGAGGTCTCTTTTTCCTCATTAGCCCAGCTCTACAAATCAGAATTGCTTGACCGCACCATTCCCTTCTGGCTCAACAAAAGCCAGGACACCGAGTTCGGCGGCTATTTCACCTGCCTCGACCGCGTAGGCAACGTCTATGACACCGATAAGTTCGTGTGGATGCAAGGCCGCGAGGTGTGGATGTTCTCCAAACTCTACAACACCGTGGAGCCCCGCCAGGAGTGGCTCGACGCCGCCATCCAGGGTGCCGAGTTCCTGAAGAAGCACGGCCACGACGGCAACCTCAACTGGTACTTCGCCCTCGACCGCGAAGGCCACGCCCTCGTGGAGCCCTACAACATCTTCTCCTACACCTTCGCTGTCATCGCCTTCGGTCAGCTCTCCATCGCCCTGCAGACAGCCGCCAAGAGTGGCCTCTCTGCGGTGAATGCGTGCGGCGATTCCATCGCCGCAGATTCCCTTTCTGCCGAGTACGCTGACATCGCCAAGCGCACCTTCGACATCGTGCTCTCCAAGACCGACAACCCCAAGGGACGTTGGTCGAAGGCCGCTCCCGGTGCCCGTGCCCTGAAGACCTTCGACCTGCCGATGATTCTCTGCAACGTAGCCCTCGAGATAGAGTCCCTGCTGGAGCCCGCCTTCCTGCAGAAAGCCATCGACGACTGCCTGCACGAAGTCATGGACGTCTTCTATCGTCCCGAGCTCGGCTTGATTGTGGAGGCGCTGGGCAAGGACGGCAACCTCGTTGATTGCTTCGACGGTCGCAAGATGAACCCCGGCCACGCCATCGAAGCCATGTGGTTCGTCATGGACCTCGGCAAGCGTCTCGGCCGTCCCGAACTCATCAAGCAGGCTGTGGAAATCACCCTTCAGGAAGTGGAGTACGGCTGGGACAAGGAGTACGACGGCATCTTCTACTTCATGGACCGTCTCGGCCATCCGCGCCACGAACTCGAATGGGACCAGAAGCTGTGGTGGGTACATTTCGAGACCCTCATCTCCCTCATCAAGGGCTACCAGCTCACGGGCGACCAGCGTTGCCTCGACTGGTTCCAGCGCGTCCACGACTACGCCTGGAAACACTTCCGCGATGACGACTACCCCGAGTGGTATGGCTACCTCAACCGCCAGGGCGAGGTGCTGCTGCCCCTCAAGGGTGGTAAGTGGAAGGGCTGCTTCCATGTGCCCCGTGGCCTCCTCAACGTGTGGAAGATTCTCGAAGACCTCGCTAACAGATCATAACTCAAACATAGTGGCCCGTCGGTGACCCCGGCGGGCCCATGCCATGATGCAGGAACGACTTTGGAACCGCAACTACTGTCGCGTGATGGCGGCGAACTTCGCTCTGTTCTTCGCCTTCTATCTGCTGACACCCCTGTTGCCGCTGTATCTCGTGGAGCGCTTCGATGCCACGAAGGATGTGGTGGGACTCGTGCTGAGCGGCTACACGCTGACGGCCCTGTTGGCGCGCCCTTTCAGCGGCTATCTGGTGGACAGTTTCCCCCGCAAGCGGGTGCTGATGGTGTGCTTCTTCCTCTTCTTCATCTTCTTCGGCGGCTATCTGGGAGCCTCGTCGCTGCTGCTCTTCACCATCGTGAGGACATTGCACGGTGCCCCCTTCGGAGCGCTGACCGTTGCCAATTCCACGGTAGCCATCGATGTGCTGCCGTCGTCGCGGCGCAATGAGGGCATCGGCTACTACGGCCTTTCCAATAACCTGGCGATGGCCACAGCCCCCATGGCGGCCATCTATCTCTATCGGCTGACGGGCGATTTCCAGCTGCTGTTCTGGCTGGCGCTGCTCATTGCCGGCCTAGGCATGGTTGTTGACAGCCAGGTGAAGCTCCAGTCGAAACCGCTCGCCGCAGCTCCCTCTTCTCAGCTCGCCTCCCGTGCTGAGGGGCAGGGGCAGGCCCCGTCCTGTAGTAGCCCACGCCGCGGGCTCATCCGCCTCGACCGCTTCTTCCTCGTCCGAGGCTGGCTGTTGGCCGTCAACATGGTCTTCTTCGGTTTCTGTTTCGGCGTGGTGAGCAACTACCTCGCCATCTACAGCAAGGAGGTGATGGGCATCACCGGCGGCACAGGCACCTGGTTCCTGCTTCTCTCCGTGGGCCTTGTCGCCTCCCGTCTGCAAGGCGCCCGTGCCCTGCGCGAGGGCAAACTGCTGCTGAATGCCACGGAGGGCGTCATCATCTCTTCGGTGGCCTACACACTCTTCGTCCTCTTCCCCAACGAGTTCGGCTACTACGGCTCGGCGCTTCTGCTGGGCCTCGGCAACGGCCACCTCTGGCCCGCCTTCCAGAACATGATTATCTCCATGGCCCATCATAACGAGCGCGGCACCGCCAACTCCACGCTGCTCATCTCGTGGGATGTCGGCATCGGTCTCGGTGTGCTCTGTGGCGGTGTCGTCAGCGAGCTCGCCGGTTACACCCCCGCCTTCTGGGTCGTGGCCATCTCGCAGCTTGTGGGTGCCGCCCTCTTCCTCTTGGCTACGCGCACCTTCTACCAAAAACATCAATTATAACTACCTACGATGAATCAAGTCCGCATTACCGCTGTGCGCCAAACCGTCTATGACGACCTGATGGCGCAGTATGAGAACCCCATCGAGCACGCCTGCGACGTCAGCATCGGACAGCAGTGGCTTTCCGTCGATGGTCAGCGCCCTGCGGGCTTGTGTCCTTCCGCCTGGGATGTGATGCGGCCCTTCGTGGAGTCCCTGGCTCGTGGCCAGGGCAACTTCTTCGACGGCTGGATGCAGAACCCCATGAGCGCCATGATCAGCTGCAACGACGGTTTCCGCCCCGTAAGCTTCTATCTTGAAGCCCTTTAGCACAATCCGAAACCCTTTAACACCATACATTAACACAAAAAACTTACTTGCTATGAAAATCGGAATTCCTAAGGAGATTAAAAACAATGAGAATCGTGTCGGCATGACTCCTGCCGGCGTGGCAGAGTTCGTGCGCCACGGACACGACGTGGTCGTACAGCACACCGCAGGCGAAGGCAGCGGTTTCCCCGACGAGGCGTATCTGAAGGCTGGCGCCACGGTGCTTCCAACCATCGAAGATGTCTATGCACAGGCCGAGATGATTGTGAAGGTGAAGGAACCCATCGAGCCGGAGTACCCGCTGGTGCGCCCTGGTCAGCTGCTCTTCACCTACTTCCATTTCGCCTGCGACCGTCCGCTCACCGACGCCATGCTCGCCAGCCGTGCCGTCTGTCTGGCTTACGAAACCGTGCAACAGACCAATGGCGCATTGCCATTGCTGCTGCCCATGAGCGAGGTGGCCGGACGCATGGCAGCCCTCAACGGAGCCTACTATCTCCAGAAGACAAAGGGCGGTTCGGGCAAGCTCATCAGCGGTGTGCCGGGTGTGAAGCCGGCGCGCGTGCTGGTGCTCGGAGGCGGCATCGTGGGCGAGGCTGCAGCCCGCATGGCAGCAGGCCTCGGGGCCGACGTCACCATCGCCGACATCTCGCTGCCCCGCCTGCGTCAGCTCTCGATGGAGCTGCCAGTCAATGTGCGCACCCTCTACTCCAGCGAGCACAACATCCGCCAGGAACTGCCCACCACGGACATCGTCATCGGGGCCGTCCTCATTCCGGGTGCCAAGGCTCCCCATCTCATCACACGCGACATGCTCCCTCTGATGCAGCGTGGCACCGTCCTCGTGGATGTCGCCATCGACCAGGGCGGCTGCTTCGAGACCTCACGACCCACCACGCACAGCGAACCCGTCTATGACATCGACGGCATCGTCCACTACTGCGTGGCCAACATCCCTGGCGCAGTGCCCAACACCTCCACCATCGCCCTCACCAATGCCACCCTCCGCTACGCCCTTGCCCTTGCCGACAAAGGCTGGCAGCAGGCATGCCGCGATGACGAGAGCCTCCGCCGTGGTCTCAACATCGTCGATGGCCGCATCACCTACAAGGCCGTTGCCGAAGCCTTCAACCTGCCCTTCAGCCCTATAGAGCTGTAGGGGCGGCAGGCCTTTCAAGATGATGAAGCTTGCCATCATAGGAACGGGGAAGATTGTGCACGAGGCATTGCCGGTGATTGCGGCTACCGACGGCATCGCTGTTCGCTCCATCTTTGCCCGTGCGCACTCGTTGGACAAAGCCGAGGCGCTGGCACAGCGTTTTGCAATTCCTGTTGTCACCACCGATTATGCCTCGCTGCTCGCTGATCCGCAGGTCGATACCGTCTATATCGCCCTGATCAACAGCGTTCACTATGCCTATGCGCTGCAAGCGCTGCAGGCCGACAAGCACGTCATCCTGGAGAAGACCGCTTGCATGAGCTATCGTGAGCTGCAGGCGCTGGCCGACGAAGCCCGCAGCCGCCATCTGATGCTCTTCGAGGCTGTCACCCTCCTCCATCTGCCTGCCTTCCGCCTCCTGCAAACAGAACTCCTGCCGCAGTTGGGGAAGATTCGTCATGTGGAGTGCAACTACAGCCAGCGCTCCAGTCGCTACGATGCCTACCTGCGTGGCGAAGTCCTCCCTGCCTTCGACCCCGCTGCTGGTGGAGGTGCCTTGATGGACATCAACATCTACAACCTCCACTTCGTCCTTGCCCTCCTTGGTCCACCGCAGTCGGCCCGTTACTTCTGTCGTCGCGGCTTCAATGGCGTCGATCTCTCCGGCACAGTCATTCTGGAATATAACGCGCAGCAATCGAGCGAAGCGAGGCTCTGCCTCTGCACAGGTGCCAAGGACACCGATGCCCCCAGCTTCGGCCTCCTCCAGTGCGACAACGGCTGGCTGCGCATCGAAGGTCCTGTCAGCACGATGACCTCCATCACCCTCTGCCTCCGCGGCCAGCAACCCCAGCAAATCCCCCTCGCTCCCGTTTCTCACCGCTTGGCCCCCGAATTCGCCGCCTTCGCCTCCATCCTCCATCATCAAGATTACACCACCATGAACCACCTCCTCCACCACTCCCTAGCAGTCATGCAGATAGTGGATGAGCTCTCAACTTCGAAAACATAAAGACCTATGGAAACCTTCAACGATGTCATCTCCGCTGACCGCTTCGTGCTGGTAGATTTCTTTGCGACTTGGTGTGGCCCCTGCAAAGCCATGCACCCCGTATTGGAACAACTCAAGGCACAGCTTGGTGACCGCCTCCGCATCATCAAGGTTGATGTGGATAAGCACCAGCAAACCGCAGCCCAATACAATGTCCAAGCTGTCCCAACCCTTGCCCTCTTCCGCAGTGGCCAACTCCTCTGGCGCCAAAGCGGTGCCTTGCCGCTCAATCAGTTGCAGGCAGTAGTTGAGTCGTATTTATAAACTCGTTTTTAATAACCGATTTCTCATCCTCTGTAAAAATGAAAATTGAAGAATTAAGAAACAAGATGTGTATTTCTGCTGATGCAAGCAAGGATGACATCGCTAAGACTTTTGAAGAGATTGCAGAAGTCCTAATGAATGAATGCGTGATTAAATACGGAGACAAGGATTTTCGCATTCTGGATATTGAGTTCTATTTCTACAATAAGAACCATCAGGATATTTCAGTTCATCCTAGAATTTCCGAGGCTTTGTGTTGGTACATCAACGAATTTGGTGGTATTGACTTGAATTTCGAGAGCAGGGTTAATAAACCCAAAGGAGAAAAGTGGTCTTTCAAATATGAACTGACAGAAGATTCTTACTATGGTGGAATCCTTATTCGTCAGATTAAGAGGCTGTCAGACAACGTTGTATTTGATGGCCCATGGAAGGTCGCAGAACTTTTTCGAGTCCTTGATGCGGCCTCTCTAAATCAGAAAAACCCTATTTTAGAGATTAAGCCAAAAGGTTATCTGGATCCTATTACCTTCGAAAAGAAAAAACGACATAATCTATTGGGTAGTTACCAATATAAAGAAGACAAATATAAAGCAAAAGCAAATTATAATATTGGAGAATGGTTTGTGATAGTGTCCGAATCAGCAAAAAGAGATTTAGGGGACAACTTTGAGACATTCGTTAAAAGCGAATACAGATATGTCTATTGTAAATAGCCTCAGAACGGGCAATCTACCTCGAAAAGATTATCATGAATGACTAAGATATTCGACACGCAAACATTATCTTCTTCATAATAATTGAAATCTGTTATTGTATCATCATCATTCGATATATAGTCAAGGTCAATAACGTTGTTCCATATTGACATATAAGGAATCTTTCGTGCTGGATCCAAGCAAAATAGACGCAACCGATTCCAGCTTTCCCGCCTGTATCCAATTGCAACAACAGAATGCCCAATTCCGTTTTTTCTTTGGAAGCCTACGAGAACAGGTTTTCTGCAGTCCAGATGAAATCTTATTATCTGGTGCAATTCTCGTCTACTGACAGAATTAATCCTATTTGGAAATGAAGTGTACACACTAGTTACGTCTTCTCCAAAGCACTGATTCAGTTTGTCAGATAGTTCTCTCATCATATGACCTCCCTTACATAATCCTTTGAAGCCATGTAGAAATTTTCGCTGGATGCTGTGAACAAAAGCGCTTTCTTTGGCTCGTTCTTTATCACTTAAATCTTCCCAATCAAGTTTCTGATGGAAGATGAGCATCATCATCAGACAGTAAACACTGCATGAGCCATCCAAGTCACCTTGTACTGCTAATACCCTCGTAGGGCTACCACTACGTCCAATTGCGCGTATCGTCTCTCCGTTATAGACGAGATTCTTTATAAATTTTGCTGTAAACATGTTATTTCGTTTTTGGTAATTATTTAATGTCTTCTTTCTTTGGTAAATCTTCGAGTATATTCCAAGTACAACAATTCAGCGCACCACCTTCATTAACAATGTTGTCGCAACCCCATATTTGATGGCATTCACATTGGGGGTAAGCCTCGGCAATCTGTCTGAAAGCCACCTCCCCCAATTTATCCCCTTCCAGCATTGGAATAAAGATGTGCTGACCAACGTGTAGGAAATTGATATAAGCCCAACTCCTATCTGAATATGTCCCATAATGCAGTTCTGTGATGTCAAAATGAGGACTGAGAACTGTTAATAGTTTCTTACGAAGCGATTTGTCAAAATCGCAGTAGTTATTGATTAGCACACAATCATTGCCCATATACCTCACCATTCCGTCGGCATGACCGTATTCATCATAGTTATCTTCTGGAATAAGTACAATCTCCGCCTCTAATAGTTGACTTAGCTTGTCAATAAGTGTCTGATGGTGATAGTGTGGGTTCTCCCTAAAAATCTTGTCCGTCATAATAACCTTGTTACCACAGCTAATGACATTGCCGCCATCAACGATGATATCAGAGTCAATGACTTGAAGACCATGCTCCGATAGGATGGCCGCAGTGTCTGGCTTGTACTCAGGACAGTCTTTGAGATAGTCAGGACTATAGTTGAACCTGACGAACTTCTCCTTATTTACTTGTACGGGCATATAGTCGCGTGCCCAAATGTGTAAAGGGGAAGATGTGCCAGGCAGAAAACCCCATGCAATCTTGTGAGCATCTATGATGTTTAATAGATGCCCAGTTGTATCCAAATAACCATGTACAGTCATTCCTTTTGCAAGATAAATTTTGTTCGTATTATAATTAGTGTTCATAATAAATAAATTAATGATTATTAGTTATTTACCTCTTGTTGCAAAGGTCTAAAAAGGATTCCGTTCCGCCAAAGATTTTTTGTTAAAACGAGGTTAAATCTTTCGAAGAAGTTATTATAATAATGATATATAGAATATACCACTTAATATGTGTATTCTATATAGTTATTATAACATTTGTCACAACAAGCTGGAGTGAAGAAAAAAGAAAAAAGTTTTTCAAAATAGTTAGCACATATCACTGAAGCGCCCATTAGGGGCACATCTGAGGTCACCTGACGAATTTCTATGATATGTGCTAACATTTACACAAGGAGTTTTTACAACCTTCATCATTTTGCTACTAAGTGGATGATATACAATAGGTAGAATAAAAACATACCTACATCATACCTACATGGTACCTACATCATTTCTACATGGCTCTGATATGATGTGCAAATGTACTGACTTCTGAGATAGCACGCAAGACGTAATAGCGGATACGCTTACAAATGATGTAGGATGAATGTAGGTTTGATGTAGGTTTGATGTAGGTTTGATGTAGGTTTGATGTAGGTTTGTTTTGACGTAAATCATTGTTTTACTGCGCAATAAAGCATAAATGATGAAGGTTCGTAAAAATGCTATGCAGAAGAAAATGCGAACGCGATGTATCGAATCAGCCGATACCCAATGGGGTGTAGGCCGATTCGATATATCGCGTTGGGCGGATCACCGCGGTGAACCACTCGGAAGGACTGGCCCTTCTGGCGAGTTCCACCAGTGGAACTCGTCGAAAGGACAGGACGTGATTGGTTTTCTCACTGGTGAGAAACATTTTTATCACCAGTGAGAAACGCGATTGGACCATGCTCTAGTTGCGATTGGACCATGGTCTTACAGCCCGAAGACCATGGTCTTCAGATAATCTCCTTGACATCCAATAGCACCGCCTCTGTTGTCGCACAGATTTCAGCTGCGAGGTCATTGAGGCGGTGAAAACGGGCGTAGTCGGAAGGGGTAGCTGGGGTTCCCGTGCCGATCGGTACGGGTGTGAGCTCTTCATCCAGCCCCCACGGAGAAAGGATGAGGAGGGAGCCACGCGCACAGGCCTCGAAGCGGCGGCGCTCGGGCTTCCAGTAGCGCGAGATGGGTTCTTTCTGCAAGTGTATGACAGGGAGACTTTCTTGAATGGCGGCATTGATCACAATGCTTTCCCCTTTCGAGATGGCGGGCGAGACAAGGACAACGCCATTGCGTGCCTCTGCGAGCTGGCGGTCGCGATTGTTGCGGAATGCTTCAGTGGTCTCTGTTGGTGCTCCGGTTTTCTTGTCTTTCCGATGATAGAAGACTTGCTCTTTTTCAGCGCGCTTGAGCAGAAAGAGGGCTCCGAAGGCTGCGTATTCATGGGTGCCGATGCGGAGGTGCAGCCGCCGCTCTAACAGGTGTGGGAGCTGGCGGCGCATGATGGCGCGGAGGGGATTATCGGCCATGTACTGCTTGATGTTCTCTAACATGCCGGGGCGCTTGATGATGCGGTCGTGGTAGCCGGGCTCGAAGAGGGAGGGGCGAGAGGGGGAGGGACCCGCGCCGAACGGCGCGGGAACTGCGGCGGTGTTGGATGGCGTGGGATTTGAGGCGGGGGAGGATGGCACGGGAACCGCGGCAGGGGCGGGGGAGGAGGGGTGGAGGCGCCACCATGCTTGAGAGCATCCTCCTTTGAAGCCGCTGATGACATCTCCGAGTTGACGATTGCGGGGCAAGGGGGCTGTGATACGTAGGAGGAGGTGAAGGTGGTCGGGCATAATGGTGGCTTGCCAAACCTCTACTTGTGGGTAAAAATGATGAATCTTGGGAAGTTCTTCTTCGAGAATGGCACGGCCAAGTGGACTGAGCTCAATGTGTGGGAAGTCTGCGGTGCCGCGTTTGTTGCGGAAGTCCCCTGCCAACTTGCCGAAAAGAGGCTGTCGCCCTTCGATACAGAGGGTGATCATGTAGAGAGCGGCATCGCTATAGTCCTGCCATGGGGCACGGCGATGCTGGTTGTGCTGAATTTCCCGAGGGGTGATATGTAGCTGATGAAGTTCTTCGAGGGTATGAGACATATGGGGTTCTCAGATGTCATTCTTTCTTCGTTGGCGCTGGTTGGATGCGGCCGGAGGCGGCGACGAGGATGCTGGTGAGGGGGGAGAGGAGGTTGAAGAAGCAGTAGGGGAGGTAGGCGAGGGTGGCCACGCCGAGGACGGTGCTCTGCACGAGGCCGCAGGTGTTCCAGGGTATGAGCACGCTGGTGACAGTGGCGCCATCCTCGCAGGTGCGGCTGAGCAGGCGCGATTCGTAGCCGCGTTCGCGATAGATGTCCTTGAACATGGAGCTGGTGAGGATGATGCTGAGGAACTGGTCGGAGAGGGCGATGTTGCAGAAGATGCCGGTGAGGGCTGTGGAGGCGACGAGGGAGGTGGTGCCGCGGACGAAGCGCAGCAGCATCTGCATGACATCGCGCAGCACGCCGGTGGCTGTGACGACGCCGCCGAAGACCTGGGCGCAGATGATGAGCCAGATGGTTGGCATCATTCCGGCCATGCCGTGTGTGCGCACGAGCTGGTCGAGTGCGGGAGCGCCGGTCTTGACGTTGGTGGGGCCGTAGATGACTCGCATGATGCCTTCGTACCACCCTGCATCGGAGACCTGTGCGATGAGTGCCGGTTGCCACACGACGGCCACGATGCCTGCCATGAACGCTGCCAGGAACAGCACGACCATCGCGGGCCAGCGCCGTGCTATCATGATGCCCGTGAGCACGGGCACCAGCAGCAGCCAGGGTGAAATCATGAACGTCTGCTCCAGCTCGGCAAGGAATGTCATCTCGCCCTGCCCGGAGACGTCCATGACGAGGCCTGCTATGAGGAAGATGATGAGCGAGACGGCGAAGGTGGGGATGGTGGTCTTCATCATATAGCGGATATGACTGAAGAGGGGTGTGCCGGAGACGCTGGAGGCGAGCACGGTGGTGTCGGAGAGCGGGGATAGCTTGTCGCCGAAGTAGGCTCCCGTGATGATGCTACCTGCTACCCAGCCGTCATCGAAGCCATGGGCGCGTCCGATGCCCATCAGCGCCAAACCGATGGTGGCAACGGTGGTCCATGAGGAGCCTACCATCACGCTGACGAGCGCACAGAAGAGGCTGCTGCTGACGAGGAACCACTCGGGGCGCAGCACCTGCACGCCGTAGTAAATCATGGTGGGGACGATGCCTGAGAGCATCCATGTGCCGCTGATGGCACCGATGAGCAGCAGGATGATGATGCTGGGCATGCAGCTGGCGACCTTGTCTGTCATCTCCTGTTCCAGGGCTTCCCATTGCACACGTCGCATGAGGAAGCCCACAAACACGCACACCGCCGAGGCAATGAGCAGCGACACCTGCGTGGCGCCGTCGAGGGCATCGGTGCCGAAGACGGATACGCAGGTGGCAATCAGCGCTATCAGCGCGATGAAGGGGATGAGGGACAGGTACTTGCTCATCGGGGGGGGAGTATCACAGGTCGTGGTGCAGCAGACGGTACTGCGCCATCTCCTCGTACTTCGTGCCCGGCTGGCCGTAGTTGGCGTAGGGATAGATGCTGATGCCGCCGCGTGGCGTGAAGATACCGATGACCTCGATGTACTTGGGTTGCATCAGCTTGATGAGGTCCTTCATGATGGTGTTCACGCAGTCCTCGTGGAAGTCACCGTGGTTGCGGAAGCTGAAGAGGTAGAGCTTCAGCGACTTGGATTCCACCATCAGCTTGCCCGGCAGGTAGTTGATGCGGATCTCGGCGAAGTCGGGCTGACCGGTGATGGGGCAGAGACTGGTGAACTCCGGGCAGTTGAAGCGCACCCAGTAGTCGTTGTCGGGATGGCGGTTCTCGAAGGTCTCCAGCAGTTGCGGAGCATAGTCTGTAGGGTACTCTGTCTTGCGACCGAGTGATTGCAGATTGTCTTGTTCGCGGTTCATTGTTATGGGGCGCTCCCCGAGGGAGACGGAAGGGGTTTAGGCTTGGGGTAGGGTGTTGCCTTCGGCGGGGAAGATGATGTGCGGGGTGAAGGTCTGCGCCTCGTCGGGAGTCATCTGGGCATAGGCCATGATGATGACGACATCGCCCACCTGCACTTTGCGGGCAGCTGCGCCGTTGAGGCAGATGCAGCCGCTGTTGCGTGGACCGCGGATGACATAGGTGTCGAAGCGTTCGCCATTCATGTTGTTGACGATATACACACGTTCGCCTGCGATGAGGCCGGCGGCGTCCATGAGTGCCTCGTCGATGGTGATACTGCCCATGTAATGGAGATTGGCCTCGGTGACGGTGGCGCAGTGAATCTTGCTTTTCAGAACTTCTACGAGCATAAGTCTTTGAATTCTTCTTTAAACTCTAAACTATCAGCTTTAAACTTTAAACCTTAAACTAATAGTGTATGTGGTCAATCAGTCGGATGGGCTTCTTGCCGCAATAGACGGTGATGCAGCCGACGACGGCGGGGGCATCTGTCCAGGCGTTGACATCGGCGAGGGTGTCGGCATCCACGATGGAGTAGTACTCCACGCGCAGGCCGGGGACGGCATTGATGCGTGCCTCGACGTACTCGCGGGTGAGGGCTACGCTGTGTGTGCGGGCGAAGTCGCGGCTGGCACAGAGGGCGGCGTAGATCTGTGGAGCTATGGCGCGCTCGTCGGGGGCCAAGAGGGTGTTGCGGCTGGACATCGCCAGGCCGTCAGCCTCGCGCACGACGGGGCAGGGGATAATCTGCAGCTTGAAGCCGAGGTCTGCGGCCATGCGCCGGATGACAGCTATCTGCTGGAAGTCCTTCTCGCCGAAGTAACCGCGGTCGGGCTCCACGTAGGAGAACAGCTTGGAGACAATCTGACAGACACCGTTGAAGTGCCCCGGGCGCATGGCTCCTTCCATGACGGCGTCGGTGGGCGGGTAGGAGAAGTGGCGCGTGTCGGGCTCCGGATAGATCTCAGCCACGCTCGGCGCAAAGGCAATCTGGGCGCCGCACTCAGTGAGCAGGGCGCAGTCGGCTTCGAGCGTACGAGGATAGCGTTCCAGATCGCGGGGGTCGTTGAACTGTGTGGGGTTCAGGAAAATGCTAACGACAGTGACATCGTTCTCAGCCACTGAGCGGCGAACCAATGAGGCGTGGCCTGCGTGCAGGGCACCCATGGTAGGCACGAGGCCGATGGTCTTGCCGGCAGCACGTGCGGCAGACAACTCGGCTTTGAGTTCTTGAATAGTGTGTATTGTTTTCATTTAGGCTGCAAAATAACACAATAAATGCCAAATGAAGAAGGAAAATTGCCAATAAAATGCAAAAAATGCATGTTTATCTGACTTTCTCGCCATAAAAATTGCAAATAACCGAGTTTTTTTATATATCTTTGCACTTGGAAAACAACTCTTGACGCTTATGAGGACCAGAAAAGTCTTGTTTATCACACAGCAAATCACGCCCTATCTGCCCGACACCGAGGTGTCGCTCATGGGACGTAAAATGCCGCAGTTCGTGCAGGAACGTGGGCGTGAAATCCGCACCTTCATGCCCAAATGGGGTGGCATCAACGAGCGCCGCAGCCAGCTGCACGAGGTGATACGTCTGTCCGGAATGAACCTGATCATCGACGAGACCGACCATCTGCTCATCATCAAGGTGGCATCGATACCTTCCGCTCGTATGCAGGTCTATTTCATCGACAACGACGACTACTTCATGAAGCGTCTGGAAGCGTTTGACGAGGACGGAAACGAGTACCCCGACAACGGCGAACGTGCCATCTTCTACGCCCGCGGCGTGCTGGAGACGGTGAAGAAGCTGCGCTGGGTGCCTGACATCATCCACTGCCAGGGCTGGATTTCCACCATCGCACCCCTCTACATCAAGACTTCATTCCGCGAGGAACCCTCGTTCCGCGAGAGCCGCGTCATCTTCACGCCGGCCGGCGATGACTTGAAGTTGCCGCTCACGGAACAGTTCCTTACCAATCTGCAGTTCAAGGGCCTCAAGCCCGAAGACCTCGAAGGCTTCCCCAAGCACGCTACGCAGATGGACCTCTACAAACTTGCCCTGCGCTACAGCGACGGCATGCTGCTGTCGCCGTCCTATGTGAATCAGGAACTCGTAGATTACGCCCACGAGCTGGACATCCCCGTCGTGGGACCTGTCGATGCCACGTCGCCGGAGGCCTCTACCGTGGTGACTGAGTTCTTCGACAGCGTCTGGAGCAAGGGCAAACAATTCATTGAAGACCCCGATGCATAGCTCTCTCACGCGCGCGTACATTTTATTATTCGTTAACGACAATTACCCTCTATGAATATCAGATCCGCCTTGATGGGGCTGTGTGCCGTGCTGCTTTTTGCAGCCTGTGAGGATGACACAGACACCATCGGCATCGCCTCAGAGACCGACATCATCACATCGTCGGTGCAGACTTTCACCTTCAACACACGTTCGGTAGAGCTGGGCCCCGTGGCTGCCAACAGCACAAAGTGCTATATTGGCCGCGTGACAGACCCTGCTACCGACATTGACGTCAGCGCCGACTTCATCGCGCTCTTCCACACGCCCGAGAACTATTCGCTGCCTGAGTCAGACCGCATCATCAAGAACACCGATGGCTCCATCTTCTGTCCGAACATTGAGCTCCGTCTCTACTTCAAGTCCTACAAAGGTGATGGCAACAACCCTATGAAGCTGGCTGTGTATGAGCTGGACAAGGACAATGTCGTCCGCGAGGATGTTACCTACTACACCAACACGAACCTCTTCTCGTTTGTCAATCCGCAGCGCCTGACGCCGGTGGCCGAGAAGACGTTCACGGCTATTGACCAGACCATCAGCGAAGAGGAGCGCGAGAGTTCCGACTACTACGCCTGCATCCGCATTCCCCTTGACACGTCCGAGGGGCAGCGCATCCTGCAGCTGATGGTGGAGCATCCCGAATACTTCGCCGATTCTTACCAGTTCTCACATCATGTGTGCCCGGGCTACTACTTTATGCTTAAGAGCGGCAATGGCACCCTGATTACCATCGACGTCTGCGTGATGAATGTCAATTTCCAGTATAAGGACACCAATGGCAGTACGCTGGACGGCGTGGCACGCTTCTCGGCAACGCCCGAGGTGATCCAGAGCACACGCTTTGAGAACAAGGGCATCGAGCAACTCATGACTTCCATCAATGACGGTCAGGGCAATCCCGTGAAGCCATATACCTATCTCACGTCGCCGGCCGGCATCGTTACGGAAGTGACGCTGCCCGTGGACGAAATCTACCAGAACCACGAGAATGACAGCATCAGCCGTGCCCGCATGGTGCTTACACGCATTAACAGCGAAGACACGGACATCTTCAGCACGCCCTCTTCGCTGCTCATGATACGTCCGGGCAAGCTCACCTCCTTCTTCGAGAAGCGCGAGGTCGCTGATGCCATCACCACCTATGTCTCAGATTTCAGCATCATCTCCAACACGTTCACCTTTGAGAACATCAACCGCCTGATTTCCTATCTCTACCACGAGAAGCAGAGCATCATGCAGCGCGACGGCCTCACCGCAGAGCAGTATGCCGCCGCTTATCCTGACTGGAACCGCGTGATGCTGGTGCCTGTGGTGACAGCCGTGAACTCGTCCAACATCCTCACCAGCGTGCAGCACGACTTCTCGCTCTGCAGCGCCCGCATCGTTGGAGGCACGAAGCCGCTGAGCATGCAGGTGATTTACAGTACGTACAAGAAGTAAAACGAAGCGAGATACGAAGCGAGATACAAAAGAAAATGGGGTAACGATCGTTACCCCATTTTCTTGTGACCTTGCTTCTTAGCTGGTGCTTACTTTTTGGCAGGAGCTTTCTTCTTAGGAGCGGGCTCCTTCTTGGCAGGTGCTTCCTTCTTAGCTGGCTCAGCAGCCTTCTTGGGCTCAGCGGCCTTCTTCGCAGGAGCGGCAGCTTTCTTGGCAGGAGCTTCCTTCTTCTCCACGGGCTCGAACTTGGACAGACGTGCCTGCAGACGATGAATCTCAGCATCCTTCACCGTGATCTCGTCGGCCTGGTTGCGGATGGTGGTGAGCAGTGCATTCAGCTCGTCATTCTCGATGTCCAGCGGATAGAGGGCATTGACGCGGTTGATGAAGTCGCCGAGGATGTTCATGTAGTTCGTGAAGGCATCGTAGGGGCTGTCATAGATGCCGCGATAGAAACCTACGCCCATGTTCTTGGTGGTCATGAAGCGGAAGTTGTTCGAAGCCTGAATGCGGTCCCAGTCCTGCGTGATGCGGCGGTCCTTGCAGATGAGCACGCGCTCTGCCACGCTGTAGAGTTTCTGGAAAGCCTCGCGCTGCATCACGTTGCCGAGCCAGCAGCTGGTGTCGCGTTCCTCGTCGTTCCAACTCATTGGGTAGGGCACTTCCAGCGGTGCCACGCTCTTGCTCTTGGTGACAATCTCGCTGGGTGTGGCGAAGGTGATGCCGCGCTCCTTGGCCACTGCGGGCAGGGCCTTGATGAACTCCAGAATGTTGCTGGACAGGGGCTGGTAGATGCCCAGTGCGCAGAGTTCCATGAAAATGTTGATGACCTTCTCCTCTTCGGGCAGCTGTGCAATCCAGTCGATATAGGTGTCTGCGAAGAGGGGGTACTCGTTCCATGAAGAGTCGTTGAAGCGCAGGCTGATGTCATCGCTGAGCTTGTAGTCGCGCAGGAGCAGCTTCAGGTTGGGGTTCTGGGCGCAGTGGTAGAGGAAGTGAGGGCTCTTCCAACCGAGGATGTGCTTGGCACCCTCGGCAATCATTCCCTTGTAGCCCATGTCGGCCACGAGGCCGCCGATGTCATCGCTGTAGATGAGCGAGCTGTTGCGCAGCACGGTGGGTTTCTTGCCGAAGAGCTCCTTCATCTTCTTCGCCTGGCGCTCAACCTCATCGCGGAACACATCCTCGCTGGCCAGTGAGCTCAGGCCGTGGCTGTAGGGCTCGGCCAGGAATTCCACGCAGCCGGTGTCGTTCAGTTCCTGCAGCAGCTCAATTACTTCGGGGGCATACTGCTCCAGCAGTTCGATGGCGCAGCCGCTGATGGAGAAGGCGACTTTGAAGGCCTTGCCGTAGAGCTTGGCCATCTCCAGGAATGTCTTGAGAGCAGGGATGTAGGAACGTTCTGCGGTTTCTGTGATGCCGCGCTCGTTCTCATAATCGTCGAAATAGTAGTGGTCCTTACCAATCTCGAAGAAGCGATAGCGCTTGAGATGTACGTTCTGGTGGATCTCAAAATATAGACAAATTGTTTTCATAATAGGAAGACCTACCCCCTTGCCCCTCCCGTTGGGGAGGGGAACGGCTGACGCGTTGTTAGAGGGCGTATTGGGTCATTGTTAAAAGTTATTATTCTTATTTATTATGTGATTACCACCCCGCAGGCCTCCCCTCCTTGACGGGAGGGGGCGGGGGTGGGTCTTACTTGGGTGCCAGGCACTGGTCGTAGAGCTTGCGGATGCGCTGCCCGACCTTTTCCCAGGTGATGCCATCGACTTCCTTCTTGCCCTCCACCTGCAGGTATTCGTGCAGGGCGTCGTTGGTGCAGAGGCTGTACATGGCATCGGCCATGGCGTCGATGTCCCAGTAGTCGGTCTTGATGCACTTGTCCAGAATCTCGGCGCAGCCGCTCTGCTTGGAGATGATGCTTGGCACACCGCTCTGCATGGCTTCCAAGGGGCTGATGCCGAAAGGCTCAGAGACGGACGGCATCACATAGACATCCGAGTCGCGGAAAATCTCGAACACCTGCTTGCCCTTCATGAAGCCGGGGAAGTGGCAGCGGTCGGCGATGCCGTAGGCGGCAGCCATGTTAATCATGTCGTTCATCATGTCGCCCGAACCTGCGAAGCAGAAGCGCACATTGTTGGTACGCTCGAGCACGCGCTTGGCGGCTTCGATGAAGTACTCCGGTCCCTTCTGCATGGTGATGCGTCCGAGGAAGGTGACGACTTTCTCTTTGCGATCCTTATAGGGCAGACGCTGATCGACAATCTCCTGAAGCTCGGGAGCCAGGGGATAGACGGCGTTGTGCATGGCGAAGCACTTGGCGGGATCTTGGCCATAGTGGTTGATGACCGTCTGGCGCGTCAGTTCCGACACGCACATGATGCAGTCGGCATTATCCATACCGTTGCGCTCGATGCCATAGACCGTGGGGTTGACGTTGCCGCGAGAGCGGTCGAAGTCCGTGGCGTGAACGTGGATGACAAGGGGCTTGCCGCTGACCTGCTTGGCGTGGATGCCGGCAGGGTAGGTGAGCCAGTCGTGGGCGTGGATGATGTCGAACTCTTCCGTGCGCGCCACGACGCCTGCGATAATCGAGTAGTTGTTAATCTCTTCCGTCAGGTTGCCGGGGTAGCCGCCTGCAAACTCCATGCAGCCGAGGTCGTTGACGTGCATGTAGTTGAAGTCGGCGTAGATGTGCTCGCGGTAGCGGTAGTAGTCATCGGGGTTCATGATGTTGCCCACGCGCTGCTTGACGTAGTCGTAGTTGACATCGCGCCAGGCAATGGGCACACAGTTCATTCCGATAATCTTACATGCATCCTGTTCCTCATCGCCGAAGGGCCGCGGCAGACACAGCAGTGTCTCCATATCGCCGAGAGCCTTCAGGCCGTGAGTGATGCCGTAGTTAGCGGTGGCGAGTCCACCGAACACGTGAGGAGGATACTCCCATCCGAACATTAACACTTTCATAGTTGTTTCCTCCTTTCTTTATTCCATAATATATTTATCGAGTAGTTTCACTACGCGCATGATTTCTGCCACATTCATGGCGAAGCTCATAGCGCCGCGACCATGGAAGGGCGGGTTGCCGTCGAAGACCTCGGGCAGTGTGCCGATGCAGTGGTAGAAGAGTTCCTCTTCGTAGCCCACGAGCTGGCGCTCCACGAAGCTGACGCGTGAGTAGCCAAAGACCTTCAGGCAAGCTTCCAGATAGAAACCTGCGAGCCACGGCCAGGCGGTGCCCTGGTGATAGGCGTAGTCACGCTGCACCTGAGGCCCTACGTACATCGGGTTGTAGCCGCCGCTCTTCGGCGAGAGCGTGCGCAGTCC
This sequence comes from uncultured Bacteroidales bacterium, assembly GCA_902779845.1. Taxonomy (GTDB): domain Bacteria; phylum Bacteroidota; class Bacteroidia; order Bacteroidales; family Bacteroidaceae; genus Physcousia. The sequence continues at coordinate 118,209 of CACZCZ010000002.1, read as the reverse complement.
CTTCGGCGTGAGCAGTTCCTTGGTACACATGTCCAGCACACCCTTCTTCTGCTTCGCGTTCAGCGGTGAGTAGTCGAAGGCGCAGGCGAAGATCATGTTCGGGCGCACACTCCAGTCAATCATTGTGCCATCGACATAGTCGAGCAGGTAGCCATAATCGTTCAGGAAGGTTTCAATGAAATTCTTCTGCGTCTTGGCGGCCATCAATTCCTGCTTCTCGGCTTCATCTGCATTGTTCATGGCGCGATAAACGTTGGCGCTGAACATCAGCGCGTTGTACCATAGCGCGTTGAACTCCACGATATAGCCGGAGCGTGGCACGATGGGCTGTCCGTTCTGGCTGCTGTTCATCCAGGTGATGGCTTTGTCGCGCCCGTTGGAATAGACGAGTCCGTTCTCGTGGATGTAGAGGTTGGGGTGGTTACCGGCAGCGAGCCAGTTCATGATGTCGTGCAGGAGCTGGCCATACTTCTGTATGCCCTTCTCCATGCCCACGAATTTGCAGTACTGCTGGATACACCAGACGGCCCACAGCAGGATGTCGGGGTGCTCGATTTCATAGATGCGAACGCTCAGGGGCTTGCCTACCATGAATTCGCGGATGCCTTTCTCGGCGGTTGCCATGACGCGCTCGAACTGTTCGATCTCGTTGTTGGTAAGCGTCAGACCCGGCAGCGACACGAAGAGGTCGCGGGCACGGCACTTGAACCACGGATAGCCCGCCAGCACGTAGGTCTCTCCTTCACGGTAGTTGAGGAACTGATGGGCGCTGTTGACCAGGCAGTGGTAGAAGTTGTCGCGCGGTGTGCGGATGTTCACTTCGTAGTCAGCCAGCTCTTTGAGCTTGGCGGGGTTGCATTCTTTGATGCCGGCTGCGAAGACCACGCTCTCACCCTTCTTGATGTCGAACTCGAAGTAGCCGGGAACGTAGAGGTCCTCGTTCGAGGCGTAGCCGCGCTCGGTCTCCTTCGGGTAGTCAACACCACGGTACCAATCGGGGCGGAACACCCATTCCGCCTTCTTGTTCAGCTGCATGTACAGCTCGGGATAGCCGGGGTACATGCAGGTCTTGATACCGTTCTTCACCTCTTGGTAGTCGCGGTTGGCACGCGGGTTCTCGTGTGTGAACTCCCTCACGCTGCGGAAGGCCAGCCAAGGCTGCAGTCGCAGCGTTGTCTTGCTGTGGGCATCCAAGAGCGTGTAGCGGATGAGCACGCGGTCCTCGAAGTGCTGGAACATCAGTTCGCGCTTCAGGATCACGCCGCCGACACGATAGAGGGTGGTGGGAACTTGCTGACAGTCGTACTCGCGGATGTACTTGTGGCCGCGCGGGCTGTAGTTGTCGCCTTGATACTTGTGGAGGCCGAGATTGAATTCAGCGCCATGTTGAATGACGGTGCAGTCGAGCGATGAGAGCAAAACATGGTTCTCATCGTCCAACTCAGGCACAGGCACAACCAGCATACCATGGTATTTGCGCGTGTTGCAGTCGAGAATGGTCGAACATGAGTACGCGCCAGAACGGTTGCTGCGTAGTACCTCTTTCTTCAGAGCTTCCTCCAGATTGGTCATCAAGGTCTTGTCAAACTGTAAATAGCTCATAAGTTGGGGTTATAGTTAAGGTTGTACGTTTTTAAGTTTTTTTTAGTTGTTTAGTGGGGCAAAAGCCTCGTTTCGTCCTCAAAAATAGCCATTATTTGTCATTCAGTAAAATATTTCAGCCAAAAGTTTCTTAAAGATTTGACAAAATCAGCAGAAAAGTGTAATTTTGTGCCGTAAAACATAAATATGACACCGTACAATGGCACGAAAGAACATCAATATTGATGATATAATGTCACATTTGAGTGATATTTGCGATTTGCTCACGCCCGAGGAAAAACAGCTGCTTGAAAAGCACGCCACCGTACACACATTTAAGAAGAACGGCATCATCTACGAGACGGGTGATGTGCCTGCTTATCTGCATTGCCTCGTGTCCGGGAAGGTGAAGGTGAGCAAGGAGGGTGTTGGTGGTCGTGCACAGATCGTACGTGTCATCAAGCCGGTGGAGTATTTCGGCTATCGTCCAGCCTTTGCCGGCGAGAAGTATGCTTCTGTGGCTTCCGCTTTCGAGCAGTCGGTGATCGTGAAAATTCCCATAGGAACGGTCATGCGTCTGCTCATGGAGAATGCCCGTCTGGGGTTGTTCTTCATCGAACGTCTGGCATCAGATCTCGGCAAGGCAGACTCTCGCACGGTCAACCTTACTCAGAAGCACATCCGCGGACGCTTGGCTGAGGCATTGCTCTGCCTGCGTGACAGCTACGGCCTTGAGGAGGACGGCTCCACGCTGAGCATCTATCTCAGCCGCGAGGATCTGGCCAACCTCTCAAATATGACAACCGCCAACGCCATCCGCACACTCTCTGCCTTTGCCTCAGAGAAGTTGCTGGCTGTTGACGGTCGGAAAATCAAGTTGATGGACGTCCCCGGTTTGGAGAAGATCAGCCGCATCGGCTGATGCGCTTCTCAGCTTGGGATAATCAGGTTGATGTGCTCGGGCTTCAGTCCAATTTCAAAAGGTGCCTGCATTTCCTTCAACACCCTTCCGTCGGCACTGACGGTGGCGCCGTGAGCTTCCTCGAAGCGGATGCGGCGCGTGGTACGGAAGGCCTTTACGTCTTTGTGGTTGAGGAACTTACCTGTGAAGAGCATACCCATTCCTTCAATCAGCTGGCGCATCTCCGGTTGTGAGATGACGCTCACGTCTAAACAACCGTTATAGGGAACAGCGCTGGGAGTCAGCCCGTAGCCTCGGCAGTTGCCGACACACACGTTCATGACTTTCTGCTCGATGGTGTCTTCATTGATGTGAAGTCGCATACGTTTTTCCATTCGCTGGAACAGCAGCATAATCATGCTGGCAGAGTAGGAGAGGGTTGACAGGCCGAATATGCGTCGCGTCTTGTACTTCAGTTTCATGATGTTTGCCACCAGTCCTACATTGATGCAGTTCAGGAAGTAGTGTGGCGCAGCGGGTGCTTCGTCGTCTTCTCCCGTGGCTAATGGCTGTAGATAGCCCACATCCACTTTGCGCAATCTGCGGTTGGCGAGCCACTGGATTGTCTTCTCATCATCGTCCTCCGTGAATCCCCAAAATGTGGCGTAGTCGTTGCCGCGACCATTGGGAATTACGCCCAGTGCCACACGCTGTCGCACTGCATCGTCCATGGAGAGGATGCTGTTGACAGCACGGTTCAGTGCCGAGTCGCCCCCCACGATGATGAGCGTCTCATAGCCATTGCTGCACAACATTCGTGTGAGGCGTTCCACGCTCTGTGGTCCTTCGCTCTGTACGAAGTCGTAGTTGATGTTGTTGGCGTCCAGCAGTTCCTTGATACGCTCCCAACGCTTGTGGGTGTGTCGAACGCCTTGTTTCGGGCAGTAGATGATGCCCCAGGGGGAAGACTCCATAATGGTGAGAAAGTTAAAAATGAAAAGTCAACGAAGTTAAAAGTGATACTTTATTGGGTGAGAACTTGGATTTCATGGACAATGTCGGGTACTGGTTGTGTAGCATCGACCCAATGAATCTCTACGCCGCGCCGCTCCATGCCTCGGAAGTATGTCATCTGGCGCTTGGCGAACTGGTGGATAGCAATCTCCAACTCGCGCACCATCTCGTCGTAACCCAACTGCCCCGTCAGATAGAGCGTCAGATAGCGGTACTCCAGCCCATAGCTGATGAGAGCCTCGGCGGGGATGCCGCTGTCCAGCAGCCGCTGCACCTCTTCTACCATACCTTCCTCCAAGCGTTTGCGCAGGCGCAGGCTGATGCGCTGGCGCCGCAGCTCGCGTGGAATGTCCAGGCCGATGGTCAGCGAGGGGATGACGGGGAAGGGCTGTGTCTCGTCGATATGATGTTCCCTGTAGTAGTCCTCGATCTCGATGGCGCGGATGGCGCGGCGAGCCGTATCTACGTCTGTGGTGTTATGCAGCCGTTTGTAGGTGGCCAGCAGTGCCGTTAGCTCTTCGAGCGTCTTGCCCTCCAGCCGCTCGCGCAGGGCGGGGTTCACGGGCACTTCTACTAGGCGGTATGCCCGCAGCACACTTTCGATGTATAATCCTGTGCCGCCGCATAGGATGACCTCGCGTGCGCGTGAACATATATTTTTATACGCGCGTAGGAAGTCGCGTTGGAACTCGAAGACCGAGTATTTCGTGCCTGCCTCGGCGATGTCGATGAGGTGGTAGGGGATGTGCTTTCCGCTGACCTCGTAGTCAGACAAGTCCTTGCCCGTGCCGATGTCCATCCCGCGGAACACCTGGCGCGAGTCGGCGCTGATGATTTCAGCATTGCCGAGTTGTGCCGCCAGCTGTGTGGCTATGGCGGTCTTACCGCAGGCTGTAGGTCCCAGAATTGTTATCATTCGACACTTGTCACTCGTCATTCGTCATTCGTCACTCCCCCTTCGTCACTCCCCCTTCTTCCTCACGGTCATGTCATAGAGGACATACTGCCCTGAGCGGTACTCACCACATTCCAGCCAGAACATGAGTTGGTGGCATTTGTTGATGGGCACGGTGTAGGTGGCTGGCTTCATCTCGTTGGACAGCCAGTATTCGCCCACTTTCACCTGATCAGCGAAGACGTCGAGGCGCACGGGATCTGCTTTCTTGTTACCGCCCATTGCGTTGACCATCGGATCTACGTAAGGCGATTTGCAGGCTACGGTGAATGTCAGCTCATCGTACTCGCCGTAGGGGTTGAAGGCGCAGGCAGACGACTGTTTGTCGCCGGCTCCGAAGACGGAGAAGGCACCCATTGTGAGACCTTTCTCGCGCAACTCCTTGATGCCTTTCTCGTTGGCATCGTTGCGGTAGAGGTTGAAGAGTCCGGGCATCGCGGCACCGGCCGTAGTACCCGTGACAGCTCCTACGGAACTGCTGGATATGGAGGCTCCGGCCATCGTCAGGAACATGAAGAGAGCGCGGAAGGGCGTGATGTTCTCAAAGGCGAAGGGGATGTTGGTCTCCAGCATCACACCTTTGTAGATCTTCGTGCCGTCGTGCATCTGGAAGAAGCGGCGCTGCGACCCGCCATTGTGGAAACAATCGTTGAAGTCGAAGTTGGTGAGTGTTGACAGCCAGCGCCCGACATAGTGGTAATAGGGCTTCTCGCAGAGGTCGATGAGATCAATCTCCTGCGGGCATTCAGGTTTGGGATGTTCGAAGAGGTCATTCTCCACGGGCTCCCCACGGTAGAGCACCACGTCGCCGATGCCGAAGTAGCTGTCTTTCTGCTGCATGGTGCCTGGCTTGGCAAAGGTCAGCGTGCGGCATTTGTTCAGGGGCACGATGAAGCGTTGATTGGGCCATGTGACATGGATGACGGTGTCCAGAACCACCTTGCCGTCACATAATACGCGGATGTTGTCATCGGACATCGTGCGTCGCTTGGACAGTGCGCCCACGGTGAAACTCATGTAGTCAAATTCCCCGGCCAGGTCAAACTTCCAGTAGGCGCTGACGAGCTCGTCCAACAGCGTCTTACCGCTGGTGAGGAGGAAGCCTTCAGAGAACTTCTCGCCGCCCATGGAGAAGGTGTAATAGTCGCTCTCGCCGTTGTACAGCATATTGTCGTAGCTCCCCATGCCCTGCACGGAATAGGGCTTGATGTTGGACACCAGCTTGCACACGTCGGGTAGCTGGGACAGACGACCCTTGGAAGCGTTGATCGTTCCTGCCGTAGGCAGCTGTGCATAGTTCTGGGGATAGGCGAAGATGTTGACCACACCCCAGGTGAGTCCGCCATTGAGACGGCTGGCGTCATCGATGCTGTGGAACGACAGTTGGTTGACGCCCGCCACATCAATCACTACCATCTCGGCCAGATCCTGCTGTGTTACTCGTTTCTCATAGATAATCTTGTTGTCGCCTTTCACGGTGAACCAACCTGCTGCACCGCTGGACTGGTTATCGCTAGGTCCGATGATAAACGAGACTTTGTCGTACTTCTTCTGCAGCCAGAAGTAGCACCACGCCTCGTTGTGCCCCATGAAAGCCTCCGGCGCCGTGAACTGCAGGCCTGTCTTGTACTCTACGCGGTTCAGGCTGATGTTGGGAATCGGAGCCCTGTCAGCCACTCTCTTCTGGGCTGAGATGGGTGTCACGTAACCAGAGCTTCGTATATAATAAGGTGTCAGCTGTCCCACCAGTTGCACGCGGCCGGCAGAGGGAATGTTGTGTTGTGGGTCCTTGGAGGCCATATAGACTTGTCCCGCCTTCCACAGCTTTACAGCGCCGAAGGCCAATGAGGTCTCGCCTCTGGGGATATCGAAGCGCAGCTGACGTGCCCCTTTGATGTCGATGACATACTCCTGTGGCGCGTCGTGATCCCAGATGACTTTGTCAAAGACGCGCTTGCCGTCAGCTTTCATGGTGACGATACAGTTGTACTCGTCCGTAGCGCCTCGTGGGCCGTCGGGGCCTACCACGAAGCTAATCTTGTCGTAGCTGCCGTTGAGTTGGAACGTGACGTAGCCTGGCGTGTTGCTGCTGATGAGGCCTCCGCGGCCGGAGCCCAGCGTGAAGCCGCCTTTATACTTGAATTTGGCAATCTGCATGATGCCGTCGCCCTTCGTGGGGAATGCCTTGTAGTGACGTTCCTCGATGGGCTTGAATACGTCCGTAAGATAAGTTTGTGCCTGAGCAGCCAATGTCAGTAGCAGACACAGTGCCGCAAGGCTCATTTTCGTGCTAGTTTTCAGTAAATGATTTGTTGTCATGGTCTGTCTTGAGCTTATCTGTGTGCAAATGTACGAAAAAAATCGATGTGAAACGCTTGTTTTACAAAAAAATGTGTATCTTTGCGACAAAATTATCATTTACCTAATAAAACCGACCTACTATGGCAACAGTATGTTTCATCAATGTTTATAACAGTCATGTGGATCGTGGAGCAACCGTGACCTCCGTTCCGCGCGAGCACTACGAAGTCGATGAAGAAGACATCAAGGTGGGAGAGCGGCTGCCCAAATTAAAGTTCAGTGACGCTATCGTGAAGGCTTACGATGGACAGCAGCTCACGCTTGAGTTGCGCGGCAAGACCTATACCATTAAGGTTGGTGAGGAAGTGGAGATCGACAGCACCTCACACGAAGTTGGCATGGGCGTCTATAGTCGCAATTGCTACTGCGTGAAGCTCATCGGTAAGGAACTCATCTATAAAGGTGCCTGGCAGTGGGGCGACACCATTCTGCAGAAACTGGCAGGACCCATCGGCGAAGGCCAGGTTTGGTACCCTAACGGCGACTACTTCAAGGGCGTGTTCCACCTGAGTTATGCCAGCATCAACGGTCCCGCCTACGCCGCTGACGGTCGCTATGACTTTGCCGATGGCTCATGGATTGAAAGAGCGTGGATTCACACTTCCAAGGACAAGAAACCGCAGTTTTGGGGGCTGCATGGCGTGTTCCGCGTCCATCACCCGGAAAGGCCCGACTCCATCGCCATGTTCCTGCACGGTGGCAAGCGCTACGGCTTCGAGCTGTTCCTGCCCGAAGAATCCTGGCAGAAGCCGTGGGTCAAGGAGTGGTATGCCGGCGACGAAATTGTGCGCTATTCAGGGCCCGATGAACTGTTCCGTTACGAGGTCGTGGACTATGAGATCGACGAGACCAGTAAGGTGGATTGCACCACGCTCAAGCTGACGCTGAAAGACGGCGACAAGATCTATCGCATTGAGCAGCAGGGCGGACGCTATACGGCCAACCAGTATAACAGCTACGTCTATGAGCCTTCCACCCGCGCCACTTTCGAGCTGCCCAATGGCGATGTGCTGGATCACTATGGCGACGATGTTCGCGACTTCCAACCCTACGACGGCTACGTCGATGTGTATTGTGCCAAAACGGGCATGAGCCGCAAAGAACATTGGGAAAAAGGCAAGCTCGTGGAGGCACAGGAGTGGCGCCACGACCGTCGTTCTGCCAAGCAGTTGGAGCTGCCTTGTCCTATTATCAGCAGCGGGTCGTTAGAAGCCTTTGTATGGCCTGGCGGACACATCGAATACAGTGACCGCAGTATCTACGACGGCGATGTCGTTAATGACATGCCTGAGGGGCGGGGCGTGCTGACGCTCGGCGATGGCGGTCGCTATGAGGGTGAGTTCCATGAGGGTTTTAGCCACGGTAAAGGTGTCTTCGACCATCAAGAGGACGGCATCCATTGGGAAGGCACGTGGGCCAATGGCAAATTCCAGGCACCCAATGCTGCCACAGAGCCCATCATCCTGCATGCTCAGCATGGACGCTCAGATTGGGAGGTCGGTCATCATGATCCTTGGAAGTTTAAGGAAAGCGACTTTGAGCCAGAACTCGGCGCGCTCAAATTCACTGCTTTCGGCAATATCAAGATAACCAGCATCGAGAAGGACTGCATCACGCTGACAAGATACGGCAAGACCTTCCTGCTCAAGCCTGGCGAGCAAGTCAGTTTCTTTGCCGAAATCGAAGGCCGCGAGTGGAGCGATGGCTGTGTCTATGACGGCACGGAGTACAAGTTGGTGCTGACGTGGAAAAACTAACTAAATGACACTCCTATGGCAGAAAAACTAAGAAAGATTGTCAAGTGCATCTATACGGGTGAAGTGGACGCCGAAGGGCTGCCTCACGGCAACGGTGTATTGAACTACATCGTGGAGAAAGACCCTTCGGAGGAACGCACGTTCGACAACCAGTACGACCTGCGCTACAAGGGCGAGTTTGTTCATGGCCTGCGCCAGGGCGAAGGCGACCTGCACGCCATGGGCGTGGGCTATAATCCTGTGAGTCGGTATGAGTGGTATTCCCAAGGCGAATACGACAGCTGCGGCCGACTGGTGCAATCTTCGCACCCTGAAGGGTCCTACCAGGAGTTTGTCAGGGTGTGGTATCCCTATTTCGAAGGCACCTGGCAGAACGACCTTCCCCTGAAGCCGCGCTGGGGTGAAGGTTCCGTGGAGGAACGTGTGTCGGAAATGGGATGGAAATATGTCCGAAATACCACTAAGGAAGCGATTGAATCATTGCCATTCGAAGTGAAAAACGATGATTAAGATCACGACATCTCCGACAGAAGATCCCCTCTTTGGACAAAGCAAATGGTGGGGCGAGCCCGATATGCCCGAGACGCTGGCGTACCCCGAGGCACTCGTGACAGAGGACGGCGACAGCTGGCAGGACCCGCTGACCTTCGTCTGTCAGATACGCTTAGAGGACATCGCAGCCCTCGACCCCGAGGGGTTGCTGCCGCATGAGGGGATGCTCTACTTCTTTGCCGCCCTCGACTATTTCCTGGGCGACATCGAGGCACCGTCCTATCCAGGGATGGGGCCGTGGCAGTCGCAGCATTTCCGCGTGCTCTATGCTCCCAACTGCGAGGCGCTGCACACCCACCACGTCCTCGCTGCCGACGGTACTCCCGCCAACCTGCCCGCCGAGGCCATCACCTTCACCGCCAGCGATGCTAACGACGATGGCCAGCGTCTCCTTGGGCTCCCCTATATAGAAGATGTACGCGAGGCGATGCCCGGGATGCTCTCGCTGCTGCAGGTGGATGAAGATGACCGCTGGGGCCTCACCTTCCACGATTGCGGCACCCTCAACTTCCTCATCCGTCCCGACGACCTGAAGAAGCGCCAGTGGGACAAGGTGGCCTGCTACCTCTTCTCTTTCTGAATGAAGAGACAAAAGATGAAATATAACCCTTAACCCTCTTAAACCTCTTAAACCCCTTAAACCCCTTAAACCCTTCAACCTCTTAACCCCTCGCTTGCGAGCCCCAACATATGATTACCCACGACAACTCTTTCCTTTTCCGCTTCCGCATCAGGGAACGCGTATTCCTCCTCACCGACGATGAGGTCCAGGAACTGAAGCAAGCTGCCGCACAGGGCGATGCCTATGCGCAGTATGGCTATGGCCGTTGGATCTACTATCATAACACCGGCAACGCATCGTTGCGCGAGGCCGAGCAGTTGTTTCTTCAGGCTAAGGACACCGTCCCGGATGCCCTCGCAGCCTACGCCCAGATGTGGCGCTATGGCGAGACGCAAGAGAACACGATGGATGTGGAGCGCAGTCGCGAGCTGCTGAGGACGGCCCTCGCCCGAGGCAGCCAGGTGGCTGACATCCAGCTGATGCGTGCAGAACTTTTCGGTACCTTCTGTGAGGCCAATCCCGCTGGCGTTGCGGCTATGATAGAACGGCGTGCCAAGGGCTGTCAGGTTGATGACCCTGTCTGGTTTGTGTTGCTGGCTTATGCCTACGAGGAACTCGATCGTCGCGAGGATGCCATCCGCAGCTACGAACAGGCCATCAGGTACGGCGAAACCACCGCCTATGCCTATCTGGCCATGCTCTATTTTGAGCGTGGCAACATGGCGCTCTATGAGGAGATGATGGAGGAGGGTATCGAGAAGGGGTGTGCGCTCTGCATGATCTATCAGGCTGACATGAGCGACGATGATTTCGAGGAACTGTCTGCCGAGGAACAGCAGCAGTTGCACAACGTCGTCGATGAACGTCTGCGCCGTGGCTTGCAGCTGGGCGAGGGTATGTGTGCTTATTTCCTTTTCAATCATTATTACTATGGCGGACTGGGCTATACCACGGACAACTCCAAGGCCTTCGCTTATCTGGAGCAGGGTGCTCGGTTGGGCACTACCGTGTGCATGACAGAGTTGGCGATAGAGGCGCAGAGTGCAGGCCTCCCGGGCCGTACGATGACGCCAGGCGACAAGGCCGAGCTGTGGCTCAAGGCGGCCCGCTATCTGCCCAGCGACGAGGATACACTGTACTACCTGCAGCGCGTCAGCGATCCCGCCTTCCTGCTTCGTCACAAGGATGAGCTGGAACGCTACTGGAAGCCTCGCTTCAAGCCCATGCCCCCTGAGGAGGTGGTAGGGGAGGACGCGCCTGCTGCCGAGGAGACTTCTGCTCCCCGACGCGAGAAGACGCCCATTGACCCGATGGTCATCGTTATCTGGCCCACAGGGCATCTGGATGTCGAGCGTGCAGATGTCTATAAGATGTCTTCCTACCGCGAGATGGGGCAGCAGCTGATCAATGCTGACGGCTTGGATGCCGTTCACTATTCGTCGTTGCTCGCAGCCATTGCCAAAGAGGCTGAGCTGGATTTGGATCTGGTGATGTACTGCGACCGCGATGCTGTGGCCAAGAACCTGCCCGACAACCCCATCGGAACGCTGCTTTATGGTCAGGGCGAGATCCGCGGGCCTATCATCGTCTGCCAGGAGGACCCTATTCACGACTGTCACAGCTTCAAGACCCTCGAAGACATCGTCACCACCTACAACCTCATCAACAACCACACCGGCGGCCTGCTCATCATCAAGGACGAGGATGACGGCCGCTACGATGCGTGGGCGTAAAGAAAGAGTGAAAAGTGAAAAATATAACAATAGAATAATATAATGACAAACAAAGATAGAATACAGCGCATCATTGGAAATGTCAACCAGATGCGAGAGAACTCACAGGAGATGCGGACATGGAAGAACATCCCGCTGGCTAAGGAGTGTGTAGGTCTGCTGCAGAACATCGACGACCCCGAGGAGACGCCGATGGGCAAGGCGCTGGCCTGCGAAGCCGTCATCCAACAGCTGCCGGAGTACGACGTTCCGCGCTTCGTGCTCAGCATCCTGCGCTACAAGCTGGAGCTGGTGCAGCAGTCTGACGAGCACGACCCCGAGCGCTATCCCACAGCAGAGGAGGTGCAGGAAGAGATTCAGCGCCTGGAGGACTACATCGCCATCGACAGCGTCAGCGACGCCGCCTTCCGCGAGCGCTACCACCGCCACCTGAAGGCCGACCCCATAGAGCGCACACCCCAGTGGGAGGAGAACTACTACGAGGTTGAGAAAGAGTGTGACCGCCGTCTGGGCGACACGCCACGCGGCATGGGTTTCTGCTTCAGCTACTGGAGCACGCTGCGTCAGGTTCTCGCCAAGCGCGGCATCAACTGGAAGTCCCCCAGCCAGCTGAACCCTGGTGTGATGTTTGATTAAGTGAAAATCTAACCTAAAGAACCATACAAGATATGAAGAAATTCTTAGTTTTCATAGTTTTCGTGGCCGCGCTCGTCTGGGGCTGCAACCGCTGCTCCGACAAGGAAACCCCTGCGAGCGATGTGCTCAAGCAGGTCACCGTGTCAGCCAAAGTCGCCAACCTGCGCTCAGGTCCCGGCACCAACTACGCCGTCATCAGCGCTAACGCCGACGGCACCGGCGGCAAGTATCAGGTGCGTCGCGGCACCAAGCTTGACGTGCTGTCCGAGAGCGGCGGCTGGTTCAAGATCCGTGTACCGCGTGAGGAGCGCACCGCCTACATCAAGCAGACCCTCTGCAACGACCCCTCTGCCAAGAGCAAGAGCCGCAGCTCCGGTTCACGAAAGGGTAGGGGAGCGTCCTCCGACAATCCCTCTGCTTCTTCCACCACCGCCAGCGAGGCCACCACGCCTGAGGCCAATCCGGCACCCCCTGTTGCGCCTGCAGAGGAAGAGGTCGTGGAGATGACCTCCGGACGTGGCTCACAAGACGAAGTCTTCTATTGAAATTCCTGTAATCCGTGTAATCTGCGGTTCATTAAATAACTAACAACTAAAGACTATGAATCACACATCTTGGTTTGACACAATCCGCATCTATCATCTGTTGATAGACCGCTTCAACGGCGGTTGGCAGGTGCCGCCTGCCAGCGAGAACGTGTTCTGCGGCGGCACGCTGCAGGGCGTCATCGCCAAACTCGACTATATCAAGCAGCTGGGCTTCAACGCCATCATGCTCTCGCCCATCTACAAGAGTCAGAACTATCATGGCTACCACACGCTGAGCATGGATGAGGTAGATCCGCACTTCGGCACATGGGACGACTACCAGCAGCTGCTGGACGAGGCTCATGCTCGCGGGATGCGCGTCATCTGTGATTTCGTGCCCAATCATTGCTGGTACCAGGCACCGATGTTCACCGAGGCGCTGCTCAAGAATGGCGGCAAGCACCACGACTGGTTTGCCTTCCTTGGTGACAGCACCGACGACTTCGTGTCCTTCCTGGGCTTCGGCGACCTGCCCAAGTTCAACCTGAAGAACCCCGAGGTGGTAGCTTTCATGCTGGAGAAGGCCGAGCGTCTGGCGCGCATGGGCGTGGATGCCTTCCGCATCGATCATGCGCTGGGACAGCCTTTCAGTTTCCTGCAGCGCCTGCGCCACAGTCTGCAGACCTTGCGCAGCGACATCGTGGTCTTCGGCGAGGTGTGGGCCTTCGGCATCGGTCCGCAGCTGGCCAGCCAACTCCACTTCAAGACACAGCAGCGCCTCGATGAGTTCCTGGCACAGGAGACACGCCCGTTCAGTCAGGATGCCTTGCAGGGCGACTACGTGGGTACGCTGGACGGCGTGCTTGACTTCGCCTTTCGCGACATCCTGTTGGAGGAAATCCATGCCGGCCGCCGCATTCGGGGCAACGCTGCACTGCGCAGCAAGGTGGAAGCGCACTTTGCCCAGTACCCCGACGACTTCAAGCTGGTGCTCTTCCTGGACAACCACGACACCGACCGCTTCCTCTTCGACTGCGGCGACGATGTGTCGCTGCTACAGGAGGCCATCGACTTCTCCACGGAGCTCAACCGCCCCTTCTCGTTCCTCTACGGCACCGAGCAGCTGATGACTATCAAGTCCACCATCTTCAACGCTGAGCCCTATGCCGACCTGCGCGTGCGCTGCTGCATGGACTGGTCGGTAGAGCCACAGGTTCGAATGAAGAATGACGAATGAAGAATGACGAATGACAAATCAAATAAAGCCATGAACATAGAAATCCATTCGTTGGGAGCCAGACTCGACTCCTTCAACTACCAGGAAGCCCAGGATGCCCTCCTGGCCATTATCGAGAAAGGTAGCAACGCTATCCTCGACATGACAGCCTGCAACTACGTTTCCAGCACCGGCCTGCGTGTGCTCCTCTCTTCCAAGAAGATGGCCGAGGCCAAAGGCCTTCAACTCTATCTTGTGGGCTTCAGCGACGAAGTCCGTGACATCATGGAGGTCACCGGCTTCGACAACTTCTTCGAATCCTTTGCTACCGTGGATGAGTGCCTGAAGGCGTTGACAATTTAATAGTTGATATAATCGTCAAATCGTCAAATTGTCCAATTGTCCAATTGTAAGATTGTCCAATTCCATCATGCTGAGAGTCGATTTATTCCCCACCCATGAATACCAGGGGCTGAAGTTACGTCCGGGTAGACCCTATCCCTTCGGGGCATCCGTCGTTCCGGGAGCTGTCAACTTCTCGATCTATTCCCGCTATGCCACCGACTGCACGCTGGTGCTCTTCCGCAACCGCGAGGAGGAGCCCTTCATCGAGATACCCTTCTTCAAGGAGTTCCGCATGGGCAATGTCTTTTCCATGATCGTTTTCGACTTGGATTACGAGAATATCGAGTATGGCTTCCGCATGGACGGCCCCTTCCAGCCCGAAGAAGGTCACCGCTTCGACAAGTCCAAGATTCTCCTCGACCCCTACGCTAAGCTTATCGTGGGGCGCGATGTATGGGGTCAGCAACCCAACTGGGACAACATCTACCCCTACCGCTCGCGCGTCGTCTTCTCCGACTTCGACTGGGAGAACGATGTGCCGCTGGAAACACCCATCAACGACCTCGTCGTCTATGAGATGCACGTGCGCAACTTTACCTGTGGCGCAGCCTCCGGCGTGAAGCATCGTGGCACCTTTGCCGGCATCATCGAGAAGATTCCCTACCTCAAGGAGCTGGGTGTCAACTGCGTGGAATTGATGCCCATCCATGAGTTCGACGAGTTCGAGAACCATCGCACCTCGCCTGTCGATGGCCGCGAACTCTTCAACCTCTGGGGCTACAGCAACGTGGGCTTCTTCGCTCCCAAGGCTGCCTATGCCTCGTCAGGGCGTTTCGGTATGCAGGTCGATGAGCTGAAAAACCTTGTCAAACGGCTCCATGCCAACGGCATCGAAGTCATCCTTGACGTCGTCTTCAACCACACCGCAGAGGGCAACGAGAACGGGCCCTACATCTCCTATCGCGGCATTGACAACAAGACCTACTACATGCTGACGCCCGACGGCCACTACTTCAACTTCAGCGGATGCGGCAACACCCTCAACTGCAACAACCCCAATGTGCGCGACATGATTGTCGAGAGCCTTCGCTACTGGGTCAGTGACTATCACATCGACGGCTTCCGCTTCGACCTCGCTGCCATCCTCGGTCGCGACCAGAACGGCAACCCCATGTCCAATCCCCCGCTGCTGGAATCCCTGGCCCACGACCCCATTCTCGGCAAGACAAAGCTCATTGCCGAGGCGTGGGATGCCGGCGGACTCTACCAGGTGGGCTCCTTCCCCTCATGGGGGCGGTGGGCAGAATGGAATGGAAGATTTCGCGACAGCATACGCCGCTTCATCAAGGGCGACACACAAGTTCTTTCTGATGTCAAAGAGCGCATCATCGGTTCTCCCGATCTCTATGCCTCACAGCGGCGTGGCATCAAGGCCAGCGTCAACTTCGTCACCGCACACGACGGCTTCACGCTCATGGATCTCGTGTCCTACAACAGCAAGCACAACGAAGCCAACGGCGAGGACAACCGCGACGGCGAGAACAACAACAACAGCTGGAACTGCGGCTGTGAAGGCCCCACCGACGACCCTGACATCAACCGCCTGCGCCACCAGCAGGTGAAGAACGCCGTCACGCTCCTCATGGTCAGCCAGGGCACCCCCATGATCCTTTCCGGCGACGAGATGGGCAACAGCCAGTTCGGCAACAACAACGCCTACTGTCAGGACAATGAAGTCGCGTGGCTCGACTGGAACGACCTTCAGAAGAATGCCGACATCTTCCGCTTCTTCAAGCACATCATCCAGTTCCGTCGCCAGCATAAAGTGCTGCGCTACGAGGAACACCTCAGCCACACCGACTACCTCGGTCTCGGCTACCCCGATTTCTCGTGGCACGGCGTGCGCGCCTGGCAGCCCCACAGCTGTCACGAGAACCTCACCGCCGCCTTCATGCTCAATGGTCGCTATGCCGTTTCGGCTCCTGTAATGGTTTCTTCGGGTTCTCCCGAAAGCCCTTCTGAAGGCACCCCCGACGACTTCATCTATGTGGCCATGAACATGCACTGGGAGATGCACGGCTTCGAGCCACCTCAGCTGCCGCAGGGCATGGCCTGGCACATCTTCGCCAACACCGGGATGCCGTCGCCCGAGGACATCTTCGAGCCCGGCACGGAGCCTGTCATCGAGAACCAGCATGAAATCCTGGTGGGCCCGCGTTCTATCATCATCTTAGTAGGGAGGGAAACATCATGAGCCACTACCATTTCCAGCCCATTCGCGAACAGGGCCGCCTCATCCTTGACACCGTCCTCGCCTCGCCGGAGTTTGCCGAATGCTCCATGAAGGAGACGCTGACTTTTCGCCTGGCCTGCGAGGAAATCATCATGAACGTCATCTTCTACGCCTACCCCAACGACGTCGAAGGTTTCCTCGATGTGGATGTGCAGAAGAGCACCGCCTCCCCTGCAACTTCAGGAGCTCCTGAAACAGCTGCCGCCGCCGCTGCCGAAGCTCCCGCTCGCATCACCATCCGCTTCACAGACGGCGGCATCCCCTTCAACCCCCTCGAGCGCGAGAAACCCGACACTCAGATGGCGTGGAAACTTCGTGACATCGGAGGCCTCGGCATCTTCCTCGTCATTAAGAAGATGGATGAAGTCCGCTATACCTATGCCGACAACAAGAACATCCTGACCATCGAGAAGGGTGTTGCGAAATAACCCACAGACGCCTTTTTTTTTGTTCAATGGGCGGGCGCTTGATGTGCCCTTTCGTGCTCCTTTTCACGCACCTTGGTGCGTTGGCCTTTGCACCTTGGTGCATCGCGCTTCGATGCTTGGTGCGTTTTTTTTGATGCTGCAAAGGTACGACATCGCCATTGCGGTTTTCGAATGTTTGGCCAACTTTTTATCAAAAAAACAAGAGTATCAAGCCGCACAAGGATGTGATGAAAGCCATCCGCAAGATGGATTTGGCATGGACGGAAGTATGAGAGGGAAAAATTTCCCTGTCATCGAGAACCGTCATCCACCCTAATGGCGGTGCGCGCGAAGTGCCGATGGGGATGAGGTCGTGATTCACGACTCCATCGGTTGCCAGCAGGAGGCGGTCATCATCATTTGTGGTTAAATGACTCGAGGAAGAAGGAAAAATCATCATCGAAAACAGACCTCTCAAAAACCCCGTTTTAAGAACGAAAGGAGAAGAAAAATGAAAGAAAAAAGAAGCAAAAAAGAAAGTAATAAAGAAGAGGCTAAGAAAGAAGGTACGGAAGTACTTGTATTTGATGCATCAAAACAGCTTCGTTCCGTGAGGACTTAAAGATCGACAGGTACGCGCTCATCAGCAGAAAAACAACCAGGGGACATCTCTTCCGATGTCCCCTGGCTTGTTGTGATGTGGTTGGCGGGTTATAGTGTTGCGAGGTAGCGCTCGGCTTCGATGGCGGCTTTGGCGCCCGAACCGGCTGCAACGACGGCCTGGCGATAGTGCGGGTCGGCGACGTCGCCGGCGGCAAAGATGCCGGGTATGCCGGTGCGTGGAGAGTCGCCTTCAGTGAGGATGTAGCCGGTGTCGTCGGTCTTCACCCACGGACGGAAGATGTCGGAGTTGGGCTTGTGGCCGATGGCGAGGAAGAAGCCATCGATGGCAATGTCATAGCGGCGCTCGTCGGCCTCGCCTTTGCGATAGACGACGTGGGCACCCTCGACACCGTTCTCGCCGAAGAGGCCGAGGGTGTTGTGCTCGAAGAGGACTTCAATCTTGGGGTTGTTGAGGACACGCTCTTGCATGATCTGTGTGGCACGCAGGAAGGGTTTGCGAACGATGAGATAGACCTTGGCGGCGAGGCCGGCAAGATAGGAGGCTTCCTCACAGGCGGTGTCACCGCCGCCGACAACGGCAACGGTCTTCTTGCGGTAGAAGAAGCCATCGCAGGTGGCACAGGCGGAGACACCCTGACCGCGGTATTTCTCTTCATCGGCGAGACCCAGGTACTTGGCCGAGGCGCCGGTGGCGATGATGAGACTGTCGCAGGTGGCCTCGCTGTCGTCGTCGAACCAGATGTGGTAGGGGGCTTGGCTGAGGTCGGTCTTGACGGCCATGGCAGCATGGAACTGGCAGCCGAAGCGCTCGGCCTGGCTGCGGAGGTTGTCCATGAGCTCGTTGGCATCGATGCCTTCGGGGAAGCCGGGGAAGTTCTCGACTTCGGTGGTGGTGGTCAGCTGGCCACCGGGCTGGAGGCCTTCATACAGGACGGGGGTGAGGCCGGAGCGTCCGGCATAGATGGCAGCCGTGTAGCCTGCGGGGCCGCTGCCGAGGATGAGAAGGTTATAATGTTCCATCGTTGGGAGTTTAAAGTTTAAAGTTTAATGTGGATTATTCACGTCATCTCAGGTCAATGACCTCGACATTGGGGTAGTCTTGCTTGGGGAAGGTGAAGGTGGCGGGGGGCAGCACGAAGCCGTTCTGGAAGGAAAGGATGGCCAGACGAATCCAGTTGCCGTCGCGCTTGGCGCGGATGCAGAGGGGGTTGTAGGTGGCCTGGTCGATGTCGATGAAGATGTCGCTGTAGTCGGAACCCTTGTAGCGGGGCCACAGGTGTACGACGAAGGTGGCACGTCCGCGCAGCGTTGATTTCGACATGCTGTAGTTGAAGCCGCGCTTGTAAATGTTCACGAGGATGGCGGGGTTGATTTCTACGAGGTCGTCTTCGTCGGGTTCTGTGATGTTGACTTCGTGGCTGCCTGTCATCATGCTCCACTGTGTCTTGCCGTCAAACCAGGTGAGAATCTCGTCGGTGGCGATGAAGAAGCGTTTGCCGTCCATCTGTATGGAGCCGCTGCTCTCGCTCTGCGGCGTGGTGCCGTCGAACTGTGTGGCTTTGAACTTGGCCATCACGCCGCCTTGCTTGGTAAGGCGTGCGGCGGTGGTATCCAGCACTTTGCGGGCGCTCTGGCCATAGGCGGCGGTGGAGAACGCTGCGGCTAAAATAAGGAGAGAGAGTGATTTACGCAACATTTAATTTGACAATTTGACAAGTTACAATTATATAAATTCGATTTACGTTTAACAAGGCAGTATGGCGGATTGTCATTTAGCCTAAGTTGTTGAGGAGCATGTCGAGCGAGACGTCGTCCTGGATGAGGACATCGCGCGGCTTGGCGCCCTGGGCGGGACCTACGACACCGGCGCGCTCAAGCTGGTCCATGAGGCGTCCGGCACGGTTGTAGCCGATGGAGAATTTGCGCTGGATCATGCTGGTGGAGCCTTGCTGGCTGCTGACGATGAGGCGCGCAGCCTCGGCGAACATGGGGTCGAGGTGGTTCATGTCCACGTCGGCAGCACCGCCGGCATCCTCCATGGGCGGACGCGGCAGCGCGAAGGGGCCGTCGTAGCTCTGCTGGCAGGCGATGAAGTTGGCAATCTTCTCCACCTCGGGGGTATCCACGAATGCGCACTGCAGACGCACGGGCTCCGAACCTGCCAGGAACAGCATGTCGCCCTTGCCGATGAGCTGGTTGGCACCCGGGCGGTCCAAGATGGTGCGCGAGTCAATCATGGCGCTGACCTTGAAGGCCATGCGTGCCGGGAAGTTGGCTTTGATGGTGCCCGTGATGATGTTGGTGGTGGGGCGCTGTGTGGCAATGATCATGTGCATGCCCACGGCACGCGCCAGCTGGGCGATGCGGGCTATGGGGAGCTCGATTTCCTTGCCGGCAGTCATGATGAGGTCGCCGAACTCGTCGATGATGACGACGATGTAGGGCAGGAACTTGTGGCCGTTCTGCGGGTTGAGCTGGCGGTTCTTGAATTTCTCGTTGTACTCCTTGATGTTGCGTGCGCGCGCTTTCTTCAGCAGGTCGTAGCGCGTGTCCATCTCCAGACAGAGGCTCTTGAGGGTGTTGATGACCTTCTGCACGTCGGTGATGATGGGCTCGTCGTCCTCGTCCTCGATTTGTGCGAGGAAGTGGTTGACGATGGGGGTGTAGATGGGGAACTCCACCTTCTTGGGATCGACCATGACGAATTTCAGCTCGGCGGGGTGCTTCTTGTAGAGCAGCGAGGTGATGATGGCGTTGAGGCCTACGGACTTACCCTGACCGGTGGCACCGGCCACGAGCAGGTGGGGCATCTTCGCCAGGTCGGCCATGAAGACTTCGTTGGTGATGGTCTTGCCCAGTGCCATCGGCAGCTCCATCGTGGTTTCGGCGAATTTCTTGCTGTTGAGGATGCTCTCCATAGAGACAATCTGTGGCTTGGCATTGGGGACTTCGATGCCGATGGTGCCCTTGCCGGGAATCGGCGCGATGATGCGGATGCCGAGTGCCGAGAGCGAGAGGGCGATGTCGTCCTCCAGGTTGCGGATCTTGGAGATGCGCACACCGGGGGCGGGGGTGATTTCGTAGAGGGTGATGGTGGGGCCCACGGTGGCTTTGATGCTGGAAATCTCGACGCCGAAGGTGCGCAGAACGTAGATAATCTGATCCTTGTTTTTCGTCTGTTCCTCCATATCGATGTTGGCACGTGGATCTACATCATAGTGCTTCAGCAGGTCCAGGGTGGGGTAGCGGTAGTTCTCCAGGTCGAGCTTGGGGTCGTAGGGCTCCAGTGCTGACTCGTGTTCCTCGTCGGCCACGTCATCGTCCTGCGGGGTCTCGATGGTGAAGGGCGTGTCCACGTTCTCTTCGTTGGGTGCCTCGATGGTGAAGGTGGTGTCGGAGGACGTCTCCACCACAGCAGGTGTCTCGGGCGTGGCGGGCTTTTCGGGCGTTACAGGGACGCTGGCGACGGTGGCCAGGGGGATGTCCGAGGGGGCGGCCGGAGTGGTGCTGTTCTGGTCGGTGAGGTCGATGACGAAGGACGTCTCTGGCGTGCTCTTGACAGGTCCTGCGCTCTCCTCCGTGGTCTCCTCATCGGTTTCCTCTGCGGTCTCCTCGTCCTCCACGGGCTTGTGGAAGAAGGCTACAATCTTGCTCAGGATGGGGTAGCGCTCACGCAGCTCACGCGCAAACTGCTGGGGATGGAGCAGGCGGCGGATGATGCGGATGGTCTCGGCGCTGAGGTAGCAGAGGTAGGCGAGCAGCGTCAGTATGATTACGATGAACGCGCCGACAGGCCCAATCATCCCTTCAAGAATCTCCACAACGCGCAGGCCATGGTAGCCGCCAGGACTGATATAGCTGATCGAGGGATTCGCAGAGAAGGAGGAGGTGAAGAAGAAGGCTGCCGCCACGCTGACCCAGCAGAGCAGGATGGTGCAGTTGATGAACCACTTCCACAGACGAACATAGTATGCTCCCGTGAGCTTCAGCGAAGCCGCGAAGAGGAATACGGGGATGAAGAAAGCACCCAGACCGAAGTTACGTGTGATCCAGTAGTCGCTCCACCAGGCGCCCACGTAGCCCGCCCAGTTCTTGGCATCGCCGATGTAGCCGCCCTGCAGCACCTTCTGGTCCACGCCACCGGTGAGCAGATGGGAGACAAAGCTCAGCAGTGTGAAGGCCGCTACGGCCAACAGCAGAACGCCCAGCACAATGCGGGTGGCTTCTGTGCGGTTCAGGGGCTCGTCGCGGGTGCCACTGATGGCTTCGTTCATGTGAAGACCCTGCTGGGATGGGGGCTCTGAATTACGGCGCGTAGTCCGTTTAGGCGCGCGCGTGCGTGTCGCAGAACTTGGATTTTGTTTCGTCATAAACCTTTCTATTCCTTATTTCGGTACAAAAGTAGTGTTTTTTTGATAACTTTTCATCAAAAATGCTACTTTTTTTTATAAAAAGCAGTAATTTTGCGCCTTGAATCGTGTGAATTAGTGAAAAGCATCTACGCTCATTACGAAAAAAGTGCCATTGCGGCACTCCCCAAGGCTCTGTTCGACGGTCGCATTATCGTCATACAAAGCGTGGGCGAGGCTCGTCGTGCCGTTGACTATCTCATGTCCTTTCCACGTCTGGGAATCGACACCGAGACACGTCCCAACTTCAAGCCCGGCGGCATGAATCCCGTGGGGCTCCTGCAGGTGTCCACGCCGGACACATGCTTCCTCTTCAGACTCTGCCAGATTGGTCTCCCGGAGTGTGTGGTGAACCTACTGAAAGACACGGGCGTGGAGAAGATTGGGCTGTCGCTGCACGACGACTGGGCACAGCTGCGCCGCCGCACGGAATTCGTGCCCGGCAACTATGTGGAACTCCAGGACTATGTGAAGAAACTCGGCATCGAGGACATGAGTCTGCAGAAGCTCTTCGCCAACCTCTTCGGAAAGAAAATCTCCAAGGCACAGCGTCTGACGAACTGGGATGCCGATGTGCTCACCGAGGCGCAGAAACGCTATGCTGCCACTGACGCCTGGGCTTGTCTGGTGCTCTTCGATGAGATCAATCGACTGATGAGCACGCGCGATTTCAAATTGATTACTACGCAACAACCAACATGATGACCATCTATCTCAAGCGGGGCAAGGACGAGTCGCTGCGCCGATTTCATCCCTGGATTTTCTCGGGTGCCATACACCACGTTGAAGGACAACAGGAAGAGGGCGCACTGGCGCGTGTGTTCACCGCCGAAGGCGCTTACATTGCCACAGGACACTGGCAGATAGGCTCTATCGCCGTGCGTGTGCTCACTTTCGACGACGAAGCCATAGATGCCGCCTTCTGGCAGCGCCGCCTGCAGGCAGCACTCGAGGTGCGCCGCGCCATCGGCGTCGCCGACAATCCCGACAACAGCACATTCCGCCTCGTACACGGCGAGGGCGACCATCTGCCAGGGCTGGTCATCGATGTCTATGGTGCCACGGCCGTGGTGCAGGCGCACAGCGTTGGAATGCATGTATGCCGCCAGCAGGTGGCCGAGGCGCTGAAAACCGTCATGGGCGATGCCATCAGCCACATCTTCTACAAGAGCGAGACAACGCTGCCCTTCAAGGCTGACCTTGGGCAGGAAAATGGTTTCCTGCTCGGCGGAAGCCCTGATGATGTGGCGATGGAGAACGGACTCAAGTTCCACATCGACTGGCTGCGTGGACAGAAGACGGGATTCTTCGTTGACCAGCGTGACAACCGAAGCCTGCTGGAGCGCTATGCCAAAGGGCGCGACGTACTGAACATGTTCTGCTACACGGGCGGCTTCTCGGTCTATGCCATGCGTGGCGGTGCACACTCTGTGCACTCGGTTGACAGCTCGGCAAAGGCGGTGGACCTGGTGAATGCGAACATGGAACTGAACTTCCCCGGTGACAGCCGCCATCAGGCCTTCGCAGAGGATGCCTTCCGCTACCTGCAGCAGATGGACGAGGGCACCTACGACCTGATTGTACTTGACCCGCCAGCCTTCGCCAAACACAAGGATGCGCTGCACAATGCGTTGAAGGGCTATACGCGCCTCAATCTTCGCGCCTTCGAGAAGATTCGTACGGGCGGCATCCTCTTCACCTTCTCTTGCTCACAGGCCGTGTCGAAGGATCAGTTCCGCATGGCCGTGTTCACGGCTGCTGCGCAGAGCGGCCGTCGCGTGCGCATCCTGCACCAGTTGCACCAGCCTGCAGACCATCCCATCAACATCTATCACCCTGAAGGTGAATATCTCAAAGGATTGGTGCTTCAAGTAGAATAAAGTTAAATTGTTTAACCTTTAGCCCGTACGACGAGTTCTAAAAGTTAAACAATTTAAAATAGTAGATGGAAAATGCGGCGAAAGGTAGCAATTCTCACCGTAATACTCTATCTTTGCACCGTGTTTTTCATGGTATTAGATTTAAGGTTAATGAAAGGTAGGTTGTCGTGAGACAACCTTCTTTTCTTTTTTGTCTATCCTTATTCAATCGGAATGCCTGTCTCTGTTCAATCAGAGATCTTACCTCTGCTTAATCAGAAATCTTATCT
The DNA here is from genome assembly GCA_902779845.1 of uncultured Bacteroidales bacterium. Lineage (GTDB taxonomy): Bacteria > Bacteroidota > Bacteroidia > Bacteroidales > Bacteroidaceae > Physcousia. The sequence goes on along the minus strand of CACZCZ010000002.1, from coordinate 94,187 downwards.
CTGTTCAATCAGAGGACTCCCAATTAAATCAGATATTGGCTGCTGATACTCTCATTGTCCACCACGCGACGGATGGTCTCGGCGATGAGGTCGGCAATGGAAATCTGCTTCACCTTGGCGCAGCGATTGCTGTAGGGGATGGAATCCGTGAAGACAATTTCCTCCAACTGACTGTTCTGCACACGCTCGCTGGCAGCACCGCTCATGACGCAGTGGCTGGCGATGGCGCGCACGCTGCGGGCGCCGTTCTCAATCATCAGGTCAGCAGCCTTCGTGATGGTGCCGGCGGTGTCAACCATATCATCCACGAGGACGACATCGGCATTCTTCACGTCGCCGATGATCTGCATGGTGCCAACATGGTTGGGGCGGGGACGTGTCTTGTTGCACAGCACCAGCGGGCAACCGAAGAACTTGGAGTAGGCTGAGGCACGCTTGGAACCGCCTACGTCGGGCGTGGCGATGACGAGGTTCTCGAGATTCAGACTCTTGATATAGGGCAGCAGGACGCTGGAGGCATAGAGGTGATCAACGGGCACGTTGAAGAAACCCTGTTCCTGATCGGCGTGAAGGTCCATCGTGATGACACGATTGACACCGGCCACCGACAACATGTCGGCTACGAGTTTCGCGCCGATGGCCACGCGCGGCTTGTCCTTGCGATCCTGGCGAGCCCAGCCGAAGTAGGGGATGACAGCGTTGATGGAGCGGGCGGAGGCGCGCTTGGCGGCATCGATCATCAGCAGGAGCTCCATGAGGTTGTCGGAGTTGGGGAAGGTGCTCTGTACGAGGAAGACATCGCGTCCGCGGATGCTCTCTTCGTAGCTCACGCTGAATTCGCCGTCGGCGAAGCGGGTGATGTTGATCTGGCCTTGGGGAACACCTAGGCTGTTGCAGATTTTCTCGGTCAGGTACTGAGTGGCAGTGCCGGAGAAGACAAGGAAGTTATTCATGTTTCGTTTAACGTTTGGTCGTTTAACGTTTAATAATTGATTTCTTTCTTCAGTGCTTAAGCGTCTTTACGTTCAGCGCTAGGCGAATGCTATTCGGCTGCTTTGCGCAACTTGCGGAAGTGGGCGATGACCTCTTTGTAGTCAAGGCCGGAGTGGATGTTAAAGCGTGTCCATAGGTCGCCAAGGATAACAGCACCGCCGAAGCCGTAGTCGGACAGCTGGGACAGGGTATCGCTGTTGACACCGCCGGCGGCCATCACCTTGCGGTCAATGAGGCCGGCGCGCGTGGCGTTATGCAGCTGCTCGGACGTGTAGCCGGCGTGGCGCTCGGGGTAGGTGATGCTGTTGAAGACGGGCGAGAGGAAGACGTAGTCCATGCCCCGACGGTCGCGAAGCTCGTCTAAGCTATGGCACGAGCGGCTGACGCTGCCGTGGTAGTTCTGGGGAAGGGAGTTGACTTCTTTGGAGAGGTGGACGCCACGGAGACCGAATTCATCTACGAGATAGAAATGGTCATGAACAACGATGTGGTCATGCCACTGCTGCGGAATCAGCGTGAGCAGGCGTTCCGAATAGATGGGTTCGGTGTGGGGCTTGCGCAGGTGGAACAAATCAAGTCCTTCCTCGAAGAGGGCATTGATTATCGTGTCTTCCTCGACGAAGAAGTCTGGAGTCGATAGAAGGATGAGTTTCATTTACGCTTGTTTTTTCGTGTGCAAAAGTACAACAATTTGTTGTAATAAACGAAGAAAAGCGCGAAATCTTCGCGCTTTTCTCTTTGTATAGTAGTTTTTAAGATTTTTTTAATACCCGAAGATTTCTTCCAGGCTGACACGCTTGATGGGGCCCACCTGCTGCAAGGCTGCCATATCCAGCTCTTTCTCGTTGCCGAGGATCATGTAGCGGCGGGTCTTGCGCGCCATGCGCTCGTTGGAGAAACGCACGATGTCATCGAGCGTGATGTTGGGCAGTTCGTTGTAAATCTTCTCATTGATGTCATAGTCGATGCCGCGGTCCTGAGCCGCTAACCAGGCGTTGATGACACCGAAGCGGGTAGTACGCTGAGCTGCCAGCTGCTTCGTCAGGCTCTGCTTGGCAATCTCGAAGGCGCTCTGGCTTTGCGGGATGCTGTCGAGAATCTCGTTGAAGGTGCGGATGCAGTCCATCATCTTGTCGTTCTGTGAGATGATGTAGGTGAAACTCGTCTCGGGATGACCCTTGCGCGAGGGGGCCTGGTCGTAGTAGGCGGCAGCGCTGTAGGCGAGGCCGCGGCTCTCGCGCAGTTCCTGGAAGACGATACCGTTCATGCCGCTGCCGAAGTACTCGTTGTAGAGCGCTGCCACAGGCGTGGTTTCAGGGCGCCACATGACTTCATCGTTGTGCATGGCTATCATGTAGATGTTCTTGGCATCGTAGGGCGCCAGCAGGATTTCAGTCTCCGGTGTGCTCTGCTCCATGTAATCCTCGAAGGCGAGGGGTGCCTTCAGTTCGGCGGGCAGGCGGTGCTCCTGAGTCAGCAGGCTGCTGAGGTCCGACATTGAGCGGGGACCGTAGTAGAGTACGCTGTGCTCATAGCTGGTCAGGTTGTGCAGTATATCCACGAGGTCCTGCGGATTGGTGGCCGTCAGCTCGGCTGCTGTCATGATGTTGCGCAGGGAGTTGCGGGCGCCGAAGAAACCGAAGGCACGCAGATGGGAGAAACAGTTGCGCTGCTCCAACTTCGCATCGGCTTGGGCTTTGGCGACATTGGCGATGTAGGCGGCGTAGGCGGTGCTGTCCACCTGCACGTTCTTCAGCACATTCTCCAACAGGGCCAAGGCGGCGGGCATACTATCGTCGAGACCCGAGAGGTTAATGGAGGTCTGGTAGCTGCCGACGTTGACATAGAAGCTGCAGGCAAGGCCGTAGAACTTCTGTTGAATCTGCTCGGCGGTGAGCGTGTCGGTGCCCAGCAGCTCCAGGTAGTCGCTGGCGGCCTCAAGGCGCTTGTCGGCGGCTGTGCCGAAGGGCAGACGGAACACGATGTGGAAGATGCCGTTCTCCGTGTTCTGCTTATAGATCAGGGGCAGCTGCTGCTCGGCGGCATCGCCCGTCTTGGAAGTCCACGTTCCCACGGTCAGGTCGTTCTTGAAATCCACGAAGCGCGGCTGGATAGGCTCCACCTCGGTGTCCTGAATCTCTTTTACGAAAGCGCTCATCTGGTCGCGATTGGAGGGGATGGCGGTAATCTCGGGCTTGTCGATTTTCTTGATGTTGGGGTCGTCGCCCTGACGCTTGAACACGGTGACGTAGTTGTCTTTGAAGTTACGCTGTGCGAAGCCTACGATGTCCTCTTTCGTGAGGGCTGAGATGCGGTCGATTTCCTCGACGGCATCTTTCCAGTCGATGCCATGGATGAAGGCGTTCTGGAACATCGTCGTGCGGGCATTGTTGTGCTCCAGCGCCTGCATCTTGCTCAGTTTCCAGTTGTTGATGATGGCGGGCAGGAGGTCGTCGGGGAAGTCGCCGCTCTTGAGCTTCTTCATCTCGGCGAGCATCAGGTCGCGGGCTTCCTCCAGCGTCTGGCCCTCGCGTGGCGAACCTTGCATGAAGAAGAGGGAATAGTCTGAGAGGGCGTAGTTGCCGGCGTATGCACTGAGCATGGTCATCTTCTGGTTGATGTCCAGGTCGAAGAGACCGGCACGGCCGTTGCTGAGAACTTCGCTGATGATTGAGAGCGTGTCGCAGACGCGGTCCTTGGCACCCGGGAAGCTCCAGCCCATCATCAGGCTCTCGGCTTCGAGGCCCACCACGGTGGTGTCAACGGGAGCTGTCAGCGTTGCCACAGGGGCGTATTCGGGCTGCTTGCAGTCGGGGTTGGGCTGCCAGTTGCCGAAGTATTTCTCCAAGATGTCGATGGTTTTGTCGGGGTCTAAATCACCTGACATACAGATGGCTACATTGTTCGGGCAATAGTAGTTCTTGAAGTAGTTCTTGATGTTGGTGATCGAGGGATTCTTCAAGTGCTCCTGTGTGCCGATGGTGGTCTGTGTGCCGTAGGGGTGAGTGGGGAAGAGCTTGTACAAAAGGGCGTTGACCATCTTCTCGCTGTCGTCACTCAGGTACAGGTTGTACTCCTCATAAACAGCTTCCAGCTCGGTGTGGAAACCGCGAATGACCATGTTCTGGAAACGGTCGGCTTGGATGCGGGCCCAGTTCTCAATCTCGTTGGACGGGATGTTCTCCACATAGACCGTCTGGTCGAAGCTCGTGAAGGCATTGGTGCCGTCGGAGCCGATGAGCGCCATCAGCTTGTCGTACTCGTTGGGGATGTTGTACTTGGCTGCCAGCTGGCTGACGCTGTCAATCTCGTGGTAAGCCTGCTTGCGTGCGGCGGGATCTGTGAGCTGGCGGTAGGCCTCGAAGCGCTGTTCAATCTCGTCCAGCAGCGGAGCCTCGGCAGTGGAGTCGCTGGTGCCGAACTGCTTGGTGCCCTTGAACATCAGGTGCTCGAGATAGTGTGCCAGACCTGTTGTCTCTGCGGGGTCGTTGCGGGAGCCGGTCTTCACGGCGATGTTCGCCTGGATGCGTGGTTCATCCTTGTTCACCGAGATATACACCTTGAGACCGTTCTTCAGGGTGTAGATGCGAGTCTGCATCGGGTCGCCCTTGACAATCTCATAGTCATGCTTGTTGCAGCCGCTGAGACATAGCAATGTCACAGCGACGAAAAGAATTTTTTTCATAAGGCGTAAACAGAATGTTTATTTGAACTCGAAGAGGTTGATGAAACCTGTCATCGTGAACACGTTGCGCAGGTCGTTGTTCATACCTGTGATATAGACATGAGCGCCTTTCGGCTTCACTGTCTTCAGGATGCTCAGGAAGATGCGCAGGCCACTGGATGAGATGTAGGAGAGTTCTGTGCAGTCGAGGATGACATCCTTGCCACTGGCTTCCATGAGGGGCTTCACTTCGCTCTCCACCTGCGGGGCTGCTGCGGTGTCCAGACGTCCTTTGAATTCTGCTACGAGGGCGCCGTCTTTTTCTAAAATGTTTGTTGTCATATAAGAAGATTTTTTGAGTTTATAGATTCAAGTTGATATCTTGGTTTTGTGTGTTGAGTCTCTTGCGCAGCGTGAGGACATTCTTGCCGTCCACGTATTCGTAGTTGATGCTGTCCATGATCTGTCGTATGAGATGGATGCCCAGTCCGCCGATGGAGCGTTCTTCGGCTGAGAGGGTGGTGTCAACTTCTTCCTTCGCCGTGGGGTCGAAGGGCGAACCGCTGTCGCTGATGGTGAATTTCAGGCGGACGTCGTTGGCTCTGGCATCGATGTCAATGTTTCCCGTCACTCCGGAGGGATAGGCATAGTTCATCACGTTGACGACAGCCTCTTCCAGTGCCAGATTCAACTGCATTGTCGTTGCCATGTCAAACCCGACTTCCTCACATACCTCTTCTACAAACTGTGCCAGTTCAGGCACTTTCTGCACATCGTTGGGCAGTGTGATGGTGCGGTGCATGTGTTCTGCTCGCATAGACTTGGTGTATTGGATAGCCAGCATCGTAAGGTCGTCGCTCTGCTCGGCATCGCCCACATAGGTTTGCACGGCTTTCGTCATCCTTTCGATGAGGTGTTGTGGTTTCTGTTCCTGGGCCTTGGCGCACGCTTCGGCAACAGCCGCCAGTCTGTCTTCGCCGAACAGCTCATGTTGCTTGTTCTCAGCCTCTGTCAGGCCGTCGGTGTAGAGGAAGATGGTGGTCTGGGGCGCTATCATGGTTTCTTGCGGTGTGTATTTCCAGTTCTGTATCACGCCGGCAGGGATGTTCGAGTCGCAGGGCAGCAGTTGAATGCCGTCGCCCACGAGCAAGGGGGAGTCATGGCCGGCGTTGCTGTAGCGCAGACGTCCTGTGGGCAGGTCCAATGCGCCTGCGAAGAGCGTCACGAACATATTTGACTCGTTCTGGTCGCTGAGTGTGTTGTTGATTTGTGACAGAATACGGTCGGGTTGCGATTCGTGCTGTGAGATGGTGCGGAAGAGGCTGCGTGTGACAGCCATCACCAGAGAGGCCGGCACGCCCTTTCCGCTCACGTCACCGATGCAGAAGAACAGCTTCTCGTCGCGGATGTAGAAGTCATAGAGGTCGCCGCCGACAGCTTTCGCGGGTGCCAGGGCACCGAAGATGTCGATGTCGTCGCGGTCGGGGTAGGGCGGGAACAGCTTGGGCAGCATGGACATCTGTATCTCGCTGGCCACCTTCAGTTCGCTCTGTATCGAAGCTTTGGCGGCCGTGGAGACTTGTAGCTCGTTGATATAATGTGCCAGTGAGGATTGCATCTCCTCAAAGGAGTCGCGCATATTGCGGATCTCGTCGTGGGTGGAGATCTTTGGCAGCGGCTTGTTGAAATGTCCCTTGGCAATTTCCTGGGTGGCAAGTGCCAACTGCTTCAGCGGCCATATTTGTGCTCGCACGACCAGATTCAGCACGATTGAGATGAGCACCAGCATCACCACCAGCAGAATCAGCATCGAACGCCACAGGATGTTGGGCTGTTCCATGATCTTGGATTCTGGCATCGTGAAACTTACCGACCATTGCACACGCGGCACAGGGGCGTAATAGACAATGGTGCTTTCGTCATGGGCTTTATCGTCTGTTGCCATGTAGGTGACGTCTTCCTGCAGCGTGTCCGTACCGCGTTTCCAGCTCAGCATTCGGCTGGCCAGGTTCAGGTAGTCGGTGTCCTGCAACTGGGTAGCATGGTCTATGACATTCACGGTTTGAATCCATTCGGGCTCGGGGTGGCAGACATATTGCGAGTCGCGGCTGAGCACGATAACGCGTGAGTAGGGATAGGGCTTGGCATCCTCCACGATATCGCGTACCCAGTCCAGCGCCACATCGGCGCACAGCACGGCGTAGATGCTGTCCTTAGCATCGTAGAGCGGTACGGAGTAGGTGACCATTGCTCGCTTCGTGGACATGGAATCTACGTAGGGCAGACACCAGTAACCCTTTTCCAGTATATTGGTGTAGATCCAGTTGCTGTCCGTCTCCAGATAGCAGAAGTCATTGTCGGGACCGCCAATCTCGTCGGCTGCCAGCTCGCCCGTCAGCGGGTCGCGCGTCACCGTGGGGGCATAGTAGCGTCCCAGTTCGGGAAAGAAGTTCTCGCGGTAGAGGAGCGTGGCAGCGGCGATGTCGTTGTTCTTGCTGATGAGGCGGTACAGCAGCTCATAGCACAGCGATTCGTCCTGCGTGTTGCGGTCAGCGAATGCTGCAGCCGTCTCTACGGCCGTCTCCACGTTGGAGATACGGCTGTCGATGTCGGCGAGCACGCCGTCCATGGCGCGGCCGGCTTGGCGGTTGGTCTCATCAGCAACGACATCCCTCACACGCTTCATCTGGTAGAATCCGCCTGTGAGCATGATGATGGTGATGAGGACAAACACCAGCAGCGAGGTGCGGGTGGCCACAGAGTCCTTCAGTAAATCGTTCAAGAACTTCATGAGTGAAGAATCATAAGAGTTTTAGAGCGTTCAGTTTTTCAATCTGGCATAGGCTTCGCCCATCAGGATGTGGTCGCCGCTGTGGCAGATGTCCACTTCAATGCCTTTCTGGAAGATGAGCACCACGTCCGAGCCGCCGAACTGGAAGAAGCCCATTTCGTCGCCACGGCGCAGCTGCTGGCCCACATGGAGTTCGGGAATCCAGTTGACGCTGCAGATTTGCGACATGCCCACGGGCAGCATGGCCACATAGCCGTATTGCTCAGTCTGGATGATGGCGCAGAGGCGGGTCTCCACCATCTGGAAGCCGAGATCGTTCTGGTAGTAGTACAACTTACTGTCATTATCCCACATTGTGTAGCCACCTCCGGCCGACACTCCGGGCACCCTGCGCATTTCGCGCAGCACGCCATCCACGGGGGCGTGGAAGCGGTGGTAGTCGTTCACATCCAGGAAGGTATGCGTCAGTGTGCCGCCGGCGAAGATATCTTTGTATTGCGAGTCCTTGCCAATGAGCTGTGAGATATCCGAGATCATGGCTGTCTTGACATGCAGCTTCTCATCCTCGGTATATACGAGCTGGTTGTCATCGTCGATGGCCCAGGTGAATTTAGGCCATGAGTCCACAGGCGCTACCACCTCTGCATCGGCGATTGGGCGCATATCGGGCGATGCCAGACGGCGTGCGAAGAATTCGTTGTAGGTCTTCCATTGGTTGCCTTCGCCGTACCAGCCTTTGTCCAGACCCCAGTCCGGATCGTCCTTGACCATGTTGTAGTAGGTCTCATTCCAACTCTCCTCGGTATTCAGGAAGTCGCCCCAGGTGCTGCTGTAGGTGGAGAGCCATGTCGAGAAGGGCTCCACGAATTCCACGGTGGGGTAGAAGTAGCCGCGGTCTCTCAGCTCGTCCAACGGCTGATCTACGACGAACCAGAAGTACCCGATGCCCTGATCCGTGCGACCGTAGAGCGAGCGGCCGTACTCGTTTGGTGCTGTGCGAATCATCACATCCCACGGCAGCTGGCGCACGTTCCAGTCCACGAAATCGTAGAATTCCGTGAGCGTCTGTGCCGGGTTGTAGTCGCGGTCGGGGTTAATCTCTGCAGCCTGTGCGATGGCGTGGCTGAGCAGGCGTTTCACCTCGGGGTTCGTATTGCAGATCTTGATGAGTTCCGTGGTGGCCTTGGTGTGCAATCCTGTGGGATGCACCTGTCCGCTGCCCTTTTCGCTGTCGTCAGTGCACGCCGTGAACGTTGTCATGCCCATCAGCATGGCCAAAACCAGAATACCAGTATGTAGTGCGTTGAATTTCATGAGTCTAAGATGATGAGCTTATAGCTATATGTTGAATTGTTTGAAATAATCAGAAAGCTTGCAGCGTGAATCCGCCAACGAAATAGAGGTCGCGGGAGTTGGGGTTACCCGTGAGCTGCAGGAACAAGGGAATCTTGAAGCGATCCGTCACCTCGATGGCCTTTGTCACACGTAGCGTGATGTTCGTGCAGCGGAAACCATCGCAGTCGTAGTAGCTGGTGGCATAGGGCACTACGCCCACGGTGCCCTCCCAGTCGCATGTCGCCAAACGAAATGGCGCTGTCAGCTCGAAGTACGACGAATAGGCGCGTTTGTCACTCTTATTCAGACCGTCGGCACCGGCGAAGATGGTTTGCCATGATGCTCGCAGGAAGCCGAAGTCATAGCCCACCGAAGCCTCGAATACGTGGTTCGTCTCGTTCTTCTTGTAGTTGAAATAGGGCGTTCCGGCCTCTGTTGTCCAGTAGTCCGTGATGCCTATCGTCAGCCCCTTGATGGTGTAGGATAGGGTTAGGTCGATTTCCTTGAAGTCATTCCAGTCTGCGAAGCCTACATTGCCCCATGCTGACAGACTCAGCCCTTGCCAGCTGACGCCTGCTGTGGGCTGCAAGGCAGCGCTGCCCATTTTCATGCCGCGCCAGATGAACTGGCTCACGACATCCAAACCCAGCGTGGCCTCCACTTTGCTCTTCGCAGGTGCTGCTGCTACCTCGGTGGTTACCTCGCCTTCCGGCGCTGTCTGAGGCGCCACACCTAAATTATCTTGCGCGCGTGCGCTTGCGTGCGCAAAACACATCAGAACAGCTGTGAGAACAGTGCCCTTGATTCTTGCCTTTTGTATCATAATTTTATCATTTGGCACTGCAAAGGTACGTATTATCTTTTTTTCCACCAAAAGAAATCCCTATTTTCTTATTATCTCCCCTTCAATCAAGATGTTGAGGACTACGGGTGCATACAATGAAACAGCGGGCGGCATCGAAGGATGCTGCCCGCTGCATGGTTCTGTCAAAGACAGTGTTGTAGTGCGGAATTACTTCAGCTCAGCGAGGTACTTGATGGTGCGAACCATCTGGCTGGTGTAGCTGTTCTCGTTGTCGTACCAAGCAACAACCTGTACGAGGGAGTTGCCGTCGCCGATCTTGCTGACCATGGTCTGGTTAGCGTCGAAGAGAGAACCGAACTTCATGCCGATGATGTCGCTGGAAACCAGCTTCTCCTCGGTGTAGCCGAAGCTCTCATTGGTGGCAGCCTTCATAGCAGCGTTGATGCCCTCAACGGTAACCTCACCCTTCACAACAGCGTGCAGGATCGTGGTGGAACCGGTGGGAGTCGGAACGCGCTGAGCAGCACCGATCAGCTTGCCGTTGAGCTCGGGGATAACGAGGCCGATAGCCTTAGCAGCACCCGTGCTGTTGGGAACGATGTTCTGGGCACCGGCTCGGGCACGCTGAACATCACCCTTGCGCTGAGGACCGTCGAGAATCATCTGGTCGCCAGTGTAAGCGTGAACGGTGGTCATGATACCGCTCTGGATGGGAGCGAAGTCGTTCAGAGCCTTCGTCATGGGAGCCAGGCAGTTGGTGGTGCAAGAAGCTGCGCTGATCACGGTGTCAGCGGGAGTCAGGGTCTTGTGGTTCACGTTGTAAACGATGGTGGGGAGGTCATTGCCTGCGGGAGCAGAGATGACAACCTTCTTAGCACCAGCGGTCAGGTGAGCAGAAGCCTTCTCCTTAGAAGTATAGAAACCTGTGCACTCCAGAACGACGTCAACGTCCAGCTTGCCCCAAGGCAGCTCGGCAGCGTTAGGAATAGCATAGATAGTGATCTTCTTGCCATCGACGACGATGTAGTCTTCGCCAGCTTCAACAGTGTGCTTGTTCTCGCCGAACTTGCCGCAGAAACCACCCTGAGCGGTGTCATACTTCAGCAGGTGAGCCAGCATCTTGGGGCTGGTGAGGTCGTTGATAGCGACTACTTCATAACCTTCAGCCTCGAACATCTGACGGAAAGCGAGGCGACCAATACGGCCAAAGCCGTTAATTGCAACTTTTGTCATTTTCTTTTTTTGTTGTTTAAAGAATGAATAAAAAGATGGTTGAATAATGTTTCTTTTTGGTTACACGAACGAGAGTCTCATTTTTACCCGCAATTACAATATTCAGCACTCTTACAAGCGGCAAAAAGTAGGGCTGCAAGCACTAAAATGAGGTAATTTTGGGTCTTTTTGGACATTTTTTCTCGTTTTACGCGGCAAAAGTACAAAATTTGTTTTATATTCGCGCCATGAAACCCCTAAAATAATCAAAATTATGGCAAATTTTATTCAAGAATTCAAAGACTTCGCAATGCGAGGTAATGTGATGGACATGGCAGTCGGTGTTATCATCGGCGGCGCTTTCGGTAAAATCGTATCCTCTTTGGTGGACGATGTGCTGATGCCTCTTGTAGGTATGATCACCGGCAATGTTGACTTCACGACGCTGGCATTCCAGATTGGCGAAGGCGAGGATGCTGCTGTGCTGAAGTACGGAAACTTCATCCAGAACACCATCGACTTCCTGATCGTGGCCTTCTGTATTTTCTGCATGATCAAGGCTATCAATGCTGCCACGAAGAAGAAGGAAGCTCCCGCTCCCGAAGAGCCCGCTGCTCCGGCCGGTCCCACACAGGAAGAACTCCTCACCGAAATCCGCGACTTGCTGGCTAAGAAGTAAGCGTGGTTTTGTAGGTGACGCCTCGCGCGCGTTCCTATTTATAAATAGGCCCTGTTGACACGTTTCAACAGGGCTTTTTCAGTTCCAGGCTGTGGGTGATGCCGTGTGGCAGCTCATCGGCGTAGTGCGAGACGATGATGAGTGTCACCTCGGGCTTCTGGCAGTAGTCTTCAATGATGTGGGTGGCCTGCAGGCGTCGTTCATCGTCGAGGCCGTGGAAGGGTTCGTCCAGGATGAGCAGGTCCGGCTCCTTCACGAAGGCTCGCGTGAGCAGGCACTGGCGCTGCTCGCCGCTACTGAGTTGCAGGAAGGGGCGGTCGGCCAGCTCTGCGATGCCAAAGCGTTGCATCCACGCCACACACTGTGCGCGCTGTTCCGGGCGTGGCCGCACGTAGAGGCCTACGCTGTCGTGCAGTCCGCTGGCCACGATGTCGATGGCTGGCAGGTCCTTCAGGTAGGCGCGGTGCATCTCGGGGCTGACATATCCTATGTGTCGCTTGATGTCCCAGATGCTCTCGCCTGTGCCGCGGCGGCGTCCGAAGAGCTCGATGTCACAGGCATAGGCCTGCGGGTTGTCGGCGCAGACAAGGCTTAGCAGCGTGGACTTGCCCGAGCCGTTCTTGCCCGAGAGCGCCCAGCGCTCGCCTTTGTGCACGGTCCAGTTCAGGTCCTTCAGTATGGTGCGTTCGCCGTAGCGTATGGTGACGTGGGAGAAGCGGAGGATTGTATGCGTGAAAGGTGAAGGCGTGGAAAGTGAAGAATCCGTTTTACGATTGTCGGTCGAACATGATTGCTCTTCAGCGGATTCCGGTAATGTGTATTTTTCATTTTCCAATTTCCCATTTTTCATTTTTATCACGTTTGTGATAAAGTTGGGAATGTCTTTCTTGCGGCTTACTACCAGGATGACTTGCAGCCCTTCTTCGCGAATCAGCTGTTCGAGCGTGTCGCGCAGCTGCTGGCGTGCTTCGGTGTCGAGGCCTATGAAGGGATTGTCCAGGATGAGCAGGCGAGGGTGGGAGAGGAGTGCGCGCTGCAACTGGTACTTGCGCAGCTCGCCACTGGAGAGGCTGATGAGCGGCTGCCCGTTCACCATCGGCGTGTCCTCGTCGATGTCATGCTGGTTCCAGCGCTTCTGCAGGTAGTAGGTGGTGTCTGCGTCTCCGTAGCTGTCGCGAAAAGTCATCACTTTGATGTTCTCGCTGACGAGGCGGTTGTTGTCATCGCCGAAGTCGTATCTCACCTCGTTGCCATAGAGCAGAGGCCAGCGACCTGTGAGAATCTCCACCAGGCGTGTCTTGCCCGAACCGTTGGGGCCGAGAATGGCCACCTGCTCTCCCTCATAGATGTCGAGGGTGACAGGCTCCGCCATCCGGTGGTCGGGATGACGCGGCACACCATTTTCTATATGTATGACAGCGCGTTTCACAAATCAGTATAATAAAAACGTTGCTTCTTCACCCTTCCAGCCCGTGAATCTTATCTTTGTTCTTGCGTGCAAACTCCTTCCAGGACTTAGCACCTCCGGCAACTGTCGGGCGTGAGCTCTCGATGAAGTGGCAGTAGGCAGCCGCCAGACCGTCGGTGGCATCGAGCCAGGGCAGCATGGCATCATCGGGAATCTTCATCATCTGCTTGAGCATGTAGGCCACCTGTTCCTTCGAGGCGCCGCCCTGTCCCGTGATGGCCATCTTGATTTGCATCGGGGCATATTCGTGGATAGGCACCTGCCGGCTGATGGCGGCGGCCATGGCCACGCCCTGTGCGCGTCCCAGCTTCAGCATCGACTGCACATTCTTCCCGAAGAACGGAGCCTCAATGGCTACCTCGTCGGGTAGATAACCCTCGATGATGCTGGTGATACGCTCGAAGATGCGTCCCAGCTTCAGGTAGTGGTCGGCGTACTTGCGCAGGTCGATGACGCCCATCGTCACCATTTCAGCCTTGCGGCCTGTGACTTTGATGACGCCATAACCCATGATCGTGGTGCCCGGGTCAATACCTAATATGATGCGTTCTGCTTCCACTTGAAACTTGAATCCTGAATCCTGAATCTTGAATCCTGAATCTTGAAACTACTCCTCCGTAATCACTTCCATCATCGTTGAGAAGCCGATGACGCGGTTGTCGAAAGTCTTCAGGAGCTCTTCGCCCAGCGCCTTGCCCTGTTTCACAAACCAGTAGTGCAGGCGGGCTGTGCTCTCAACTTCAAACTGCAGGGCGAAACACTCTGTGCCCTCTTCCTTGTGGGAGAGAATTCGGGAGAGGCGCCCATTCTTCATGTGGCCGAAATCTTTCACGCGCGGCAGCATCACTTCATGAACCCAGATGACGAAGTTGCGAGCGTCCGTTTCAGGCATCTGATAAGTTGTATTGTAGAGTATCATGGTGCAAAATTAGGCATTTCTGCGCACAAAAGGGCCTTTTTCACGCTTTTTTTGAGTCTAAATGCTTAATAATTCGTGAAAAGGTTATAAATTTGCCCGCGAAATATGTACTAAATGTATTCAAAAGATAGAAAACGACATGAGAAAGACATTGTTAATCCTATCGCTTATGGTTGCTTCCATGAGCCTACAGGCCACAGAACCCCAGAAGACAACGGTGAACGTGACCACGACCCAGACAGAAAAGAGAGCTGAAATCAAGTTCGAGACCCTGAACCACGACTTCGGCACCTTCTCGGCCAATGATCCTGTGGTGAAGTGTGTGTTCAAGTTCACCAATGTGGGCGACGCCCCCCTCATCATCAATCAGGCCATCGCCAGCTGCGGCTGCACTGTGCCTACCTACACGAAGGAGCCTGTGAAGCCAGGCGAGAGCGGACAGATTGAAGTCACCTATAACGGCAAGGGCAAGTTCCCCGGCCGCTTCACCAAGAACATCACCGTGAGAACCAATGGCAAGGAGACGGCTACCGTGCGCCTCACCATCACGGGGGAGATGAAGGAGGAGAGCAAAGACAAAGAGTGAGACCTCACCCCCTAACCCCCTCTCCAAAGGGCGAGGGGGAAGCCTCCGGTGTGAAGTGAAAAATGAAAAGTGAAAAGTGAAAATGAAAAAATAATATGATGAAACGGATTCTAATGACGATGGCTGCCGCGCTGCTGGTTTTAGGTGCAATGGCTGCCAAACCCAAGAAACAACCTGCGAACCCGCTGGGCGACGGCCAGAGTGATCGTGCCTACTGGGCAGAACTGGCTTACACCATGGCCGCTCCCGTGCTGGAGAACATGGCCAACGGCACACTGCAGAAGAACATGAAGCTGGAGTTGTCACCGACATGGGACAACCGCGACAAGAAAGTGGCTTACATGGAGTGCTTCGGCCGCCTGATGGCCGGCATCGCTCCCTGGCTGACGCTGCCCGACGACGACACCCCCGAGGGGCTGAAGCGCAAGCAGCTGCGCGAGTGGGCGCTGAAAGCTTATAAGAATGCCGTCGATCCCGAGAGCCCCGACTATCTGGGCTGGACCAGTGGCGGACAGACCCTTGTCGATGCTGCCTATGTCGTTGAGAGCCTGTTCCGCGGCTACAAAGCCCTATGGGAACCCCTCGACTCACTCACGAAAGCACGCTACATCAAGGAACTCCAGGGCCTGCGCCGCTACGATCCGCCTTACACCAACTGGCTGCTGTTCTGCGGCATGGAAGAGAGCTTCCTGATGTATGCCGGTGGCCAGTATGATGCTTTTCGCATCAAGATGGCCATGAGCAAGGTGGAAGAGTGGTACATCGGCGACGGCCTCTACAGCGACGGTCCCAGCTTTGCCTTTGACTACTACAACGCCTATGTCATCCAGCCGATGTATGTGGAGTGCCTGCAGATGATCTCTGCCAAGCAACCCAACAACACCTACCTCATCCGTTCCCATGGCGACAAGCGCAATGGTGCCAAGAGCCGTTTGGGTGTTGTCACGGAGCGTATGCAGAAGTATGCCGTCATCCTGGAGCGCTTCATCTCTCCCGAGGGAACCTTCCCCGTCGTGGGCCGTTCCATTCCTTACCGTCTTGCCGTGCTGCAGCCCCTGGCTCAGTTGGCTTGGATGAAACAACTTCCCAAGGAACTCACCAACGGACAGGTTCGTGCTGGCATCACCGCTGTCATGAAACGAATGTTCGAGGGCAAGGGCAAGACCAACTTCACCGAGGATGGTTACCTGACCATTGGCTTCGTGGGCTCACACCCCAATGTGGCTGACTGGTACACGAACAATGGCTCGCTCTACATGACCAGCCTCGCCTTCATGCCGCTGGGTCTGCCCGCCGACGATCCTTTCTGGACCGACGAGCCGCAGAAGTGGACCTCGAAGAAAGCATGGGAGGGCGACGACTTCCCGAAGGACCACAAATGGAACATCAACAAGGAAATCCTCTACTGGGAATAATATTAGAATATGAAATAAGTAAGGGGGCTGTGACAATCACGGCCCCCTTTTCCTTTTTCCTTTATGAGTTATCTGCGGCGCTTGCGTCCGAGTCCGAAGACGGCACGGGCGGCAGAGACGACGCTGAGGCCAATCTGCACACCGCGGAAAATGGTCATGCCGTTGTGCAGCAGGTTGGTGGCCATCTCCCAGCGGTTCTGGGCAGCGGCGGCAGGCGTGAAGATGGCGTTGGCCGTCTCCCGCATCTCCTGCTCCTGTGCTTCGATTTGCTGGCTGGTGTTTTCTTTTACCGTCATCACACCTTCCAGCGTTGGGGTCACCACCTTGGTGGCGAAGAGTCCAATCATGAAGCGCGTGGTGGGCTGCACAATCCATGACATACGGTTGGCCCACACCAGCAAAGCCACCAGCAGCATTACGCCGGCGATGATGGCAAAGCCCAGCACGGTGCTGTCCAGCAGTGTACCAATCCAGTAGGCGAGAGCGAAGCATCCGAAGAGAATCACCAGGAAGCCTACCAGAATCAGGATGACTGCCAGAACGATGGCCGTGAACAGACGCGTCAGCATCTCCACACCGTTGAGGCTCAGGTACTCCTTCTGCAGCGCGAAGTAGCGGCGAATCTGCTCAAAGAGCCGACTCACGCGGGCGGTGGTCTGTTCGTTCTCGATGCTCATTATTATGCAGTCTCTTCAGCGTTGCCGAGTTCTTCGGTGATGTCGTTCACGAGAGCGTCCATCTCCTTACGGTTGAGGCGGATGCCGCGCTTGCGGAGAGCTTCAACGATGCGTTCACGGGTGTCTGCGCCCTTCTCGGGGGCCAACAGGATTCCAGCAGCAGCGCCTACGAGGGCACCGCCTACGAATGTGATGAAATAATTCAGTGCTTTCATTGTTAATTTGGTTTTGATGACAGGATTCGTATCGCTGTCGGGTTAATAATAGCTTTTGATTGTGCAAATATAGCTCTTTTCTTGGCTAAAAGGGCTATTTCTTGCAAAAAAAATAAAAAAATGAGGTATAAATGCTCGTTTTTAACGTTTTTTGTGCTTAAAAGCGCACCACGAATTGCTTTTTTGTTGTATCTTTGTGGCGAAATTATTGTTCAATCTTTTTATAAGGAGTAAAAACTAATGAAAAACTATTTCGTTTTGGGTGCTGCCGTATGTGTAGCAATGTCTATGGTTTCCTGCAAGAGCAGTGAAAGTGCTTACAAGAAAGCTTATGAGAAAGCTAAGCAACAGCAGACAACAACCGAAGCTCCCGTACAGACAGCTGTCGTGGCACCGACCACTACCGTTGCTCCTGTACAGACTGTGACCACTACTCCCGTGACGAACGAGAGCACTCGCACCGAGAACCTCACCCTCGTGAGCGGCGCCGGTTTGAAGGCCTTCAGCGTCGTCGTGGGCAGCTTCAGCATCAAGGCTAATGCCGAGGCCCTTCAGAAGAAACTGAACGGTGAAGGCTACGCCGCACAGCTCGCCATGAATCCTCAGGGCATGTACCGCGTCATTGCATCTACCTTCGATGACCTCAACAGCGCCGTACAGAGCCGCAACACACTCCGCGCTCAGTACACGGATGCATGGCTGCTACGTAAATAAGGCATTTCTTTTTGGTAAAGTGAATATATGTAAGAATTTCGACAGGGGTAGGCTGTGAAGCTAACCCCTGTTTTTTTATTACAACCCTCTTCCCTCATCCCTCAACCCTCAACCCACAACCCCAAAACATGCGTCTCCTGGCAATCGATTACGGACAGAAACGAACAGGCATAGCGGTCACAGACCCCCTGCAGCTCATTGCCAACGGTCTTACCACCGTGGCCACGAAAGACTTGGAAGCTTTCGTGCTGGACTATGTCCGTCGCGAACCTGTGGAGCGCATCATCGTTGGGCACCCCCGCCAGATGAATGGCGAGGACAGCGAGAATATGCGTCGCATCACACCTTTTGTCAACCGGCTGCGTAAACTTTTGCCCTCAATACCTGTCGAATTATTCGACGAGCGTTTCACCAGCGTGCTGGCTCACCGCGCCATGCTCGACAGCGGCATCGGCCGCAAGGCACGTCAGAACAAAGCCCTCGTCGATGAGATATCCGCCACCATCATCCTGCAAGGATGGATGGAACAGTTAAATCGTAAATCGTAAATTGTCAAAATGTAAAATAACATGGTTCTCCCCATCTACACCCTCGGCCAGCCCGTGCTTCGCAAGGTTGCCGAAGACATCAACCCCGAAGACCCCGAACTCGCGCAGTTCGTGCAGGATATGTTTGACACCCTTGACCGCAGCGGAGGCATCGGCCTCGCAGCGCCTCAGGTAGGACGCTCTGTGCGCGTCGTCGTCATCGACCTGAATCCCATCAAGGAAGATTATCCGCAGTACGACGGCTATCGTCACGTGTTCTACAACCCCTACATCGAGGAGTACGACAAGAGCCACCAGGAGTCAATGGACGAGGGTTGCCTGTCGCTGCCCGGCATGAGCGAGACCGTGAAGCGGCCCACACGCGTGCGCGTTTCCTATTTAGATGAAGAGTTCCAGGAGCGCGACGAATGGGTGGACGGCTATCTTGCCCGTGTCATGCAGCATGAATTTGACCATCTCGACGGCAAGGTCTATACCGACCACATCGTTGGCATCCGCAAGCAGATGATCAAGGGAAAGCTCAACGACCTCCTCAAAGGCCGCTTCTCCTGTGACTACAAAGTGAAGGTGAAGAGGTGATAGAGTGAAAAGCGATAAAGTGAAAAATGAAAAATAAAAGTTTCTTTCTGAGGTCTTGCTGGCTCGGGCGTTCCTGCTTGCGCTACATCTTCTTATTTTTCATTTTTCACTCTTTCATCTTTCATTCTTCAGCTCAGATCAACACCGACCGCGTGATGATGATGGGGCGCAATGCACTCTACTACGAGGACTATGTGCTCTCCATCCAGCGCTTTAACATGGTCATCGCCGCCAAGCCCTATCTCCATGAGCCCTATTTCTTCCGCGGACTGGCCAAGTTCTATCTCGAGGACTTCACGGGCGCCGAGCAGGACTGCACAGAGAGCTTGGAGCGCAATCCCTATGTCTCGGACAGCTACCAGCTGCGAGGCCTCTGCCGCGTCAACATGAGCAACTACGAGGGTGCCATTGCCGACTACCGCAAGGTGATTGACATCGAGCCCCGCAACAAAGGCAGCTGGCACAACCTGGTGCTCTGCTATTTCGAACTCAAGGACTATGCGCACGCCGATTCAGCCATCGACCAGATGATTCGCTACTGGCCGCGTGAGTCAGAGAATATGACCATGAAGGCACAGGTCGCCATGCAGCAGGGCGACACCGTGCGCTGTCTGGCGCTCGTCGATTCAGCCCTCGTGCTCGACGACTTCGATGCTCAGGCGTGGACCATGCGTTCCATGATCAGCCTGCAGCGCGGCGAGTATGCCCAGGCAGAAGGCGAGATCGACAAAGCCATCCTCCAGCGCCCCCGCATCGCCGGCAACTATGTCAACCGCGCCCTCGCCCGCTTCCACCAGAACAACCTGCGTGGCGCGATGGCCGACTACGACCAGGCCCTTGAGATAGAGCCCCGCAACTATCTCGGACACTTCAACCGAGGTCTGCTGCGTGCACAGGTGGGCGAGGACAACGCCGCCATCGAGGACTTCAACTTCGTCCTCTCCGTGGAGCCCGACAACATGATAGCCCTCTTCAACCGTGCCCTGCTGCTGGATCAGACCGGCGACTACCGTGCTGCCCTGCGCGACATCACCACAGTCCTCGACGCCTACCCCGACTTCCTCATCGGCTACCAGCAGCGCGCTGCCATCCGGCGCAAGCTGGGCGACACCTACGGTGCCGAGCGCGATGAATTCCGCATCATCAAAGCCCGCACCGATGCCCGTGCCGGCATCAAGCACAAACCCTCCAAGACGCGCAAGAAGAGCGAGCGCAACATCAACGACTACGCCAGTCTCGTGGAGGCCGACACCAGCGAACCCGAACGCGAATACACCAGCGCCTATCGCGGCAAGGTGCAGGACCGCCAGGTCGATCTGCAGCCGCAGTCCATCTTCGTCCTCAGCCAGCATCGCACCGTCAGCCCCACCAACCGCTACATCCCCTTCCACCGTCTGTTGGATAAGCTCAACGCCCGTGCCAAATGGGGACTTCCCGTCTATCTCACCAACACCGAGCCTTCGTTGGAGAACAACAACCTGCAGTTGCACTTTGCTGTCATCAAGCGCCTCACCACGATGTTGGAATCCACCTCCAAGCCCTCCACCGTGCTGTATATGGCTCGTGCCTTGTCCTACTACCACGTCCGCGACTTCGACTCAGCATCTGCAGACCTCGACAGTGCGGCAGCCCTCGACGACACGGATCCCATGATATCCTTCATGCAGGCACAGGTACACTGCCGCCAGGTGGAAGCCGCCAGTGCCGATGCCAGCCAGCTGGCCACCCAGATGGGCTACAGCCGTGCTCTCGACGAGTTGGAGCGTGTCGTCAAGCTCGCCCCCGACTTCGCCTACGCCTGGTATAACATGGGTAACATCTACCTCGCCAAGCACGAGCGTGTGAAGGCATACGAAGCCTACACCAAGGCGCTGAACATCGACCCCCGCTTCCCTGATGCTTACTACAACCGTGGCCTCGCCTCCATCCTCGACGGTCAGGTCCAGCGCGGCCTCTCCGACCTCTCACAAGCCGGCGAGTACGGCCTCTATGGCGCTTACAACTTGATTAAGCGCTACTCCAAGCAAAAGTAAATAAGGTTTCGCGCGCACGCGCGCGTAAGTGATTTTCCCCGAAAAAACCTACATACCTACACCCGCATGTCGTCATGCGCTTAGTATCAGGTGGTTAAATGGGTGTAGGTTCGGGTGTAGGTAAGCCGAAAAGGTGTAGGTTTTAACAGAACCATTTCACCGTGCGCAGACGCTCCACCGTGGCAGCGTCTGCGTTTTCTACAAATGCCAGTGCCGAATGGTTCTTCACGGCTTGGCTGACGAGATACCAGACGTTCGGCATTGCACCCCTCTACGCTGCAAGAGCGTAGGAGGGATGAAGGGGTTTAAGATGAAGGAGGTTGGTGAGATGGGAGAAGAGGAGGTTGGATTGGAGGGTGGAGTTGGTGAAGAAGGTGATGGAGTTGGTGGTAGGAGAGGGTAGGATAGAGAGATGAGGGTGGAGGGTGGTGAGGAGTGAGAGGATTTTGTTAAATTTTTTGGTGTTGTGGGTGGTGATGGTGGTAGAGTTCATAATCAAATTTTTTTTAGGGATTACAAACATAATATAGTTACATCGCCAGAATAATTTAAAGATCACCTTCACTTTTTCCAAAAATAGCTGTTCCTGTTTCTCAGTCATCAGCTTGAAGGTTTTACCGTCCGCTTCGGTCAAAGCACGATTCTCCGTTTTCAAAGACATCTTCAACAATCCATTCGGAATCAAAGGCATTTCAATATATTTACTCCAGTCTTGCATAATTCTTTAATTCGTTCACAGCGCCAGTCCTACGATGAGCAGTAGGATGGTGACAACCCAGAAGAGGCAACCGAAGCTCGTAGTGCAACCCTCCCACAGAAAGTCAAAGATCACACCAATGCCTTTCAGTCCCCAGCCCAGAAGGCCAAGGACTATAAAGGAAATGATGAGCAGTAGGATGATACCGATAACCTCCATTCAGAAGGTTTCATATATCAGCATGATAGTCCACACCTTAATACCAAGATTTAATATTTGATGAGGATTTGGACTTTGAACAGTGTATTTAATGTCTTTAATTGTTATCTTGCCATCGTTTTCTGCAAGAAACTCATTGACTTTTTCGGTAAGGCTGTCAATAGTCGGAGCTGAAGGACCAGCGCTAGACCCTTCATAGGTAGTCCCATTGAAAATCTTTATCTGTGTCATAACAATGATGTTTTATTAGGTTGTTCTATAATATAGGAAGTTAGCAAGAAAAATTCAAATCATTCCGCAACTTCTTTCATATACTTCTCCTTTGGCATTAGATCTGCCGGATACGTAATCCGCTAAAGAGTTCGGGATGGGCATCGATGTGATTAAGTAGTCGTTGGAAGTCTTCTTTACGCCACATTTTTGGCATAATGGCATAATTACCGTCTTTGAGGTATCCCCAGCCACATTTACCATTGTTGGTATATTTTATTGGATAGAAATCCCATTTGTCGCTAGCAAGCTCTATCTGTTGCCCTGCTATGTTGACGGCATTGGCCATTAATGATTCAGAATCGCTTCCAAAGATAAGCGTATCTATGAAATTCCAACTGCTATTCTTATAATACTCATTGAGAGTGAGAGGAAAAACATCTCGTACTTGTTGCAATGTGAATTTTTCTTCATTCATAGCCATCCATTGGGCAAAGAACACGCAAGCAGCACGCCCTTTGGCAAGAGGTCTATTATAATTTGCGTCTGCAACGACCCATTGGTCCCCACACTTCTTTTCAACGACATATTTGCTAGTATCCCGATTGCTTTCCTTGAATATTTTTTCTATTGCTTCTTTCTTGCCTTCAGGGAATATCTCAAGGTTATACAGCATTGCTTTCAGAATATGTGTATTGTCATTCCAAAATTCTGTTAGCACTATGGTCTCGTATGTCTTTATACTCTCCTTATTCCGTTTCATTCTCTCTTTGCCAATAACGTTCTTTGCTTGTTCTCCATAGACAGCAAACAGAGCTTTCTCTATAATGGTTTTCATCCCCTCAGTATCCAGTAATTGCTGCAATTTCTTTCGTTCAAGTTCTGAGGTAGCCAAAATGGAATAAGTCTTTACTTTTTTCTCATCATCGTCATCATTCATGGCAGGTTTCCCAAGATTACGTATATAGTCATTGAGAAAGAGCTTAGCATGTTCCGTTTTTGCCATTGACGCCAAAGGAAGCAGCACATCATCTAATAGTTGTTGATACGTAAGATGAAGGAAATCCGGACAGTTTGCTCCTTCATTATTAGGAGTAAGGAATACTTCCAGCAAAGTTTGGTCTGCATAATACTTACTCAAGCAGTCATGGTAAACATCTGTCTGATAAATGTTCTCTCTCTTACCCTCTTTGCTATAAATCTTATTCTCTATAACCAAGGCAATCTTGCGAGGTTCACTACTGTCAGGAATTGACACTGAGAACTCTGACCAAATATCAAGTCTCTTCTGCTTTTCATTCAAATGCAAACGACTTTCATCATCACAGAATCTTGATAGCGACAACTCTCTTTCCATTTGGATATCTTCCAGATTGTAACGCCCTGTGATAAAAGCAGCTCTTAATTCATCATCTATTTTCTCGTTGACCACTGCATATAAAGCCAAGAACTTTTTCAAGGGTTCAACGCCTAATTGATGGTCTGACTTCGGATCAAGTAACCAACATAAGAATGCGCTATGTCTGTTCTCGTTACGCTCAATGCCTAAAGCACTGAAAATTGTAGATTGACTATAGTAGCCTTTTAACTCTTGATAAATAGGGCTATTCTTAATACCCAAAATGTTTCTTTCTAACAAAATTATTTTCTTATGGTTCTTAATACAGTTACTTTCGAAGAGAAATTTAAAGAGATCTTTCTTTTTCTACATAGCCAATCCTATGAGCAATAGAAATGCCATGAAGACCCAGAAGATGCAACCGAGTTCTAGTATCTTTATTGTACGATACCACATATCCATGTCGATAGAGAATCTGCTCAGCCTTCTTCCCTATGGAGAGTGGGATATCAATCTCTGTAGTTGCTTGTGCCGCTGTAGGTAAGATAGCGCAATTCGAACATAGCAGGGTGAACAGAAGAAAGCATCTTCTGACCTTACCTATGATTCCTACTACAGCCATTAGTTTCCTTTATATGTCCTTTAAACCCTGAATCTTATAAAATATTCCAAGATAAACAACTAGAAGAATACCATTTAATATCACATACAACGGCATTTTTATACCATAGTTGGCAAAATAAAAGTGACTGATAAGGAAGGCTATGAAAAACAAACCAGATAACACTCGTATGTTGGTTCCAATCCTGTCAGATTCGTAACGTAGACCTATAGCAGGAATTAGTGTCGCAAGGAAACAAACAGTACTGCAGATACCGCACAGCATATCCTGCTCCTTCCCTTCTGCATTGCTGAACACCCAATAACCTATCAAACCTGCAAGAATCAGGCTGATAAGTGTAAGAAATATGTTGGCTTTCATAATCGTATGGTTTAAGGGTTAGGTAATGCCGGTGGTGCCAGAACTACGAACTTCAGTATCTCAGGTACCTGTTCAATAGGTTTCCATGCCGTCATGCCTGGCATCCATGCTAAAGTATCCTTGTTTACTCGCTTCATATATATCATGTTTGCCATTTCGCTATCGTTAAGGGGGCCTACGGCACGTCCGTCAATAGCAACATAGTACATTTGCGCAAGAGGTTTGGGCATACTTTTGATAGAACCTGGGATGTCCATTGTGCGCATATACTGGTTCATAATGCCTACCATCTGGTTGGCAACTCCCATACCAAGACCGAAATCTACCAATCGGTCAATGTAGGAACAACTCATATCGTCCATAACTGTCTATTATTTAAGGTTCGTATATTATTATATGTTTGGTGGTGGAGGAGGTGGAGGTGTGTTACCTGGCGTTGTGAATAGCGCAGCAAGTTCCTGCACATTACCTGCCAATTCCCAGTTTGCCATACCCTGTTTCCATACGTAGGTTTGTGCAGTCATCTGTCCACTTTGCACCATCTCTGTCAGTTTGGGGATGGTGAAGGGACCTGCCTGAGCACCGTTGAAGGAAATATAATACTGCACATTGGGAACAGGCGGAGGTGTATTCATGGCATTCTGCATATGCTGCCCCATGTTCTGCATCATGCCTGCCATCTGTTGACCTAAAGAGCCACCTACCATCATGCCTGTCATCATACCTGCTGGATTGGTGCCTCCGCCTCCACCGCCCATGTTTCCCATTTGGCCAAGGCTCTGAGCGCCTGTCTTGAGAATCTCGGCTTGTTGCTCCATTCCGAAAGCTCCCATGAAGTTGGTTTCTGTCTGCAGACGTTGTGCCCTTTGCATCTCTTCGCGCTGTATGCGAAGCGTTTCTTCCATGTTGGCGGCATTGATTTGCTGAGTATCTTGCAGGTTTTTGATGTTGGTATCGGTTTGGGCATCCATCGTCTTTCCTGTATTCTCTGCTGTCAAGTGACGTAGTTCTTTATAATAAGGACTATCTTTATCAATCTCCAGCGCGCCTATATCGAAAGCTTTCAGGTTTACACCAAAGTCTCCTTCAATGCGGGGTTTAAGGAATGCCTCAATTTTTGCATTGATGTTTAATATCTGCGTCTCCATCTGCACCACAGGTATTCCCATTTCGCGGGGCACATTCAGGACGACTCCCTTTACATACTTCGTCAAAGCATCTTTTATCTGCTTCATGAATTGATCTTGGTTGAAGTCTACCAGACGGTTCAATTTGATGAAGTTCAGATAATCGGTGATATTGAAAGTCATCGTTCCGCGTACAGCCATTGGCACACCATGATCAGGCAGACGCGGGTCGAATACATCAAAGAAGGGCACGCCAAAGCGCAGTTGGTTGTTACTCTGCAAATTGATGAAATACACTTCTGCTTGGAAAGGTGACTCCCCACCAAACGCCATACCCACTATGCTACTGAGCACAGGGAAGTTGGCAGTCTTGATAGTGTCATCGTATGGTCCCATGATGAAGTCCTGTGTCTGCCCACCTTTTTGCTTATAGACAAACACAGCCATTTCGCCATCCTTCACACGTAGCGAACTGCCATATCGGATGCTGTTTTCTCTACTTGTGGAATTCACGTCCTGTCCTTCAGGCCGCCATTTCCACACAATATATTCTTCTTCGTCACAGCGAATGACATTCATCATTCCACCGTTCTTTCCTCTACTGAATAGTCCCATGATGTGAATTGTTAATATACGTGTTTCTCTCTTTCATTTTTGAGCCTACTTTAAGAAGTCGGTTATGCACTATGTTTATTCAAAAAAGTCAGACATGCTACCACTACTAAAGCCACAGAATTCTTGAATAATGTCTTTTATGGGTATTAACATTCTTGAAAGTTCCGCATATTTTTTTCTTTCAGAATCCGTCGCCACTCCAAAATGAGCATAGTATTTTTTTTGTTCGTCTGGATTATAAACTTCATCTTCTATGTGGGCGGTTTTACGGGCTATCTGTTCATCAAGTTTATACTTTTCTATGTACGCACGAGCAACCTTACGTCCGTATGCTTTAAGTTTATTTGCTATACTCTCTTTTCCATGCCACATTGTGGCTTGTACAGGACATGTATAACCCCAATTCCATTGTAGATAATCACATCCCAACCAATTACAAGGATTGTGTATTTCTCTTATATTATCGTTATTCTTGAAGTCTTTAAAGGCCTGATATACGTTTTCAATGTTCTGGGGAGTTGGCTCTTCCAAGGATTCTATCTGCTTAATAAACTTCGTCGTCTCGTATTTGACTTCAATTTGTAAAACTGTGTGATAGCAGAACATACCTATAAAGTATGCTACCACAATGAATATAAGAGAAATTGCCCACCAGAATTTGGTCATTTTTCTTTTTATGAACTTCTTCTTCCACGACTTCCTTTGTGTTGCCAATTCTACATCAATTTCATTCAGGAGATATTTTACCTTTTGATTATCTCCATATAGCATTTTAGCCTTCCTTTTGTGCTTTTCTACTAATGCTATCTTTTTATCAGGATCGTCTGTCGAACCTTTCAAGTCTGCGAGGCACGATTCTAAATTTTCTAATATTTCTAATAAATCATTTTTATCTACTGTCATTATGTGACCGCAACTTGGACAGACGCCTTCTAGAACATTAATAATCTCTCCGCATGAAGGACATTTACAAACTTGCGACTTTACCTTTTGCTGTTCGTTACGAATCTTGTCCAGTTCTCCCTCAATATAGACATCGATTTCATCAACATCTATGCCTTCAGCCTCAGCCTTCTTATGTAGTACAGCACGTTCTTTGTCTGTAATAACCCCATCTGCAAGGACATTTTTGATGAGGGTTTCTAATTGTTCTGAATACATACGCTTAATTTATTTAGTTTTTATTTTGATACTTCTTAATAATAGCCTACTCTTTTAAGGATTTTCGGAATCTTCCTATTATAGGCTATTAGTTAGTTCTTTTCATGTATTTGGGGCTTCAGGATGTTTCGTTAGGTAAGGGCTCTTGACGTATCATGAGCGATATCACGCCACAAAAGTAACGAATAATCTGATTCGGACAAAAGAAATGGCACAAAAAGTGCAATAATAAAATGAAAAGAGAAGAAGAGAAAAGAGCAAAATAAGGGAAAAAGTGCGAAAAAGGTTTTGAACTAGGAACAAGAAATCTCATGCGGCTGTGATGTCGCATGAGATTTCTTCGTCAGAATCCAATCCTGCGGGAGGGGGCTTGACCGTCCAGACGTTCGGCATTGCAGTAGGCGGTGAGCTGGCTGAGGCTGTTGCTGTCGTCGCCGTGCAGGATAGCGTTGATGGTGGCCTTGCGACTGATGTTCTCAATCTGTCCGCCGCTGAAATCGTAGCCGGTGGCGAGGATATGGGCGTCGGCATCGCTGAGCGTGGGCATCATCGATTGCCAGAGGTGCTGGCGCACGGTGGCATCGGGCTTTTCGAACTTGATTTTATAGAGGAAGCGGCGCTCGAAGGCGCTGTCCAGGTTCTGCGTCAGGTTCGTGGTGGCAATCATGATGCCGTCCAGCGTCTCCATCTCCTGCAGGATGATGTTCTGGATGGAGTTCTCCATCTTATCTACAGCGCTCTGTGCTCCCTGCTTGCGGATGCCGATGATGGCGTCGGCTTCGTTGAAGAGTAGGATAGGGGCAGCCCCCTCGGCGCTTTTCTTCTTCACGAGCTCGCGGTAGCGGTCGAACAGCGCCTTGATGTTCTTCTCCGAGTCGCCCACCCATTTGCTCTTGATTTGCGGTACATCGACAATCATGATGTCGCGCCCGGTCTCGCGTGCCAACTGGTATGCTGTCTCTGTCTTGCCTGTGCCGGGGCCACCATAGAACAGGCAGGCGAAACCGGTGCGGAAGCCCGTCTTCTGCATCCGCTCGCGTATCTCATTGTATTTCTCGGGAGCGAGGAACGATTTCAGCTCTGTCACCTGTTTCCGGTTCTCTTCGACATAGAACATCTCTTTCGCTTTCAGGTCCTTGGCCTTGATGACATCTGCCAACTTCTCTTCGCTGGTGTTGATCTTCATCTCGGCCAGCAGCGTGCGCTTGGTCTGCTCGGTGAGTTTGTAGCGAGTGGTGTCAGCGATGCCGTCTTCGCAGCGGTGCTCGATGAGTTTCTTCTGCATCAGCGGGTGCTCGCCGCTTCGCAGAAGCCCCTTGGCATTGATGAAAGCGGCAGAGTTGACGAAGCAGTCCTCCATCTGCCCAAAGCGGATGTCGTCATCATCCTTGTTCACCAGCCGATGGCAGAAGAACAGCAACAGTAATTTATCTTGCTGCGAGCCAGGGCTGAGTTCCTTGACCTGCTTGGCGAAAGACACCTGGGGATTATCTTGGAAAAGCGTGTTGATTTCTCTGATGAGGTCATTGGGCGTGATGGCATCGTCGCTCAGGTCCTCGAACAACTCGTCAAGTATTTCGAAGAGGCTTGCGCAGTCCAATCCCGTACGTGCTGGCAGTTCATACACCTCGTTGTGCTTCAAGGCTTTGATGACGGGCTGTGGGATGTCGAACTCGTCTTCATCCTTCGCATCGCGGTAGCGCAGCAGGCGGCGGCGCACCAGCGCATCGATGTCCTCGGCATAGCTAAGGATGCGGATATTGCTGACATCCAGGTGGCTGGCCAGGTCGTCGTAATCCACGCGTCGCGGGCCTCGTTCCATGCATACGCAGAACAAGATTGCCTGCCGCTCGGTGATGCCGTAGCGCTCAGCAACATAGCGCACCTCATCTGCCATATCTGCTTTGGCCTCGGCCTTCAGCTTGGAGTCCTTCGACACATCTACAATGCGCTCAATGGCTCGCAGCAGCGTCATTTGTTTCTCTACTTTCGTTCTTTTCACGACTTTCGTCTCTACTTTCTTTGTCATAAGTTCATAATCATTTTTTAGGGATTACAAACATAATATAGTACCATCACCAGAAAAATTTAATGTTCACCTCCACTTTTTTCAAAAAACTTCTCAATCTACGACATATTATGGAATGTCGTTTATTTACTTTCAAGGTAATCGAAGATACCAATCATGGTACTCCACCCCAATATGAATATAACTGTTTCTAAAGTGGTCATAAGATGGGTCGTCATACGATAGTAAATCTTTTAATTTTTACCTTTTACTTTTTACTTTATGCGTATTATAATATGGTTGCATTCGTCCCAAAATTCAAAAACCGCCCTGCCTTTTATCATTTGTTAACACTTTCTATAACATTTAGTCCCCAGCCAAGAAGGCCGAGGACTAAAAAAACATTGATGCGGAGATTTTATAAAGCCTTCGATTCAAT
Organism: uncultured Bacteroidales bacterium; assembly: GCA_902779845.1. GTDB lineage: Bacteria > Bacteroidota > Bacteroidia > Bacteroidales > Bacteroidaceae > Physcousia. The sequence goes on along the minus strand of CACZCZ010000002.1, from coordinate 64,757 downwards.
GGCTTGCAGGATGTGTTGACGGATCAACGGAACGGCAAAGCGGATGAACTTACTGTCGGCATTCGGTTCGTATTTCACAGCAGCCTCTTTTAACCCTTCGTTTCCAACCTCTATCAGTTCTTCGAACGTCAACCCTTTATTCTGATACTGATTGGCTACGCTAACTACAAATCGCAAGTAACCTTTTACCAGACGTTCTGCTTCTTCGCAGTCAGGTCCTTTCTGTTGTATGGCCTTGGCCAATGTCAACTCTTCTTCCAGAGTCAACAAATCATAACTACCAATTTCTATCATATATTCATCTAATCTACGACTGCTCAGATATTTGAGCACACTCTCCCAATCAGGGAATTGCTCAGAACCAAACTGAATCCATTTTCCACCGAACTCACTTGTGCCATTCTTCCCACGGTCGTCAATCAGATAATCACCCTGGCAGAGATCCTTGCGGTGCGAGATGATGAGCCGCTTGTGGAACACGTCATCAAGATATTTCGTCACCCACTCCACCTTGTCCGACCACGCTGAAGGATTCCTCCACGGCGCCGTAGAGAGGATGAACAGGTCGTAATGCTTCTGCAGCTCATGCACAGCTTCTATGGCCCCAGGCATTGGCTTCATCTTGGCGAACAGCCCCGGAATCTCATCCAAACGGCCAGCGTATGCCGCTTTCGTTTCTTCACTCACCTGGTCGAGTCCCGACTGGAAGTCCACCAGCACATTGTCCATGTCAATAAATACTCGTTTCATATTTAACGTTTATATTGGTTTTCGATGATAATATAGTAACTATTGGAGAAAAATTCAAAAATCAGGGTGACTTTTTTACCAGTTGGCCTCTATATATGATTCTCCATTCTCAAAGACATCTTCAACAACCCATTCGGAATCATCTAAGCTGAATACTTCTTCTGATCTTTCTTTCTCCTCGAAGTCATCCATATCAAAAGGATCGCAAAGCAATTGGATCTTGATGTCATCCTTTTGCAGTTCTGTATTTCTATATCCAGCAAAGAGGCTGTCATCCACTACCTGATAGCCCTCTGCTATCAGTTCCGCCAGCACCTCTTTATAAGGCATCTCAATATATTTGCTCCAGTCTTGCATGGTGATTATTGTCAATGATTCTTTACTAATTTAGTCACATCATCAGAGATTTTCATAAATCGTTCAACTTTTTCAGACAGGATCAATGGTTCCCTTCGAATCTTTTTTCAAACCGCTTGAATAGCTGGTAGTATGTCTGCATATTCTCTAATTGGTACCACTCCCGCATTCGTGCCGGCCTTGCATCCAGATCATAGATTCTGGCATGTTCTATTGAAAGCATAAATGGCGAATGGGTAGCAATGATGAATTGGCTATGAAGACGATATGCCAAGAGCGAGATTTCTCTGGCCAGTTCCTGCTGATAGGCAGGTGCCATCGAATTCTCAGGTTCGTCAAGCAAATAGAGTGTATCTTCAAACAAATGATCCCTAAAGAACTCCAAAGCCTTCTCGCCATTCGACATAAAATCTACGCTGCCCGATGCTAATGCAGAGCGGGTGCTGGCAAAATCGGATAATCTCGACAGCCTAGCATATTCAGAAGGATCTACTTCGTCAGGGGCCGTCAGCGCTTTTTGATATAGTCTTGTGCTAACTCCATAATCCTTAATATCCTTACTCATTTTTCCATTCAGCAATTCTGCTTTCATTCGGGCAAACCTTTCGCGTCTCTTGGTTATGCCTGCCATAATGTCCTCACTACGGATGAAAGCGCTGTCTTCTGGCATCTCGTCATCACCTGAATATGTGCATTTCTTCACATAGTTCTCAAAATACTCATTGCTATTTCCCTGCGTTTTGTTTTTTATTCCGATGCGCTCTGCAATAACATTTAAGAGTGTGGATTTTCCACAACCGTTGTTACCATAGAAAATGGTGATGGGAGCAAACTCTATGTGTTCTAACTGCATTGGATAGATGACACGCCAAGGATAGAGATGCTTGCTATCCATGTAGGGCTGAAAATTGTGTAAGTAGTACATATTGCATTCAATTTACATAACAAACACAATATAGACACAATGCCAGAAAAATTTAAATCACGTTCGTTTTTTTTAACACGACAAATATGCAGATTTTTGTAAACAGGACTTCAAAGCGCCAGTCCTACGATGAATAGTAGGATGATGACAACCCAGAAGAGGCAGCCGATGCTCGTAGTGCAACCCTCCCAAAGAAAGTCAAAGATCACCCCAATGCCTTTTAGTCCCCAGCCCAGAAGGCCAAGGACTACAAAGGCAATGATGAGAAGAAGGATGATACCGATGACTTCCATGTATATAATATAGAAAGACTGTGAGGCAAATTCAAAAGATGAGGTTTAAATCTTATTTTTCAACTCTTCAAGCTCCTCCCTCATTTCCTCAATCTTTCTTAAAAGTACGTCAACTTTAGCGCGAAGTATGCCTTCTTTGGACTGATTAGCACTTATAGAGTCTTTGTTAATTCTTAATTTCATAAGAGTTTTGTTTGAAAGGTTAAACTTTAGGTTAATATAGGAAGATTAGGAGAAAAATTCAAATCGCCTTACCTATCCTTTTATGGTTGTTTGTCAAGTTTGCCATCTTTAAATTTCCAACCATGAATTTCAATACCGACCCCTCCGAGTGATTGATCATATCTGGCAAAAGGATGCTTTGTAAAGTCGAATGGTTTACCTGTTTGGGGATTTGGAGGTAAATTACTTTTCCATTTTTTGTCTAGAGCCTTTGCTTGGTCAGATGTAACAAGACATATATATGCATTGTTAAAAATATTGGCAAAGTCAGATCTACTAAAACTATTTAGAGCAGCTTGCTTGCAAACATCACCTGGAACTACATGCTCAATACTGATACCCAAACCTTTATCGCCTAATTTACATATATCAAAATATGGGCTCAATATAGAACCATGTTTGCCGTCCTGCAAATCCAAGACACCATCTTCTATAAGTTGATTATAAAGTGATTGAAGGCTATTTAGTTTTTCCGCTCTCAGTTTTTTCTCTGCTTTACGCGAAATATAAATTCGTGAGACAAAAGCGTTTTTAATAATAAATTTCAGGTCTTCATCATCCATAATTGAGTGAATATTTAATACATCGCAGATATGATCATATCTTTGATCAAACGTATCTTGACTCCACAAACCAGGGTTCCCCCTAAAATTTGAACTATAAAATTTTCTTCTATTTTCCATAACTATTTCCACGATTCCCTATACATCGCGAGGTTTTAGGTTGTTTCTTTAGGCGGGTTAGATAGCGAGATTTATGATTTAAGCAAATTGCGGTAAACTGAAAGTTTTAATGTATTGGTTTTAACATTTCACAGTGCTTCTACGACATCAGGGAACCGCAGTATTCTCTCTGCATGATGTTCATTGAAAACCAGATGAGAGAAGTCCCGCTTCTTATGGTTCAGGTCAATGCCCTTCAGCCTTTCAGTGATGGCTGTTTTGAGTTCATCAACGGAGGAAATCCCTGCTCTGGCAGACAGGAAATCCAAATTCGGCTTTGTCTTCGACAGCAGAAAGATGGCATCGTAAAAGTCGCGCCCTTTCTGGCGGGAGAGTATGGCAGCGAACTTCATAGCGCAGAGCACATCTAACGGCGGCACCTGAACACTGAAGAAAAACCCCATCCTGTTGATGTTGGCAACAACGGGTTGGTATGTAACGCCCTGATCCTGCGCTTCAACTTTTAACAAAAGGCGCTCTTCCTTGTGTCCCGTCAGTCCCAAGTCAAACAGCATCTCCGGGAAATAGAGATTACGCCTAAACGCTGTCAGCTTCGGATTGGCCTTGTCACGAGTTTCCACATCAATATTATTCTGGCGCAGATAAGACACTACACTATCCGTCATTGCCATGAACTCTTCTTCGCTCAACTCCTTGCAGTCGAAATCCAAGTCTTCAGAAAAGCGATCGATGCCTTGGATAAGTCTTAGATTTGTACCACCGATGAACGCCACCTTATTGATATAAGGTGTGGTTGAAAGATGGTCGAGTATCAACAGTTGCAGATACTCCTTCAGCATATAGCGGTCAAAACGGCTTTCTTTGGCAATCGTGGCAGGGAAGAAACTGCGTATGTATTCAATGTCAATCATAGATCATAGGTTTTTAGCAGGCGTTTGACTCTTTGAGTTAAAGTCTTGCTACCGATTCTTGCGAGATAATCCGCAAGACGTTCCGTGCGGAACTCGTTTTGCATGAAATCTTCGTCTAACCGGAGTTCTTCCATGTCCTGTTCCGTTTTGTAGTAGGGGTTCAAGTAGAGAAGGTCGAGCAATGCCTTTTCTGGTGTGGCAAACAGCAGCCCCCGCCCGTCCTGCATCATCTTAATCTCGTAACCGAAATAAAGCGGTGTCTTTATGTTCTGATAGTGGAATGTGCCGAAAGCATTGTCGAACTTAGCTGTCTTGAGCGTAGTCACACTTGTCAGCTGCACTACCTCTTCAGGTACCATTCCATAGAATGACAGGGCGCTGTGCAGGCTGATGTACGAGGGTGCGTAAATGCGGTTGGCAACATAGCGTGAGAAATCGGGAACCTGACGATATTCTGGAAACGCATAATACTGGTTGCGAAGTTTCGTAAGCAGACCCCGTCGGCACCATCGTGTCAGGTTGTTACGGTCGAAATCCTTCTCCCACAACAGCACCTGATTGATGTTGAAACACCCCATTGGGTACATCCTTTCTCTGAAGGTCAGAAAGTCCATTTTTGAATGTTTTGTTTCTAAAATACTGCAAATATCACGATTTTTGGAAATAAAACCAATAGCTTGGGACCTTTTTCATCCCCAAGCATAAATTTTTAACATCATTTAAGTGCTGTGTGCCGGAATTACTTGCTGAAGTTGCGCGAGGCAAAGGGCAGGGCTATGCGGATGGCTTGATGCCAGTACTCCCAGTTGTGCACACCGTTGCGGATGCGCAGTTCATCCTTGATACGCTTCTCGCGCATGAGCTGGTGCAGCTTCACCGAGAGGTCGAAGAGGAAATCGTCATCGCCGCAGTCAAAGAACCATTTCACCGTGCGCAGACGCTCCACCGTGGCAGCGTCAGCGTTTTCTACAAATGCCAGCGCGGAATGGTTCTTCACGGCTTGGCTGACGAGATACACCTTGTCGTCAACGCCCTCCACGCGCTGCTTGCCGCCGTCGCTCTCCAACCAACCGCTCATGCAGTAGCACGATGAGAACAGGTCGGGGTGGCGCTGCGCATAGACCGTGCTGCCGCCGCCGCCCATCGACAGACCCATGACGGCGCGATGACCCTTGTCGCCAATGCCGCGGTACTTCTGTTCCACCTGCGGCATGAACTCCTGGAAGAAGAAGTCCTCGTAGTTCCAACCCGGCATGTTGAAGTAGCCGTTCCACGTCTCCATCGTACGCGGGCCGCCGGCGTTGGGCATCACGATGATCATCTCGCAGATCTCGCCGCTCTCTATCAGCTCGTCGGCCACCGTCTGCATCTGCCCTTTGTCGCGCCACGCCGTGTAGTCGTCGGTGAAGCCGTGAAGCAGATATACCACAGGGTAGCTCTTGCCGCTCTGCGCAAAGCCGTTCGGCAAGTAAATGTTGTACTTGACTGTAGCGCCGAGCACCTGGCTCCGGACACTGTCGGTGATTACTCTGCCCGCGAGGGCCGTGACACTTGCCACACAGGCAGCCATCACAAGAAGGAGATGTTTCATAGTTGTTTATTTAGTTCGAGTGTTATCTTCGGGCCGGCACTCCATGACGACTTGCTTTTTCTCACTTGTGAGAAACATTTTTCTCACCTGTGAGAAAACATTTTCTCACCTATGAGAAAACCTTTTGCCACCAGTGGCAAAAACGATCAGATAGTATGGTGTTGCGCAGAAGTCCATGAATGTTTGCTATCTTGTTATTGTTGGAATCATATACTTTCGTGTCCTTTCACGGCACAAAGATAGCGATTATTTCTTTACGCCACGCAGAAAATGGAAAAAGTTTGTTGAAAAAACGGTTCTCACGGCAAGCAGACCATGACATTCTCCCAGCGCCATTTCGTATGAACGGCCAAAATAATGTTAAAACCTACACCTTTTCAGCTTGCCTACACCCGAACCTACACCCGCTTATCCGATTTATTTACTGCTGATTAACTACTATTGGTGTAGGTGTGTAGGTTTTTTCGGGCAAAATCTCGCGTGTACGCGCGCGAACATACCTTATTTCAATCACGCTCAATTGTGCGACGATCTTCACGCTTCAGCCATTTCTATGAGAAATGTGTAAAGCATCAAACAACTCTTTCATTTGAGAGTACGTGTAATCACGACCAGCTTCTTTCTCCTTCATTGATTTAGCAGCATTCCCTAAAGCTGCCATGAAGTCTCCGCCTTGTTTCTGAAAATATTGGTGCAAACTATGCGTCTTGAAGAAACTTTCATTTTTCTCATACCGGCAATACTTGTTCAATTCCTTCAACAAATCAGATTGGCTGTAGAAAAGTTTGGAGGTATAAGCAAAATAGAATAGGAAGAACAATTCTGTACAGCGTTCCGTTTCGATGAATCGAATCTCATAGTTGAAATTCGTTCTCTTAATAAAATGTTTTCCTTCAAATCTCTGTTTAAGGTCCTCATAGGCTTTCTTCTCAGCACCGTCCTTTTTGTTATCCATATCTATAACACAGAATATCTTTGAATATTCTCTGTCAACAGCCTTTTCTATCTCATACTCTAAATCTATCAAACTCGTTGAATGTTTAGGATATGACGGTTTTAAGTTGAGCTGCTTATACTCATCCTTTACAGAGTTGAAATAGTAGAACTCTGTAATGCCCTCACCAATTATTGTTATAGCATCTTTAAGCTTTTTCATCTTCATTAAAATATAATAATGGTGAGCCTAATTGTGGAATCGCGCCCAGTCTCCCATTCCGATATGACTTATAAAGAGACAGATTCTTGTGAAGACCATATTCGTCTGCACGAGTATATTCTGAGTATGCGCCTTCATGGTTCTTCTCCGCAAAGAAAACGCAGTCACGGTGAGTATTGAGCAGATCTTCATTTAATAATGAAGTTTCTTGGCTTGTAAATATGAGCTGCGATTCTTTTGAATTCATTAAGAAGATGTTCAGGTAATAAAGTAGCAAATCATCATGAATCTCAGAGTCTATCTCATCTATCAAAAAGATGTGGTTTTCAGAAAGAGCACGATACAGCAAATACAAGTTAGTCAGAAACTTCTGAGTCCCTTTGGATTGTTCGGATAATGATAAATCAAATTTCGTAGAGCCAGCTTCACTGGTAAATGACACTTTTGTTTTATCCATTTTCACCATCTCATCTCCAAGTGCAACCGTAGCCCCATCATCCAAAGATATGGGAGCCCCGATAGGAACCTCTACACTCTTGGTCTCTGTATGGAAATCAACAATATTGAAATCTGCTTTCTTCAACATTGTCAAGAAAAAATCTTTCATCCGAGTATCCTTTTCAGCAGTACGCATGATTCGAGTAAGCGACTCGTTCTGGCTATTAGCAACATCATGCATATAGGATGCCATCCAAAGATAAAGATCTGCAATAGGTTTCGCGTCTGTTTCGAATGCAATTTTTTCAAATACAGAGAGTACAGAATGATTATTTAATGTGTTTTGTAGAAATACGTCCTTTGTTTTGGCTGAAACTCCAACACTAACCCCAAACTTTATATCGGTTTGTGATTCTTCTGAAATAAAGTGACGCTCATAGAATAATGATTTGGCACCGTTTGGATACCAGTCCATTTTCTCTTCAAAAATACAATCGCGATTGAATGAGATTGAATAATCATATCTAATACGATTGGCATAGAAGGAAACATACATTCTTGTCGGGCTGTTTTGGCATAAGGCAAAGGCTTTACGAGCGTGGACTTGATCTGTACGCTTACTTCTTGTATAGAAGAGTATTTCAAAAACACATTGTATAGCATAAAGCATGTTAGACTTGCCAGAAGCATTGGGTCCATATATTACGGCCAATTTGTTAACACGCTTACCATTCCCCAAATCGACAGAAGCCCATTCATCGTCTCTGGATTTGGTCTCAAAATTGAGCGTTTGTCGATTTCTTATTGACAGGAAGTTTTCAACCCAAAATTCTCTAATCATTGCATTTGATATTAATTTTCTAGCGCAAAGGAAATAAATAATATTATAACATGCAAATAATTTCGTTAAAATTCGTAAGAAAACTACGAATTTAAGAGAAATTCTTCAAGTCTCACCAATTTTTTATGTCACCGCCCCCTTATGCCGCAAAGAGTAGGAGAGTGGTCAGGGAGCCCAACGCTTCGGCAGCCATTGTGCCCCAACCCTCATGGTCATCGCTCAGCTTATGCTCGATGATGTAGTCGCGCAAGGCGTCTCGTAACGCTTCTCCAACCACTCATTCAGTTGGAAAACATTATTCGTGTACTCGCCACTATCAACACCATCTATCAATGCCATGATGAGTACGGGTTTAGCCACAATCACCTCTCCCATTTCAAGGACAGGCTCTTTGATTTAGCATATCTGTTTTCCAGTCCTTATAATTCAGACAACTGGACGCGAGATATCTTACGTGTTGATTTTAGACTCTTTGTTTTTTTCATTTTTGACAATTGTGTCATCTTTTTCCGACATTAGACAGCTTCGGTACTAATTATCGCTATATTGAGAAGCTTTAATTCTTGCTGTTTATTGGATCAAAGTCTCTCTCTATCACTACAATATCTTTGGATACCATTTTTATGTTTGACACCAGAGCGGAATTTAAGGAGAAGTGGGGACAGTCCACAGGCATTGTTTGCATAGGATAATGAGGTGTGCCCTTCGTTCTATATCGCTTACAAATTGTTTCAGTCATTTCATAACCTGTGACCTCTACGCAAAAGAAGCATAACTCACAAAAACATGCTTTTCTCTTTTTTTTGTAGCACATAAGCAAAGCATAATATTTGGCTTCGTACACATTCATTGTACTATTTGAAAAAATGATTTCATAGATAGTACTCCTTTTTTTGTTATTTATCTGGGTGCAAGGGACTTTATCTAAATGATATTTGCCACTAGAGAAGAGTTGAAACTTACTAATGTCTCGGTCAATTTCTTCATGGACAACAGTAGCGATATTATTCTTCTTAAAATTCAAAAAGGATGCATTACCACCATATCCAATAGGTTCGTCCAGCAATCCTATGAGCGAGTCCTCATCGTATACTTCCAGTTCTATAATTCTATTGTCCAAAGAAGTTGCTTCCACATGACAACTCCCAGCGTCTATACTTAATATGATTGCCTGGTCGAATGAATCTGCTCGTTTAATAACTAAGTCACATTTGTGTTTGGCATTTAGAAACTTGTATTCCTTTATGCACTCAACATATCCGTATTTTTTCAAATCGTATGGGATTTGAAATTCTTTGACGCATTCTGCCTTATTGTAAAAAGCACAAGATGAACCATCTCTACATGAATGATGTTGTGGAACTGAAATTACAAATTCATCAGAATCATAAAATCTAGCATATATTATTTCCTTGGCAGCCTCATGCAAATACATGTCATCTTCACAATGTGGTTGTTCTTCAATGTGAGTAAACAGATATGAACCATCATTACCAATATCAATAGTCAGTTCTTTTCCGCAAGCTAAACAAAAATATAAATGCTCGTTCATATTGGCATCGTCGTGAATTAGATTTACCAGTTGGCCTTTCTCGTCTTTTGCAAAGGTCCGATTCACGTGGCGATAGTCACCATAATGGTCATCGTATCTGTTACAATAACCAGGACCAGAAGAATGTCCAGCTTTTCGATTTGATACACTAATGTCACGAATCCATTTTCTGCTTTCTGCCGAGCTCGTAATGAATTTTTTTACTTCAATGGGGTCAAGAGGGCATCCGTTCAAATCAATCTCAATACAGTCAATATGTGCTGAAATAATCTTCCCCCTCTTTTTTGAGTCTACCGCATGTGTTCTTTTAAACTCAATCCATAAACATTTTTCGTCATAGTATCCAATACTATCTGGACGTAGTCTTGTATCTTTATCATAGTATTCCACTTCCACTCGGTAAAAATGAAGTTGCTCTCCCTGCCGTCCGTCAAATCGGTTGGGAAGGTAAACACATTTTGCTTCCAATAATGCGTCTTTGGCCATCTTATGCAAAGCTGATTCTACAGCGCCAACACAATCTACTCCACTCAAATGGGCGAAGTGGTGAACCTTTATATCTTTATCGCCACCATTTTTAGCACATAGCGCACTCTTACAATGAGGACAAACACACCCACACTCATTACCATTTGGCACTTTATCAACATGTACTAAATCGCCATCTTGATTGAGGGCCCATGTAAGGTATGTTTTGCTACTACTCATTTTGTCGTAAATCTACAATTAGGATAATTTGAACACCCATAGAATGTGCCATACTTACCGTTTCGTTCTACGAGATGACCACCACACTTCGGACAGATTCCAGAAATGATTGTTGTTCGCACTTCTTGTGCTGCAAGCCTAAGGTTCTTAACATGTTGCCTATCGTTCACAGCTGGTCGAACATTGTTACTCACAAGAGTACATACGATTTTTTGAACATCTGCATCTGTCATAGAAATGGCTTTATAACCTTGAATCACTTCTAGAAGACTCTCCTCGTAGATGACTTGATACTTGCTTACAATGTTACTCAGATTGACATTACCAGTGAAAACGACAATCGGAATAACCTTTAAATTAGGGTATGCATTCACTACCACTTCTTTAATTCGAAGGGCATGGCCAACAGATTGCTTGACAGGGTTATAGAAGTGATTCTTCGTTACGTAGGTATAGGTCTTCCACCATTTCTTTGCATACGTCACTTCTGTGACAATTAATTGAGTCCACTCTTTACGATTGTCATCTCCATAGATATCCCCTCGATAGTTTTTAGTCTCAATGGCGAATACCCCATATCTTGAAACAATGATATGGTCTATCTGCGTTGTACCTCTATTCGTCTTCAGAACAATATCATCCAGTATTACATAATAGTCTGGCAATTGCATGAGGATATTGTGAATTCTTTTTTCACCTTTCTTACCTTTGTATTTAGGTGAATTATACCACCTATTAAGGATGATAGCACCTCCAACAACTACGGCAATAATTATGTATTGGAATATGACCATATTTTGGGCTTTCTACAATATAGTACCGCTATGAACCTTTCCGTATAAGTTTTGCACGTCTTTCATACAGCGCCTCCATGTATTCAAAATACTATTTGTTATAATAGCTTATGATATGTCTTGTTCATCCTAATTAATGCATTCTTCACATCTTGAGCAAGACTATCGTACATTTCTTTCCATGTCATAGATGGAGAATCATGTGCTATATTTCTTTTCCGTTTAGGATTGAGTTAAAAATAGCTTCTGGATCATCGCCAAAGTCAAAGACCCCCATATTCTCATGATAGAAGATTCCATCTTTATAGGTTATTTTGGTAATAGCGTGCGATTTCCAACCAATACTGATATTGCACATAACCCATAAGTTTTCAGAATTAGTCATTCCAAATTTTAAGATGGTAGATTCACCAAAATTATTCTTGCTGAAAACCTTACCTTCTGCCAGATTCGACATGTACGTATCCAGTGGTTTATCTAATACATGCTGCGGACAACATGGAAATTCTACGGGATGTTTCCAATCTAATTGTATGGCATTTGGCGTTAACGACTGAGTTTTCATCGGTTCTCTTTCTCCTGTTTCTTCAAAATAATCTTCTGTCGGTATAGATAGAGCTGAACCAATATTCCTTAATGGAGCATCAAAATCGGCTTTCCGCTCTTGAAACACCCACTCACCAAGGATACCTCCTTTAGGCTTTGGATGTTCTTTGGCCCAATTAGTCAAACGATCCAATGATGTGTGGGCTTCTTCTGGTGAAACAGCTCGCATCCAACTGAAATTGGGATCGATTCTTTCATGCCCTCTCAAAACAGATGGGTCTGCAAGGAAAACCTCAATGCTTCCACAAAGATTTTCTATTCTAGCTCGTGTAATAGGATTATTCAATGCATTCTCTAAACGTGTGAGCCATCGAAGATTTTCAGGCCGATTGTTTCGACGATTAGTGTCTATATGGTCAACGACATGTTGGTCTGTTGGAGGATTACCAAGAAAAGCAAAAGCGACTATTCTATGAACACGTTGCCCTGCAATTTCCATATACCCTGTCTTGTCGTTAGGCTTTCCAAAAGTCCAGACATTATCATCCTTTCTAACGCGCATCCCCTCACGCTGATGACGCATTACAGCGCCATTATCGCGAACTGAATAATGCTCGTCCTTGTAGATACAATCTTTGACTTCGTTATAATCGTCGATGCTTATCATATGCTACTCTTCAGTTCCTTCTATCAGCTCTTTAAACTGACTAATGGCATTTTGTATTTTTTCATACTCTTCTGCCTCCATAGAATATTGGACTTCAGTAAAGTTTTCATCAATAAAGAAAATGGTGTTACCAATCAAGGTGTTGCCAGCATTATTATCAGCACGGTAGTTATGTAGTGCTTTATATCCTATGAACTTCCGTTCACCTTGAAGCATTGATAATAATTTCTGATACTGTTTCTCGCCTTTCGTCTTTAACATGTCTATTTGGGCATTTGCCTCGTCATACTCTTCTTTGGCTTCCTGATATTCATTTCTTCCATATGCCGTTTGATAAGGTCCAATCCATATTGCCATTGAAGACTTAGCGCGTTTAGCTTTTTCTTCCAATACCTCATACTCAGAGTTCATTTTCCCTAATTCTGCTAACTCTTCAAAGAAAGCAGGGTCATCATACGGCGCAAAAGCGCTATCTACTTTTGTCTCAACTGGTAAATATGTGTCAGGTTTGTATAGAGACTTCTTCAAACTCTCCTTAATTAACGCTTCAGCCTTCTGTTCTTGAGACTGACTACATGCGACCAGCGCAAATGTAAAAAATGCCAAATAAAAATAATTCTTCATTTTCTTATGTCTTTAGTTGCTTTAACAATTCTGTTTACTTTGTTTTGAATATAGGAATCATGGATAATCCCCATTATAAAAGACTGTTAAGGAGATTTTCTAGACTGTTTTCGTCTGGAATAAGAACGTCACGAGGCCTGCTACCATGAGCGACACCTACAACGCCAGCTTTTTCTAACTGATTCATTAACCGTTCTGCACGGTTGTAGCCGATGGAGAATTTACGCTGGATCATGGAGGTGGAGCCTTGCTGCTTAGATATAATCAGTCGTGCGGTCTCTGTGAACAACGGGTCGAGGTGGTTCATATCAACGTCGGTCGATTCGTCAGTGTTCACCATGGCTGTGCTCGGTAGGGCAAAGGGCGCATTCTTCAATATGGACTCGTCCCAAGCTTTCAGCAGCGCACATGCCGACACAGGAATGGTCATCCCGTCATTTAACAGTGACCAGTCCACTGTTTTCTGCATGATAAATCTGCCGTCGTAGTCCATTCTTTACAAATATCAATATTTATGTATATACATCCCACCCTTCCACGTCCCTCAAAGGGGATGTTTTCTGCGTGAGACGGCACAAAGTTACACATTATTTTATTACGTGCGACAAAAATATCGTCTTTTTTCAAGGTGGGGCACAAAAAAGCCTTCCCACGTGAATGGGAAGGCGAAGGGTGAATGTTTTCGGTATTTATTGAATGTATGATAATAAATATCGAGGGGATTGAAAGAACAGTCCCGTCTCTGCATTGCAAAGCTTCTGAAAAAGCTCAGAAGAATAGACTTTGTCTATGGCCAGTTCCAAAGGTAGCCCCTGTTCCTCTGTGAGGATAGCAATCATCTTTGCTGTTACCTGTTCCTTCAGGTACAGAAAATCTTTCTCTGATACATTCATACCTTTGTGAGCTTCATCATAGCTGACCTCCTTTCCTACGGCAGTATGAAGTCATACTCTCCACCATGTCATTGAAGGACTGGGTGTGCATCACGTCATAGTATTCGTGGGCAACAGATATAGCCCCATAGCGATGGAGATACTGGTACGCCTCTGTTTCGGTCATGGAAAAGCGGCGGGCAAACGCAGCGATGAGTGCTACGATATATTCTGCGATGTCTTTAATTGGGTACATCCTATTTCTGAGTTTTTGAAGCTTTTCTGCGTGAGACGGCACAAAGTTACACATTATTTTATTACGTGCGGCAAAAATATCGTCTTTTTTCAGGGTGGGGCACAAAAAAGCCTTCCCACGTGAATGGGAAGGCGAAGGGTGAATGCTTTCGGTATTTATTGTTATTTGTGAGTCATCGGACTTGCGGGGGCACACTTGACTTCAGCAGGGCGTAGGAGGGGTGAGGTGAAGCGGATGGTGGCGGTGCCGGGGGTGATGTAGGCCAGAAGGCGGCCGGCGTGGGCGCGTTCGTGGCGGTCGGTTTTGTTGGAGGTGTCGCTGATGTCGCCGTTCTCCAAACCGAGCAGGCGCGAGGTGCCGTCGATGTGGCAGGTGATGTCGTTGTCGGCGAGAGGCACGAGATTGCCGTCTTCATCGATGACTTCGACATGGATGAGGACGACGTCGCCGGACGCCGATGCTGCGGGGTCGAGGGTGGCGCGCAGGGCATAGGGACGGCCGCAGGTGGTGATGGCGGAGGTGGCACCGTTGGTGGCCTCGCAGCTGAGTGTTCCGGCTTGGTAGTCGATGTCCCAGTAGAGGATGTCGGTGTCTTCGTCGCGCTTGGGGTCGCCGCCTACGGGCTGGCCGTTGAGCAGCAGGCGTGCTGACGGGGCATTGGTGTAGCAGACGACGCGGACGCGCTGGCCTTCGTCATAGTTCCAGATGGCGGGAGCGTAGGGGGAGACCCAGCTGCGGCTGCGATTGCGGCGGCCGCCAGGTTGCATGGCGGGATAGGTGCCGATGTAGCAGACGGGTTGCTCTGCCCACAGCGCAGCGCGGTAGTGGCCGTTGGGCTTGATGTTGCCGGCGAGGTCGAGGAGGCCGGCCGAGGAACCGCGGGCTGGCCAGGGGCCGCTCTCGCCGAGGTAGTCGATGCCGGTCCACAGGAACTGTCCGAAGATGTGCTCGTTGTCTCGCACGGCTTTCCATGCGGGGAGGTCGTGGCGGTTCTCGCTGCCGTAGATGACGCGCTTGGGATAGCGCTGATGGTCGGTGGCGTAGCGGCTCTCGGTGTAGTTGTAACCCACGACATCCACGGCCTCGGGGTAGGCAGTCTCGTTGCTCATGACGACACCGGCGAGGGCGCCCGTGACGGCACGTGAGTCATCGATGTCGCGCACAATCTTGGCCAGACGCTGTGCGATGATGCCGATGCGCTCGGCATTGGGCTGGTCGGGTTTGTAGCCGCCATAGGCAGGCTGGGTGAAGTCGCTGCCACCGCCGTTGAGGACGGGGTGGGAGTAGGGGTCGTTGGGGTAATCGACTTCATTGCCGATGCTCCAGAGGAAGATGCTGGGGTGGCAGCGGTCGCGGCGCACCATGTCGGCCACGTCGCGGTCTATCCATTCCTCGAAATAGTCAAAGGTGCCTTCGAAGCCGGGCTTGCCCTGGTTCCAACCCTTCAGCCACTTGCGCTTGGGGAACTCCCATTCGTCGCTGGCCTCGTCCATGACGAGCAGGCCGAGCGAGTCGCAGAGGGCGTAGAGGGCGGGGGCATGAGGGTTGTGGCTCATGCGGAGGGCGTTGACGCCAATGGACTTGAGGTTGAGGAGGCGATGTTTCCACACGCCGGCAGGAACGGCGGTGCCGAGGGTGCCGGCATCGTCGTGCACGCAGACGCCCTTGACCTTCATCCACTCGCCGTTGAGGGCAAAGCCTTTGTCGGGAGAGAACTCCAGCGTGCGCAGTCCCATCGGCACCTCGGAGCGATCTACCTCCTGGCCGTTGGCCATCAGGCGCGCGCGTACCTTATATAGATAAGGGGAGTCGAGGGTCCAAAACTTTGGGGAGGGGATGGAGAAAGAGCAGACTCTCCCCCCGCCCTCCCTATAAGGGAGGGAGTGGTTACTTTTGCTGCTGGCTATGACATTCCCGTCAGCATCTATAATTTCAATTTGGATGGTTCTTGAAGATGTCTTATCTTGAGATGTGACTGCTCCCTCCCTTATAGGGAGGGCGGGGGGAGAGTCCGGGCTTTCTATTTTAACTTCCACCACCGCCTTCTTGCTGTTGAGGCTCTTCACCTTCCATGAGGTGCCCCATAGTGCCAGGTGTGTGGCGGGGGCGCTGACGAGCCACACGGGGCGGTAGATGCCGGAACCCGTGTACCAGCGTGAGTCGTTTTGGCGGGAGTGATCCACGCGCACGGCCAGGACATTGTCCTCGCCTGCGTGGAGGTAGGGTGTCAGGTCATAGAGGAACGAGGCGAAGCCGCTGGGGCGGTAGCCGAGGCGGTGGCCGTTGAGATAGACGGTGGAGCGGTTATAGACGCCCTCGAAGTAGATGTACAGCTTGCGGCCGTCGGCGAGGTCGGCGGCGTTGACGCTGAGGTGGCGACGGTACCAGCCGATGCCGCCGGGGAGGTAGCCCTGGCAGGATCCGCAGTCGGGCGACATGGGCTGGCGCACACTCCAGTCATGAGGCAGGCTGACGTGTTGCCAACGCATGTCGTCGAAGGCGGGAGCGATGGCGGCGCTGTCATCGGCCAACTGGAAGAGCCAGCCGCTGTTGAGCAGGCGGGCTTGGCCGAAGCCGGTGGGGGAACTGGTCCCCTCAGCTCCCACGACGGGAGGGGCGGAGTTAACCGCTAAGAAGGGGAGAAGGAAGAATAAAACGGCGCACAAGGCACGGGGCTGAATGGTAGCCCGGTGTGCCTTGTGCGTGAAGAGGGTAATGTTAGAAAGGTGTGTCATATTTTTTTGATGTGTGTCTGTGGATGGGGTGTCAGATGCTATGGCGTCTGAAGGGAACCTCCACCGAGAGCCTGATAGAGATCGATGGTGGCCTGGATGGCAGTGAGGTCGTTGCCGATTTGTCCCATCTGAGCGTTCAGGAGACCCGTCTGTGCTGTCAACACGTTGAGGTAGTTGACCTGGCGCGAGACATTGTCCTTGTAGAGGGCTTCGGTAGCCTGCACGGCATTGGTGAGGGCTGCCACTTGCTGGGTCATGAAGCTCTTCTTGGCTTCTGCGGTCTGCAGTGATGCCAGCGCGCTGTTGACTTCGTTACCCGCCGCCACGAGGCTCTGCTGGAAGGCAATCTTGGCTTCCTCCTGTTTCAACTTAGCCACCTTCTTCTGCGCACGCAGGCGTCCGTTCTGGAAGATGGGCTGCAGGAGTTGTCCCAGTGCATTCCAGATCCACTGGCCCGGAGAGAGCTCCAGAGCACCACCATTGTTGGTGAAGCCCAGCGTGCCGCTGATGGTGAGCGAGGGGAAGAAGTTGGCCGTAGCGCTGTTGACAGCGTAGAAGGCACTGGCCAGCTGCAGTTCAGCTTGCTTCACATCGGGGCGGTTCTGCAGCAGCGCCAAGGGAATACCTGTCTCGATGACGGCCGGAGCCTGGAAGGAGGCGAGGCTGGTGCGCTCGATGTGATGGGGCGCTTCGCCAAGAATGGTGCAGAGGGCGTTCTCTGTCTGGCGGATGGCATCCTCCAAATCCAGGACGCTGGCTTCAACACTCAGGCAGTTAGCCTCTGTCTGTGACACAGCAGCCTTGTTGGAGCGACCTGCTTCCATGAGTTTCTTCGTCATCTCTACGCTCTGTCTCCAGTTCTTAGCGGTCGATTGGCTGAGCGCCAGCTGCGCATCGAGGGAACAAAGGGTGTAGTAGAGGTTGGCGATATTCGACACGAGGTTCTGCTGTACAGCCTGACGCACCGTCTTGCTCTGCTCCAAAGCCACCTGTGCTGACTTCCTGGCGTTGCGCAGGCTGCCCAGGCTTCCGATTTGCCATGTTGCGGTGAGGGGTACGGAATAAAACTTCAGCGGCTTGTTCCAGTCCATCGACGACAGCTGTCCCTGAGGTGCCAGTGAGAGTGACGGGATGTAAGCGAGCTTGGCGACCTTCAGATAGGCCTGAGCCTCCTGAATCTGCAGATCGACCTGACGCATGTTAGCGTTCTGTGACAAACCGCGCTCGATGAGGGCCTGCAGTGTCGGGTCGGTGAAGAACTCGCGCCACGCCTTGGCACCCAGGCTCTGCTCGGTGTTGCCCACCTGCGCAGAGCCATAGAGGCCGTCGGTGCGGAGGTCGGCCGGCCGCTCGTAGTTCTTGTAGAGGCCGCAGCCTGTCAGAGAAATCATAAATAATAAATAACAAATGATAAATGATAACTTTATCAGATGCTGTTTGATATTCTTGATGCTCATAATACGTTGGCTATTTATAATCTATTATTTATCATTTATTATTTATCATTTTCATCTTCTATCGTACTTTCCTGGCGCTCCTGCTGGCTGTGGGCCTGTTCCTTGAGGAACTGCTGGTCGGCCTCCACCTTCATGGCGGGGCGAATCTTCTCCTGCAGGTACTCGAAGAAGATGAAGAAGACGGGCACAGTGAACAGGATGGCCAGCGTGCCGACAATCATACCACCGATGACGCCCAAGCCGATGGTGCGGTTACCGTTGGCACCGGCACCGCTGGCGAAGACAAGCGGGAGCATACCAAGCACACAGGTGAGCACGGTCATCAGAATCGGGCGCAGACGAGCTTCGCAGGCTGCGTAGGCGGCTTCGACAATGCCCATCCCCTTGCGGCGACGCTCCAGAGCGAACTCGGTAATCAGGATGGCGGTCTTAGCCAACAGACCGATAAGCATGATGACACCAGTCTGCAGGTAGATGTTGTTCTCAATCTGTCCGATGACATACATGTCCGCACCAGTGAGGGCACGGCCGATGCCTACTGAGACCTGATTCCAGAGCCATGCGAAGCCGAAGGAACCCATCAGACCTGCAGGTACGGAAAGGATGACGGCGAAAGGCACCAGGAAGCTCTCGTAGAGGCAGGAGAGGATGAGGAAGATGAGGACTACGCAGATGGCGTAGATGAGGATGGTCTGGTTGGAGCCCATCTGCTCGTACTCCTCGCGTGAGATGCTGCCGTACTCGAAGGTGATGTGGTCGGGGAGCGTCTGATCATGCACTTCCTGAATGGCGCGCATGGCATCACTGGTGGTGTAGCCCTGTGCAGGCTGTACCATACAGGAGATCTCTGAGAAGAGGTTGAAGTGGGTGTCGATTTCAGGACCGAGCACCGGCGTCAGCTTGACGAACTGAGAGATGGGGGCCATGCCCTTGCTTCCGCGTACGTACATATTTGATAAGTCGGCTTCAGAGGTGCGGTACTTGGGATCGGTCTGCATCATCACGCGATAGACCTTACCGAACTGGTTGAAGTTGGAGACGTAGCTGCCGCCCAGATAACCACTCATGGCGCTGAGAACGGTGGCGGGGGAGATACCAGAAAGCTTGCACTGCGCAGCATCCACCTCGACTTGATATTGCGGATAGTTGCGGGCGTAGGTTGTCATAGCCATCTGAATCTCAGGGCGCTCGTTGAGGGCAGCGAGGAAGGCCTGCGTCTGCTCCAGGAAGACACCCTTGTCGCCGTCGCTGCGGTCTTGCAGGTGGAGGTCCACATTGGAGCCCAAGCCATAGCCGGGAATCATACCCGGTTCGAAGACGAAGATCTGTGCTTCGGGAATCTCCTGCATCATCTTCAGCATCAACATCAGCTTCTTGATGCTGGTGCTGTGCTGAATGCCGTGACGTTCATCCCAGTGTTTCATTCGCAGGATGACCATACCATTGGCAGCACCCTGACCGGACATCATGCCGTAACCGGAGACACGTGTGTAGTTCTTGATGTCTTCATCGCCCTCCAGAATCTTCTGTACCTTATCCAGTACGCCTTCGGTGTAGGCCAAGTTAGAACCGGGAGGACAGGTCACATTGACCATCATCACGCCCTGGTCTTCCTGAGGAACGAGTCCTTTGGGCAGTACACCCATGAAGAATACGAGGAGCAGGGCTGCAATGATGAAGGAGAGGGGGGCAAGCCAACGGCGGCCGATGACGGCGTGCAACCATTTCGTGTACTTACCCATGATGGCGCCGAAGCTGGCTTCATACGCAGCGCGTGTGCGCTTGTTCAGTCCGATAAAGAAAGCGTTGATGCTGTTGTCGGCAGTGCGGTTCTTCTTAGCCGGGCGCATCAGCATGGCGCAGAGGGCAGGGCAGACGACAAGGGCCGAGACGCAGGAGATACCTACGGCAGTGGCCAGCGTGACACCGAACTGGGTGAAGAACATACCCGTGGTACCACCCATCATGGCGACAGGAATAAACACGGCCATGAAGACGAAGGTACAGGAGAGCACAGCCATTGTCACATCAGACATGGCATCCTTGGTAGCCTGATAGCTGGATGTGTAGCCTGCATCGAACTTGGCCTGGACGGCTTCTACGACGACGATGGCATCATCCACCACCGTACCGATGGCCAGCACCAGTGCGAAGAGCGTCAGCAGGTTCAAGGTGAAGCCCGCCACCATCAGGGCGGCAAAGGTGCCGATGAGCGAAATGATGATGGAGATGGACGGGATGAGTGTCGCACGGAAGTCCTGCAGGAAGAAATACACCACGAGGATGACGAGGATGATGGCGATGACAAGCGTCTCTTCCACATTGGCCATGGACTCAAGCAGGAAGTCATTGGTGGACATCATCTGCTCAAAGTGAAGGCCTTTCGGCAGCGTCTTCTCCATCTCAGCTAACGCAGCGCTGAGTCGGTCGTTGGTTTCCTTGGCGTTGGCACCAGCGAGCTGGAAGGCCATGAAGGTGACGGAGGGCTTGCCGTTGAACTTACCGCTGTAGCCGTAGTCGGCCTGGCCCAATTCAAGATCTGCGACATCCTTCAGGCGAAGGAGTGAACCGTCGGGCTTGGCCTGTATGACGATGTTCTCAAATTCAGAGACTTCCTTCAGTCGGCCGGTGTAGCGCAGCGTGTACTGATAGACATTGTCAACGCCTTCACCGTGGCCGCCTTCCATAGGCTTCTCGCCGAACTTACCCACGGCAGCTTCCAAGTTCTGCTCGGCCAGACATGCTGTGATGTCGCTGGGGTTCAACCCATATTGTGCCATCACCTCGGGCTTAAGCCAGATGCGGAGAGAGTAGGCGGCAGACAGGGCCATCACCTCGCCGACGCCTTGCACACGCTTGAGCTGCGGCGTTACGTTGATAGCCATGTAGTTGCCCATAAAGTTCGCGTCGTAGTCGGGGTTGTCGCTGACCATGACGTTGATCTGCAGCATGGAGGTCTGTCGCTTGAAGGTGGTCACACCAATCATGGTGACTTCCTGTGGCAGGAGACCTTGTGCCATGGAGACACGGTTCTGCACGTTGACGGCAGCCATATCGGGGTTAGAACCCTGCTTGAAATAGACGGTAATCGTTCCCGTACCGGAGTTGGTGGCTGTGGAGGTCATATAGGTCATGTTCTCCACACCGTTGATGCTCTCTTCAAGGGGTTGAATCACCGCTTTTGTTACGGTCTCAGCCGAGGCACCTGGGTAGGTGGCATTGACGACCACCGTAGGAGGTGCGATATCGGGGAACTGCTCGACAGCCAGATTGAAGTAGCTGACGGCTCCCAACAGCACGATGACAATAGCGATAGACATCGCCATCACCGGCCTTTTGATAAATATATTGCCTTTCATTTTTATTCGCAGCAAAGCCGCAGTTTAATGTTTAAAGTTTAATGTTTAAGGAAATGGGCTCTGCCCATAATGTTTAATGTTTATTCGTTGCCGGAGGTCGTTAAACATTAAACATTAAACCTTAAACTTCGCGTAAGCGAGATATTATTTCACCAGTGCTCCTTCCTTGACCATGCCGGCACCTTCAGCGATGATTTCGTCACCGACTTTCAAGCCCTTGGTGATGATAAACTCCTTGCCGGTGTTGTAGGGGGCAACCTCCACGTCAGTACCAACAGCCGTGCGCTGTCCGTCCTTGCTGACGACCTTGAAGACCTGATAAACCGTCTGCAGCTTCTTGGTTCCAGCAGCAGGCACGATGATGCCATTGACGGTGACGGGAATGATGACATTACCCGTGGAACCGGAATGAAGGATGCCCTTGGGGTTGTTGAACACTGCGCGGAGCTGCACGCTGCCTGTGGAGGAGTCCACTACGCCGCTGGCGGTTTCTACGGTACCTGTTTCCTCATATTCAGTGCCGTCAACCAGCTGTAAGCGCACAGGAGGCAGAGCTTTGACAGCAGCATCTGCGCTGCCGGCCTCACGTATCTTTTGCAGCAGCTGATTCTCGCTCATGGAGAAATAGACATACATCTGATGGTTGTCAGAAACGGTTGTCAGGGGAGTGGGGATGGTGGGACCCACGAGGGCACCGACACGGTAGGGCAGTGTGCCCACAACGCCGTCGGCAGGACTGGTGACGACCGTGTAGGAGAGAGAATTCTTAGCATTCACAACAGCGGCTGTGGCCTGTGCTACCGTAGCCTTTGCCTGTGCATAGGCGTTGGTGGCTGTCTGCAGGTCGAAGTCGCTGACCACCTGCTGAGCGTGCAGGTTCTGTGTGCTTTCCAGAGAGAGCTTTGCCGTTGCCTCGGCAGCCTTCGCGGCTTCGAGGTTGGCTGTTGCGGTGTTCAATGCTGCCTGATAGGGAACCTGGTCAATGATGAACAGGGTCTGGCCCTTGCGCACATGCTGACCTTCTGTGACGCATAGCTGGCGCAGCTGGCCGCTGACCTGCGGCAGGACCTGAATATCCTGACGGCCGCGAATGGTGGCACTGTACTTTGTGTCGATGATGCGGTCTTCAGCCTTCACCTTCACGGTCTTGTAGGCGATGGGTGCGGATGTCGCACTTTGCTGTTGCTTCTTGCCTCCGCAAGATGTAATCAACGTCATACTAACAGCCATTACGAGAATGGTCGTCAGCTTCATTTCTTTCTTCATGTTCTTTTTACCTTATTAATAAATGATATGTTTTTTTGTATGATGATTATCTCACGATGATCTTCTGGTGGTTGACGATATAGAGTCCCTTGCGAGCGGGGATGGTGGCTTGCTTGACCACGAAGCCCTGCCAGATGACAGCACCGTTGAGTGCTACCACCACGACTTCCTGCGGCTCGCTGACAGCGATGCGGATAGTGCCGAGACCTCCAAAGGCCTGCAGCGTAGGTTCTGCATTCACTTCCTCGGTGACGCCTTCGATGGCATCGTAGATCTCGCCGGCTTTAAGTTCGATGACGGGTGACATGGACAGGGCAAACTGCTTGACGGTGTGGCAGGCCTGGCCGCTCATCATGCTGAGGATGCCGAGGCTGACAGGGGTCTCCTCGCTCAGAATGAACTTACAGGTGGCATTGCTCGGAGAGTAGCCCAAGGCTTGGTCGGCGAGTTCCGTGAAGTCGGGGAATCCTGTGCCGGCAGCTGCTACGAGGTAGTTGGCACCGAGCTGTGCCTCCTTGTCCGTCCACGTGCCGAATTCATAGGCTCCTGCAGGCAGCGTTACCGTCTGATATATCTTCAGGTTCTTCACCTCGGAGGCGAAGCCGTCCCATGAGGTGGAGAGGGTCATGTAGTTGTTCTTGTTGGCATCAACGTGGAACTCAGTGGTGATGTTGTCTTTGACAACGCTGTTTTCCTGTGTCCAGGGTGCTCCCATCTTCTTAAAGCGAGTGCCACCGCTGGGGTTGATATAACCGGAACCCGTAGTAAACGGAGCCATGTAGTTCTTCAGGTAAGTGGCGGTGACATCCTTGGCCTCGCTGTCGAAGTCGAGGAAGAAGATGCCGCGTGAACTGGTCCAGGCATCACCGTCGGGACCGAAGTTGGTGCGCGTGCCGGTGAGGTTGCTGGCGCTACGGTCGATGACATCGCCCGTAGATTGGTTGAAGTCATAGTAGAGCACCAGCTTCTCTTCGTCGGCAGGGTTGGCGATGGGGCTGTTGGCAACCTGGCGAATCTCATCAACGGTCATGACCTTGCTCCAGATACGCAGCTCATCCACGATGGCATTCATGGGAGCATCGGCGCCGCCCATCTTGAAGGAAGCCCATTTCGTGCTGTTCTTGCCTGCATTGGTGACGCTGTTGTACAGGACACCATCGCGGTAGAAACTGACGGTGGCTTTCGAGTAGGAATAGGTGACAGCGTAGTGGTGCCATTCGTTCTCGAGGACGTAGCTGGCAAGGGACTGTGCAACTTTGCCTTTGACGGTGGCTTTCATGCTGCGGTCGCTCTCGGTTGTCAGCAGGAAGGTGTTCTCGCTGTCGCCCATCTTCAGACACGTGTTGCTGATGCTACCCGGATACATCCACCACTCGATGGTGACATTCAGTGCGACACCGGGAGAAGCTGCCGACAGCTCGTCGTCGAGATTGTCGAAGTTCAGACCAGTCTGTCCGTCGGCATTGCAGACGGTGATGGCACGTTGGCGTGTCAGGGCGTTGGAACCCATGTCGTTGCCTACCTTCAGCGTGACGTCGTAAATGCCGGGCTTATCCATCTTGACACTACCACTCTGGGTTTTCACAAGGAAGGTGTGGTTGTCGTTACGAATCATCC
The DNA here is from genome assembly GCA_902779845.1 of uncultured Bacteroidales bacterium. Classification (GTDB taxonomy): domain Bacteria; phylum Bacteroidota; class Bacteroidia; order Bacteroidales; family Bacteroidaceae; genus Physcousia. The sequence continues at coordinate 40,137 of CACZCZ010000002.1, read as the reverse complement.
ATTCCCAGCTCTCGGGTTCGTATTTTGAAGCATCGATGATGTTGATAGGCTCATTCACGATGGCGACATTATTCTGGATGTTGAAGGCTGCCTCGGGAGCCACCTTGACGACTTCCACCTGCTTCTCTACCACGCTGTAACCGGCTGCATTCCGAGCTTCAAGCCGCACGGTGTATGTGCCGTTGGCAAGATAGGTGGCGGTGGCGTTCATCGTGTTGAGGGTGGTGATGGCAGCGCCATCCAGCGTCCATGTATAGGAGGCATCGTCCAGCGGTGTGGAGGTGTTGATGAACGTGACATGCTGGCCTGCAGCAATGGCTCCGCTGGGCAGGCGGAAGTCGGCCACGGGCTTCTCGGCCTCCACGACGGTGATGGTCTTGCTGGTGCTCTTGGTCTCGCCCTTGAGGTTCGTGGTGGTCAGCTCTATCGTCTGCTCGCCCGCTTGGTTGAAGACAACGACGGGACGACTGACGTGGCTGGCGGTGGGTTCAGCACCCGTGAATGTCCAAGACCACTGGGAGGTGCTGGGGCTGCTGCCGTCGATGATGGTGACGGGCTGTCCTACCACGGGCTTGGTGACGCTCAACGAGAACTTGGCTGTCGAGGACATTACTCGGTGGGGGTGCTTGCTCGTTTCGTTGAGAGCGATGGTGCCGGGGGTGAACTGACCACTGCCTAGGGCGGCATCATTCTTGCCCTTGCTGTCCACCAGCATGAGCGTCCCGTCGGCCCTCTCTCGCGTGTTCATCATATAGTAATGTGTGAGCTTCTCATAGTTGCCCGGCAGTACGTAAGCGTCACCTACGGTGCTCTTAATCTCAGATTGTGTGCGGGCGTAGTTCCATACGCGAAGTTCGTCAATGAGCCCGTTCCAGGGCGCATCAACAACGGTCTTGTAGTCGCTGCTTCCGCTACCGGTTCCCTCGGTCTTACCGAACATCAGGTCGTTGTTGCCATTGATGCCACTATTGCTCCAACCGCTGTTCCAGTTGATGATGGCGTTTATCGTGCTGGTAGTTGCTGCCGTAGTTGTGCGATAGACGGTGACGTTGGAGTTCTTCACCACAATGGCGATGTGCTGCCAGTCTGTGGTGAGAGACGTGGTGGACGTGGTGAAGTCGCCGCCGTCGAAGCCTACAACCACCTTCTTGTTGGCGTTGACGTAGAACAGGAACTTGCCCGATGAGGCCTTGATGCCGAATGACTTCTCTGCGAAGGATTCAGGCTTCAGCCAGAACTCTATGGTGTATTCGGTGAGGCCGCCTGTTGTGAAGGCGGGTACGGTGAAGTGTCCGTCGGTGAGTGACATGTAAGTGTCTTCTGTGGGGCTGGCCGCAGAGCCGATGAGGATGGGTGACGAGGGCTGGCTCTCGAAGACGCTGTTGCCGACTTGGTAGGTGGCGGTAACGGTATAGGTGCCGTTCTCGCCGATGGTGGCGTTGAGGGTCGTGGCATCCACGGTTGTCAGCAAGGTGCCATCTTGATAGATGCTGTAGTTCCTGATGTCATAGGGTGCGCCGACGGGAGCTTCCCATGTGAGCGTTGTGCCGTTGACATTCAGGTTCTGCGGAGCGGGAATGTTCTCGTAGCGGGCTGCTGTGGTGATGGTGGTCTTCGCGCCCTTGTTGGCAATCTCCTTACCGCCTTCGACAATCTCGAAGGGGATCTCCACGCCCTCGCGGTCGGTGGTGTAGTCGATGATGCTGGCGTTGTAAATCTTACCGGTTCCCTGTGCCCAGGCGCGTGTCTCGACACGGAAGAAGTATTTCAGCGGTTGACCGTTGTCGTAGCCACTGACGAGGTCGGTGATGTCGTAGCCGAACTCCATCGGCTCACTGTGCAGGTTGCCGTCGGCCCAACGGCCCAGCATCGGGATAGCGGGGTCGGGGTTGTCAGCACTCACGGTGACGCCCTTGCCAAGGCCAGAGTAGTAGAAGTGACGCAGCCAAACCTCCTTGTCGGCCTTTGTGGCGTTGAGGTTGGAGGAGACGCCGACAAACAGCGCGATTTCCGAGCGGTGGTCATAGTCCATCTTCACTTTCAGTGTGCGCAGCGGACGGTAGTCGCGGCGGGGCGTATAGTATTCGGGAGCCCAGTAGCTTGTGCCGTCTTTCGTAGGACGTGCTTCGGCGTAGGGGCAGTAGATGAAGCCTTTGTTCATCCAGCCGGATCCCCAGGAATTGACGATGATCCATGCGCCGACCTCGTCCTTCTCCTTCTCGCCGTATTTGCCATTGCCGTCGAGGTCGAATTCAATGCGGTCGTCATATCCGACGATGGTGAGTGCGTGGTCGATGCTTGTACCCCAGTACTTGACATATTTCATTCCAACAACGCCAGCAGCGGTGTTGGCTGTTGTCTTGGCTATCGTGCCAGAGGTGAGACCTGAAGCCACGCCGACACCTACGATGCCACCTGTGCTGTAGCTCTCATCACCGCAGTGGTTCCAGAGGTAGTTCTTTACCATTTCGCGTCCCTCTTCGGTATTCAGCGCCTGTGCGAAATTGGCCGTTCCGGTGATGCGGTTGCTCATGGCATGAAACCATTTGTCATAGCCTTGCATCCAGCCGTAGTTGCTCTGCCCGTCGTCGCAGTCCTGATAGCCGAAGACATCGCTGTAGGTGTAGCCGCCATATACCTCGCTGTTGGGAACACCGTTGAACTGCGCTATCATCTCCTTGCCTTGGGAGTGACTGTTATCGCCTGTCCACGTGAGCAACCATGTGAAGTGGGTAGGATAGATGTTCTCGGCCTTGGAACCATCTGCCCAGCGGGCTGCGTTCATTTCGTGTGCGAACATATAATATATACGCGAAGCTGAGCCGCACGAGCCGGCGCTCTGGTTCATGACGGGCGGGAAGGCGGTGGAGAGCGCATTATTCCAGTGGTCGGGGCGCTGCTTGCCCTGTGCAGCCTGCAGCTGTAAACGCTTCTTCATGCGTGTCAGCTGGGCTTGATCCACATGAGGCGTGGGATTGTAGTCGGGGTATTTTTCTTTATCCCATTTGACATCCTGGGCAAGGATATTCCCTGTCATGGCTAAGAGCATGACAGTCGTTAACAAAGATTTGTAGGTCTTCATAGGTCGTAGTAGTTAGTTGTTATGTATCCAATATAATTATTTCTTGAATTGTGCTATACCGTGTTCAAGCCAGCGCACAAAAGCGTTGACATCCTCGTCGTAGCTGTATGCAGGTGCCAAGGGCCGTGCATTGTGGTCCACCAGGACATAAAAGGGCTGTGTCTGGGCACCGAACTTAGAGCGCTGCAGGTAGCTCCATTTGTCACCTATGGTGCGGAGCTTGCGGACAGTGCCGTCGCTCTCGGTGACTTCAATGGTGGCGGGAAGGGGTGTCTTGTCATCCACGTAAAGGCTTACGAGGATGTAGTCTTCGGTCATCAGCTGACGCACTTTGGCATCGGGCCAGACGGCAGCCTCCATCTTGCGGCAGTTGACACAGCCGAATCCGGTGAAGTCCAGCATGACGGGTTTACCCGCTTTCTGAGCTGCTGCCATACCTTCCTCATAGTCTGTATAGACGGCCTCAACGGTGTGGGGATTGAGATTGAAGTCCTGTGTCCACATGGGAGGTGCAAAAGCACTGACGGCCTTGCAGGGAGCGCCCCATAGGCCTGGCACCATGTACAGCGCGAAGGCCAGCACACAGAGGGCCGAGAGGAAGCGTGTCACGCCAATCCTCGGACGGGCGATGACATTGCCCTCGTCATCATATTCATCTTCGTCGTGCGGCAGGCGAATCCAACCCAGAAGGTAGAAACCCATGAGGGCGAAGATGAGAATCCACAAGCAGAGGAACGTCTCGCGATCCAGCAGACGCCAGCCATAGGCCAGGTCGGCGACACTGAGGAACTTCAGCGCAAAGGCCAGTTCCACGAGGCCGAGGACCACCTTGATGACATTCATCCAGTTGCCGCTCTTGGGTGCTGACTTCAGCCATGTCGGGAACATCGCAAAGAGCGTGAAAGGCGCTGCCAGCGCGAGGGCGAAGCCCAACATGCCGACGGTCGGGGCCACAACGGAGCCGCTGGTGACCATATCCACGAGCAACAGTCCGATGATAGGGCCTGTGCAGGAAAAACTCACAACCACCAATGTCAGCGCCATGAAGAAGATGCTCAGCAGGCCCGTGGTGGAGCTGGCTTTCTCGTCCATCTTCGTGCTCCATGAAGATGGTAGTGTAATCTCGAAACCGCCAAGAAACGATGCGGCGAAGACTACCAGCAGGGCAAAGAGGAAGAGGTTGAAGATGGCGTTGGTGCTCAGGGCGTTCAAGGATGACGGTCCCCAGATGAGCGTCACCAGCAGACCGAGTCCCACGTAGATGACTACGATGGAAAGCCCGTAGAGGATGGCGTCGCGGAGGCCTTTTCGTTTGTCATCCTTGGCGCGTTTAAGGAAGAAGGAGACGGTCATCGGGATGATGGGCCACACGCAAGGTGTCAGCAGGGCAATCAAGCCGCCGACAATGCCCAGGAGAAAGATACCCCAAAGGGAACGCGACTGTGTGTCGCTGGCAACATCAATGGCTTTCAGTTCATCGATGACGGGAGTCCATAAAGACCCTCCTCCCGCCCTTCCTGTGAGGGAGGGAGCAGTTTGCGCTTGAGCAGTAGTATCTGTTGTTTCCTTTTGTTCTATATTTTGCTGTTCAATGTCAGCCTGTTCTCCAGTCTTGTCAGGTGACAACTCCTCCCCTTTGGGGGAGGCAGAGGAGGGGTCCGTGGCCTTTCTCTCCCCCTCATAGCTGAACTCCACATTGGTGGGAGGCATACATTCCTCATCGTTGCAGGCTCCATAGCGCAGGTATCCTGTTGCTTTCCATTTACCGCCCGTGAGACGAAGGCGTTGTGTGGCTTTGGCAGAGCGCTCAACATAAGTGACCTCACACTCAAATACGGGGTCATCGATGCGGGTGGGAGTAGGAGAGAGCTTCAGCGCCCCGGAAAGTTGGGCGCCCTCCAGCGTTTCCAACGTGATGGTCATGGGCGTGGGGCCACCGTTGTTGTCGGGGCTATACACGTGCCAACCGCTATTGATGGTGAACGTGAAAACTATATCGAGCAAATCATCGTGACCTTTTACAGCCTGTTGTTCCACTTGAACCTTTACAGGGTTGGTCATCCCAACCTGCGCGAACGCTAACGCGCACGCGAACATTATAAAAAATAAAATGGTTGATACCTTCTTCATTATGCTGTCATTTCCTTTTGCGGGTGCAAAGATACGTCAAAAAGTCGAGATGACATCTGTTTTTGCACATTTTATCATTTCAAGCCTTTGCTTTTTATGTTTCTTATCACAATTTATTGTCCTTGGTGTTGCAGAAAGCCGTATCTTTGCACCGACTTTACCATGCTTGTTTCGCATTCCCATACGAATAGGTTGTTCCTGTTGCTGCTGATGCTGTTGTCGGCGGTGATGGCGCGTGCTGATAATCAGTTGGATACCTTGAAAATCGAAACAGACACCATCACGCTTCGTGAACTGACGGTGACGGGTGCATTGCACCCTGTCGTTCAACGTGGTGACACTTTAATCTACGATGTCGCATCTTTTCCTCTTCCAGAGGGTTCACGGTTAAGGGAACTTCTGTTGCGCTTACCCGGCATCGAAGTGACCGCTGACGGAGTTATCACGGCGCAGGGGAAGCCTATTAGTTACCTTCTTTTGAACGGTCGTGAATTCTTCTCCGGAAACCGCTCCATAGTTCTTGACAACTTACCCGCTGGGGTGCTGTTAGATGTCAAAATTTATGAACGTGTTCAGAAGGATGAGGAGGACACGGGTATTCGCAGTCGCACCGACCGTGTCATGGATTTGACCACGATGCCCGATAACAATCGTGGATGGTTTGCGGATGTTACAGGTGCCGGCGGCTATGATCGCCGTTATTCCGTTAACGCCAACGCCAGTCGTTTTGATGAGCAATATCAGCACATGATTTCCGCCTCAGCCGACAATCTCCCTGAGGCGTTCGGCTTGGGTGAGTCGTTCTACGACAAACTCGAAAAGTCCTCACAAACAGGTGATTCGCATCACCGTAACGTCAGTGTCATACTTGGCCGTAAGACCTCGCATTGGGACACCTCGGGCTCCATCTCTTATACCAATACGAAGACGGATCAGGGTGCCGAGAGTTTCACGGAACACTTTCTCACGACGGGTCGTCTGTTCTCCCGTACTTCCTCTGAAGGTGTAGACCGTACCCATGCCATCACGGCATCCGGGCATATCGAGCGGCGTGATTCGATGACCACCATCACCTTTGACCCCCAGGTGTCATGGTCGAAGCAACGTAGTGAGAATAAGTATTTGGGTGCCTCTTCGACACGCGCTTTGAACGAGGTGCTGGAGTGGGATGACTTGGCATTCTCACCCTTCCTTCTGAACCGTCAGACGACGGCCAATTCAGATGACACCCGCGTCTGGGATGCATCCCTCACAGCCCGTCTGCGTCGCCGCCTGAGTGCCAAGGGTCGTGCGTTGACAGCTACCGCTTCCTGGTCATTAACGGACATGAACGCTCATGCCTCGTCCTTCGCAGAGACGAAGTACTATCGAACGGAAAGTGACGAACGCCAGTCGCGCTATTCCGATGCTCCCGACCGTGACCAGCAGGTCAGTGTGCGTGTAGCGTGGATTGAGCCGCTCTCAAGGTATGTGAAGTTGAAGGGAGAATATAGCTTCTCCTTTCGCCATGAACGCATTCAGGAAAAGGTCTTCGCCGATTCCGTCTATTCCCCTCAGCGCTCACGTGATGCCACCTATCGTTTTATCAATCAGATAGCCCGTCTGCTGGTGCAGTGGTCGCCGTCGGAGGAGCTCTTCTTGAGCATCGGTGGTCACTACAACCCTGTGGCATCGTCGATCAATTATCGCAAGGAAGGTTTCGAACTGAAGAAGACGCGCCGCGTGGATAACTTGGCTCCGGAACTGAACTTCTACTACCGCTCCAAGCATGGCTGGAATTTGACGGCGCAGTATTCTGGCAGCACTCGTCAGCCTTCGCTGCTCAGTCTGCTGCCTATAGTGGATGACACCGACCCGCTTCACCTGCGCGTGGGCAATCCCGGACTAAAACCGTCGTTCTTGCATCAGGTGAATACCACGTTCTTCTATTTCGACCAGAACTCGCAAACGCAAGTCAACCTGCAAGGCATCGGGCAGTGGGAGGTACATGCTATGACAGATGTCGTTGAAGTAGATCCCGTTCAGGGCATTCGCCGCACCTCGGTAACCAATGTTGAAGGTTGTCGCCAGTTCGGAGGGTCGTGGAATATCTCTTCCGACTTCGTGCCGGGTTCGCATTGGACGCTTGATTTCCAGGGAGACCTCACACATGCCCGTCGTGTAGGCATACAAGAGGAACGGGAGAATGCGACCTCGGCCACGTCGTCCTCCATTGTGGATAAACCATTCGTGACCCACCAGACTTTGCTCCGTCAATATATTGGTTTGCAATGGCATCCGGGCATCGTCTCTGTCAAGCCGTATGGATTCTGTTCCTACAACGGTGTCAGAACACGTCTGCTCAGTAAGGATCCTTCCAACCTATGGCTGCTGGGTGTCGGACTTCTCTTCCGTTTGGAATCGCTGAACGGTTGGAGTGCGGCCATTGATGCTTCTCGTCAGAGTCGTCGCGGCTTCACGGAAGCGGTCGATAATGACGACGAATGGCTTGTGGATTTCGAGGTGGCTTATGCATTTCTCAAGGGGCGCAGCGCCGAAGTCCGACTGCAGGTCTGCGACCTCTTGCGTCAGCACAGCTTTGCACGAACCGCCACGTCGGCAGCGGAGCGAGTAGAGGCCACCTATCCGCACAGTGTCACCAATTATATATTGCTCAGCTTCACCTATCGTTTCTCCCTGATGGGCCGTTGATTCTTAAAAATCTTTGATTTTTTTGGCGTATATCGCAGAAAATGCCTACCTTTGTGCACGTTTTCGTAAGCGAAATATGTAATCCTTTGTAATCCAGACATTCACCAATTAAATTCATTCATTCATAAACTTTCAAAACAATGACAAAAAGTGCATTGCAAATTGCGCGGGCTGCCTATCAGCCCAAGCTCCCCAAGGCCTTGCAGGGCCCTGTAAAGGCTAAGGAAGGTGCTGCCACACAGAGTGTCGGCGACCAGGCTAAGATCAAGGAGTTGTTCCCCAATACCTACGGGCTCCCCGTTATCGAGTTCGAAGCAGGTGCGGCACAGCAGCTGCCCGCCATCAATGTGGGCGTCATCCTCAGCGGTGGCCAGGCTCCTGGCGGTCACAATGTAATCAGCGGTCTCTTCGACGGCATCAAGAGCATCAATCCCGCCTCCAAGCTCTACGGCTTCATCCTCGGCCCCGGCGGTCTCGTGGATCATAAGTATATGGAGCTCACTGCCGATATCATCGACGAATATCGCAACACCGGTGGCTTCGACATCATCGGCTCTGGCCGCACGAAGCTGGAGAAGGTGGAGCAGTTCGAGAAGGGCATTGAGATCCTGCGCAAGCTGGACATCAAGGCACTCGTCATCATTGGTGGCGACGATAGCAATACCAATGCTTGCGTACTCGCTGAGTACTATGCCGCCAAGAAGTATGGCGTGCAGGTCATCGGCTGCCCCAAGACCATCGACGGCGACCTGAAGAACGAGCAGATCGAGACCAGCTTCGGCTTCGACACCGCTTGCAAGACCTACAGCGAGCTCATCGGTAACATCCAGCGCGACTGCAACAGTGCCCGCAAGTACTGGCACTTCATCAAGCTCATGGGCCGCAGCGCCAGCCATATCGCACTGGAGTGCGCCCTGCAGACACAGCCCAACATCTGCCTCGTCAGTGAGGAGGTGGAGGCCAAGGAGATGAGCTTGGACGACGTGGTGAACTACATCGCCGACATCGTTGCCGCTCGCGCTGAGCAGGGCAACCACTTCGGCACTGTGCTCATCCCCGAGGGCCTCATCGAGTTCATCCCTGCCATCAAGAAACTCATCAAGGAGCTCAACGAGGTGCTGACCGATCCCGCTACCGGCGAACCGCGTGAGTTTGAGAGTGCCGACGCTCAGATCGCCTTCGTGAAGAAGAGCATCGCCAAGGACAACCTCGCCGTGCTGGAGAGCCTGCCCGAGGATGTGGCCCGTCAGCTCTGCCTCGACCGCGACCCCCACGGCAACGTGCAGGTCAGCCTCATCGAGACCGAGAAGCTGCTGAGCCGTATGGTGGCCAAGAAGCTGAAGGATACAGGCCGTGCGCCCAAGTTCAGCGCTCAGCACCACTTCTTCGGCTACGAAGGCCGCTGCGCAGCTCCCAGCAACTACGATGCCGACTACTGCTACAGCCTCGGCTTCAATGCCAGCCGCCTCATTGCCAATGGCAAGACGGGCTACATGAGCATCATCAAGAACACCACAGCGCCTGCTGCTGAGTGGATTGCCGGTGGTGTGCCCATCACGATGATGATGAACATCGAGCGTCGCAACGGTGCCGACAAGCCCGTTATCCGCAAGGCCCTCGTAGAGCTGGACGGTGCTCCCTTCAAGTTCTTCGCTGCTAACCGCGATGAGTGGGCTAAGAACACCAGCTATGTCTATCCCGGTCCTATCCAGTACTTCGGTCCTTCCGAGGTTTGCGACCAACCGACTAAGACCTTGCAGCTTGAGCAAGCGTAAAACGACATCAACTCCACGCGCGACCCGTATCAAGCGGCGTCCGCGCCAACAGAAAAAGAATGCAGCCTTCCGTCGCTACCCCTGGTGGGTAGTGACGGGAGGAGCTGTTCTTTCGGTTGCGTTGTGGATATTCATCTTTGTCCGCGTCTTCGTGAATCCCTTCTCGTTCCGTTGGAATGCCATCTATGGCGAGCCAGTGGAACCCGATGGCTTCGAAGTGCGTGGCATTGACATCAGTCACTATCAGGAGACTATTGATTGGTCACGCCTGCGCAATGCTCAGGTGAAAGGACAGCCCCTGCGCTTTGTTATGATCAAGGCCACGGAGGGTGTCAGCATTATTGACGAAAACTTTAACGAAAACTTTTATCAAGCGCGACAAAACGACTTGATACGAGGCGCTTACCACTTCTTTGTGCCAAGTGAAGATCCCGCCCGTCAAGCACTGTTCTTTATGAAACAGGTGCATCTGGAACCGGGCGATTTGCCCCCCGTGCTGGATGTTGAGAAAGCAGGGAAACTGTCAACGAAGGAGCTTCAGACAGCTGTTCGCAAATGGTTGGGGATTGTTGAAAAACACTATGGCGTGAAACCCATTATTTACACAGGGTATCACTTCAAACTGAAATACCTGAACGATGCGGTCTTCGATGCTTATCCTTACTGGATTGCTCACTACTATGTGGAGCAGCTGGAGTATAAGGGGCCGTGGTCGTTTTGGCAATACACCGATGTGGGGCGCATCGATGGCATTCGTGGTTATGTGGATTTTAACATCTTCAATGGCGAATTGCCTCAGCTTTATGCACTTACTATACCATCAGAAGAATACTCAATGCAATGAAATATAGCATCCTATCATTCGTTTTGCTGGCTGCCGTTTCAGAGATACAGGCACAGCAACAATTGAAATACAGTGATTTCAACTCGTGGTTGACACGTGATGTTAAGGAGAGTCCTATCATCGGTGGAAAGACACAGACGCTGTATGAGATTGCTCCCAATACGAAATGGAACGGAAAGAAGCCCTATGTCAATCAGGGTGGGTCGCCATGGGCTACCAGTAATGTAATGGCAAAGGTTGCCGGCATCGTCAAAACCAATTCCAGTGTCTATCGCGATGACCACGCTGGCGGCCACTGTGCTAAGTTGGTCACACATACTGTTGGTATTAAAGTGCTTGGCCTCATCAATATCAATGTCCTTGCGGCAGGATCTGTTTATTTGGGTGAGATGGTGGAGCCCATTACCAGCTCTTCTAATCCCATGAGCAAACTCAACTACGGCATCCCTTTCACAGAGAAGCCCAAGGCCGTACAGTTTGACTATAAAGTACAACTCTCAGGAAAGAGCGATCGTATTCGTCAGACGGGGTTCAGCGCAGTCAAGACCATTGCAGGTGCTGATATGCCGATGGCCGTTTGTCTTCTCCAAAAGCGCTGGGAGGACGAGAAAGGCAATATCTTTGCCCGGCGTATAGGTACACTGGTACAGCGTTTCAGCAAGAACACCGACTGGGTTCATGGTGCCACCTTTGAGATTCATTATGGTGACATCTCACAAGGGCCGTTCTACAAATCCTATATGCACCTTTTCAATGGCGATGACCAGAAATATGCCAAGAATAGTAAGGGCAAGATGGTGCCCGTGCAGGAAGTGGAGTGGGGGACTGCCGACGAAACACCCACACATCTCTGCCTGCAGTTTGCCAGCAGCTACGGCGGTGCTTATATCGGTGCCGACGGTACTACCTTCTGGGTTGATAATGTAAAATTAATATACTAGTTATTTCAATTGCAAACACCTTATTATCTTGTTGAAGAAGAGAAACTGCGACGCAACCTTGCCCTGATTAAAGATGTTGCAGACCGCAGTGGAGCCGAGATCATCTTGGCCTTCAAGGCCTTTGCCCTGTGGAAGACCTTCCCCATCTTCCGCGAATATATCAGCCACACTACAGCCTCATCGCCCGATGAGGCCCGCTTGGCGCTGGAGGAATTCGGCAGCCCTGCCCACACCTACAGCCCTGCCTACACCGAGCACGACTTCCCCGAGATTCTACGCTGCTCCTCGCACATCACCTTCAACAGCCTCTCGCAGTTCCATCGGTTTGGCCCAATGGTCGAGCAATGGAACGCTCATCCCTCAACCCTCAACCCTCAACTCTCAACTTCTATAGGCCTGCGTGTGAACCCCGAGTACAGCGAGATAGAGACCGAGCTCTACAACCCCTGTGCCCCTGGCTCCCGTTTCGGCGTGCTGGCGGAAGATCTTCCCGCCCAGCTCCCCGCAGCCATCGAAGGTTTTCACATCCATTGCCATTGCGAGAGTGGTGCCGATGCCTTTGCGCGCACGCTCGTACATATTATAAATAAGTTCTCCCCTTGGTTCCCGCAGCTAAAGTGGATTAATTTCGGTGGTGGTCACCTCATGACCAGAAAGGACTATGATGTGGAACTGCTCATTCACACGCTCCGTGACTTCCACGCCCGTTGGCCCCACTTGCGAATGATTCTTGAACCCGGCTCCGCCTTTGCCTGGCAGTCGGGTCCGCTGGTGTCATCTGTAGTGGATATTGTGGAGAACCACGGCATCAAGACCGCCATCCTCGACGTCAGCTTCACCTGCCACATGCCGGACTGCCTGGAGATGCCTTATCATCCGGATGTTCGTGGCGCTGAGTTGGTGCCGGAGGGCACCGACTCAGCCTACCGCCTCGGCGGCAACTCGTGTCTCTCGGGTGATTTCATGGGCACATGGCGCTTCCCGCATGAACTAAAGGTCGGTGATGAAATCATTTTCGAGGATATGATTCACTACACGACCGTCAAGACGACCACCTTCAACGGTGTTCATCACCCCTCCATTGCCATGAAACGTCTGGACGGAAAGGTAGAGCTTTTGCGAGAATTTCACTACGAAGACTACCGCGACCGAATGGATTAGAGCCCGAAAAACAGAAAAAATGCATTCAAACGCAAAAAAAACTGCTGAAATCCCTTGCCAGTTCAAGAAAAAGCAGTACCTTTGCATCCGCAATCAGGGGATTGCCTATGATTTTGACAGTTTGAACAGTTGGTTGGAACAACTTTTTGCGGCAATAGCTCAGTTGGTAGAGCACGACCTTGCCAAGGTCGGGGTCGCGAGTTCGAGTCTCGTTTGCCGCTCCAACCGCAAGAGTGAAATGACGATATCGTCGCACAGAGCCTGCCCAGGTGGCGGAATGGTAGACGCGCTCGTTTCAGGTGCGAGTGTTGAGAGACGTGCAGGTTCGAGTCCTGTTCTGGGCACTGTTTCCTACGACGTAGGTCATGAACTCAATTTGGAGAGGTGGCGGAATTGGTAGACGCGCTACTTTGAGGGGGTAGTGTCGATTATGACGTGGGAGTTCGAGTCTCCTCCTCTTCACTACAGCTGTTCAACAGTCACACAACGAAAGGCCACCAAATGGTGGCCTTCTTTGTTTTCATGCTGTCGAACATTGAATACGAATCGCAAAACGTTAAAATACATATAATCATGTCTGCACAAGCAATACCTGTTCTTCTGCTGACCGGTTATCTCGGCAGCGGTAAGACAACACTTTTGAATCGTATCCTCAACAATCGTCGTGGCATTCGTTTTGCTGTGATTGTCAACGATATCGGTGAGGTAAACATCGATGCCGACCTCATTGAAAAGGGTGGGGTGGTGGCCCAGAAGGACGAGAGCCTCGTGGCCCTCCAGAATGGTTGTATCTGCTGCACGCTGAAGATGGACCTCGTGGAACAGCTGCGTGACATCACGCGCCAGCAGCGTTTCGACTACATCGTCATTGAGGCTAGTGGCATCTGTGAGCCGGCCCCCATAGCCCAGACCATCTGTTCCATCCCCACCATGGGATTAGAGTATATGCGTGACGGCGTGCCTGTTCTCGACTGCATTGCTACGGTGGTGGACGCGCTGCGTATGCGTGATGAGTTCGGTAGCGGCAAGGATCTGCTGCGCCCCAATCTCGACGAGGATGACATCGAAAACCTTGTCATCCAACAGATTGAGTTCTGCAACCTGATACTTCTGAACAAAGCCTCCGAGGTGACGCCCCACGAGTTAGGCCGCATCCGTGAGATCATCCGTGCCCTGCAGCCCAAGGCACAAATTATTGAGTGTGACTACTGCGATGTGGATTTTGACCAGCTGCTGAACACCCATGCTTTCGACTTCGACAAGGTGGCGACTTCGGCGGCGTGGATTGATGCCATTGAAAATCATCATGGAGAGGAAGAAGACGACGATGATGATGATCACGACCATGACCATCACCATGACCACGACCATGACCATGACGATGACCATCACCATCACCACGACCATGACGATGACCATCACCATCACCATGACCATGATGATGACCATCACCATCATGACGACGATGACGACGATGATGACCACGCGCAGCCACACCCCTCCCTAACGGGAGGGGCTGGGGGTGGGTCTTCCCATCACCACCACCACCATCATCATGATGAAGGTGAAGCCGAAGAGTATGGTATAGGCACCTTTGTATATTATCGCCGCGCCCCCCTGAATATGGGGCTCTTCGATGAGTATGTCGCCCGTAAGTGGCCCGCTTCCATCATTCGTGCCAAGGGCATTTGCTGGTTCTATGGTGAGCCAGACACCTGCTATGTCTTCGAGCAGGCAGGCAAGCAAGTGTCGTTGCGAGATGCAGGACAATGGTACGCAACGATGCCGGCCGACGAGCTGGCCGATTTCAAGGCTCAGAACCCCGATTTACAGCGCGACTGGGATGAACGCTACGGTGATCGAATGCAAAAGCTCGTTTTCATTGGGCAGCACCTTGATCGCGACGCCATCACAGCGGCTCTCGATGCCTGTCTCGTCAAGTAATTTGCCCGCCGAAACGCATTTCCTTCTAAAAGATTCTATCTTTTAGGCCACATTTCTTGTTTGTATTCAAGTTTTTTACATACCTTTGCGGCGTAAAATACTTAAAAATAACAAGAAAGTGGACAGAAAACTGCATAAAATGCTGCTTACTGTGGCAGTGATGCTTGTGCCGTTTGCGGCACAGGGGCAGACGAGTCGTATGTCGGCGCTGGTTGGAGCAAAGAATCTGATGGTGACGAAGACGAACGGCACGGCATATTACTATCTCGTGAGTAATAACGACTACCAGATGATGCGTTTCCAGGACGGTGGCATCAACATCGGTGGCGATGTCTTTGCCGTGTCTGACATTCAGTCCATTCGCTTCCATGCTCTGCCGCATTTCATCTTTGATGAGGACAGCACCACGTACGACAGGACATTGGCCGTCGATCATGGTCTTGTGGCACTGCGCCGCTCGTTTGTGGTGGACAAATGGAACTCGCTGGTGTTGCCGATGAGCCTGACTACCGAGCAGGTCATTGACGCTTTTGGCGAGGGCACAGAGGTGGCCAAGCCGCGTGGTTTGCGTGAGGACGATGCCACAGCCGTAGAGCTGCAAACGGTGGAGATGACACCCGGTGCCGAGGTCATTCAGGCCAACTATCACTACTTGATACGTCCGCGTCGCGAGCCAGACCTGGCAGCTGGTAAGTTGAACACCACTTTCAAGAGCGGCACACGTCTGTACGGACCCATCTATCTGATTCCCAATGTCTCCATGAAGTCTAAAGCTTCGCCTCGTATCCAGTCGTTCACGTCGGGCGACGAGAGTGTGAAGGTGCGTTTCCGCGGCACCTACCTGAAGTTGGACGACTCCGTTGTGGAGGGCGTGTACATCCGCAACAAACGCATTGAACCAGGCACTTACATGATTGGCGATGATGGCCAGATGCATCAGAACGTGGAAGCTGCCGAGGTGAAAGCCTTCTGTTCGTGGGTGGACGAAATCAGCGACGAGCAGCACAGCCTCAAGTTCTATGTCGATGGCGAGGCGATCATTGCCGACGGCATTGCCGATCTGCAGCAGTCCGCGCCTCATGGAATGAATGACAATGATGGCATCTACGACTTGGGAGGTCGCCGCGTAGGCACAACGCCCTTGTCTGCTGCCGGCTTGAAGCCTGGCATCTATGTGGTAGGTGGTCGTAAAGTGGTTATCAAATGAAGGAGGACAGAAAGATGAAGACACGTAAGATTCTCACCACGCTTACCCTTGTTGCTGTTGTCCTCACGTTGCAGGCACAGGACATGATATGGATTCGCTATGCTGACCGCTTCAAGGCCAACGCCACCATCTCCTTGGAAAATGTGGACTCCATAGAGGTGCGTCCCTCGCAGTTCAGATTATACAATTCCACCTTGCCCACCGGCTATTCTACCAAGAGCGTCAGCTCGTTGCTTCCCGTGGATGCTGCTGACATGATGTTCACTGACCCCGGCCGCTATCTCTTGAAACCCAACACATACGGCGGCACCGACTATACCAACGCCGCTGCCACACAAGGCTACAACTTTGCACACATGGTGGAAAGCGAGCACTATGCTGTTTTCTGGGATGTGCGCTATGGCGAGAACCCTAAGAAAATCCAGTACCCCGGTGACGGCAATGTCGCCAATGCCTATACTGTGTTGGATATCTGCGAGCGCTGCTGGGACAAGTACGTGGAACTGGGCTTCATCAAGCCTGGCGAGTCCTCAACAGACAACTTCAAGATACAACTCTACATCCCTTATCAGAGTGAGTGGCGCGCTGATGCCTCCGGCACCGATGGCGTCAACGGTGGCAAGACGGGTCTGGGACATTTCAATCCCTGGGCTGCCGTCTCGCGCGGCGGTGGTACCGTGGCCCATGAGGTGGGCCACACCTTCCAGTACCTTGTTCACGTGGATGTGGCATGGAACCACGGCTTCGACTACGGCTACGGCCCCAATGAGTCGGGCGGCAACGGCTGGTGGGAGTCCTGTGCCGACTGGCAGATGTACAAGGTCTTCCCCGACCGCCAGTTCACCGACGGCGAGTATTTCGAGAACTACATCGCCCGCACACATGAGAACTTCATGCACGAGGACTTGCGCTATCACAACTGTTTCATGCAGGACTGGTGGTGCCAGAAGCATGGCACCGACTTCGTGGGCCGCCTGTGGCGCGAGAGCGTGCGCCCTGAAGACCCCATCGAAGCCTACATGCGGCTGTGTGGCTTGACGCTCGAGGAGTTCACGGCCGAACAGTTCGAGGGTTGTCTGCGTATGGCGACCGTAGATATCGATGCCGTGCGCGCTAATGCCTCTGCCAAGGTGAACCGCTATCCCTATCCCAATCGCCTCGTGAAGGTCGCCGGCACCGCGGACACCTGGGTCATCCCCGCTGCCTACTGCCCGCAGAACTTCGGCTTCAACGTGACCACGCTCAACAGCGTCGCTGCCGGCACTGTCATCAAAGCTCACTTCAAAGGCATCATCGGTGCTGAGGGCTATCGCAGCATCCGCACGTCGAGTGGCGGTTGGCGCTACGCCTTCGTGGCCTTGACCACCAGTGGCGAGCGCGTCTATGGCGACGTGCAGGGTGCCACCAGCCAGAACCCCGAGGGCACGGCCACGCTCACTGTGCCAGTCAACTGCAAGAAAATCTTCTTTGTGGTCATGGGTGCGCCAACTACGTACTGGCGTCATCCGTGGGACGACGATGAGTCCAACGACGAACAATGGCCCTATCAGGTCCGCTTTGAGAACATCTCATTATAAAAACAAACATAAGATTATCACGACATGGAGCACTTCAAATCCATAGCCCTCTATCTCCTTTTCCTGCTCTTTCCGCTGATGCCTATGACAGCTGCGGCGCAGGAGGTCACCGATGCACAGTACGAGGCTGCTGTGGCCGCCATCGTACCCGAGGCCACTTATCGCATCTTCACTCTCTACGATGGATGGGAGGAAGGCACTGAGCGCTACTATCTCACGGACGGCGGCCGGCTGACCGATAATGTGAACCTGGCCGGCTCCTTCGTCTTCCATAAGATCTCGGGAGATGGTCTCTATATGCCCGTCAGCTGGCAGGTGGACCAGTGCTTCACCAATCCCGACTGCTGGAACGAGCGCAGCGAGTGGATGGTCAACCACGGGTACATCCGCACGAACACCCGTGGTGATGCAGCCTGGGAAAGTCAGGTGTGGTACAAGGACGGCGACACCTATGCCGTGCGCGCCACCAATGCCACCGCCCTCGGCTCATGGGGCTGCGAGGCTTTCTGGTGTGTCGCCGGTGATACGGACGCCGACGAGTTGCCCAATGCCGATTACACGCTCACGCCCCAGTTTGTGTGGCGTCTGGAGAGAGTCGCCGACCCGCCCACACCCGTGGATCCTTCCGAGAAGGAGGTCGCCCGCCTCAGCAACATTCCGCACGTTTATATCAACACCTTCAACAACCGTTTCATCACGAGCAAGGACAACTACGTCTATGCCCGCATGTGGTACGTCGATGAGGATGACAATGTCACCTTCTACGATTCCCTGCAGATTCGTGGTCGCGGCAATGCCACATGGGGCCTGGCCAAGAAACCCTATAAACTCAAGTTCAACAAGAAGGCTAAGCTGCTGGGCAAGGGCTATGCCAATGCCAAGAAGTGGACGATGCTGGCCAACCACGGCGACAAGACGCTCATCCGCAATGCCGTCACCAGCCTCATGGGTGAATTCACAGGCCTGAAGTACAACCCCGCCGCCAAGTTCGTGGACCTGACCCTCAACGACCGCTTCGACGGCAACTACCAGATTTCTGATCAGGTGGAGGTCCGCCCCCATCGTGTCAACATCACCGAACAGGATGTGCCCCTCACCGAGGATTCCGACATCACCGGCGGCTACCTCTTTGAGAATGACAACTCGGGCGATTTCCATTACAGCGACTATTGGGACAGCCAGGAGCAGCGCACGCTCGTGGCCGATGGCTTCGACTCACCCTATTACGGTCTGCCCGTCCGCATTCATTACCCCGAACCCGAAGACCTGGATTATTCGCAGTTGAACTACGCACGCCAGTTCATCAACGACTTCGAGTACCGCCTCTATTCCGAGGACTTCCAGGACCCCGTTGAGGGCTACCGCGTGATGGTTGATTCCGCATCGCTGGCCAACTGGTACATCTGCACTGAGATCAGCGGCAATGTCGATGGCCTCTACAGCACTTACTTCTACAAGGAGCAGCAGGACGACCACATCTTCTGGGGCCCCCTGTGGGACTATGACATCTCCTACAACAATGACAATCGCGACCGCAATGGCATGGGCAACAACACACTGCGCCAGCTCATGGTGGACGTGGGCTACGGCAGCATGACCAAATGGGTGCGCCGCTTCTGGGAGGATCCCTGGTTCGGTCGCCTCATCAACCGTCGCTTCCATGAACTCGTAGATAGTGGTATTGAGGACTACCTCAATGCGAAAATCGACAGTCTCACGGCCCTCATCAATGAATCCCAGCAACTCAACTACCAGCGCTGGAGCATCAATTCACGCGCCCTGCGTGAGCGTGTCCTCTACAGCACCTACGACGAGTATGTCCGCGACCTGCGCAACTACATCCACGACCATCTCATCTACCTCGACGACGCCTTCGCGAAACTTGCGCCCGAGGAGCCCGAACCCGGTCCCGACCCTGGCCCAGGTCCTGAGCCCGGACCTAAAGAGCCGGACTTCCCTGCCGACACACTCCTCTACTATGCCATCAGCAACAAGGGCACAGGCACCTTCTTCGACGTGAGCACCGCTGACGACCTCATCGTCTGCAACGCTCGCGACGAGGAGTCCGAGAGCCAGCAGTGGCGTGTCTATCCCCTGTCCAACGGCTATCTCTATGTCGTCAACCGTGCCACAGGCTATGCCCTCAACGACCCCACCGAGGGCAATCCTACCGCCACCACGCTCACCGGCGCACAGCTCAACACCGTACCAGGCGATTCCCTGGACATCCGCCAGCAGTGGGACTTCGTGGCACGTGACGGCTACTACAACCTCGTCAGCCGCTTCTCGCAGCACGTCGCCAATCTCCGTGGCGGCAGCGCCTCCGACGGCACCTCGGTGCTCAGCTACACCAGCGACGACCGCGATGCCGTCTCCAACAACCGCCTTTGGGCTATCACCGATGTTGCCCCAGTGATTCCTACGTCCATCGACCACTTCGACAGCACCATCGACTTCGCCCTGGCCTACGACCCGCAGAGCGGACGCCTCCATTTCGGAGCCGACAATCTCTCCGCCCTCACCTTCGCTGTCAGCGTCTATGACCACGCTGGCCGCCTCGTCCGTTCCTTCCGTGCCTCCGCCGGCACCACCCTCGCCGGTCTTCCTCGCGGCCTCTACCTTGTCACTTGGACTATCGATGGCCGCCGTCGCACCGTCAAGTTCCTCAAATAACAGTACGATTTAAAAAAATATTTCTTAACAAATTTCATGCGCACACCGCACAGATTCGTCATCAAGAAGCGAATCTGTGCGGTGTGCATTCTACCTCATAGTCTCCTACCGCCCGAAGTGGCCGGACGATAGCGAGTCTGCGCTCCGCTGCCTAAAGCGATGAGGCGCCCCTCGCGCACGAGACGGTGCAGGAGGCTGGTGATGCTCTTGCTTGTCAAGGAGATCTCAAAGTGTAGTGGGTTTTTGCTGCATTGAAGTGTTAAAGAAATATAACAAAAGTGCTATGGTATTGAGTTATGATGTACTTTTGCGTGCGGAATATGGATTCTTAACACAAACTACAATGACTACAAAGAGATTATTCCATTGGACGGTGGTTGCCGTAGCAGCCGCTTCCGTGATGGTCGCAGCGTGTAAGGATGACAACGTAGGCGGCTCCATCAACACCGATGAAGAACACGTGGAGCCCTACGTGCAGCCCGTAGATGATGAAATCAAAACCACCTTCGACGCCGACGTGCTGCTGCTGGGCGACGACTTCGACGAGACCACCTCGTACATGATTTCCCGCATCAAAGGACAGACGTTCCGCGCCGACAAAAACACCACGACCATTCCGGAGAGCGTGAGAGCGGTCTTCGTCGCCTCCAACGGCGAAATCTCGGAAGAAGGGCTGAAGGAGCTCAAGCGCCGCTATGATGAGGGTTCTCTGCAGCTGCTGTTCCATAAGCCCACCAATGCTGAACTCTTCTTCTATGTCATCTATTTCCTGCGGGAGCCCGATGCAGACACCTCCGTGAAGAGCCTTAGAGCCAAGGCCGCGGCCAACCAGAACAGCCAGTCGGGCAGGAAGTATGACATTGTGGGCTTCGGTCCCAATCACAAGCTCTTCTACCTTCCTGACCTCTATAATCCCGATGCAAAGCCCATCACGCGGACCGGCACCATCACCATCTTGAGTGAGGACGGCACCAAGACCACGCGCGACACCACCATCGTGGTGACGCTCCCCGAGCTGACGCCCTACCTTTATGGTCGCTTTGCCGAGGCTGCTGTCAAGTGGATGAAACAGATTGAGGCTGCATCGCTGGCACAGAACCGGGCAATCACACGCGCCGATGATACCGACATGCCTCCTGTGACACTGGTTGTAAATACCTGTTATGTTGATGGGGGTTGTAGTTGGCATGACATCACGCTGCGTCTTTGGGCTGATATCATGTACAACTTCGACCTCAACGAGGACTTCTATCATGTAGTCACAGAATACGATCTCCCAGAAAAAGTATATGAGCCCTATTGGTATCAAGACAACAAAGAACGCAGGTCTGTATACACCTATAGCACTCTTGATGTGCGCACGCATTGGCCCCATTCAGACTATAACGTGCGTGACGAATGGAACCTCTCGCCATGGGGAACGGCTGAACCTCAGGCTACCACCCAAATTAACGGATGGGTTAAAGGCATGGGCGTAACAATGGGTAAATCGGGGATTGACGGCAGACTTAATTACGATAAAGTAAACTTGAAGTCCGTGACCAAATTCGATGCCGACGTGGAACTCTCCAACGATCAGCACTACAATGGGAACTGGATGCGCTGGCACTACAAATTCAACAACCAGCCCTGGTGGAGTGGTAAAAAAGGCAAATTCGGGCAGCCCGGCGATCCCGGAAATAGCGCCTGCGCGGGAAGATTCCAGTTTTACCAGTCGTGGAATTGGCTGATTAGCGATACTAAGAAGCGTGGCGATGAACCTTTCTCGGTGGAAATGCATTTGGAAGCAGATGGTAGGACTTCATCGGCTTGGTCAGGCACTTTAAAGACCGAAAAGGTAGAGTCTATCTGGCACATTGAATATACTCCTTATGACCGCACTATTGATGTCACCTTTGACCTGCCCGTTCCCGAGCGCTACCGCCACCTCTACGAAATGACGGTCGATGAGATTGAGGACCTGGCAGAGTTTAACAACCTGACCACGGCGTTGGGCAACGTTAGCCGCCAATTCCATCAGCTTTACAACTTACTCATCCGCACGGACGAAGACGGCCAAATCGTAGGGCGCACCGCCACCACCGAGGCCAAACTGAAGCAGATGGTTGGCAACGAGTGGTATAACCTGGCCAAAGACCTCGCCGGCAAGAAAATCAGCGTGGAGAAGACCTACAAGTTCTATGTCAAGGACGAGAATGACGAGAAACTGAAGATGGTCAATGAGGACAACGAGGAGGTCGGCACTTACATGGTTATAGCGCCCTCCGGCATCACCATCGAATAACGCAACATCCTGTAATCAGCAGCGCCCAGCCACTCATTCATTGGCTGGGCGCTGTGCGATAAGGGGATTAGTACTTGATGTTGAGCTCGCGCAGGATGGCGGAGATCTGCTCCATGGTGGTGAGGCGGGTGGGGACGAGGGGCAGGCGGAGCTGGTTCTCAATCATTCCCATGGCGTGGAGCATGGCTTTGACGCCGGCGGGGTTGCCATCCACGAAGAGGAGCTTGAAGAGCTCGGTGAACTTGTGGTGGATGGTGAGGGCAGATGCGTAGTCGCCGTTGAGGGCCAGGCGCACCATGCGCGAGAACTCGCGAGGCAGGGCGTTGCCGATGACGCTGATGACGCCTACGGCACCGAGGGTGATGAGGGGGAAGGTGATGCCGTCGTCGCCGGAGATGACGTCGAAGCCCTCGGGCTTGTTCTTGATGATGTCATCCATCTGGGTGATGTTGCCGCTGGCTTCCTTGATGGCTACGATGTTCTCGAAATCGCGGGCCAGACGCAGCGTGGTCTCGGCAGTCATGTTCACGCCCGTGCGCCCGGGTACATTATATAATACCACGGGTACGGGGCTTGCCTTGGCGATGGCGCTGAAATGCTGGTAGAGGCCTTCCTGCGAGGGCTTGTTGTACATGGGGCATACGCTGAGGACGCCGTCAATGCCAGTCCAGTCGGTCTCCTGCAGTTCGCGCACGACAGCGGCTGTGTTGTTGCCGCCGCATCCCATGAGCAGAGGTACGCGGCCTGCCACGCGCTGCACGAGGGTCTGGCGCAGCCACAGTTTCTCTTCGGGCGTGAGACAGGGTGTCTCGGCGGTGGTGCCCATGATGCAGAGGAAGTCGGCGCCGCCTTTGATCTGGAATTCTACCAGGCGGATGAGGGCTTCTTCATCGATGCTGCCATCGGCGCGGAAGGGGGTGATGAGGGCGATGCCCAGGCCGCGGAATTTATTTTGTGCCATGAGTGGATTTGACGATTTGACAATTTACGAATTGACAATTTATGATTGATAAGTTGTCTGGTTGCCTAATTCTTCTTGAAGAAGTAGATGAAGGTGGCGACGCCCTCAAGGGCTGTCTTGCCTGTCTCCTTGATGTCGATGGTGAAGCGGATGCTCATGCGGATGGCACCACGCAGGTTGGCGAGGGCCTCCATGTGGGTGGTGAGTCGCACGCTCTGTCCGGAGAGCACGGGCTGGCCGAACTTCATCTTGTCCATGCCGTAGTTGACGAGGCGCTCCAGGTTGTTGACCTGTATGATCTGGTCCCAGAGGTAGGGCAGGAGGGAGAGCGTGAGGTAGCCGTGGACGATGGTCTGGTGGAAGGGGCTCTCTGTCTTGCAGCGCTCTTCATCGACGTGAATCCACTGGTGGTCAAGGGTGGCATCGGCGAACATGTTGATGCGGTCCTGATTCACTTGAATGTAGTCGCTGCTGCCTATTTCCTTGCCGAGGAGCGCTTCGAAGTCCTCATAGCAGTTGATGATAACGGGGTTCATATAGTGATTGAGTTTAATGACGAATGATGAATGATGAAGGCTGCGATTAAGCGAGAGGAGAGTCAAGCTCGCTTGAACTTTCCCGAGCGTGAGCAGGCTCGACCGAAGGTCAATGACGAATGACATCTCTAAAATTCGCTGCAAAAGTACTGCTTTTTATTCAAATATAAGGTATAAAAGGTGCTTTTTTACGTGAAAACTTGTTTAAGCGCGTAAAATCGTGTATTTTTGCAGTCGAAAAAGAGGAAGCTTCAAGCAATACTCTTAACGCTAATCGCTAATTGATAAACGAAAAATTCTCTAAACGAATGTCCCCTTTGTTCATCGCCGGACCCTGTGTCATCGAAAGCGCCGAGGTGCTGGATGTAGTGGCTGAGGAGCTGGTGCGCCTGCAGACGAAGTACCATTTGGATTTGTTCTTCAAGGCTTCGTTCGACAAGGCTAACCGCACGAGTCTCTCCTCTTTCCGCGGTCCTGGTCTGGAGCACGGCCTGCAGATGCTGGCCGATGTGAAGGCGAAGCATGGGCTGCGTCTGCTGACGGATATCCATGAAGCCTGGCAGGCAGCTCCTGCCGCCGAGGTGGTGGATGTGCTGCAGATTCCCGCGTTCCTGTGCCGGCAGACGGATTTGCTGGTGGC
Organism: uncultured Bacteroidales bacterium; assembly: GCA_902779845.1. Taxonomy (GTDB): domain Bacteria; phylum Bacteroidota; class Bacteroidia; order Bacteroidales; family Bacteroidaceae; genus Physcousia. Next base: position 15,691 of record CACZCZ010000002.1, on the reverse strand, counting down.
AGCGGCGAAGACGGGGAAGGTGGTGAATATCAAGAAGGCTCAGTTCCTGTCGGGTCAGGATATGCGTTATCCTGTGGAGAAGGCTCGCGAGAGCGGCGCCACGGAGGTGTGGCTGACAGAGCGCGGAAACTCCTTCGGGTACAACAACCTCGTGGTGGATTTTCGCAATATCCCCGATATGCTGGCCTTTACGCCCCGTGTCATCATGGACTGTACACACAGCGTGCAGCGCCCTGGTGCAGCTGGCGGCAAGACGGGCGGCAACCGCGAGTTCGTGCCATCGATGGCGCTGGCAGCCAAGGCCTTCGGTGCCACGGGCTACTTCTTCGAGACACATCCCGACCCCGACCACGCGCTGAGCGACGGGCCTAACATGTTGAAGTTAAAAGATCTGGAAGAAGTGATTAGAGGCCTCACCCCCGACCCCTCTCCAAAGGGCGAGGGGAGTAGAATCCTTTAAACTCTTGAACTCCTTGAACTTCTTGAACCCTTAAACCCTTAAACCCCTTGAGCTCTTGAAGCCCTGAACTCTTAAAGTTGACAGTTGACAGAGATGCAAATAAGAGATATCGCCATTCAATGTCTGCGTGATGAGGCTGAAGCCATTCTGCAGACGATTCCACAGCTGGACGACGCCTTCGACCGCGCCGTGGAGCTGATGCTTCATTGCACGGGGAAGGTTGTGGTCACCGGCGTCGGCAAGAGCGGACACGTCGGCGCTAAGATTGCAGCCACGCTGGCCAGCACAGGCACGCCGTCCTTCTACCTGAACCCTCTGGATGCTTTCCACGGTGATCTGGGGATGGTGTCGAAGGGTGATGTGGTGGTGGCGCTGAGCAATAGCGGCATGACGGATGAGCTGTTGCGCATTATCCCCTCGCTGAGGGATCGCCATGTAAAGATTATAGGTATCTCCGGCAATGCCGAGTCGCTGTTGGCACGCCACGCTGACGTGCATATCCTGCTGCATGTAGCCCACGAGGCCTGCCCCCTGAACTTAGCACCCACGAGCAGCACTACGGCGCAGCTGGCGCTGGGCGATGCTTTGGCTGTGACGCTCATGGAAGCCCGCCATTTCGATGCTGGCGACTATGCCCAGTTCCACCCGGGCGGTTCGCTGGGACGCCGTCTGCTGACGACCGCGCGCGATGTGATGCGTACTGAGGACCTGCCCACCGTGCCCACGACGATGCCGCTTAGCGAGGCGGTCATCTGTGTCAGCCGTTCGCGACTGGGGATGGTAGTGCCTGTGGAGAACGGGAAGGTTGTAGGCATCATCACCGACGGCGATGTGCGCCGTGCGATGGAACGCCTGAAGCAGGAGTTCTTCAATGTCACGGTGGCAGATGTCATGACGACGACACCGAAGTGTGTGCCGGAAGATATGAAAATCAGTGAGATACAACAGCTGATGCATCAGAATAAAATTCACGCTGTGCTCGTGACCGATCAGCAGCACCACCTCATCGGCATCGTTGATTCCTTCAGTTGTATGCTTTAAAGTAGATGTAGTACAGCAGTGAAGATGTTCAAGTTGATATTGTTGATTGTTCTGCTGGTGGTGCCGCTCTGCCTGTTGGCAGAGGAAATCGAAGACCGTGAGCTGGGGCATTCGTCATTGCCGCCCACGCCGGAGGAGATGCCATCGGAACAGGTGCTGAAGCAAGCGTTGGAGGACCAGCTGGGTATAGAATTTACCTCTAACAACACTGTCGTGCTCCTGCACACGGGCCGGGATAAATTCGATGCCATGTTCTCAGCCATCCGACAGGCCAAGCGCTATGTTCATCTCGAATACTTCAACTTCCGCAACGACAGCATCGGACTGGCGCTGTTTGAGCTGCTGGGAAGGAAGGCGCGCGAGGGCGTTGAGGTGCGTGCGATGTATGACAGTTTCGGCAACAGCAGCAATGATTCTCCCCTGAAGAACAAGCACCTGCGTGCTATGCGCGCCATGGGCATCCAGGTCGAGGAATTCGACCCCATCAAGTTCCCGTGGGTCAACCACGCCTTTCATCGCGACCACCGCAAGATTGTGGTCATCGACGGTGCTGTGTGCTACGCAGGCGGCATGAATGTGGCCGACTACTACATCAACGGTCGCCCCGAGTACGGCGAGTGGCGCGATATGCACATGGAGCTGACGGGCGATGTGGTGGCGCAGTACGAGGCCATCTTCGCCCGGATGTGGTGGCAGCAGACGGGCGAGGTGTTGCTGAACGAGCGCTACACAGCCTACAAACCAGCCGCTGGCGAAGCCTTCTCAGGCATTATCTCACTGGCACGCTCGCGCGACGAGTTCCGTCTTCTACAAGATACCTCCTCCACAGCAGGCCATAAGGTCATCGGTGTCGTAGATCGCCGACCCATTGACACCCCGAAGAATATGCGCATGGCTTATGTCGCCGCCATCGATGCAGCGAAGGAGCTCATACAGATTGTCAACCCCTATCCCACAAATGTCAAGAGTGTTCGACGCGCGTTGCGTCGTGCACTGAAGCGTGGTGTGAGGTTGGAAATCATGGTGTCGGCAAAGAGCGATGTACCCATCACGCCCGATGTCGTGGCGCTGGAAATGAAGCGATTGGCCAAACGTGGTGCTGTGGTCTATTACAACCAGACGGGTTTCCATCATTCCAAGGTGATGATGATTGACGGGCGCTTCTGCACCGTTGGCAGCACGAATCTCGACGGTCGCAGCTTCCTCTATGACTACGAGGTGAACAGCTTCATCCTGGATCGCGAAACGACGGCCGAACTCCAGCACATCTTCGAGCGCGACAAGCAGCATTGCACGCTGTTCAGGTCCGAGGACTACCGCAAGCAGTTCAACTTCGGACACCGGCTGACAGGCCGTTTCTTCTCCCTCTTCCGTGGTTTCTTCTAATGCGTTACTGCGTCAATCATGAGACCGCAGTCTGTAGCGTCGAAGTGTGTGGCGAGCAGGCCGCGTGCATCCTCCTGAAAAGCTTCTGTCCAGTGGCGGAACTGCTGGCGCTCTTCCTTCTTCGTGCGGTTGAAGGTTGTCATTGACTGGCGGTAGGCCGTGATGGCCTCTTCCGTGAGACCCTGCAGCCACAGCGCATGGCCCCTGTTGAGGCGATCTTCCCACGTGGCTTTCTTCTGGTCGATGAGCTGGCTGTAGTAGTTGGCGGCGCGCTCGTATTTCCCCTGATGCAGCGAGCACCAGCCGATGGCGCGGCGTGCCACATTCGGGTGACGCTCCATGAACTCCAGCCTGAAGAAGCGTTGTGCTGCCTCGTCCCAGCGTTGCAGCTGCAGCAGGCAGCGTCCGGTCTCCTCAATGATGTTAGCAGTCTCAGCGCTGTTGTCGTCGCCACGACGCTCCTCCTCCTTGAGCAGATAGGGCAGGGCGCGATCCCATTGCCCTTGTGCCTCGAAGCAGCGGGCCATGCAGAGCTCCGCCTGCGGATCTTCGTCGATGAGCAGCATCTGCTGGAAGGCGTTCAGTGCGCGCTGCCACTGTTTCAGCTGCATCAGGGCATAGCCGCGGTTGTAGAGCAGATGGCCGTCGGTGCCGAAGCGGTCGGCGACGTAGTCGATGAGGATGATGGCCAGTTCGTTGTCGCCCAGGTAGATGGCGTTGTCGATGCTGGTCTTGAAGGCGTCAGCATCGGCGAACAGACCGTTGAAGAGCGGCAACAGCGCAAAGGGTGTGGCGCCGGGTGCAAACGGGTGGTAGAGGAAGTCCTTGGTGCGGATGTGGCTGTAGAAGAAGCGATATACGCCCTGCGTGAAGTCCACGACGCGGTTCAGCGCGGGCATTTTATCCTCTTTGCAGAATTCTCCAATGGCATCCTCCAACTCTTCCAGCTGATCGCTCAGCATGTCCGACAATTTACTGCGCCCCTTGGCACGCAGCTTGCCCATCATACAAACGTAGGAGTAGCTGTCGTTGGCGCAGAAACGGTTGGATTCCATGATGGTGAGCGTCATTTTGTCGAGCTTGCCGTTGGGGCGGGTGAGGCTTTGCTGAACGACAGGAACTTGTGTGTCAAAGGGATAGAACCAGTGGGCGGCGTGGTTGAAAAAGTCGAAGTTCTTCAGGTGCTCCTGGCTGCTGTAGTTGACGTCGAGGTCGGCCTGGCGCATCTCATCGACCTTGCGGGCGTGGTGCGCCAGCTTGTGGAACAGGCGTTCGTTGGAGTCCTTGTCGATGAACAGCTCCTGAATTTGCATGCCTGTTTCCTCGTCCTTGGACGTTTTCTTCTCTTCTTCGTCGTCGGAATTGCCCAGACGTGGTTGTTGCTCCTCGAGGAAGCTGCGTACGATGGGGACGATGTCATCCACGCGTTTGCCGATGCGGCTGACCATGGACTGACTGGTGAAGGCCTGCAGCATCTCCGGCAGGATGGCCTTCTGCCGCTTTGCTGAGAAGAAGTCGTGCAGCTGCTTGGCTTCGTCGGTGTAGAAGGTGAAGAAGTCCTGGTAGCGCTGATAGATGATGGTCAGCGCTACGGCCACGCGTGCTTCCAGGTCTGCGGCCTCGTCTTCGCTGTCGCCTTCGTTGGCTTTGCCGAGTGCCAGCAGCAGCTGCAGCTTCTCGGGCGCGAAACGTTCGAGGATGCCCAGTAACAAAGCCCCCACGAGTGTCCGGCGCGCGAAGCTGTCGGACGTCTGCAGGGCGATGGTCATCATGGGCACAGCCACCGGGCTCACGATGGTGCCCCATAGGAGTCCGAAGGCAGCATCGAGGGCCTGGTGGTAGTCTTCCTTGCCAACACAGCTCTTGCTGGCACAATGCAGCTGATGGAGAATGTCGTCTTCCTCCATGTCGAGCAGCTGGCTGGAGATGCGTGCGTACTCGGTAGCGGGATGGCTTTGGTTCCAGAAGTCGCGTGCCATCTGCAGCAGGTCGATGAGGCTGCGGAAGTGCTCGTTGGATTGTTCTACGCGCTCTTCGTGGGTCAGCGATGGCATCTCCTGCAGCAGCTGGCTGTAGTCCTCGCGCATCTGCACGATGTCGTCCAGCACATTGCCGTAGGGCGTGTCTTTGAAGATGGCTTCGCACAGGGAAAGTGTGTCGTAGAAGCGGTGTTCCGCGATGGCCTCTTCGGCTTCGGTGTATATTTTTATGAACGCTTTTTGTTCCATAGGGCTTATGAGGGGGTGATTCCGTAGGTGAGTTAGCGTGTCAGGGGCAGCAGCAGGCTGTCTGCGCTGTAGCCCTTCTTCACTTTGCCACGCGACTTCAGCCACTGCAGAGCAGCTTCGGCGTCGCTCTGCTGTGGGGCGGCAATGGGCGTATAGCGTGGTGTAGCGCGCAGGATGCTGTCAACCAGCGTGTCGGGTGTCATGAAGAGCTGCTTGTACATCGCCACGAGCGTGTCGCGGATGCCGCCTTTGTTCAAGGCTTCCACGGCTTCGTCGTAGCCCTGTAAGAACAGGCGTATCTGGCGCTGGCGGGTGGTGTCGGTGGCAGCCTTCTCGGTGGCCACGAAGGCCGTGAGGCAGGGTGACAGGTCGCGCGTGGTGAAGTTGAGCGTGTTGCCTCGCAGCAGCGCCTCCTCGGCGAAGGGTGAAGGCAGGAAGGCCGCATCCATGGTGCCGTTGCAGAGCATGTCAGTTCGGATGCGGACGTTGTTGATTTGCGGACGGAAGATGTCGGCGCGTGCCATGCGGGCCGTGTCTGTGAGGCGGTCGCTCCAGTAGTCTGTGATGCTGTGGCGCGCCACGGCCACCATGCGTTCCTTTAATTGATTCAGCTGTCGCACACGTCCGCGGCGTGCGGTGATGAGTTGCAGCGTTCCCTCGGTGGCCGCCACGGCACGCAGGGGTGTGGTGTCCTGCTGCATGAAGATGGCGCGTGCCAGGTCGCTGTAGATGAGTTCGGCACGTCCGCGTGTGAGAGCCGTGTCGGTGTCGAGCTGCGCCTGCAAAGTCAGGATGCGCAGGTCGAGGCCGAGGCGATCATAGATGCCCATGCGCTGGGCGTAGAAGGCCGGAAAGCAGTCGTGCACGGGCATCAGCGCCACGTGCAGAGCCGCCGAATCGCGCTGCGCCTGTTCTTCTGCCGTGAGTCCCGAATGGCTGCTGCCGGATGGCATGAGACATAAGCCCACCAGGATGGCGATGGCGGCCAGCACACCTGCCAGCACTCTATGGGGGTGCTGTCTGTACCAAGGCACATGGGCGTTGAGGGTGTTGTGGACTTCTTTCAGGGACTTCATGTGAGGGTGTGGCGCCAGAGACGTTTTCGTTATTGTTGAAAGAAAGAGGGCAGCAGCACAATCACTACTGCCCTCTAATCTAATAATCTGATAGACTTGTCAACCTGTTAACCTGTTAACTTGTTAATTTGTTAACTTGTTAACGTGTTAACCTGTCTTATCCCTTGATAGCAGCTACGCCGGGGAGCACCTTGCCCTCGATAGCTTCGAGGAGGGCGCCACCACCCGTGGAGATGTAGCTGACCTTGTCCTCAAGGCCGAACTTGTGTACGCAAGCGATGCTGTCGCCACCACCGATGAGGGAGAAAGCACCCTCGGCTGTTGCCTTAGCCACAGCGTCGCCGATGGCACGGCTGCCAGCGGTGAACTCGTCGCACTCGAAGCAACCTGCAGGACCGTTCCAGAGGATGGTCTTGGCACCCTCGATAGCCTTGGCGAACTTAGCCTGGCTCTTGGGACCTACGTCGAGGCCGTCCCAACCGTCTTCGATAGCGTTGGAGGGGAAAGTCTTGATCTGAGCACCGGGCTTCACGCTGAAGGTGGCGAAGTCGTAACCTGTGCAGGCTACGCTGTCCTCGGCCAGCACGAGCTCCACGCCGTTCTTCTTAGCCATCTCCTCGATGTTGAGGGCCACATCCAGCTTGTCGAGCTCCACGATGGAGTTACCGATCTCGCCGCCGTGAGCCTTCATGAAGGTGTAGGTCATGCCACCGCAGAGGATGAGCTTATCGACCTTGCCCAGCAGGTTCTCGATGATACCAATCTTGGTGCTCACCTTGGAACCACCCATGATGGCCACGAAGGGGCGCTTGATGTTGCTGAGCACGTTATCGACAGCTGTCACTTCCTTCTCCATGAGGAGGCCGAGCATCTTGTTGTCGGCATCGAAGTAGTCAGCGATGACGGCGGTGCTGGCGTGGCGACGGTGAGCTGTGCCGAAGGCGTCCATGACATAGCAGTCAGCGTAGCTGGCCAGTGTCTTGGCGAACTCCTTCTGGCTGGCCTTCATGGCCTTCTTAGCCTCGTCGTAAGCGGGGTCTTCCTTGTCGATGCCCACGGGCTTGCCTTCCTCTTCGGGGTAGAAGCGGAGGTTCTCCAGCAACAGCACCTCACCGGGCTTCAGCGCAGCAGCCTGGTCGGCAGCCTTAGCGCAGTCGGGGGCGAACTTCACCTCCACGCCGAGGGCAGCGCTCACAGCGGGAACGATCTGCTGCAGGGAGAGTTTGGGGTTCACCTTGCCCTTGGGCTTGCCCATGTGGGACATGATGATGAGGGCACCGCCGTCGCTGAGGATTTTCTTCAGCGTGGGCAGGGCACCGCGGATGCGGGTGTCGTCAGTGATGTTACCATTGCCGTCGAGGGGCACATTGAAGTCAACACGTACGATGGCTTTCTTGCCAGCGAATTTGTAGTCGTTAATGGTCATAATGTAATTTTAGGATTTAAAGATTTTATGATTTATGATTTAAAGACCTTATGATTATATGCGTTGTTGCTTGGGTGCATCTTATTTGCGAGTGCAAAAGTACGCTTTTATTTCGAGGTGAGCAAAAAATTAGGACTTATATTTAATATTTTATATCTTATATTTTGTATTTTTTATAGTGCGCACACGCGTGTTGCAGCCCACACTCCATGCATCGTGGCTTCAAAGCCGTGCAGACATATCTGCCGTGGAGGATGAGCCAGTGGTGTGCTTTGGGGATGAGGGCCTCGGGGAAATGCTTGACCAGTTCCAGTTCCACGGCCAGGGGCGTCTTCGCTGCCTCTGCAACGAGTCCTATGCGGTGGCTGACGCGGAAGACATGGGTGTCCACGGCCATCGCGGCCTTGCCGAAGACGACGCTCATCACCACGTTGGCCGTCTTGCGCCCCACGCCCGGCAGCGATGTCAGCTCGTCCAGCGTGCTGGGCACCTCTCCGCCGAAGCGCTCTGTCAGCTGCCGCGCCGCCTCCACCAGATGCTTCGCCTTGGAGTTGGGGTAGGAGACGCTCTTCACGTAGGCCAGCACCTCCTCTTCCGTGGCTGCCGCCATGGCAGCAGGGGTGGGGAAGGCCTCGAAGAGTGCGGGCGTCACCATGTTCACGCGCTTGTCCGTGCACTGTGCGCTCAGCATCACAGCCACCAGGAGCTGGAAGTCGTTGCCGAAGTGCAGCTCAGTCTCTGCCACCGGCATCGTCTGCTCGAAATAGGCTATCACGGCCTCATAGCGCTGTCTTCTGGTCATGGAATCTTATGCGATGAAGTTCACTTCGGGATGAATCTTTATGCCGAAGCGGGCTTCAACGTCTGCTTGAACAGATTCGCACAACTGTCTGATTTCCTGTCCTGTTGCGCCTCCGTGGTTGACGAGTACTAATGCTTGTTTTTCATAGACGCCGACATGGCCCACGCTCTTGCCTTTCCATCCGCATTGCTCAATCATCCAGCCTGCTGGAATCTTCACGCGGTCGGCATCGACCTCGTAGTGTGGGGCGTCGGGGTAGGATTTTTGGATGTGCTCGAAGACGCTCCTTTCCACGATGGGGTTCATGAAGAAGCTGCCGGCATTGCCCAGCTCTGTGGGGTCGGGGAGCTTTTCGCGGCGTATGTCGATGATGGTCTGTCGCAGCTGCTCGGCGGTGATGTTGACATCGTCGATGCCCCGTTCCTCCAGCGCACGGCGTATGCCGCCGTAGTCCAGGCATGGGCGGAAGCTGTGTGACAGGCGGAAATGGACATGTGTGATGGCATAGCGGCCGCGCAGCTCCTGCTTGAAGATGCTGTCGCGATAGCCGTAGCGGCACTCCTCGGCCGTGAAATGGCGGATGGCACCGGTCTCGAGGTCCACGGTATCCACGAAGAGGATGAAGTCCTTGGCCTCGCTGCCGTAGGCGCCGATGTTCTGCACGGCGGCAGCGCCCACTTCGCCAGGGATGAGCGAGAGGTTCTCGAGCCCATACCAATGACTGTCAACGGCGTACTGCACCCAGTCGTCCCAGACGAGGCCGGCGCCGACGCGCACATAGACATAGTCGCCCTCGTTGGCCGTGACGGTGATGTCGCGGATCTGCGAATGCAGCACGGTGCCGGCGTAGTCGCCGAGGAAGAGCAGGTTGCTGCCGCTGCCGATGTGGAGCAGGGGAGTGGTGTCGCCGTTGGCGGCGCGACGGCCTACGAACATCTGCAGTTCGTCAACGCTGTCGTACTCCACGAAGTGGGCCGCCGTGGCTTCGATGCCGAAGGTGTTGTGCTCTTTCAGTGAGTAGTTGTCCTTAACGATCATATCTCAATTTTTCAATTTTCATAGTCCGTCAGGCGCCAGCGTTCGCCGTCGCGGTGGAAAATAAAAAGACTCTCGAAACCATTTCTGATGCCACGGAACTGCAGCAGCATCCGATGGGTGTTGGCGAAGGTCTGCCCGTAGGCGATGTGCACGAGCACATCCTGCGGCATCTCGGGCTGAAATTCAAACCATTGGTCGGTGTTGATGGTGCCTTCTACGGTGTCGTAGTCTTCATTGTCCGAGGTGCTGTAGCGCAGCGGGTCGGCGACGTGGTGGCGTTGGAAAATGCTGTCGGTGGCGAACTTGCTGTAGAAGTCCAGGAAGGGCGCTATGTCGGTGTGTTCGAAGGGGATGATGCACTCTTCTGTCAGCATCCATTGGCCGCTCATGCTGTCGCGCTGGAAGACAAAGGAATTGATTTGCCTGCTGTGCAGGTAGATCTGGTCCACGCGCGCCTCATGAACGGTGGAGTCCTGTGCCAGGTCCATCTGCCGGCGCGAGTTCCACAGTACGGTGCAGAAGTCCTGATGCAGGAAGAGATAGTGGTGTTGCCACTCCTGGCGCTGGATGTAGTGCTTTTCGCCGTTGCCCTCTGTCACAGGCAGCGGAAAGACGATACGCGAGCGCTGCAGACGGTTGCTCTGGTCGAAACTGAAGATGAAGTCGTCGAAGACCTCGTCCACGGTCTCCGGCAATGGCGTGTCGCGCGTCTCCAAATCCAGCAGCAGTGTGTCAGCCGCTGCGGCGATGGAGTCCTCAGCAAGAGAATCCAGCAGACTCTCTTCGGTGTCCGAAGGGGTGTCATTTTGACGGCTTACACAGGCAACCACAAGTGCCATGCAAACGAGACCAATGAGAATCGCAGCCTGTTTTCTTTTCATAAAAAAGACCTTAATATAATCTTTCTTTTGGTAAAAATCGCGCAAAAGTACAACATATTTTATTCTCCACGCACGCTTTTCGCAAATATTTCGCTACCTTTGCGCCGTTTTATGAAGATAAATCAATCCAACGACTATGAATATGCTTGAAAAGATTAAGCAGATGCTTGAGGAAGTACAGCAGATTTCGGCCGCTTCGCCCGAGGAGGTCGAGGCACTGCGCATCAAGTATCTGAGCAAGAAGGGTGAGATCAACGCGCTGATGGAGGAGTTCCGCACCATCCCCAACGACATGAAGAAGGAGGTGGGGCGCCACATCAACGAGCTCAAGGACTTCGCCACCGAACGCATCAACCAGCTCAAGGCCGCTGCCGCCGCTCAGGAGACGGTCGCCGACGACCTCGACCTCACACGCACGCCGTATCCCATCGCCCTGGGCACGCGCCATCCCCTGACCATCGTCAAGAACGAAATCGTCGATATCTTCTCGCGCCTGGGCTTCACCCTCGCCGAGGGCCCCGAGGTGGAGGACGACTGGCACGTCTATAGCTCCATGAACTTCGCCGACGACCACCCTGCGCGCGACATGCAGGACACCTTCTTCGTGGAGGCACACCCCGACATCATCCTGCGCTCCCACACCTCTAGCGTGCAGGCGCGCGTCATGGAGAAGCAGCAGCCCCCCATCCGCGTCATCTGCCCGGGCCGTGTCTATCGCAACGAGGCCGTCAGCGCCCGTGCCCACTGCTTCTTCCACCAGGTCGAAGGCCTCTATATCGACAAGAACGTCAGCTTCAAGGACCTCAAGCAAGTCCTCCTGCTCTTTGCCCAGGAGATGTTCGGCCCCGAGACGCAGATTCGCCTGCGCCCCAGCTACTTCCCCTTCACCGAACCCTCGGCAGAGATGGACGTCAGCTGCACCATCTGCGGCGGCAAAGGCTGCTCCATGTGTAAGGGCTCCGGCTGGCTCGAGATTCTCGGCTGCGGCATGGTAGATCCCGCTGTCCTCGAGGCCAATGGCATCGACTCCAGCGTCTATACCGGCTACGCCTTCGGCATGGGCATCGAGCGCATCGCCAACCTGAAGTATCAGGTCAAGGACCTCCGCCTCTTCTCTGAGAACGACGTCCGCTTCCTGGAAGAGTTCACGGCAGCCAACTAATTTTTCACTTTTCATTTTTCATTGATTACCCTCCGCTCCCTAACCCTCGCCTACAGCGACCGCCCGCTCTTCAGCGGCCTCGATTTCACCATGGACCGAGGTCAGCTTGTGGGCATCACGGGCGAGAGTGGAACGGGCAAGACCTCGCTGCTGCGCGCCATCGTGGGCGTCATCCCCATCACCGCTGGCACCATTGAGGTCTGCGGCCTCCCCCTGGATGTGCACCATATCCATGCCATCCGCCAGAAGATAGCCTATGTCCCCCAGGAGCTACAGCCCCCTGCCGAGGACGGTGCAGCCCTCATCGCCCTCACCCACGCCCTTGCCTTCAACCGCGCCCTTTTAGAGTCCTCCTCATCCCCCTCTGCTCAATCTCCCCTCCCTCGCTCGGCGCAAAGCGACGCTTCACACTTGAAGAACACGGGAGGGGTCGGGGGTGGGGCCTCTCTCAACCATAAACCCTCAACCCTCAACTCTCAACTGACCGCCCTCGCCATCGACCCCTCCCTCCTCTCTCTGGAGGCCTCGAAGCTCTCCGGCGGCCAGCGCCAGCGCATCCTCCTTGCCGCAGCCCTCGCGCTCCCCAAGCCCCTGCTGCTGCTCGATGAGCCCACTTCAGCGCTCGACGAGGAGAACAGCCAGCGCGTAGCCCTCGCCCTGCTGCGGGCCTGCCACGAGGAAGGCCGTGCAGCCCTCGTCGTCTCCCACGACCCCGTCTTCCTCCGCTTCTGCGATAAGGTCCTCGACTTGACTAACCTTTAAGAGTTTAAGAGGTTTAAGAAGTTTAAGGAGTTTAAGAGTTCAAGATTCAGGATTCAGGATTCAGGATTCAAGTTTAGGAGTTTAAGAAGTTTAAGGAGTTTAATTTTCAATTTTCAATTCTCAATCTTTCAATCTTTCAATTTTTCACTTTTCATTCCTTCATTTTTCATTTACCATTTTTCACTCTTTCACTTTTCACTTTTCATTAATGAAGCTCGCCCTCATCCAACACCCCTGCACACCCTCGGTTGACGAGAACCGCTCTCGCATCGCCGCCGCCATCGCCGACGTCGCAGCCCGTGGCGCTGAGCTCGTCGTGCTGCAGGAACTGCACAATACGCCCTACTTCTGTCAGACAGAGAATGTAGAGCTCTTCGACCTGGCAGAGCCCATCCCCGGGCCCTCCACCTCTTTCTATTGCGCGCTCGCGCGTGAACACGCTGTCGTGCTCGTCACCAGCCTCTTCGAGCGCCGTGCCGCAGGGCTATACCACAACACCGCCGTCGTCTTTGAGAAGGATGGCACCATCGCCGGCATACATCGCAAGATGCACATCCCCGACGACCCCGCCTACTACGAGAAGTTCTATTTCACCCCCGGCGACCTCGGCTTCCAGCCCATACAAACCTCCGTCGGACGCCTCGGCGTGCAGGTCTGCTGGGACCAGTGGTACCCCGAGGGCGCACGCCTCATGGCCCTTGCCGGCGCCGACATCCTCATCTATCCCACCGCCATCGGCTACGAGAGCAGCGACACCTCCGAGGAGCAGGCGCGCCAGCGCCAGGCATGGCAGCTCGTGCAGCGTGGTCATGCCGTGGCCAACGGTCTGCCCGTCGTGGCCGTCAATAGGGTAGGGCACGAGCCCGATCCCAGCGGCCAGACCCGTGGCATACAGTTCTGGGGCACCAGCTTCGTCTGTGGCCCCCAGGGCGAGCTCCTGGCTGAAGCTTCACAGACCGAGCCCGAGAACCTCATCGTGGATCTCGACCTCCACCGCTCCGAGCAGGTGCGCCGCTGGTGGCCCTTCCTCCGCGACCGCCGCATCGATGCCTATCAGGACCTCCTCCTCCGCTTCCGCGACAACGAAAACGATAACGAAAACGAAAACATTTTTCACCACAGATTACGCTGATGACACAGATTTTTTTAACAACGAACTTTTGGAGCAGCGAGAGCAATCAAGCTTGCTTGAATTGCCGAGTCGTGACAAAAGTCAACAAAGTTAATTATTCAAATTAAACGAATTACATGTCCTGTAGCTTGAAAATTTAATTCTATATTTCACGGATTACAGGGCGAAACGCTTCGCGGCTTTCGAATGTTAACCAAGTGAGAATGACAAATGGACAAAGGCTCTGTGTCCTTCGCCTAAGACAAAACCTGCGTAGCGTTTTGGCTGGCTCTCCGTACAAATGAAAGTAAATGGAAAGGCCTCTGTTCCTCTGTGCCTCTGTGGTTAGAAAAAACTTGAATCCTGAATCCTGAATCCTGAATCTTGAACCCTCAACCCTCGACACTCGCTTGCGAGGCCCTCCCCCCCACGGGGGGAGCGGGGAGAGGGGCTTTGAATCTTGAACCCTCAACCATAAACCGCGGCTCCGCCGCCTGCCATGTCCATCCACTTCACCCCCAGCACCCCCACCATCAGCGACCTCACCCTGCATCTGCAGATGGCCAAGCCCGTCGCTGGTCCCGAGCAGACCGAGATCCGCTCCACCTTCTTCCCTGCCGAATGGTTCCCCCAGAGCGGCGTGCAGCTGACGTGGCCCCATGCCGCCACCGACTGGGCCCCGCTGCTCGCCGAGGTCGATGACTGCTTCATTCGCATCGCCCTGGAGATACTTGTTCGCAATGAACTTCTGCTCATCGTCACCCCCGAGCCCGACCGCATCAAGAGCCTCTTCCACGAGCGCATCCCCTCGCGCCTGCTGCCCCATGTGCGCTATTTCGAGTGTCCCACCAACGACACCTGGGCCCGCGACCACGGCTTCCTCACCCTCATGACCGAGTCCGGTCCCCGCCTCCTCGACTTTCAGTTCAACGGCTGGGGCGGCAAGTTCCCCGCAGAATTGGACAATGAGATCAATAGGAAACTCAAGCCCCTCTATAGGCCCCTCTCTAACTCCCCCCGTGGGGGGGAGGACTCTGTGTCCTCAGAGGGGCTTTCAAGCGGAAACGCAGCCCTCCCCCCCACGGGGGGAGCGGGGAGAGGGGCTTACCCCCCCACGGGGGGAGCTGGAGAGGGGCTTTTACATGGTGACTATGAATCCCACCTCGACTTCGTCTTCGAGGGTGGCAGCATCGAGAGCGACGGCCGTGGCACCCTCATGACCACCAGTGCCTGCCTGCTCTCGCCCAACCGCAACCCCGGCCTCACCCAACAGCAGATCGAGGAGCGTCTGCTGCGCTGGTTCCATGCCGAGCGCGTCCTGTGGCTCGACCACGGCTACCTCGCCGGCGACGACACCGACAGCCACATCGACACCCTCGCCCGCTTCTGCCCTGGCGGCACCATCGCCTACGTGCAGTGCACCGACCCCGCTGACGAGCACTACGAGGCCCTCCACTTGATGGAAGAACAACTCTCCTCTCTAACCTCTAACCTCTCAACCATAAACCATAAACCCTCATCCCTCAACCCTCCGCTCGGCCCAACGGGACGCTCCACACTTGGAGAACCCTCCGCTCGGCCCATCGGGACGCTTGACCCTTCAAGAACCCTCAACCCTCAACCGTCCCCCACTGGGGGACCACAGGGGGCCTTCCAATTGCTCCCCCTTCCCATGCCGTCGCCCATCTACGACCCCGACGACGGCCATCGCCTGCCCGCCACCTACGCTAACTTCCTCATCATCAACGGCGCCGTCCTGATGCCCACCTATGGTCAGCCCGACACCGACGACCTCGCCCGTCGCCAGCTGCAGAAGGCCTTTCCCAAGTACGACATCGTGCCCATCGACTGCCGCGTCCTCATCCGCCAGCACGGCTCCCTCCACTGCTCCACCATGCAGTTCCCCGTCGGTGTCCTCGTGTGATGACCGCCCGTGTGATGACCCCATGCCACACAATAACGCCTCGCCACTCACTCCCTTGTGAGCCGCGAGGCGCTTCATTTTTTAACTGCAACGCTGCAACGCGCAACGCTTTTCGTCTTGTGTCAATTCAGGATCACGGCGGGCTTACTGCACGATGCCGGCGGCATGTGCGCCCAGTGTGGTGAGCAGGGCGGTGATGATCGTGATGACAATCTCCGCCACCTTCTTCAGTGTCTTCTTAGTACTTTCCTTCATTCTTCTTACCCTATACAGGGATTTTGTTTGAAACGTTAAGCAATCAGTTTTCTTTTTTTAAGACCACGAATTAAACGAATTTCACGAATTATTTTTGCATGTCCTATTGGTATGATTCAATTATTATCAAATTTCACGA
>CACZCZ010000001.1 GCA_902779845.1 uncultured Bacteroidales bacterium | reverse complement strand
TATACCCCCCCCCAGTTGCTAAAATCCTTATATTCATGTTGCTATGCAAACAGAGGTATATGGGGGTATGACGGCTGCATCTGCTACCGTCGGCGCAAAAATAGGGAAAAAAGATGAAACGTGGAAAAAGAAAAAAGAAAAAATAGCGATAAGGGGTGAAAATTATGATTTCCCGATGACTTCTGAGCGATACACGGCACCCGAAAACACCCCATGGAGAAAACGGCTACACCCTATGGAGAAAACGCAAACACTCCATGGACAAAACGGCTACACCCTATGGAGTGTTTGCGTTCGCTCCATAGGGTGTAGCGGAGGGGTGTTTAAGCCTCATTTTTCTTTGTTCTGCCCTCTTTTTTTTCCTTTAAGTGATATTTTTCGCTCATTCTTTCTTCTTTTTCATTTAAAAGCCTTACCTTTGCGCGGTTTTTATGTTTTAGACGCAAGAAGAAGATAAATTGTAAATCGTAAATTGTCAAATTGTAAATTATCAAGATGAACGTAATCACAAAGACAGTCCAGCTGCCCGATGGTCGCGAGATCTCCATCGAGACTGGCAAGCTTGCCAAGCAAGCTGACGGCGCCGTGATGCTGCGCATGGGCAACACCATGCTGCTGGCCACCGTGTGTGCCGCAAAAGACGCTGTGCCCGGCACAGATTTCATGCCCCTTCAAGTAGAATATCGCGAGAAATATGCCGCTGCCGGCCGTTTCCCCGGTGGCTTCACGAAGCGCGAAGGTAAGGCTAACGATGACGAAATCCTCACCTGTCGCCTCGTCGATCGTGCGCTTCGTCCCCTCTTCCCCAGCAACTACCACGCTGAGGTGTATGTGAATGTCAACCTCTACAGCGCCGATGGCGTGGATATGCCCGATGCCCTCGCAGGCTTCGCCGCTTCCGCTGCCCTCAGCGTCAGTGACATCCCCTTCGAAGGTCCTATCTCCGAGGTGCGCGTCATCCGTCTGAACGGCGAGTACATCGTAGATCCCACCTTCGACCAGATGAAGGACGCCGACATGGACATCATGGTCGGTGCCACCGAAGAGAACATCATGATGGTGGAAGGCGAGATGAAGGAGGTCAGCGAGCAGGATCTGCTCCAGGCCCTGAAGGTAGCCCACGAAGCCATCAAGCCCATGTGCCGCCTGCAGAAGGAACTCGCCAAGGAGCTCGGTAAGGACGTCAAGCGCGAATACTGCCACGAGGTCAACGACGAGGAGCTGCGCGAGCAGGTCAACAAGGAGTGCTACCAGCCCGCCTACGATATCACGAAGCAGGCGCTGGAGAAGCACGCCCGCGCAGAGGCCTTCGAGAAGATCCGCGAGGACTTTAAGGAGCGCTACGCTGCTGCTCACGCCGACATGGACGCCGCTGAGCTGGAGGAGAAGAACGCCCTCGTCGATCGCTACTACCACGACGTGGAGCGCGACGCCATGCGCCGTTGCATCCTCGACGAAGGCATCCGCCTCGACGGTCGCGGCACCACCGACATCCGCCCTATCTGGTGCGAGGTCAGCCCCCTGCCCGGCCCTCACGGAAGCAGTATCTTCACCCGTGGTGAGACACAGTCCCTGTCCACCGTCACCCTCGGCACAAAGCTCGACGAGAAGCTCGTCGATGACGTCCTCGACCGCAGCTACATGCGCTTCCTGCTCCACTACAACTTCCCCCCCTTCTCCACGGGTGAGGCCAAGGCACAGCGCGGCGTAGGCCGTCGTGAGATTGGTCACGGCCACCTCGCATGGCGCGCCCTGAAGGGTCAGATTCCTGCAGACTATCCCTACACCGTACGCGTCGTCAGCGACATCCTGGAGAGCAACGGTTCCAGCTCCATGGCTACCGTCTGCGCAGGAACACTCGCACTGATGGATGCCGGTGTGCCCATCAAGAAGCCCGTCAGCGGTATCGCCATGGGCCTCATCAAGAACCCCGGTGAAGAGAAGTACGCTGTCCTGAGCGACATCCTCGGCGACGAGGACCACCTCGGCGACATGGACTTCAAGACCACCGGTACGAAGGACGGTCTGACCGCCACACAGATGGATATCAAGTGCGACGGCCTGAGCTACGAGATCCTGGAGAAGGCCCTCATGCAGGCCAAGCAGGCTCGCGAGCACATCCTCGGCAAGATCCTGGAGTGCATGCCCGAGCCGCGTCCCGAGCTGAAGCCCCACGTGCCCCGCATCGAGCAGATCATCATCCCGAAGGAATTCATCGGCGCTGTCATTGGCCCGGGCGGAAAAATCATCCAGGGCATGCAGGAGGACACCGGTGCCACCATCACCATCGACGAAGAGGATGGCGTGGGCAAGGTACAGGTCAGCGGTCCCAACGCCGACTGCATCAACGCCGCACTGGCTAAGATCCGCGCCATCGTGGCTGTGCCCGAGGTGGGCGAGATCTACGAGGGCACCGTACGCAGCATCATGCCTTACGGCTGCTTCGTGGAGTTCATGCCGGGCAAGGACGGCCTGCTGCACATCTCCGAGATCGACTGGAAGCGCCTCGAGACCGTCGAGGAAGCTGGCATCAAGGAGGGCGACAAGATGACCGTGAAGCTGCTGGACATCGATCCCAAGACCGGTAAGTTCAAGCTCTCGCGCCGCGCCCTGCTGCCGAAGCCCGAAGGCTACGTGGAGCGTCCGCCCCGTCCCCGTCGCGAGCGCCCCGAGCGTGGCGAGCGCGGTGAGCGCGGCGAGCGTCCCCGTCGTGAAGAATAATTAAACAAACCTTATAACACTATGGAACGGCGTAGCTTCATGTCAGCTACGCCGTTCTTGTGTGCCAAGAACATTTCAAAAAGAAGAAAAGATGCTGAACCCGCACTCGGTTCATTGAAGCTGTTATGGTGGAAAACCTGAAAAATCGGGACTTTTATTTGGTTGGATGAAAGGAAAAATCTATTTTTGCAGCGCAAATGTACATGAACCCATCAAAACAGGTGGACAAATGGCTCGTAGAATGAAGAATCGCGGGACATATTTTATTGCCTCGGTGGCGGCGCTGCTGATGACGCTGGCCGGGGTGCTCATCGGCAATTTCCGTTATTCGTTGGCCGATGAGGTGAGCTTCCTATGCGTGGGCGAAAATCTCGTTCGCAGTTGGTTCGGTAAAACCAACGACTGCGAAGATGCCTACTTCGTAAATGTCGGCTATGACAAGCAAGTCATCGACGCACAAGTGTCGCCACTCGAAAGCGGGCGTATGGTCATCACTGACCGCAAGGTCCTGCTCGACTTCCTCAACATCGCCGAGCATGCAGACTACAAATACATCTTCCTTGATATCCGCTTTGAGAAAGGCTTCGAAACTGCCTACGACTCAGCCCTCTTCGCAAAGATTGCCGGCATGAGGGACATCGTCTGCGCACACCACTATGAGCCCCTCAAGGATGAACAAGGCAACCAGTATAATGGTTTCGAGATTGCAGACTCTGCGCTGCTGCCCAAGTGCGCCTACAACGATTACTACACAACCGTACTCTCAAGCAATTTCACACGTTATGCTTATCTGCAGGAAGGCAGACCCTCCATCGCCCTGCGAATGTATCAGGACATCGACGGAAAGACCATACGGCAACACGGACTGCTCTACTGCAACGACGGCACACTGTGTGAGAACTGCCCCTATATACCCATCAAGGGAGGTGTCAGTGCCGTAACTGACACCGTGACCACTGCTCAGTACTACAATTTAGGACCCTTCCTGATGACACTGCCCGAACAGCAGCTCATCGAGGACATGAAAGGGAAAATTGTTGTCGTGGGCGACTTCGACGAGGACGTACACGACACCTACATGAGTATGCAGCCCGGCCCCTATCTGACCTACCTTGCCTATAAGTATCTCGCACAAGGGAATAACAAGGTCTCGATTCCCGTGTTGATATTCTTGATACCGGTCTATTTCCTCATCGTCTTGTACGCCCTGTTGAAGCGCCCCATTAAGAATCCTTTCCTCCGGATTCTTGCCGCGTTCATATCCTATTCGCTCTTCCTTACACTACTTTGCACCATTGTCTTCCTCCTCACGGGATATGCCTTCAACGTGATGGTTCCCTCGCTCATCATCTCATTCATCAAATCCGTGCAGGAATCAAAAGACAAACCATCACCATGTGCCGTGAAGGAATCAAAAGACAATACATCAGAAAAAACAGCAGCAAAATGAAACGTATATTCTCTTTGTCTCTGTTTGTGGTTCTGGCTGTAACCTTGTGTGCAGCCAAATACAAGATTGTAAAACTCAGCACTCCCACGATCGTCATCGCGGGAAGGACCTGCAAGGTCGGGAATATGTTCAGCGAAAAAGACCTGATCAAGTGGTCCAGCGACGAACAGGTCCTATGTGCGCGTAATATGGACGACAACACATACAAGTACTTTGCCGCCAAAGCTTTCAAGGCGCATAAAGCCTCGACAGCTTACGATTACCTGCTGCACACCCATAAGATGTCCACCCGCAGCGGGGGCTTCGACATGGTGGTGGAGCGCGATAAGCAATGTGCCATCAGCGAGAATCGCATCGCCCTCGTCATCGGCAACGCCAACTACATGGCCGAGAAGAGCCTCAGCACACCCATCCCCGATGCCATGGAGGTGTCAAAGACGCTGTCGGCACTGGGATTCAATGTTTACGTGATGTTCGATGCCGGCATCGATGCGATGAACGACGCCATCAAGAGGTTTGCCGTCTATGCCAAGCAGTATCAGACCGCCCTGGTGTACTATGCCGGCCACGGCAGCCAGTTCAACGGCGATGCCTATCTGATTCCCGTGGATGCCGCGGTGGAGACATCCTACGACGTCCTACATGGACAGCGCTGGCTGCCCACGAAGCGCATCGTGTCCTTCCTCAACGAGGTGCCGTCGCTGACAACACGCATCCTGATGCTCGATGCCTGCCGAACCAACAGCGACCTGCTGGCCTCACGCGGCGACGGCGAGGACAGTATGCTCGACACCGATGAGCTCAACGAGGGTGTCATCTTCTATTCCACAAAAAACGGCTATGAAGCCTACGACGAGGCCGGAGCAATAGCACACAGCCCCTTCGCCACGGCGGTCATGAAGCATATCGGAACACCCAATCTGTCGGTGGGCGACTTCATCACCGACGTGATGAAAGAGGTGAAGACGCTCACCAGCGTAGCGCCCTACCCCCACCCCCAGGAGCCACGCTCTGTGCCAACGCTGACGCACCGCTTCTACTTCAACCCCTCCCAAGCAGGACTGAGGCCCGCTGCTGCCACCACCACTGTGACGCCAGCTCCCGTCAGGCCCTCTGGATATACCACCACGAACCGCCCTGCCACGTCCAGCACAACGTCCGGCACCACGGCCAGCGCTTCCACCTCCGCTGCCGATGCCGAATTGGTGGCACAGGGCAAGAAGGCCATGCGCGCCTTCAACTACGACACCGCCAAGAACAAATTCTCCCTTGCCGCCAGCCACGGAAGCGCAGAAGGCGACTACCAGCTGGGACTCCTCTACAGCAACAGCAACTACGACGGCTACAACCGCGAAACCGCAACCTCCTATTTCGTCAAAGCCGCCAATCAGAACCATACGGAGGCGATGTACCAAGCCGGGATGATGTACCTCGGCATTGACAACGCCACAGCAAAGCAATGGCTCCGCAAGGCCGCCAACGCCGGACATCAGCAGGCCAAGGCACAGCTGTCCAGATTCACGCGGAGAGCAGAAGACATCTATTGAATTTCTAATTTATAATACTCATTACCCATAACAAAACAGCATTATGAAAAAGTTTCTATTCACCATGATGGCGTTGCTCGCCATCACATTCCAGGGTCTGCAAGCCCAGGCCCCATTGAAGATTGTGACCAACCATCCCGACTTCAAGATCAATGTCAAACGCTGCGCCGCCAGCGGCAAGACTGTCATCATCGACCTCATCCTGACCAATGAGGGAGCCACAGATGTGGAAGAGATTGAAGGAGCTGGAGGATGTTATGATGGAACCGAAGCCTACGACAATGACGGCAATATTTATCAAGGAGACGCAATAAAAGTACGCGTCGCCAACAGACAGAATTACACATGTAGTGGCTGCGGTCGTTTCAAGATACCCGTAGATGTACCTATGAGATATAGCATCTGCATAGAAAACGTACCCGTATCCACAGAGAGCTTCGCACGTCTCACCTTGCATTTCGAATGCAAGAAATGGGGCTTGAGCAGGGATAAATTGGTTAAGATCTCCAATATCCCCATATCCCGCAACTGACAGGAACCATAAATCATGAAACCCGACCAGTAAGTTCTGCTGGCCGGGTTTCTTTATGCTTAAGAGTTTCGGACACGCTCTACAATAAGGGGGAGATTGTGTGGTTGGATAGACAAAGGGCTTCAATGCGAAGGAGCAAGGTCTTACGGGCGTAAGACCTTGCTCTTATGATGTTTCTCACTGGTGAGAAAATGTGCGGGGTCGATGAAGACGGGATTAGAGGGGGTAGTCCTCGAAGGCGTAGAGCTGGGTGGAGAGGTAGCGCTCGCCGGTGTCGGGGAGGAGGACGACGATGGTCTTGCCCTGGTTCTCAGGACGCTTGGCAATCTCGGCGGCAGCGAAGGCGGCAGCACCGCTGCTGATGCCCACGAGGAGGCCTTCCTGCTGCGCCAGCTGACGGCCGGTGCGGATGGCGTCGTCGTTCTCCACGTCGAAGACTTCATCGACAATGGCGGCGTTGTAGGTCTTGGGCACAAAGCCTGCGCCGATGCCTTGGATCTTATGCGGACCGCTGGGTTGGCCGTTGAGGACGGCGGAGGACTTGGGTTCTACGGCTATGACCTTCACGTTGGGGTTCTGCTCCTTCAGGAACTTACCGGTGCCGGAGACGGTACCACCGGTGCCTACGCCAGCCACGAAGATATCGACCTTGCCGTCGGTGGCACGCCAGATCTCGGGACCTGTGGTGGCATAGTGGATAGCGGGGTTGGCAGCGTTCTCGAACTGCTGGAGGATGATGCTGCCGGGGATGCTGTCGCGCAAGGCTTCAGCAGCGGCGATGGCACCTTTCATGCCGTCCTTACCGGGCGTGAGGCGTACCTCGGCGCCATAGGCTTTCACGAGGTTGCGGCGCTCTACGCTCATGGTCTCCGGCATCGTGAGGATGAGGTGGTAGCCCTTGACGGCGCTGACGAGGGCGAGGCCTACGCCTGTGTTGCCGCTGGTAGGCTCGATGATGGTGGCGCCGGGCTTGAGGACGCCGTTAGCCTCAGCATTCTCGATCATGGCCAGCGCGATGCGGTCTTTGACGCTACCGCCGGGGTTGAAAAACTCCACCTTGGCGATGACGGGGGTGGCGAGGCCCTTAGCCTCGGAATATTTGTTGAGCTCCAGCAGAGGAGTGTTGCCCACGAGGGCTGTGAGTTGTTTTGCAATCTTGGACATAGTTTTATTTGACAAATTGACAATTTACAATTTTACAATTTAAAGTTTAAGAGGGTTAAGAGCCAAGTTCAATGTTCAATGTTTCTCTTTTTGCGCTGCAAAAGTACAAAGAAAATCTTATTTTTCACTTTTCACTCTTTCACTTTTCACTCTATTTAAATCTTCTCCAGCGCCTGGGAGAGGTCATCGAGGATGTCGTCGATGTGCTCGGTGCCGATGCTGAGGCGGATGGTGGAGGGGGTGATGTGCTGCTCGGCCAGCTCCTCGGGAGAGAGCTGTGAGTGCGTGGTGGTGTAGGGGTGGATGACGAGGCTCTTCACATCGGCTACGTTAGCCAGCAGCGAGAAAATCTGAAGGGCATCGATGAACTTCCAGGCCTCTTCCTGACCGCCTTTGATCTCGAAGGTGAAGATGGAGCCGGCGCCGCCAGGGAAGTATTTCTGATAGAGCTTGTGATCGTGGTGGCTCTCCAACGCGGGATGGTTGACCTTGGCCACCTTCGGATGCTTGCTCAGGAAGTCAACGACCTTGAGGGCATTCGCGACGTGACGCTCCACGCGCAGGCTCAGCGTCTCTACGCCTTGCAGCAGGATGAAAGCGTTGAAGGGTGAGAGGGTAGCACCGGTGTCACGCAGGAGCACCGCACGGATGCGGGTGACGTAAGCCGCAGCGCCGACAGCGTCGGCGAAGACGATGCCGTGGTAGCTGGGATCTGGCTTGGCCAGCGTCGGGAACTTGTCGGGGTTGGCCTTCCAGTTGAACTTGCCGCCATCGACAATGACACCACCCAGCGAGGTGCCGTGACCGCCGAGGAACTTGGTGGCAGAGTGTACGACGATGTCTGCACCGTGTTCCAGCGGACGGATCAGGTAGGGTGTGCCGAAGGTGTTATCCACGATGAAGGGGATGCCATGCTTGTGTGCCACGGCGGCAACGCCTTCCAGGTCGAGGACGTCAGAGTTGGGGTTGCCGAAGGTTTCGGCATATATGACTTTTGTGTTTGGTTGTATAGCAGCCTCCAGAGCTGCGAGGTCGTTGACATTGATGATGGTGTTAGTGATGCCCTGCGTGGCCAGGGTGTGGGTGATGAGATTGTAGGAACCGCCATAGAGGTTATCGGCTGCCACAATATGGTCGCCAGCCTGCACGATGTTCTGCAGGGCATAGGTGATGGCAGCGGCACCGCTGGCAACGGCCAGACCGGCCACACCGCCCTCGAGGGCAGCCACACGGTCCTCAAAGACACCTTGTGTGGAGTTGGTGAGACGACCATAGATGTTGCCTGCATCACGCAGACCGAAGCGGTCGGCTGCATGTTGGGAGTTGCGGAACACATAGGACGTGGTCTGATAGATAGGAACGGCGCGTGCGTCGGTAGCGGGGTCTGCCTGTTCCTGGCCTACATGGAGTTGGAGGGTCTCGAAGCGAAAGTTTTTCTGTGACATAGTTGTTATAGTTTAATGTTTAATGTTTAAAGCTCGTTATTACGATTTCTTGTTGTTTTGACGCTGCAAAGGTACGGCAAAAAAGAAATATCCTCCAAATAATTTGCGTAATTCGGAAGAAACACCTACTTTTGCACCGTGAGAAGAATAAACCGCTAAACGATGCACTAAAACCACACGCTAACAGAATAATTTTCCAAGACATGGCCGAAACACTGGATTCCACAGACCTGCAGATACTGAAAACACTGCAAAAAAACGCGAAATTGACCACCAAAGAGCTGGCCGATGCCGTGCATCTCACCCCTACACCCGTCTTCGAACGCCAGAAACGACTGGAACGGAAGGGGTACATCAAGAAATACGTCGCAGTCCTTGACCCCGACAAACTGAATCAAGGATTGCTCGTGTTCTGCAAAGTGAAACTGAAACAAATCAACCACGAAATCGCCGACGCCTTCACGCGGCGCATCATGCGCATTCCCGAAGTCACGGAATGCTACAACACCTCAGGGGCCTATGATTATCTTTTAAAAGTACGCGCGCAAGATATGAGGCAGTACCAGGAGTTCGTGCTCACCAAACTCGGCGACATCGAGTCCGTAGGCTCCATCGAGAGCACCTTCGTCATGAGCGAGGTGAAACAGGCCTATGGCATCAATCTGTAAAGTTGCTTGAAATCAAGCATAAAAGCGTAGCAACTGGCGGATGCCCTTGCGGATGCTGAGGAGCCCGAAGTCCTCGGGGCGGATGTCCTCGGGGCGCAGCCACAGCAGCTCACCGGCATCGTCGGCAGCATGTGCTCCCTCGAAGGAGTTGACACGACAGCGATAGAACATATCCATCGTGTGGACGGTGAAGCCGGAATAGACGTACTGATTGGGGATGGAGAAGAGGAACTCCACGGCAGCGACGTCCAGTCCCGTCTCCTCCTTCACCTCGCGAATGACGCCCTCCTCGCTGGTCTCATAGAGGTCTGAGAAGCCGCCCGGCAAATCCAACGTCCCCTTCGCGGGCTCCTTGGCGCGACGCACACACAACCACTCGACAGACCCACCCCCAACCCCTCCCGTCAGGGAGGGGAGTGGCTGGCACGCAGGGCGTTCTATAAGGGCGACGGTGGCGGCAGAGGGGTTGATATAGTAGGTGAAGCCACACGCCTCGCAGTGCTTGGACTTGCCGTTGTGCTCAACAAAGCGCGGCGACCCGCATTTGGGGCAGAAGCGGAAGAGATGGAGAGGATGAAGACCCCCTCCCCGCTCCCCCAGAGGAAGAGTAGAATCTTGAGGACTACAGAACGTTTTTTTACTCATTAGATGGCGAGAGGTTTAAGGTTTAAAGTTTAAGGTTTAAAGTTTAAAGTTTATGGTTTATGGTTTAAGGTTTAATGTAGGTTCTCCATACATAAAACCGTCTAAATATCTGCGTTCAAAGGTGTTTACATTAAACATTAAACATTAAACTAATTTACCACCTCGTTCACCAGGTTGTAGGCCCCTCCCCACTTCTCCATCAGCCACAGCACAAAACGGATGTCGACACCGATGCAGCGCTGCAGGGCGCTGTCGAAGCTGATGTCAGAGCTGAGGGCATCCCAGTTGCCGTCAAAGGCCAGGCCGATGAGCTCGCCACGTCCGTTGAACATGGGGCTACCGCTGTTGCCACCGGTAATGTCATTGGTGGTCAGGAAGCACAGGGGAAGCTGGCGTGTCCTGGCATCGGCATAGCGGCCGTAGTCGCCACGCTTGAAGAGATCCAGAATCTCTTTCTGCACACGATAGTCGGGGTTGTCGGCACCTTTTTCAATCTTCTCGATGAGCGACGGCATCGTGGTCATGTAGTCCTGATGAACGCCGGAGTTGGTGTAGTCGCTGACGATGCCATAGCTCATGCGCTGCGTGAAGTTAGCATCGCTGTAGTGGGGCTTGTCCTGTTCCATCTCCAACACGGCCTGCGTCAGCAGGTTCTCGTTGTAGGCAACGATGGGCGTGGTTGTGGCAATGGTTTTTCCCATCACATGCTTCGCCATGTCAATGATTGCCTGGTTCATGCGCATCACAGGGTCGGCAGCCACGTAAACGGCATAGGCTTGTTTGTCGGCCAGCGCCTGCTCCTCCTCAGAATCATAGGTCACAGAGGACTTCACGGTGGCGTGGGTGAGGGCGTACCACCCTTCATAGCTGGTGAGCTTGCTCTTGGCAAAGACATCACGAGCATAGGCGCGATAGTCGTTCTTATACTTCTTGCGAATCTCGCTGTAGAAGCTGGGGAGATAGCGGCTTCCAACCTGCGTGGCGTAGTTCTCCAGCAACGTAGCCATCACCTCCTCATCTACGCGGGCATCGTAATCCTTATAACTACTGCGGACATACTCCTCGATGCTCTCCCCTGAATAGGATTCATGGTAAGCTTGTGACAGGCGTGCAAAAGTGATGATCTCGATGCCACGATAGAAGGTCTCGTTCATGAAGCCATAGGCATAACGCGCATCATGGCGCTTGGTGTAGGCCTGCTTCAGTGCAGGGAACATCGTGCTAAAACGCTTGTGCAACTGTGCATCGGCACTGTACCAACGGCGGATGTCCTGCTCACGCTGCTCCTTCTGGCTGATGATTCCCAAACGCTTGACAGCCTCGTTCATACCCATAGAATTCTTCCAATAGTTCGATGAACTGGCGTATTTCGAAGCATATTTGATGCCCACAGAACGGTCCTCATTCATCCAACGCTTCCACACCTCCTGCTTCACACCACGCACTTGAATAAGAGGGATATTCGACACATTCACGCGCTCATCAATGCCATAGCTGCTCAAGTAGCGGCTGGTGCTGCCGGGGTAGCCGATGGTCATGCAGTAGGAACCTTGCTCGTAGCCGTCCAAACTCACGCGTGCCCAACGCTTCGGATGCAGCGGCACATTCGTCTCGCTGTACTCAGCAGGCTGACCGAGCGAGTCGGCATAAACGCGAAAGACGCTGAAATCAGCCGTCTGACGCGGCCACATCCAGTTGTCGGTGTCGCCGCCGAACTTGCCCACAGCCTGCGGGACGGTGAACACCAGACGGATGTCGGAGTACTGGCGGTAGTAGTTCAGGTAATAAACCGAACCGCCATAGAATGCCTTGCAGTCGCAGGCTACGCCCTTCTCGCCATCCTGTGTGGCCTTCGTCTCGGCCTTCGCAGAGATGCTGTTGAGGATGCCATTGATATAGTCATCGTAGATCTCCGCTTTCTCCTTATCCTTCAAGGTCTTACCCTTGGCTTTGGCGGCATAGATGCTGTCCAGCTCGTGGTTCACCTGTGCCGTGACGTCCACCGTACGCTGCCAGATTCTCACGAAGAGATCCTTGGCGGGACGCTCCTCCTCGTGTGAACGCGCCACAAAGCCATTCCCCAAGATGTCATCCTCGGGGGTCGAGAGCTGTTGGATGGCACGGAAGCCACAGTGGTGGTTGGTGAATAGGAGACCGTCGGCACTCACGATGACACCCGAACAGTAGCCGGAAAAGTTAACGACACAATCCTTCAGCGACAAGCCATCCTCACCATAAAGCTCTGAATCAGTGAGTTGCAAGCCCAGTCCACGGGCCAAAGCCATCGCTTTGGGGTCGGTCTTTCCCAACAACCACATCCCCTCATCGGCATGGGCAGTGCTGCCTGTCGTTACCCAAGAAGTAAAAGGTGCTGCCATCAAGGCGGCACAAACCAATAAGAATCTGCTAAACAGTTGAAAATCTTTATTCATAAGAGCTGATATTTTTTGTTTACGATGCAAAGGTAGAGATAATCTTCGAAACGAAACAAGTTTTTTGCCTACTTTTAGCTCCCGCTGTCTGTTTTCACCCGAAAAGCATTCATTTGGGAAGTAAAAAAGAGCCGATGCCAAAAAAGTAAGACGAAAGTTTTGTCACCCGACAAATTATGCCTATTTTTGCACGCAAAATGTAATAACATCAAACAAAAGACGTCTTTATAAATGGAAAAAATTCAAGAACTCACTGACAAAATCCGCCGCGAAGGTGTTGAGAAAGGTCAGGAAGAAGCTGCGCAGATTATTGCGCAGGCAAAAGAGCAGGCCGCCAAGATTGTGGCGGATGCAAAAGTGCAGGCCGAGGCTATCGCCGCACAAGCGAAGAAAGCGGCTGCAGAACTGGATCAGAACACCAAGAGCGAGTTGAAGCTGTACATGGGACAGGCCATCAACGCGCTGAAGAGCGAAATCACCAATATCATCTCAGACAAGGTCGTAGCAGAAAGTGTGAAGAAGCTGACCGACGACAAGGACTTCCTGGGTAAGTTCACGGTGGCATTGGCCACGGAATGGGCTAAGCAGGGCGACATCGTCATCAGTTCCGCAGATGCCGAAGGTCTGAAGACCTACTTCGCCCGCGAGGCTAAGGCGCTGCTGGACAAGGGCGTGAAGATCGAGAAGGTGAACGGCCGTCAGACACTCTTCACCGTAGAACCCGCAGACGGCAGCTACCGCGTAGATTTCGGCAAAGAAGAACTGGAAAACTACTTCAAGAACTTCCTCCGTCCACAACTCATCGAAATGCTCTTCTAAGAGATGGCAAATTACTATTGTCTAATGGCCAGCCTGCCAGACATCCAGCTCAGCGATGCCAAGCCCCAACTCAACATCCTCCAGCTGAAGGAGGAGATGGCGCCTGTCATCGACCCGAAGGATGAGCAGTTGCTTTACTACTATTTCCTGCGCTTTGACTGCGAGAACCTGGTGCGCCTACTGGCAAACCCCGAGGCAGAAATCGACGAGCGCGGCAACTTCAGTCGTGAGCAGTACGAGGACCTGATGCGTAGCGCACGTGAGTTGAACTTCAACGTACACCGCTTTCCGGCTTTCATGTCCATCTTTGCACGTGAGTACCCCTACAACAGCGGCAAGGAAGGATGGTTCGCTCGCGACGCCATGATGTTGGCATACTATGAATATGCCTGCACCGTGCCAAACAAGATGATGGCCAGATGGTACCAGCTGAACCTGGATATCCAGAACATCCTTACGGCACTCATCGCACGCAAGCAGGGATGGCAGATTTCCAACTATGTGCAGGGCGGCGGCCCCGTGGTGGAAGCCATTCTGGAACACGCGAACCAACACGACTTCGACCTCGCTGGGGATTTTGAATATGTGAAGGAACTGATGCACTGCGCCGACACCGAAGACCCCGTAGAGAAAGAGCGCGAAATCGACGCACTCCGTTGGAACTGGCTGGAGGAACAGACTTTTCTGGAGCCCTTCGACATCAACGCACTCTTCAGCTATCTCGCTCGCACAGAGATGCTGGAACGCTGGTCGCTGTTAGATGTCGAACAAGGAAAGAACCGTTTCACGGAGATTATAGAAAGCCTCAGAGGCTCTGCTAAGGTGCCGGAAGAATTTATAAGAAAATAATCAATAGAAAAGATATGACAAAAGGAACAGTTAGTGGCGTTATTGCCAACATGGTAACGCTCCGCGTAGATGGCCCGGTGAAGCAGGGTGAAATCTGCTACATCGAGACAGGCGGCGACCGCCTCATGAGTGAGGTCATCAAGGTCGTCGGTCAGGATGTCTATGTGCAGGTATTCGAGAGCACCCGCGGCCTGAAGGTGGGTGCTGTGGCTGAATTCACAGGCCACATGCTCGAGGTGCAGCTCGCACCGGGCATGCTCAGCAAGAACTATGATGGTCTGCAGAATGACCTCGACAAGATGGAGGGCGTCTTCCTTAAGCGCGGTCAATATACCGACCCGCTTGACCGCGAGCGCCTCTGGGACTTCGAACCCATCGTGAAGGTCGGCGACAAAGTCATGGCCAGCGACTGGCTCGGCAAAGTCGAGGAGAACCACCAGCCCCTGAAGATCATGGCTCCCTTCCAGATGGAGGGTACCGCAACTATCAAGAAAATAGCTCCTGCTGGACAGTACAAGGTTGATGACACCATCGCCACCCTCACCCTCGAGGACGGCACGGACTTGGACGTCAACATGATTCAGCACTGGCCCGTAAAGTTCGCCATGACGAACTACAAGGAGAAGCCGCGTCCCTTCAAGCTCTTGGAGACCAGCGTCCGCACCATCGATACCTTTAACCCCATCGTAGAGGGTGGCACGGGCTTCATCCCCGGTCCCTTCGGTACGGGTAAGACAGTGCTACAGCACGCCATCTCCAAGCAGGCCGAGGCCGACATCGTGATCATCGCTGCCTGCGGTGAGCGCGCCAACGAGGTGGTGGAAATCTTCACCGAGTTCCCCGAACTCGAAGACCCACACACAGGCCGCAAGCTGATGGAGCGCACCATCATCATCGCCAACACCTCCAATATGCCTGTAGCCGCCCGTGAGGCTTCCGTATATACTGCCATGACAATGGCCGAGTACTACCGCTCGATGGGTCTGCGCGTGCTGCTGATGGCTGACTCCACCAGCCGTTGGGCACAGGCGCTGCGCGAGATGTCCAACCGCATGGAGGAACTCCCTGGCCCCGATGCCTTCCCCATGGACCTCTCAGCCCTGATCTCCAACTTCTACGGTCGTGCAGGTTATGTTTATCTGAACAATGGCGAGGTGGGCAGCATCACCTTCATCGGTACGGTGTCACCGGCTGGTGGTAACCTAAAGGAGCCCGTCACCGAGAGCACGAAGAAGGTGGCTCGTTGCTTCTACGCTCTTGAGCAGGAGCGTGCCGACAAGAAGCGCTATCCCGCCGTGAACCCCATCGACTCCTATTCCAAGTATCTGGAGTACCCCGAGTTCGAGGCTTATATCAAGGAGCACATCAACGACAAATGGATTCCTAAAGTTCTGGACCTGAAAACCAGGATGCAGCGCGGTAAGGAGATTGCCGAACAGATCAACATCCTCGGTGACGACGGCGTGCCTGTAGATTACCATGTCACATTCTGGAAGTCTGAGATTATCGACTACGTCCTGCTCCAACAAGATGCTTTCGACGAGGTCGATGCCGTCACACCGCTGGAGCGTCAGGAGGAGATTCTGAACCTTGTGACTGAAATCTGCGAACGCAATTTCAAGTTCGACAACTTCCTCGAGGTCACCGATTTCTTCCGCAAGCTCATCAACCTGTGCAAGCAGTGGAACTACAGCCCGTACAAGAGCGAGCAGTACTACGATTTCAAGAAGCAGATAGAAGAATTCATTAAATAACAGTTATGGCACAAGCTTTTCAAAAAATCTATACAAAGATCAGCCAGATCACGAAGGCTACCTGCTCGCTGAAGGCGTCAGGCGTAGGCTACGACGAGCTGGCCACCATCAACGGCAAGTTGGCGCAGGTGGTGAAGATTATGGGCGACAATGTGACGCTGCAGGTGTTCGAAGGCACGGGTGGCATCCCCACCAACGCCGAAGTCGTCTTCCTCGGTCATTCACCCTCACTGAAGGTCAGCGAGCAGCTCGCCGGTCGCTTCTTCAACGCCTATGGCGAACCTATCGATGGCGGTCCTGCCATCGAAGGTAAGGAAGTACCTATTGGCGGTCCCAGCGTGAACCCTGTGCGCCGCAAGCAACCCAGTGAGCTCATCGCCACGGGTATTGCTGGTATCGACTTGAACAACACGCTCGTCTCCGGTCAGAAGATTCCTTTCTTCGCTGACCCCGACCAGCCTTTCAACGAAGTCATGGCCATGGTGGCCCTGCGCGCCAAGGTTGACAAGATCATCCTTGGCGGTATGGGTATGACCAACGATGACTATTACTTCTTCAAGAACACGTTCAGCAACGCCGGTGCCCTCGACCGCATCATCTCATTCATGAACACCACCGAGGACCCGGCTGTGGAGCGCCTGCTGATTCCCGACATGGCCCTGACGGCTGCCGAGTACTTCGCTGTGGAGAAACACGAGACTGTGCTCGTGCTGCTCACCGATATGACCTCCTATGCGGACTCCCTCTCTATCGTGTCCAACCGTATGGATCAGATTCCTTCAAAGGACTCCATGCCCGGCTCCCTTTACTCCGATCTGGCCAAGATCTACGAGAAGGCAGTGCAGTTCCCCGAAGAAGCTGGCGGCGGCAGCATCACCATCATCGCTGTGACAACCCTCTCCGGCGGCGACATCACACACGCCGTGCCTGATAACACGGGTTACATCACCGAGGGTCAGCTCTACCTGCGCCGCGACTCCGATGTGGGTAAGGTCATCGTCGATCCCTTCCGCTCGCTGTCACGTCTGAAGCAGCTCGTGGCCGGTAAGAAGACCCGCAAGGACCACTCGCAGGTCATGAATGCCGCTATCCGTCTGTACTCCGATGCTGCTAACGCCAAGACGAAGCTGGAGAATGGTTTCGACCTCACCGACTACGACAACCGCTGTCTGAAGTTTGCTAAAGAGTATGCCACGTCGATCCTCGCCATCGATGTCAATGTGGATACCACCGAGATGCTTGATGTCACATGGAAGCTCTTCCATGATAACTTCAGCCTCGAAGAAGTCAACATCAAGAAGGAGTTTACAGATATTTACTGGAAGTAAATGGCTATCAAATTTCAATACAACAAAACATCGCTCCAGCAGATTGAGAAACAGCTGAAGATGCGCCAGCGGACCTTGCCTATTATCAAGAACAAGGAAACCGCACTGCGTCTGGAAGTGAAGCGCTGCAAGGAAGAGGTGGCTGAGTTGGAAGTACGGCTGAAGCAGCAAATCGCCGGCTACGAGAGTATGTATGCGCTCTGGGGCGAGTTTGATGCTACACTGGTGGAACTGAAAGATGTCGAGATAGAACGCAAGAAGGTGGCGGGTGTCGTTGTACCCGTTCTCACCAACATCCGTCTTGAAGCCAAGCCCTTTGGTATCTTCAGTGCCCCCAAATGGTACTTCGACGGCATCAAACTCCTGCACGGCCTTGCCAAGACAGCCGTTGAGCGTGAGTTCGCCGTTGCCAAGCAGGAACTGCTGGACCATGCACGTCGAAAGACTACGCAAAAGGTAAATCTCTTCGAGAAGGTGCAGATCCCGGGCTTCCAAGAAGCTGTGCGCAAGATTAAGCGTTTCATGGAGGACGAGGAGAACCTCTCCAAGTCTTCACAAAAGATCCTCAAGTCACTGCAGGAGAAACGTGCTTTGGCTGAAGAGGAGGAAGCAAGAAAGGAGGACGCAGCATGATTAAAGAAATGAAAAAGCTTACATTCCTCGTCACTGACAAGGAATACGAGCCGTTCATCGAACAGCTGCGCCAACTCGGTGTGGTGCATGTCGTGGAACTGCAAGCCGGTGCCACAAGCCCCGAGCTGCAAGACGCCATTTCCCTTGGTGAGCGCTATAAGGCTGCACTGAAGGCCATGTCGTATGCTGCGGCGGCCTATGAAAAAGCGAAGAAGGCAGGCGATGCTGAAGCAACAGCTTTCATCGCTGACACCCCAATAGCAACGCCCTCATCGGATGTGGCTGCTGAGGGACTCTCCATCGTAGAACGCATCGAAAAGCTGGCGGCTGACGAGACTGCAACACGCCACGCCATCGATGCTGCCGAGAAAGCCATCGCACAACTGGAGCCCTTCGGCGAATTCTCATGGAACGAGCTCCATGCGCTGGAGTGCGACACCAATTGCCGAATTGACTTCTTCCGCTGTTCCACCAAGAGCTTCCGCCAGCAATGGGCCGACGACTTCTTCGCCATTCCCGTGGCAGAGGAGAACAAGAAGACATACTTCGTCACCTTCGCCGACCAACAACCCTCAATCGCAGCAGAACACCTCGAACTGCCTGCTGAGAGCCTTTCCTATTACATAAAGGAAAAGGCCATACAGCAACAGCACCTGCACGACATTCACCAAGAGCAATTGCATTTGGCATTGGAAAAGCGCGGAATTGTAGAGGCTGCCAAACTCGTCAACGAAGACAGCATCTCACTGGCACGCGTGCAGCTCAGCCATGAGGACATCGTCGGTGGCGTCGTGCGACTGATGGAAGCTTGGGTGAAGACGGAGAATGCCAACGATGTCACCACAGCCCTTGACCAGGCCGGCATCTACTACGAGATGGCCGATCCCGCGGAAGGCGACAAGGTGCCCATTGAGATTCAGAACAACAGCTACAGCAGCCTCTTCGAACCCATCCTGAAGATGTACTCGCTGCCCAACTACCGCGATCTCGACCCGACGGTCTTCTTCGCCCCGTTCTTCATGCTGTTCTTCGGCCTCTGCATGGGCGATGCCGGCTACGGCCTGCTCATCCTCGCCGTCAGCCTCTATCTGCTGAAGACCAAGCCCGACTTCAAGGCTTATGCCAAGCTGGGCTGCTGGCTCGGCGCCACCACGATGGTGGTGGGCCTGCTGACAGGCTCCTTCTTTGGCATCGACCTCTCGCAGCAGGACTGGGCCTTCCTGGCACCTGTCAAGCACCTGTTCATCAATGAGAACAACTACAAGCCCTTCGGCTATGCCCCGATGATGGTCTTCTCCGTATGCATTGGTTTTGTGCAAGTGCTGCTCGGCATGATTCTCGCCGGTGTCAAAGCTGCCAGAAATGGCGGCTGGAAATATGGCGTAGGCAAATTCTCATGGGTGGTCTTCCTCGTGACGGCCGTCATCATGTTCGCCGCAGCACCCGAGTCCAAGGCCGTGCTGTACTTCCTGTACGGCATCATCGGATTGAGTGCCTGTGGCATCATGTTCTACAACAACCCCGACAAGAACATCTTCGTCAACTTCGGTGGCGGCGTATGGAGCGTCTATAACATGGCCACGGGCCTGTTGGGCGACCTACTGAGCTACATCCGCCTCTTCGCCCTCGGCCTCACGGGCGGCGTCCTCGGCGGCGTATTCAACCAGTTGGCTACAGACCTGACGGAGACCCTACCCTGGTTCATCCGCTGGCTGCCGATGCTACTCATCCTGCTGCTGGGCCATGGCATCAACTTCGGCCTCTGTATGATATCATCCTTTGTGCACCCGATGCGTCTGACCTTCGTGGAGTTCTTCAAGAACGCCAACTTCGAGGGTGGTGGCAAAGCCTTCACACCGTTCCGTCGTAAGGCTGCATAAAAGAACTCAGAATTACGAAAAGCACCCCACACTCATTTGAGTTGTGGGGTGCTTAAAATACATGTTTTTGTGGCGAAATGCGACCTTGTTTTCGGAAAATTTTAAAGATTCAGAAAACGGATGGCAGAAGTATTTTGATGTGGAATCTTTTGTGGATTGGTATTTAATAAACGAGATATCGAAGAATGTCGATGCCATGTAATTGAGAACTTCTTAGTTGTTTTGTTTACACTGTCTTACAGTAACATTCATTAGTTATTTACATTTTATAGAGGTACAGAATACCATTGACGAGAATCTTTTTGGCATTTTTTTGCTCAAAACTTGCATGAGTCGCACTTTGTGCTTACTTTTGCAC
Organism: uncultured Bacteroidales bacterium; assembly: GCA_902779845.1. Lineage (GTDB taxonomy): Bacteria > Bacteroidota > Bacteroidia > Bacteroidales > Bacteroidaceae > Physcousia. Next base: position 159,443 of record CACZCZ010000001.1, on the reverse strand, counting down.
CCGAAAAATCAACTATTTAAACGATTATCGTACAACGAATCTATGGAATACAATTTCAGAGACATTGAGAAGAAGTGGCACCAAAGGTGGGTGGCCATGCAGACGTATAAGGTGACAGAGGACGAGACACGCCAGAAGTTCTACGTCCTCAACATGTTCCCCTACCCCAGCGGTGCGGGCTTGCATGTGGGTCACCCCTTAGGCTATATCGCCAGCGACATCTATGCCCGCTACAAGCGTCTGCAGGGCTTCAACGTGCTGAACCCCATGGGCTACGATGCCTACGGTCTTCCCGCAGAACAGTATGCCATCAAGACAGGTCAGCATCCTGAGAAGACAACCTTCGCCAACATCGACCGCTACCGCGAGCAGCTGGATAAGATCGGTTTCTCCTTTGACTGGAGCCGCGAGGTTCGCACCTGCGCACCGAACTACTATAAGTGGACACAATGGGCCTTCCAGAAGATGTATAACTCATATTTCGATGAACAGCTCCAGAAGGCACAACCCATTGAGAAACTCATCGAGAAGTTCAAGGCTGAAGGCACATGGCCTGCCGATGAGAAGGAACAGAGCGAACTGCTCATGCAGCATCGCATTGCCTACCTCGGCGAGACGATGGTGAACTGGTGCCCTGCATTGGGTACGGTGTTGGCCAATGACGAGGTAGTCAATGGTGTCAGCGAGCGCGGAGGCTATCCGGTGGAGCAGAAGAAGATGCGCCAGTGGTGTCTGCGCGTCAGTGCCTACAGCCAGCGTCTGCTGGATGGTCTGGAGACCATTGATTGGAGCGAGAGTATCAAGGAGACCCAGAAGAACTGGATTGGTCGCAGCGAAGGTGCCGAGGTGCTGATCAAGGTGGCCGACAGCGATGTGGATTTCACCATCTTCACCACACGTGCCGACACCATGTTCGGCGTGACCTTCTTCGTGCTGGCTCCCGAAAGCGAGTTGGTGGACAAGGTGACCACGCCTGACCAACGCGAGGCCGTAGATGCTTACATCAAATATGTGAAAGGCCGCACAGAGCGTGAACGCATGATCGACCACACTGTGACGGGTGTGTTCTCCGGAGCCTACGGCATCAACCCCATCACCGGCGACAAATGCCCCATCTACGTGGCAGAGTATGTGCTGGCTGGCTACGGCACAGGTGCCATCATGGCTGTTCCGGCTCATGACAGCCGCGACTACGCCTTTGCCAAGCACTTCGATCTCCCCATTATTCCATTGGTGGAAGGAGCCGATGTGAGCGAGGAGAGCTACGATGCCAAGGAGGGCATTGTGATGAACTCACCCATAAGTCCTGACAAGAGTGTGATGTACGATGGCGAATGCCTGGTCTTGAACGGCAAGACCATCAAAGAGGCTATCGCCGAGACAAAGCGCTTCGTGAAGGCTCATCACCTGGGTCGCGTGAAGGTGAACTACCGTCTGCGCGATGCCATCTTCAGCCGTCAGCGTTACTGGGGCGAACCTTTCCCTGTCTATTACAAGCATGGGATTCCCCAGATGATCCCTGAAGAATGCTTGCCTATTGAGTTGCCTCAGGTGGATAAGTTCCTGCCTACCGAGACCGGCGAACCTCCCTTGGGCAATGCCACCAAGTGGGCATGGGATGAGAAGAACAAGAAGATTGTGGAGAATAGCCTCATCGACGACGAGAAAGTCTTCCCCATTGAACTCTATACCATGCCTGGCTTCGCAGGCTCATCTGCCTACTACCTCCGTTATATGGACCCCCTCAACGATGAGGCATTGGTAAGCGAGAAGGCTGCCAGCTACTGGCAGAACGTAGATCTTTACGTAGGTGGTAGCGAGCATGCAACGGGCCACTTAATCTACAGCCGTTTCTGGAATAAGTTCCTCTTCGACCTGGGTGTCAGCAAGAAGGAAGAGCCCTTCCAGAAGCTCATCAACCAAGGTATGATCCAAGGTTGGTCTAGCTTTGTCTATCGTCTGCGTGGCACCAACAAGTTCGTGAGCTTCGACCTCCTGGAGGAGCAGTATGACGATGCCAAGAAGAAGAATCTCTATTTCTACGAGGGCACTGAGGCCGATCCCGTATATGCCGACATCAGCATGGTCAGCGGCAATGTGCTGGATGTGGAGAAGATTCGCCAGTGGACCGCTGAGTTCCGCGATGCAGAGTTCATCCTGAACAAGAACGGGCAGTACATCGTCAGCCAAGCCATCGAGAAGATGTCCAAGTCGAAGTACAACGTGGTCAATCCCGATGACATCTGCGAGAACTACGGTGCTGACACGCTGCGTCTCTACGAAATGTTCCTCGGCCCTATCGAGCAGTCGAAGCCTTGGGATGTTGCCGGCATCGACGGTTGCTTCCGCTTCCTGAAGAAGTTCTGGAATATGTTCTGGAACAAAGAGGAGTTTGCTGTCACCGATGAAGAGCCCACAGCTGCCGAGCTGAAGGCATTGCATAAGCTCATCAAGAAGGTGACAGAGGACATCGAAGCCTTCTCTTACAACACCAGCATCCCAGCCTTCATGATCGCCACCAACGAGCTCTCAAGCCTCAAGTGCACCAAGCGTGCAGTGCTGGAGCCCATGGCAGTGCTCATCGCTCCCTTTGCACCTCACATCGCAGAGGAATTGTGGGAGGCACTCGGACACACCACCAGCATCTGTGATGCCCAATGGCCCGTATTCAACGAGAAATACCTTGTGGAGGATACCGTGAAGATGATGGTAGCCTTCAACGGAAAGACACGCTTCGGCATCGACTTCCCCGCTGATGCCGACAATGCCACCATCGAAGCAGCGGCACGTAACCATGAGCTGACTCCCAAGTACCTGGAAGGCAAGCAGATTATGAAGGTCATCATTGTTCCCAAACGAATGATAAATCTTGTTGTAAAATGAAATCCGTCAATCCTGCAGACTTCATCAAGCAGGTGAATCCTGCCGAAGTCATCAAGCAGGTGAACCCTGCTGAAGTCATCCGGAAAATTCATCTCTGGGATGAGGTGAAGGACTATTTCTTCATCACTTTGGGTTGTGCCATGTATTGTGTCGGTTTCACCTTTTTCATGCTGCCCTACAAGTTCATTCCCGGTGGCTGCACAGGTATCGCGGCCCTCATCTTCTATGGCACAGGAATTCCTACACAGTACAGCTACTTCGTCATCAATATCGTGCTTTTGGGCATCGGTTTGAAGGTCCTTGGTTTCAAATACTTCACCAAGACCATCTATGCCATTCTGTGCATCACCATCTTCTTGGGGATCCTGCAGAATGCTGTCATGCTTCCAGATGGTACCCTGCCACGCTTGGCCAACGATGAAGAGTTCATGGCTGCGGTGCTGGGTGGTACCATCGAAGGCAGCGGGCTGGCACTGGTATTCCTGAACAACGGCTCATCAGGTGGTACGGATATCATCGCCAGTATCGTCACGAAATACAAGAATTTCTCGATGGGTCGCATCCTGATGTGGTTGGACTTCATGATTGTCACCAGCGGTTTTCTCGTGCTTCATGACTGGCACAAGGTAGTCATCGGTTATTGTGTGCTCATCATCTCCATGGTGATGTTGGACTACACGATGAACTCAGCCACACAGAGCGTACAGTTCACCATCATCTCTGAGAAATATGAACTCATTGCCAAGGCCATCAACGAAGATGTGGGACGTGGTGTCACCGTACTGAATGGACAGGGCTGGTACTCCAAGCAACGCCGTCCTGTGCTAATTGTCATGGCCCGCAGGCGTGAGAGTCCCCGAATTTTCCGACTCATCAAGTACATTGATAACAAAGCTTTCGTGTCGCAGACGAAGGTGGTTGGTGTCTATGGAGAAGGATTTGACCATATCAAGACATGAAGATTGTATTTGCCACAAATAACCAGCACAAGCTCGCCGAAGTGCGACAGATTCTGGGCGAGCGCTTTGACGTCGTAGGCCTCAACGACATCGGCTGCCATGAAGACATCCCGGAGACAGCCGACACACTGGAGGGCAATGCCCTGCAGAAAGTGCGTTATGTCAAGGAACACTACGGACTGGATTGTTTCGCCGATGACACAGGACTCGAAGTCGCCGCCTTGAACGGCGCCCCAGGTGTTCACACAGCACGCTATGCTGAACTCTTCGGCAAAGGCGAGACCCATGACAGCGATGCCAACATGAATCTTTTGTTGCAGAATTTAGAAAATAAAACCGATCGCAGCGCAAGATTTCGCACCGTTATTGCGTTAATATACAAAGGAGAGGAATATCTCTTCGAAGGCATCTGCCCTGGCAACATCCTTCACGAGCGACGCGGCACAGAGGGTTTCGGCTATGATCCCATCTTCCAACCCGAAGGCTACGACCGACCGTTTGCCGAGATGACTGCCGCAGAGAAAAACGCCATCAGCCATCGCGGACGTGCTACGCAGAAGTTGGCAGACTGGCTGAAGAATGAAAAGTGAAAAATGAAAAATGATAAGTGAAAAATGAAAAATATAGGTTACCGTCACATATTGAAGGAGCGTAGCATTAATGCGCTGCGAAAGAGTATAATGTATTTTTCACTTTTCACTCTTTCATTCTTCACTCTTACTGCCTCTGCACAGATAGGCTCCTGGAGCGTCTATCCTGCATACACCGTCAGCACCTATCATCAATCTGTCGGAAAACGCGTCTATTCCATCATGGAAGGCAAGTTGATGGCATACGATGTTGAGGACGGCAGCATCACCACTTTTGACTGGTTGCAACAGCTCTCTGACGTTAACGTGTCATTCATTCGCTACTGTGCCGATGCCAATCGCATCGTGATAGTGTATGACAACGGAAATATCGATTTACTGTCTGTCAATGACGACTATGATGTCATCAATCTGGCACAACTAAAGAACAGCCTGATACCCAACAAGAACGTTCATTTTGTTCAGGTCAAGGGAACAAAGGCTTATCTGTGCACAGAGTTCGGAATGGTCGTCGTAGATGTTGCACAAGGTCTCATCAGCGAAAGCTACGAATTAGGGTTGAATGTGTCGTCCTGTGCGCTCACAGACAGTCATCTCTTCATTGGCACCACAACAGGACTATGGCGTGGCAATCTAAGTGATAACCTGAAGGACAAGAACAACTGGAAACAGCTGGAAACCTATTTCAATGCACAGCACATGGAGACCTTCTCCGGAAATGTATGGATTCATGTTGGTACTTATCTCGTTGTCATGAATAGCGATGAAGAGACATGGACAACCTTACATGAGGGCACACTCAATCCAGTACCGACATATATGACTGTCAACGATGGAAAGCTCATCATCGGAAACTCCAAAGACCTCTATATCTACGAAAGCAAGAGCAAGGTGACACATCTCAAAGGAAACTCCGCCTGGAAGTGTGTTACAACACGCGGTAGTGAATATTGGGTTAGTGAAGGTATCGACGGACTACAATCCTATAAACTGAATGGCAATAACTTCGAACTCACACGCTCGAAAATCCATCCCAATAGCCCAACCCATAGCTACAGCTTCCATCTGCGCTGGGCTGGTGACAAGCTAATGGTGGCAGGCGGTAACCGCCATTTCTCCAATGTGGAACTCCAGGGTTTGGCCATGATGCTGGAACCCGATGGCCACTCATGGACCATCTTCGATGGTACATCAGCCGGCGAAAAGTATCCCAAATACCGCTGGCTGGATGTGTCGAACATCGCACAGGATCCGCGGGATGAGAATCATTACTATGTGGGAACCACGCGCAATGGCGCCTTTGAATTCAGAAATACTCAGTGTGTAGGACATCTGGGCTTAGAAAATGCCCCGCTTCATTCTATCCTGCCCAACCACGAACATAAGGAATGGTTCACTGTGGCTGACGGTCTCATCTATGATCCCGACGGCAACCTGTGGCTGCTGAATCCCATCATCGGAAAACAAGACACTACCATCCGCGTTATGAAACCCGATGGCACATGGGCAGGCATTCCATGTCCTGAAATCAACAGCGCTTCCACTGTGGACAACATCTTCTTCGACAGTCGCGGCTGGGCGTGGATCAATAGCCGGCGCATGGATCAACGCGGTATCTTTATGCTCGACTACAACGGAACCATTGATAATGCAAAGGACGACCGCAGATGGCTATCTTCGAAGATTATCAATCAGGATGGTACAACATACGCTCCCGATGAGTTCTATTACATCAATGAAGACCTCGACGGCAGCATCTGGGTCTGCACGAATATGGGACCTTTCCGCATAACAGAACCTGAGAATTTTGCTTCCAATTCCTTCATCTACGAACAAGTCAAGGTAGCTCGCAACGATGGAAGCGGCCTTGCTGACTATCTGCTGGCAGGTCTGGTCACACAGTGTGTAACCTTCGACGGTGCAGGGCGCAAGTGGTTTGGAACAGCTAACAACGGCGTATATTTAATCAGTGAAGACTGTCAGGAGGAAATCGCACACTTCACTTCTGAGAACTCTCCACTTCCTTCGGACAATGTCTTCGATATTGCCATAAATCCCACTACAGGTCGCGTGTTCTTCGCCACAGATAAAGGACTCTGCAGCTATGTCTCTGATGCTACTGAATCGGCTGACGGACTCGAGAAGGACAATATCTATGCCTTCCCAAATCCCGTAGAACCTGACTACAGCGGGCCCATCGGAATCCGAGGTTTGGTGAAGGACAGCGAAGTAAAGATCGTATCTGCTACAGGACAACTCATCTACAGCGGTACATCAACTGGCGGCACCTTCACCTGGAACGGCTGCAACCGCTTTGGCAAACGCGTAGCTTCCGGTGTGTATATCGTTATTGCCAATACACCAGATGGTGACAAGGCTGCCACTACCAAAATAACCTTTATCAAATGATGACCAGCGACTTCCTCTGCCGACAGCAAACCACTGTCCTACGAGGCATGGCTGCTATCATCATTGCGGTTTTTCATGTTTTCATTGAATGGCAACTCCCGCGTGTCGTCAACGTGATGGGTTCTATCAGTGTAGCGCTCTTTCTTTTGCTTTCTGGCTTTGGCATTCATGAGAGCTATAATACGAATGCACTAAAAGACTACTGGCACAAGAAACTCAAGCGTATCATTGTACCTTATTGGCTCTTTCTGACTGTTGTAACACTGTTCAGGGGCTTTCCAGGTTGGAAACCCTTCCTGCTGGACTTTTGCTTCTTGGAATCTGAATTCTGGTTTATTCCTTATCTGATGTGGTGTTACGTAGCTTATTGGGTAGTACAAAAATGGTTCAGCCGCTGGTTGATTCCTGCTTTCATCATCATCGGTTTCATAGCATTGAATACCTTACAGCAGATAGAAGCCGAGCAGTCTTATTCTTTCTTTGCAGGTGTTTTGGCTTCACAATATATAGAGCAACTCCGAAGCAAAAATAAAAAATTTTGGTGGCGCGTAGCAATCATCTCGTTCCTCATTGGTTTCGCCTTTCTCCTTTTGAAGGAAATTCCTGCTGTACACGCCTACAAAGGCACACTACCCTATCATTATATACTGTTGTTCATCAAACTGCCATTGGCAATACCTTTCCTGCTCCTGCCTGTTTTCTTCAGGTTCCTGATGCAATCCCGCATTCTCTACCTGGCTGGCATCAGTTCCCTGGAAATCTATTTGGTTCACTTACCCTTGGTGCCCTACGTAGAGAAAAATGTGTTGCACTTCATCCTGTTCATGATAGCCACAGCACTACTCACCTATATCTACTATCAAATCAACCATAAAGTCATTGCCAAATATCTATGAAAACCAATCGGCTGGCACTCTTTCTATATATTCTCATCAACAGTCTGTTTATCTTAAAATACGGACTGCGATTGCTGCCTTGGTATGTCGTCATAGCTGCTTGTTTCCTGTATGGCGGCATCGTTGTGTTAGGCAATAAATACAAATACCTGATTACTAAACTCTCCTATTTGAATATTCAAAGAGGCACTACGTTCATCGCCTTGATCATCTGCCTTTTATTCCTTCTTGCCTTCCAATATATTCCTGATCCAATGACCATTCAGGTGGATCGCTGGTCAGCCATTCACAATTTCCTTTTTAATCTCACTCATGGCATCTATCCCTATGCCGCCCAAACACATTTAGACGGCTACGGCTCTCCCTTTCCTGTATGGCAACTCTTTCATCTGCCTTTCTACCTGATGGGAAATGTGGGACTTTCTTTCATCGCCGGCATTCTTCTTTTCGTACATTCTCTTTCCTTACATCTCAAAGATAAAGAAGAGCAGATAGCCTTCGTCTTTCTCGCTTGCTCACCGGCTTTCATCTATGAAGTCTTTGTGCGCAGCGATCTGATGACAAATTTCATGGTGAGCATGAGCATCTTGCTCTATTGCATTCACTATCGCCTCACCATCCAAAAGAATCCTCTGCTCTTAGGAATCATCGTAGGACTGATGATGAGTACACGCTTCTCTGCCATCATCCCCTTCTGCATCTATTACTTCTATGACTTCTTTTATGCAAAGCTTCGCCAGCAAATCAGTTTTCTTTCTGTCGTCATCATCACCTTCTGCATCACTTTTCTTCCCTTCTTACTTTGGGACAGTCAGATGCTACTCTTCTTTGAATACAATCCTTTCATTCTGCAAACCAGACAAGGTCATCCACTGGACTTACTCTTATTGATTCCTGTTGGAATAGCACTTTCCTTTTGGCAGCAGAAACAACCCAATCGCCATTTTATAGCCTCCGCTGTCATGCTCTTTTTATTGGTGACCGTCACCTTCACGCACACGATGTTTGTCAACAACAGCTGGACAGAACTCTTTGACTCCACCTTCGACATCACCTATTTTGGAATGGCTCTTCCCTTCTTATGTGCTACCTTATCACAGTTACCTTGTTCACAACGTTGTTGAAAAGCATTTGTCAACTTTTCATAACTTCATCAGCAGTGAAAAAAAAACACTACCTGTCAAGATAAGAAGACATGCAAATAACTTAGCAGAAACTTTTAAAATACTTTTCAACCATTTTTTTTAAGTTATTGACAATCTATATCACTGAAAAAGTGTACCTTTGCAGAGTTATCGACAGTTTTAACAACCCATATACATCAACATATACTTTTTTTTCGGAAAAAAGAAATAAACAAATATATAAATACTATGTCAACAACTGAACTCAAAGAAGCCATTCGCAAGATGGCACGTGAAAAGAATGCTGTCATCATGGCGCATTACTATGTGGATGGTCACGTACAGGACATTGCAGACTTCATCGGAGACAGCCTGGCACTGGCACAGCAGGCAGCAAAGACCGATGCAGACATCATCGTGCTCTGTGGCGTGCATTTCATGGGGGAAACAGCTGCTATCCTCTGCCCTGACAAGAAAGTTCTCGTGCCCGATTCTTCTGCTACGTGTTCACTCGCAGAGAGCTGTCCGGCAGACGAGTTCGCGAAGTTTGTGGCACAACACCCCGGACATACTGTCATCAGCTATGTAAATACCACTGCTGCAACAAAAGCGGTCACTGACATTGTTGTCACCAGCAGCAATGCACGTCAAATCGTTGAGTCATTGCCTAAGGACACACCTATTATCTTCGGGCCTGATCAGAACTTGGGCAATTACATCAATGCCATTACAGGACGCCAGATGGTGCTGTGGAACGGCGCTTGCCATGTTCACGCTCGTTTCAGCGTAGAGAAAATTCTTGCCCTGAAAGCAGAATATCCCAATGCCAAGGTACTTGTACATCCCGAGTGCAAGGGGACTGTCGTAAAACTTGCTGATAATGTGGGCAGTACGGCTGGTCTCCTGAAGTTTGCCATAGAAGACGAAGCCACAGAGTTCATCGTGGCCACCGAAAGCGGAATTCTTCATGAAATGCAGAAGAAAGCACCTCAGAAAACTTTCATACCCGCTCCACCAGACGAAGCGCTCGTGGAAACGCCCGAAGAAAAACGCTCTTGTGCCTGCAACGAATGTGAATATATGAAGCTCGTAACCCTCGAAAAGGTATATCGCTGTCTGCGCGATGAACAACCCGTCGTAACGGTGGATTCGGAGATAGCTGCTAAAGCCATCAAACCCATTGAAAGAATGTTGGAATTGAGTAAGTAATAGATAGCATGGAATTTCAATTCAATAAGGACTATTTGTCAGATGAAACTACTCCCCGCCCTACAAGGGAGGGGCAAGGGGGAGGGTCCTTATATCGCAAGCTGAAAATCACTGAGATGAACCGCATCAGCGTGCAGCAGTTTCATGATGCCGAGAAACTGCCGCTGGTAGTGGTACTCGACGGTGTTCGCAGCCTTTACAACGTGGGCAGCGTATTTCGCACTGCTGATGCCTTTCGTCTTACTGGCGTTGTACTCTGTGGCATCACTGCCACACCCCCCAATGCGGAGATTCATAAGACTGCGTTGGGCGCTGAGGACAGCGTAGCATGGAAACACTTTGACGATACTATGGAAGCCGTCCAATGGCTGCGTGATGAAGGCTATACGCTGCTGGCCATCGAACAATGCGAAGGCTCTACTATGCTCAATGACTTTCATCCAAATCTTTCAAAAGGACCAAAAAATCTCCCCTCACGGGGAGATTTAGAGGGGTCTAAGTATGCTGTCATCTTAGGTAATGAAGTCAAAGGTGTTCAACAATGTGTGGTCGATGCGTGCGACGGATGCATAGAAATTCCTCAGTTTGGTACCAAACATTCCATGAATGTAAGCGTAACAGCCGGCATCATCATCTGGCATTTCGCACAACAGAGGCTGTAGCATGAGAACTTTTCTTTTACTTTTCATTCTTGCTTTTTTTACGCTTCAATCCTTCGCTCAATCTACCCAATGGCGAATAGAAGCTGAATCGTCTCTGACACGCGTTCTTTTACGCGGTGATACACTCGACATCACTTCCCCTAAAGGTCTCTCCCTGTGGTGGAATAAACCCCTCACAGCGCCTTGTATAATCTCGTATCGTGCTTGCGTAGTCATGGAGAATGGTCCCTATGATCGCCTCTCAGACCTCAACTGCTTCTGGATGGCCTCCTCTCCCCTCCCTCGCTCAGCGCAAAGCGATGCTTCACACTTGAAGAAAAGGGAAGGGGTTTTCTCTCCCCTCTCCCCTTGGAGAGGGGTTGGGGGTGAGGCTTCCGGCCGCTTCGTAGATAGCTACCGTCTGCAATGCTATTATCTTGGCTATGGTGGTAATTATAACACCACCACACGTTTTCGTCGCTATAATGGTGACACCCTTGCTATTGAAGATCCTTCCCATCGTCCTCCTATCATAAAGGAATACACAGACACAGCTCATCTTCTGAAACCCAACCACTGGTATTCAATTCGCATAGAAGTTCTCGAAGATGGCCATACTCGCTATTTCCTCGACGAAGAACTCTTGGTGGACTATCGGGATCCCTCTCCCCTACTCTACGGCTGGTTTGCATTCCGAACCACGTGGAGTCACACGCGTCTCACTCATTTCCGAATAGAAGAATCAACACAACATTAAAAAATTTTTTTAACCATGAAGGAAATATATTTCGCCGGCGGTTGCTTCTGGGGCACCGAACATTTCTTCAAACTGATACACGGTGTCACAAACACCGAAGTGGGCTTTGCCAATGGCAACACGGATCACCCTACCTATAAAGAGGTTTATACAGACACCACTGGTTATGCCGAAACGGTGCATGTAGTCTATGATGAACATATTGCCGACCTGGAGTTTCTGCTGACCATGTTTTTCAAAGCCATTGACCCCACCAGCCTGAACCGCCAGGGACATGACGAGGGAACACGCTACCGCACAGGTGTTTACTATACGGATGAATCTGACCTTCCCGTCATCCGTAAGGTCTTTGCCAAGCAGCAGGCACTCCTCTCCCACCCTATCGTCGTCGAGGTGGAACCGCTGCGGAATTTCTACACTGCTGAGGACTACCATCAGGACTATCTCGACAAGAATCCTGATGGCTACTGCCACCTGCCCTTGGAACTCTTTGCCTTCGCTCGTCAGGCACGGAAATAATCTTCGAAAAGCTGTCTCAGACGCGATTCATCATCTATGATGTCTCGCAGCTGTTCCAGCCGGGCAGCATTCGGGGAATCCTCAAACCACAGCTTCAGATAGCCGCCTCTTCCGTATTTCTCTTTCAGGTGTGACACCATCCGCTCGTAGTGCTGTTCTCTGCTGAGCTCAGGATAATGATCTACGCCATACTGAATGGTTCGCAGCACAATGGTGACGGGGTCTATGTAGCGGTCGGCCTCTGCAACAATACGTCCATATATGCTCCTCGGAGCGTGCTGCGCTGAAGCCCGGTGATCTTCGGCAGCCTCTGCCATCGTCCTGATCTGTGCTTCCGTGAACCACTTCTTCAGATGGTCATCCGTCTGGATGATGTGGGCTGACACCTGATGATGACGCTCGCGGCCTTCACACAATCCCGTATCGTGGTAGGCTGCGATGGCATACACCATATTGACATCTACATCCTGATGCTCCGCTATCTCCATACTCTGCCGGATCACCATCTCAACATGGTCGCGTTGATGTGCCTTGTCGAAATGGTCGTATCGCGGTATGATAGCCTCCTCAATGTATGCCTGTAAGTCCTTCCTGAGCGTCTTCATATTTTAATCATTCGCCATAAGCATCTTGGGATGAGACGCCAGAAGGCGGTGAGAATGCGATAACGCCAGTCGATGATGCGGACACTACGTTTCTTATTGATAGAACGTACAATCTCACGCGCAACCTTCTCAGGGCGCATCAGCATGGGATAAGGGAAACTGTCGTTGAGGAGCGCTGTATCAACAAAACCGGGACGGATGTCCGTAATCTTGATGGACAGTCCGCGCTGGTGTGCTTGCTGCTCAAGGGCTTCGAGATATGTGGCCTGCAGGGCTTTGGTGGCTGAATAGGAAGGTGCAGGACCCAGACCTTTCGTGCCGGCAATAGAACTGATGGCGGCGATATGCCCCTCCACCGATCCCTCACCTGTTAGGGAGGGGAGATTGGCAAAATAGCGGTACGCTGCTCCTATCATACGCGTAAAGCCTACAGCGTTGGTCTCTACGGTTTGGAGTTCTATGCCGGGCTCCAATGTGCGATTTTGCTTGCCGATGCCCGAGACATGGACATAGAGATGCATCCCTCCAAGACGTTCTATAAGGGCCATCAACCGTTCTTCAGCATCTGCCTTTGTGATGTCTATGGTCATCACTTCCACGCGCTCTGGTGCTTCGCTTTTTAATTGCATCAGTAGCTCTTCACGTCGGGCTGCAATGCCTATCTTCCAGCCTTCTGCCAGCAGCTGTCGTGCCACCTCAAAACCAATACCGGAACTGGCTCCTACGATAATTGCTTTCTTCATTGTTCGTTGATCATGATTCCTGTAAATATACGTCCGCTGTTGATGCCCAGACGGCGGGCAGAGAAGAAGCGGGCGTGGTTCATGTAGGTGCACACACCGCTTACTTGTATAGCATTTTCCTGTACGCCGGCTTGCATGAGCTGCCAGACATTGGCCTGCCATAGGTCGATGTGCCATTTCCGCGTCGCCGGATGGAGATAGGCGATGTCGTTCATGGGAAAGCCTGCTTCAGCAAAAGTTTCATAGACCTCCTCTCCCACCTCAAAAGCCTCCGGACCGATGCTGGGACCTACCACGCAGGACACGTCATCTGCCTTCGTGCCGTAGGCCTCCTGCATCGCCTGGAGCGTTAGCACGCCGATGCGCCCCACCGTACCTCGCCAACCTGCATGAGCGGCGGCGATGGCACCCGTGCCTTGGTCATACATCAACAGTGGCACGCAGTCAGCCGTGGAAACCCCTATGCACACCCCTTTAAGACGCGTGATGAGTGCATCCGTGTCCTCAAAAGCTACGCCCAGATGCTGCTCTGTCACTTCCTCTATGCGAACGCCATGCACCTGTCTTGGCACAATCAGCCGACTGTCCGGAATCCCCAGCTGCGCACACAGCTGTTCCCTGCACCTTCGCACATGCTCTGCCTCATCGCCGCAGTAGTGCGTGATGTTGAAGCCGTCGTAGGGCGCTGCCTGCTCCGTGCAGTGCCGCTCTGTGGAGAAGGCGGTGATATGTTCAGCAAGTGCGTAAGTCATACTTCTGTGCCGCAAAGATACAACTAATAATGGAAAGAGAAGAAGGAGAAGGGCGAAACCAATAGAAAATCTGTGCTTTTTGGTGTAAAAAGTGCAGGAAATGTTGGCAGAATGCGCCAGAATGCTTTCCTTTGCAGAGACGAAAGTCAACTATTCCAACGTTTGAATTACGCTTATGAGTTCATTGCGATATGCCGTCATCGGGATGGGGGCCATAGGAGGCTTCTATGGTGCCAAGCTGGCTCGCGCCGGGCGCGAGGTGCATTTCCTGTCACATAGTGATTATGAATATGTCCTGTCCCACGGACTGCACATCACCTCCTGCGATGGAGATTTCTCTTTGCCGCATATCAACGCTTACGGCAGTCCCGACGAGATGCCCGTGGCTGATGTGGTGATTGTGGGCTTGAAGACGACGAACGAACATCTGCTCCGCACGTTGCTGCCTCCCCTACTCCACCCCGGCACCCTCGTCATCCTCATTCAGAATGGCATCGGTGTTGAGGCCGATGTGCAGTCGTGGTTCCCCGACCTCGCTCTGGCAGCAGGCCTCGCTTTCATCTGCTCTGCCAAGACAGAGCCCGGGCACGTCCATCACCAGTGCTACGGCAGCATCACCCTGGGCAACTATTCCTGTCGGGACGAAGCCCTCTTCCAGACTGTTCTCGCAGACTTTTGTGATGCCGGCATCGATGCCAACGAAGTGGATTACTTAGAGGCACGTTGGCGGAAGGCCGTATGGAATATGCCCTTCAATGGCATGACCGTGGCCCTGCAGACCCAGACTAACCAGCTCCTCGCCCACCTCGCCACGCGCCAGCTCATCTACGAGCAGATGATGGAAGTCATCGGTGCTGCCAACGCCCTCGGCGTCAGCGCACTCGATGAGTCCTTTGCCCAGAAGATGATGCAAATGACCGATGAGATGGTCCCCTACTCACCCTCCATGCGTCTTGACTTCGACTTCCACCGCCCCATGGAGATCCACTATCTCTACACACGCCCCATCGCCGAGGCCCGTGCCGCAGGTTTCGTCATGCCCCGCCTTGAGATGCTCGAGCGCGAACTCCTGTTCATCGATGCGCGCAACAGATAATGACCCGTTCTGCCCTCCAATGATGTGCAGGGTGAAGTCTCCCAAAAATGTAGAAAATCTGAAGTGCCACTTCAGATTTTCACTGAATATTTGAAGTAGCACTTCAGATTTTCTGCTATTTTCTTGCGATAGTTAAGAAATCCCATTACCGAGTGTTCAGCAATGGGATTCTTGTGAGAATAAGTTGATTAGATTATTTTCAGAGGTGACAATCTATTTTTTTTGAAACAATAAAAAGGGAGATGGCAATCCGCCTGTTATAATCTTGGTTACTCGATTATTTTCTATAAAGAAAGCCGTGGGTGTTGCTTCAACAAATGCAACGCTATCTCTAATAATCTCTTGACAATATATTTCAGGGTACGATTCCTTAAAAAACAATGAGAGTGAATCTGTCTCAGATTGTGTTGTAGTACATAAGGCATAGCAAAGCACGCTATCCACAAAGTTATTTTCAACATACGCCTTGTAGTTCTCTATCGAATTCCAACAATGTTGGCATTGATATGACATAAATAATACCAGCTTGCTCTTGTCATCAGTTCCAACAAATCTTTCTAAAGGAGTTTCCGAGACATTTTTCCCTTCAAAAGGATGAGTTACTTTATCATATTTCTTTATCCGAAATGTCATTCCAGCGGCAAAGATGGAAGGAATCATAACTGTCAACAGAATTACCACCTTCCATTGTGCAATAGAGTTAGATGCTGTTTGTTCAAAAAATATAATATACACCAACATGCTTATCAAAGTGAAATTTCTTAAGTATGTTATCGTTGGCGTGGATTTAACCAGATTGGCAAAGCAACCGCAGTCCTCTACAGAGTTAACAAAATAGCCATAGGTATACACCCCGGTAAAAATCAAAAGCATACATAGGGAGAGTATCGCTGTAGTTCTTTGCATTATGTTCAATATAAAGGATAAACCAAGAAATATCTCTAACAAGATAATAAACGGAGCTAAATATTGGCAAAAAGACAGCCCGTATTGTATTATCAAATTCTGAAATGCTGCCACATCAAGCAGTTTGATAAATCCAGAAGATAAAAAGATGAGACCTACAAGGATGCTCAAGATCCTAGAAATACTGTTTATTTTCATTGATATCTATTGAAAAGCCATTGGGTGATATAAAGCACCCAATGGCTCGATTAAAGGTGGATATATAAAATGTGGACTATGGACTATTTCTCATAGCATGTCCAGTGGTATTTAGATGAATCTGTTTCATCTCCTCCGACATGGCTTACGATATCTCTAAAGGAGAGAGATCTACACTCTTTACTACCTTGACCCATAGATACAGTGAGAGTTTCTCCTGTCACATCCCATGTAACTAAACACTCACAGCTATATTTCTTTTCGTCGTCATCTTTGCTGCAGGCGGCAAAGACGGAGACAATAGTCATTCCCAATAAAATTCCAAAATAAATAGATAGATTTTTCATTTGATTTATTATTAAAATTTTGCCTCCACTTAACGGCTATCGGCATTCTCCAACTATGGTACCAATCATAATGAAATGCACACAAAAGAACGTGGAACCATTTCGCCCTTTCCTTTCAACGATGTGCATACTAAACTATTCCGTTTGTTTCATGCGCTTATCATTTTAGATGTTCATAATGGTTAAGCAGCGGCAATGAGGTAAGGACACAAAAATGGCGTGGCCACTCTTATGCACTTACCTAAGGGGCAGACCTCGGTTTGGAACCCCTGACTACAAATAAGAATGCTCCACGCCAAAGCGTGTGCATAGCTACGTGTAGTCTGGGAGATGCCTGTCTTTGGCCTTTCCCTCTGCTTCTTAAATCGAACTATTCCAAAAGAAGATTTCCGAGGTCTTTTCGGTAAGTGCGAAATAATAAGCTAATGCATCTGCGGCTCGGGATTTCTCCCCCAAGTCGCTGCAAATGTACGCATTATTTTCTAATGCGCAAAAAAAGCGATGAAAAAAATGGGGCTAAAGGTCAAAAAAGCGCAGAAAGCCCTATTCCTTTCTGTATTTGCGTAACGCTGGATTGGTTGCAGTGCATTATCGCTCGGCAAGTAAATCTTCTTTTGGAAGGGAGAAAGAGATGGGGAGAAGGGTTAGGAGTGCAGTAGGAGAGCCAGGGATTCCAGCAGGGCGTAGAGGAAGATGTTGGCAGCGGTCTTACCAAGGACGACATTCAAGGCATGATCACTCAATCGCTTCATATTCAACCATGTACGCACATGCAGAATGAGATAGAGGATAGGGATGAGTGTGGCCATAGAAGAGATGGAAAGGGAAGATGCGGAAGAGAACAAATCAGCGCCTTCAGTCAAAGCAGAGAAGCAAGAGGGGAGAAGTGGCAATAGGACAGCTACGATGCCGAGGAGAAGGTACAACCATTCTGCAAAGCGGCCGCCAAGAAGTACGACGATGGTGCGCTTGCCTGCCGTAAGGTCTTGCTCGCGATCGCGGTAGTTGTTGACTATCAGCAGACAGTCCGTGGCAAGGCCCATGCCAATGGACAGCAACAGCACGGGCAGCGTCTCTTCGCCCGTTTGGATGAAATAAGTGGTGCAGACAGGCACGAGGCCAAAGAACACCAGCACCAGCACGTCGCCCAAGCCGAGGCCAGCTAACAGCGTGGTATAGAGGAAACAAAAGACGACGCACGCCACGCCGATGGCCACCAGCCACCAGCCGCCCCAGAGCACCAGTGGCAACCCCGTGAGACACGCCAGCAGGGTGGTGATGCCTATTCCCCACTCCATCGCCCGTGGCGTAATCCATCCTTCGCTGCACGCCCGTGGTGGCCCCAGACGTGTCGCGCGGTCATCGCGACCCTTCTTGAAGTCGAAGTAGTCGTTGACGAAGTTCGCGTCCACCTGCATCAGCAGGGCAAAGAACAGACAGAGCAGCGCCGGCATCACGCTGAAGGCACCATCCCTCCACGCTGCACTCAGCGCCACCATCACAGGTGCTGCCGCCCCCGTCAGCGTCTTCGGGCGTGCTGCCAGCCACCAGGCATGTATGCTATTGGTTTCCATTTTCAAATCAGTTGTTGTCTCGTACGTATGCAAAGGTACACATTATTTTTTCGATCACATCTTCAATCCACCTCCTTCGTGCAGGCCACCTCCTCATCCTCGTTTGAGTGATGATGTCGTTCATTGTTTCATGATTCTTGCCTCGCCATTGAAGGCACAGATTTCGGCAGCCAGCACATTGAGGTTGTGAAAGCGGCTGTAGTCGCTGTCAGCGGGAATACCGCCGACGCTTCCCATCATATCAAGGTTCCAGGGAGCAAGGATGAGCAGGGCACCATTGATGCAGGCATTGAAGCGCCGAAGCTCGGGTTTCCAAAACGGACCGATGGGCTCTTTTTGCAGGTGTATCAGCGGAAAGCCCTTGTCTAAGCATTCATCTTTCATCAGCCGTTCGCCAGCAGAGATGCCTGGTGTCACGATGACGGTAGCCCCTTCCTGGATAGCTCTCTCCCACCCTTCTCTCTCATTGGCGTAATCTTCCGTTTCCTCGTAGGGCTGTCGTGTGACGGGATGTTTACGGTGGCATTGCACCTGTATCTTTCGTGCCCAGCGTAGCAGGAACAGATTGCCGAAAGCACCATAGCTGCGCTCTCCGATGCGCACATGCAGACAGCGGCGCATCACATCGGGTAGCATCCTACGCAACAATGCGCGGCGTGGGTTGTCGTGCACGTAAGCTATCATGGCTTCCCGATGGCGATCATCGAGGCAGACAGTGTCATCATAGTTCTCATCAAATAGCGGTTGCTGATTCCGGCCTACGAGTGCATAGTACTCCTGCCGCTGTTTCTTTGACAGGCTTCGTATCAGGGCTCCCTCGTTGTCATGCTGCTGTGCCTTTTCACGCAACCACCCCGGCACCCCTTCCCCTTCCAGATCGACCGATATCGGGCGATCCATCGAAGCCCCAAGCCCCTGCTGCCTCTGCCAATGACTGGTGCACACTGCCTTAAACGCCTGAATAATGTCCCCTAAACTCCACTCCATAGGCTCCAGCACCTCTATCACACCATGAAAATGATCAGGCATGCACACGCAGGCGTGCACCACCACACGGTTTCCATGCGCCGCCTGCGCCTCAGGAATCTTCAGCCATGTTCGTTCCGCTACTTCTCCGAGCGGCGTAAGCGTGAGCGCGTGATTCCCCATCAGCGCCTCTCTCCACGTGCCTGTGAAGTGTGACAGCAACGCCTCGCGGCCACTCACCACCAAGGTGATGAGATAAGTGCCACGACCATAGTAATCATGTCCTGGATTCCTTGGGCGATAAGCCGATGTCATCATTCTGCCGCCTTTTGAGTCATTATTTTTTGCGCCTTATTTCTGTTGCCTTATGAGTCATTATTCAGCCTCCTTATGAGTCATCATTCTGGCACCTTATTTCTGTTGCCTTATGAGTGATCATTATGCCACCTTATGAGGCATCATTTATGGCGACAAAGATAACGAGAATTTCGAAACCGACGAAGCACAAAAAGCAAAAATCTTCCCCCACTCCCCTTTTTCCTTATTCTTTGCCCTACATCCCCCTTTCCCTCTAACCCCAGTGTGCCCCAATAACCAGCGTGCCCCAAAAACCCCAGTGTGCCCCAAAAACCAGAGTGACCGATTTCGGTCGCTCCGTTCCCTTCCCTTCGTGTTCTTCCGAAGGCCCCGTCCAGCCGAGTGCCCCCAACCATAATGTCATAGAACTATGGCCCGTGAACCAGTTCCTGACGCGTTTGTGGACGAGAAAGGTGATATAGAAACCTCCCCTCTCTCCCCTCCCCTTCCTTCCCATAACCAATACTCCCATTGCTGAATGCTCGGCAATGGGAGTATAAAGATGAATAGGGTTGATTAGAAAGTGGCGCCTATGCGTGTAAGGTGATCTGCACGAGAAGGATTGAAGTGAACAAAGAGAAGGGTTAGGATTGCAGAAGGAGAGACAGGGATTGCAACAAGGCATAGAGGAAGATGTTGGCGGCGGTTGCGCCATCACAGGTGCTGCCGCCCCCGTCAGCGTCTTCGGGCGTGCTGCCAGCCACCAGGCATGTATGCTATTGGTTTCCATTTTCAAATCAGTTGTAGTCTCGTACGTATGCAAAGGTACACATTATTTTTCCGATTACATCTTCAATCCGCTCCCTTTGAGTCGAGCACCCCCGAGGCCCTATTTCTTCTGATCGTTCTTCAGCTTGAGTTCAGTGCCCTCAATCACAAAGACTTTGTTGTTGGGATCTATGGTATATCGCTTGAGTTTCGGACATTTCCGAACAAGTTGGCTACTTGACAAACGAAGGCTGGCAGGAAGACTGACAGACAGTAGATTCTGACAATTGGAGAAGGCACTATTCTCAATTTTCCACACATGCTTTGGGATGACAAAATGGAAAACGCCGTCGCATTGATAAAAGGCACATTGCCCGATCGTTTCCAAAGAATCGGGCAACTGCGGGCTGATGAGGCTGACGCAGTTTCTGAAGGCATTTGAACAAATATATTTCAAGCCTTCTGGAAAGACAACACGATTCAGATTGATGCACCCTTCGAAGGCATTTTTCCCGATGCGTATGCAGCGGGAAGGCAGAATGAAATATGTAAGTAAAGTGCGTGAGAAGAATGCTGAATCCGGAATTGTCTCTATATCAGCATCTCGCAGATTCACGCTGCTGAGAACCCCCGTGCGGCTCATATTGGCCAGGATTCTAAGATCATCTCCATTGACAGCGCCACTCAGTTGAATATGTTGTATTTCAGACTGTTGTTGCGTTGTGAGAGAGTCTTTGAGTGTGCCTGCATGGTCAAGATGTATGGCTGTGATGGCGGGTACAAACGTGGAATCTGCCACACCAACCAGCATCCAATGTTGGTCTGCGTAGCCATTGAGGTCATCGAGCCGGTAGTAGTCGTCATCCTTGCCTGCCCAACCGAAATTCACGTGAACCTTATCTTTTTTGCAGCCGTCAATAATAAACAGATGTCCGTCGTTTTCGCCTTTCTTATAACCCCGGTATAGCACTGGGCGTCCGGCTTCCAACTCCTTGAACAGCATCATCCGAAAGATGCTGTCGCCCTTGGCGGTCGTGTATCTGTTGCGGTTGTAGATACCTATGTAGTCTGAATATCCATAGAGACGCTTCAGCCCGTTCATAAGTTTTCTCAACGAAGAACCACTCTCTTCCTTACCGTATTTCGTGAAGGCTGACACGCCACAGTCGCTGATCAATTTAGCCACAGACACAATCTGGTCATTACGCAAATCATTGCTCGCACGATGGTACATCAAATCCCATTTGTATTCATACTCACCATCAGGACTGTAGCAGGGATACTTATGGAAGTTGACGATCTGTGCCATAGCCACAGCGCCGCAACCTGCTGCAGGCCTTACCTTCATACCATCATGTTCCACAGCAGGTGCTAACGCGTTGAACGGATACCACTGTCCCCATCGCGTCGCAATCAATGGCTTCACATCTTTCGGAAAAGTGAAGGACTCTTGTGACAACGCACTACATGTACAGAAAATTCCAAGTATGACAAAGAGCTTTTTCATAACACGTCAACGCCGCAAAAGTATGAAACTTTCTTGAAGCTGCCAAATAATTTGCTGTTTTTGTGCTGCAAACATTCATTTGGCAGAAGACCAGCTGCGCATGTATTCTATTTCTTTCTATTATTTTTCAAGAAATGTGAAAAAAGGTTTCACCTTCACACATCATTTCTAGTGTGATGAAATACAGCGAGTTAGAGTGTGAACCAATGTTTCAAAGCTTCACACAAGCTTCACACCCTTCCCTTTCCTTCGGGTTCTCTCCCCTCCTTCCATTACTGTTCCTTCGGGTTCTCCAAGTGTGAAGCGTCCAGTTGGGCCGAGCGCTCCCGAAGGCCCTAAAAACAGATTGGGGCATCCCCACGATGCCCCAATCTGTTAATGGTTCTATACTTCCAATTATTGTTTTATCTACTGCATTCAATATAGAACACATGGTTTTTCACTCGCTTAACCTTTTCAGACAAAGGCAGCGTAGATATGGTATTGTTTGCAGGGAACTTAATATTCAGGCCTGCGCTTTCTATTAAAAGTTTGAGATATGCAATCTTGATCGCATAACCAACATTCTCAGTGCCTGAAACACCAGCAACAACAATTCCAATCACATTGCCCTTGCTATCAAACATAGGACCTCCGCTATTGCCAGGTTGTACAGGAGCAGACATCTGATAGTTGGCCACATCACCTTGATAACCCGTGCGAGAGCTGATGATACCATTGGTCAATTTTATCTCATTGCCCAAGGCCTGAGTTAATGGGTACCCAAGCACAAACACATCCTCACCTACATCAGCCATTTTCGGACTGATGTTATAAGGAATTACGCCGAAACCTTTAGCCAGAGAATCTTTAATCTTCAACACGGCGATGTCATTCACTTTGTCAGTTGCAACAACCTCAACAGGATACCCTGTGTTCATATCACCACGGATTCCCTTTATTTGGATTGTATTAGCCTCATCAACAACATGATTGTTGGTTACTATATAGCCATTCCCTATTGCAAACCCTGTTCCGGACCAATCTTTTGGTTTAGCAGCCTCCTCTTGTTGTGACAGCATTTCCTCATACATAGAAATCGTTGGGAACTCCTTGTTAAAGATGAAGACCTGATTAAGATTACAAGCTCCATAGATATCTGTATAATAATGTTTGTTACGATGTATACTTACATTTAAACTAAAAGTAAATAATGACTCTAATTGGATATTACGGACAACAAAATCTTTATCGTTAGTGTAACCCCTAGAATGAATATAATCCATTTCAAATCGGTACCCCGCAGATTCTCCAAGCTTTGTAACTGTTATCTTTTCATAATTTGGTGCTCCCGTATCCTCCTTACCAGATTTTTTGTCATCAATGTACAAGACTTCAAATACAGATTGATCATATCTTATAATCGCACATGTGTATTCATAATTATCCGAACTTGTTCGAACTTCCCAAGTATATTGTGTCGGTTGAGACCATGAAAAATGACTAAATCTCTGTTCCCACTCATGCCTGCTCTGTAATTTCACATGGTATATACCTTCTATAGGATCAAGATTTTCTATATTCTCTTTAAAATGTTTTTCTATCGTTTTTAGATCCTGTCCGAAAACGACTGTTGCCATTGCGACAAACAAGTAAAAAAAGAAAATGGCTTTTTTCATTATTGTAGTTTTATTCTTGATTGTTTGACGTTAATGTTATATTTTTGTTTGATTATCTGGGAAATACTTCTTGCCGCATCATTGTCAATAAAAGGAGATAGAAGTATATCATCAATTAAGACTTCTGGATTAATAGGTATTGAAAATCCAGATGTCGTTTTATCCGTGTCAGATGCAAGCATGAAATAGAACCGGAACTCATTCTCATCTGCGAATTCTATATCTTTATCAAATAGCTGTTTCTCTTCTTCCAATGAGAAGAAATGATTTCCATAATCCATCGAACCGCATACTATTTTATTCTCACTATCATCATTAAGGTCTATTTTCAACGATGCAATAAAGTCATGAACATTTGATCTAATGCAAACTCCCATTTCCGTAGCATAGCTTTTCCACATGAAGTAACTTTCTTGACTATTCTTTGTCCAACAAGCTGTTGGACAATTAACGATGTTAGAATTTGCATACTCCCGTTCCTTTTCTTCTGTTTTATTTCCAACAGAATTGAAAGTATGCAGGAGTTTCCTCTGGGTCTCATGGGCATCATTAAATATGCGCCTACGTTTGGCATAATAATGTTGATTCTCAAGCATCTTTATAAAGTAGTCGAGGCGCATATATTGACAAATAAAAAAGTTTTCATTTCCGTCTTTGTACCGATATAAATATGTATTTAAGTTTTTTGTATCATCTTTCATAATCCAAATTGTTGTATCAGCAACTCCCTTCGCTGACATTGTTTAGTGATAGCATATATACAAAGAAGACGTGGGAGTCTAACTATTGCTCGTCCCACGTTCTGAGGCTCTGGCATCGCCTGTTTGTCGAAACGAGCAACGCCGAAGCCCACGTCTGTATGTAAACGGCAGTCATGCAAAGCTTAAGCCATGTTGACTACTTGGTATTACATACCCATGAGCGTCATCGTTGCTTTGTTTTTGACAAACGATAGGGAACTGCCAGATTCCAGAACGTCAAGAACAAAGCGTCAAGTAACGCCTTTTCATATATAGGTCTCCGCCCTCTATCGATAACCTTTTAGCCCCGATTTCGAGCATTGACAGCGCAAAAGTAGCAAATTGTTTTGATTTCCACCAAAAGATTGGCCGTTTTTTTTCCCCCTACCCTCTTATTTCAGGTGTTTTGGGTGTCGGCTTCAGACTCTTTTTATTTCAGCATCCACAACATAGAGGTCGCCGTCTTTATCACGTAACACATTACGTGGAAGGAGATCCCATACACGATATTTGTTATTTGAAAAAGAACCTGTTCGCTCTTCCTTTATAAAGCCCAATGCAGCCATGAAGGTGTCAATGGCTATCTGTGGCGCAGACTCAGCTTCTTTCACAAGATCTTGTTGCAAGATAGGATATACGCTTCTGCCTCCAAACCCTGTAAAACCATAAAGACGATAAAAGGTTTCTGGGAACAACTCATTGTGCATCAGTGCCTTGTCAAGCAATGCAAGGATGGAGCCTGTGTTCATGAGATTGTTTACTTTGAAAACAAGATCATCAGCAACATATAGTTCATTTTCATTGCCGCCCATACCTGGAGTTCCAATGTCTGTGAGTTTTTCCATTGGTACCCACAGTCCATTTGCTTTCGCATAGCCTTCTACAACCTGAGCCTCAGCATCGGACAGGCTTAAAGAGTCTTTGCCTGTTCCAAATTGCGCTTCATGTATGCCACAGCATCTGCGGAGCTCATGTGCGATGCGTTCAATACGGCGATTTTCCGCATCTTGCGTTCCGACGCTTCTTGATGGAAATGATTGAGATATGTCATAATCCATAGAGAATTATATCGAATGACCAGTTCGTTTTCAATATCAACGCCGCAAAGGTAGCAAAAGTTTCTTGAACGCGCCAAAAGATTGGCCGTTTTTTCTCCCCTACCCTCTTATTTCATGTGTTTTGGGTGTCGCTGAGCCTGGTTTCTCATTGCCAAAATTCTACGAAATAGACAAAAAGGTTACACCTCGCGAAAAATGATTGTATATGGTTGTGAAACAAATAGTTATGGTGCGCTTAACCCTACGCAACCTCGCGCAACCTAACGCAAGGTCGCGCACCCTCAAGACAGATGGGTGGAGCGAAAGGTGAATGGGTAGAGGGGGCTGGCTGCGTGTAGGGTTGCGCGAGGTTGCGCGAGGTCGCGTAGGGATGAGCGCGCTGCAATTAATTCATAGAGAGGTGGTTATGGCATTTTTGCGCGAGGTGTAGGGTTTTCGCTGATTTCGTGTTGTTTTGTCAGCTAGTGACGGCAGACTGGGGTGCTGAGTTTTTCTCACGAGTGGGAAAAGCGAGAGAACCGCGGTGCATCGGGCTGAGCAGTGCAGTGCGTTGACTGGAGGACCACGGTGTGTTGACAGGAGGACCGCAGTCTTACGGGCGGAAGACCACGGTCTTCTGACGAGTTTCATGCATGTAACAGTTAAACACGACGCGTCCCTCCGGCCATCACGACACGTCGTTCAAGCGATAAGGACGCGTCCTTCATGCCACAAGGAAGCATCGATGTGAAAAAAGGTTTCACCTTCACACATCATTTATAGTGTGATGAAATACAGCGAGTTAGAGGATGAATCAAAGTTTCAAAGCTTCACACAAGCTTCACACAAGCTTCACACCCATCGAAGATAGTGATGTGTAAGCGAGTTCCACCGGTGGAACTCGCGTGAAGAGCATGGTGTGATGGGTTTTCTCACTGGTGAGAAAATGCATAAGACCTTGCTCCTTCTGCGATAAGACCTTGCTCTTTCTGCGATAAGACCTTGCTCTTTCTGCGATAAGACCTTGCTCTTTCCGCGATAAGACCATGGTCTTCCGTGTGGATTACCTTGGTGGCCGAAGCTTGTATGAAGTCGTGTGAAGCTTGCGTGAAGCTTTGTGAAGCTTTTGTTTTGAAAATTGAATCCTAAAAGATTATAAATCAGAAAGATGTGAGAGGTGTGTGAACGGTGAAGCTTTTTTCGTGGTTTCGAAAAAAATTGTATGCGAATTGTGTGAAAAAAAAGTGATGACTATTCCCAAAAAGTATTGCATAATTCAAAAATTATTTGTACCTTTGCACCAGATTGGCAATGGTGCTAGTCATCACCTTATTATTACTTATAATACTATGAAAGAAACAGAAAAACTAACTGAAAAGACCATGGAACAGACCATGAAGAACACGAGTGATGCGCCTCAGCAGACGGGCGCTGAAGAAACAGATGAGCTGCTGATTGTGAAGCAATTCCTAAGCGAGTTCTATGAATTCCGTAACAATGTGGTCTCTGGAAAACTGGAGTTCCGGAAGCTAGAAGAAAGTGATGAAACATTCCGACAGCTGACCTTTGAGGCAGAGAACTCGATCATCGTCAGGGCGATGTCGATGTTGGGGAAGGTGAAGGGTTTGAAGACGAATCTTACGCTGCTGATTCATTCTGAAGAAGTACCCGCCTATGACCCTGTGTGCGAGTACCTCACTACCCTACCCCGCTGGGACGGACAGAACCGCGTGGCTGAGTTGTTCAGTCGCCTGCCGGGCATCACCAGCGAGAACATCTATCGCTGCACCATCTGGCTGCGCTCTGCAGTGGCCCACTGGCTGAAGTTGGACCTGCTGCATGGCAACGACAGCGTGCCCACGCTCATCGGCGACCAGGGGTGTGGCAAAACGGTGTTCTGCCGACGCATGTTGCCCCCTGCGTTGCAGGATTTCTTTCTGGATCGCGTGAACCTGTCCAACAAATTTGACAAGGATATGGCGCTGTCTAACAACATGATAGTGGTGCTGGATGAGTTCGACCAGTATACCAAAGGTCAGCAGGCTATCTTGAAGCAGGCCATCTCCAAGAGTACAGTGAATGCGCGTCCGATCTTCAAAGGTGCACAGGTGGTGCGTCATCGTTATGCGTCGTTCCTGGCTACGACGAACAACCTCCATCCCTTGAACGACCCCACAGGTTCGCGTCGTTACCTCTGCATCCGTCTGACACCCGGTGCCCTTATCGATAACACGCTGGACATTGACTATGACCAGCTTTATGCTCAGTTGGTCGAGGAGGTGTGTGAGCAGAAGATGCGCTACTGGTTCACACCTGAAGAGACACGACAGATCCAAATCGACAATGTGCCCTTCCAGAACACGGTTGACATCGACGAGATGGTGGATGCTTGTTTCGCGAAGCCTAAGGCCGAGGATGAGGCTCATGAGTATTCGATGAGTGAGATCGTGGAGCTCATCGCGATGCAGTATCCTTATGTGGAGTGTTCGTCTTCGATGAAGATGAGGGTAGGGGGGATGCTTCGAAAGAAGGGGTACGCTGTTCATCATCATCACAACGGCAACTACTATGTTCTCGTTCCCAAGAAAGCTGCCTAAACGAGTTTTTTAACAAAAGTGAACAGTTGAATTCTGGATGAACGCCATCTTCTAACAGAAATTTTGAAGCCCAAAGTGCTATCATTGAGCACCTTGGGCTTCTTTTTATTCCTCTGAGAATCGCTCAGAATATATTTTTCGTGCAACAGACCACGTATAAGAGAATCTCAAAGTGTATATTGAAGGAATTTTTCATGCCCCTCGCCTTTCGGAGAGGGGTAGGGGGTGAGGCTTCAGAAAAACTTGGTTTCCTTGCCGACGACTTCCGAGAGGAGGAGGTTGGCGAGGCGGGAGGTGCCGAGACGGAGCCACTGGTTCGTGAGCCATTGTTCGCCGAGCACTTCCTTCACGATGGTGTAATAGATGAGGGCATCGTGGACGGTGTTCAGACCTCCGGCAGGTTTGAAACCGATCTGGATGCCGGTCTTCTCGTAGTACTCTTTGATGGCCTGACACATCACGTAAGCTGCCTCAGGTGTTGCGGCCGGCTTCTCCTTACCGGTTGAAGTCTTGATGTAATCGGCACCGGCGTACATGGCCAGGATGCTGGCGCGCTTGATGTCGGCAGGGGAGGGTAGGAGACCGCTCTCGAGGATCACCTTCATCTTCTTGTCGCCACAGACGCACTTCAATTCGGCGATTTCATCGCAGACCGTCTCATAGTCGCCGCTCAAGTACTTGCCCACGCTCATGACGATATCTATCTCTGTAGCACCGTCTTTAAGGGCCAGGGCTGTCTCAGCCACTTTAACCTCTAAAACGGCCTGTGAGCTCGGAAAACTACCGCTGACGCACGCTATCTCTACGCCATCTACTTCGAGGCTCTGAGAGACAATCTCGGCGAAACAGGGGTAAACGCAGATGGTGGCTACGTGTGGCAGATCAGGATAGGCGTGGTAGAACTTATTCACCTTTTCCGTGAAGGCGAGCACGCTTTCCTCGCTATCCGTGGTCTTCAGCGTCGTCAGTTCCACGCTGCCCATCAGGAATTTCTTCACTTCAACGGTGTCATTCTCAGGCACTTTTTCATCGATGATTTTCTTCACAGCGGCTGCCACTTCAGCTTCGCTGATGTTCAGGTTGTACTGGCTTAAAGCCTGTTCATACTTGCTCTGTTCCATTGTTTGATGATTTTATGGTTTTATAATTGATGAGTTCTTTCACTTATCATTTTTCACTTTTCATTTTTCATTTTTCACTTTTCACTCCCTACGCTCCCCTTTAGGGGGCTCGGGCGCTTTTCACTCCTTATTATGCGTATCCATCATGATTGTCACTGGTCCGTCGTTTGTCAGGCTTACCTTCATGTCTGCCCCGAATTCGCCATGACCAACAGGCCGTCCGATGGCCTCTGAAAGCTTGTGGATGAAGGCTTCGTAGAGGGGAATGGAGATATCATGTGTGGCAGCACGCAGCCAGGACGGCCGGTTGCCCTTCTTATAGCTGGCGAAGAGCGTGAACTGGCTGATTACCATGACATTACCGTCTGCTCCATCATGTTCTCCTGCAATGTCCAGGATGCTGCGGTTCATCACACCGTTTTCGTCGTCGAAGACACGCAGTGCAGCCACTTTGCGTACCAGCCATTCCACGTCCTCTAGCGTGTCTGTGGCCTCTATGCCGAGCAGAATGACGTACCCTAAACCGCTGAATTCAGCGGTTATGTTCCCATTAATCGTTACACTTGCGCCCTTTGTTCTTTGGATTACGATTCTCATACAGCCTCACCCCCGACCCCTCTCCAAGGGGAGAGGGGAGTGGTTACTTTTTGGGGATTTATATTAATTGTTTTCAAATTCTATTTCCTATATCTATATACTCCCCTCGCCATTTGGAGAGGGGTTGGGGGTGAGGCTTTTTATAGCTTTTGCTTTGGCTTCACCGATGATTTTTGTAAGG
Source organism: uncultured Bacteroidales bacterium (assembly GCA_902779845.1). Lineage (GTDB taxonomy): Bacteria > Bacteroidota > Bacteroidia > Bacteroidales > Bacteroidaceae > Physcousia. Next base: position 129,766 of record CACZCZ010000001.1, on the reverse strand, counting down.
TCTTCGAGGCTTGCTTCTTTGATGCGTTTCACACTTTTGAAGGCCTTTAGCAGAGCCTCTTTTGTTTTGGGTCCGATGCCTGGGATGCTGTCGAGTTCTGAGCGTAGCTGGCTCTTGCTGCGCTTATCGCGGTGGAAGGTGATGGCGAATCGGTGTACTTCGTCCTGTATCTGTGTGAGCAGGCGGAAGAGGGCGCTGTCTTGCTTTAGTGCTACTGTCATCGGTGGGTTACCATAGAGCAGTTCATGCGTGCGATGTTTATCATCTTTGGCCAATCCAGCGATGGGGATTTGTAACCCCAGTTCTCCTTCAACTACTGCTCGGACCACGCTCATTTGTCCGATTCCACCATCCGTGATGATGAGGTCGGGTAGGGGAGTTCCTTCGTCTATCATGCGTCGATAACGCCGCCTTACGACCTCCTGCATGGAGGCGTAATCATCGGGTCCAACGACTGTCTTGATGTTGTATTTTCGATAGTCGGCCTTGCTGGGTTTGCATTTCTTGAAGACTACACATCCCGCAACGGCATCCGTGCCTGAGATGTTGGAATTGTCGAAACATTCGATTTGATAGGGGAGTGACGGCAGTTGCAGATGGTCTTGTATTTCTTTCATCAGCCGCACCGCTTTTTGTTCTGGATTCAGCTTGTCCTGCTGTTTCAACCGATCTACCTTATATTGCTTTACATTCAACTCTGAAAGCGCCAACAGCTGCCTTTTATCGCCTCGCACTGGAATCGTAATCTCGATGTTCTCCAATGGAAGTTCCACGTGGAACGGTAACACGATTTCTTTCGCGCTGGAGCCCCAGCGGTCTCGCATATCCATGATTCCTCTTACGAGTAGTTCTTCCTTGGATTCATCGAGTTTCTTCTTATATTCAAAGGTGAAAGCTTGGTTGATGGCTCCTTCCACGACGTGTAAGTAGTTGATGTAGGCGATGCGTTCGTCGTCTTCAATAGCGAAAACGTCGATGTTATGGCCGGTGGAGGTGATGATTTGGCTCTTTTCCTGATGTGCTGTGATGAGATCGTAGCGACGCTTGATGATTTCCGCCTCTTCGAATTTCATCTCTGCTGCCAGCGCCTGCATCTGTGCCATCATCTCGCGGCGCAATGCTGCGGTGTCACCTTTCAGAATTCGTACGGCCGCATCGATGTACTGCATGTATTCCTCATGGCTTTGGTATCCCACACAAGGTCCCATACAGTTTTTCATGTGGTATTCCAGACAGAGTTTATATTTCCCCGTTTCTACGCCTTCTTTACTCATGGGCTGATGGCAGCGGCGTATGGGATACAGATTCTTGAACAATTCAAGAAGTGCGTTGAGGGTGGGAACGTGACTGTAGGGTCCGAAATACATGGCTCCCCTGCGATCGATGTTTCGTGTTTTGAAGATACGGGGCAGGTATTCCTTGGTGACAGCGATGGAAGGGTAGGTCTTTCCGTCTTTCAACAGGACGTTGTAGCGCGGCTGGAATTGCTTGATGAGTTGGTTCTCTAAGAGCAGTGCTTCGGCTTCAGACTTGACGACGGTGTAGGTGATATCATGAATCTTACTCACCAGTACCTTTGTCTTGAATCGATCGACTTCTGTGTGGAAGTATGTCGAACAGCGCGCCTTAAGATTCTTCGCCTTGCCCACGTAGATAATCGTACCATGTTCGTCGTGGTACTGATAGCTACCTGGCTTCTCTGGCATGTTCAGCACGATAGCCTTGAGGCGTTCGATGCGCTGTTGGTTCTCTTCCTTGGTCATCGTTCCACGTGGAACAAAAAGTTAGATGGTGACGAGTGTGGTGAGGTCTATACCCTTGAAAATATCACGGCCATGCAGGCCTTCATCGGTTATTTCGATGATGAAGTTGATGTATGTTTTCTTGGGGTGGAAGTGCTGCACGAGCTTGTATGTGGCCATGGCTGTGCCTCCTGTGGCGAGCAAATCGTCGTGGATAAGAACCACGTCGTTCTCATTGATGGCATCAATATGCATCTCTACTGTGTCAACCCCGTATTCCTTCGAGAAGGACTCTTTGACAACGGTGGCGGGCAGTTTTCCCGGTTTACGGGCGAGTACTACACCGGCCCCCAGACGAACGGCCAGCGCGGATGCCAGGACAAAACCACGGCTTTCTATGCCTACAATCTTGGTGATTCCTTTATCTTTATACAACTCGTAGAGTGCCTCGGTCATGGCTTGCATGCATTCGGCGCTCTTGTAGAGGGTTGTCACATCGCGAAAATTGATGCCTTTCTTGGGGAAATCTGGGATACAACGGAGGTTGTCAAGAATGAGTTGTTGGTTCATATATCTGGAGTTTATTAAAGTTTAAAGTTTAATGTTTAATGTGGAATCTTTCAATCTTTCAATCTTTCATCGGCCCAGCAGTACCAGCAGGACGTTGATGTCGGAAGGTGAGACGCCTGGGATGCGGGAGGCTTGTGCGAGGGTCTCTGGGTCGTGCTTGACGAGCTTCTGACGCCCTTCGGTGGAGATGGATTGGAGGGTGCTGTAGTCGAAACGTCCGCGGATGCGGATGTCTTCGAGGCGGTGCATCTTCTCGGCCTGTTCCACCTCGCGCATGATGTAACCTTTGTATTTGATTTCTATCTCTGCTTCCTCAATAATCTCTGCCCTTCGTGAGGCTTCTATGGCGTCCATGAAGGCGGCAAGACGGGGTAGGGTAGGGGTGAGGTTCTCGAAGGTCAGTTGGGGGCGTCCCAGGAGCTCTATGAGCTTGCAGCCACGTGTGAGCGGTGCTGTGCCGAGCTGCTCCAGGAGGCCGTTGACCTCGCTCATCTTCACGGATTCATTCTCAGCAAACTCAATGATGGCGCGCACGGCTTCTGCCTTCTTCTCATAGTGCTGCAGGCGTTCTGTGGTGGCTACGCCCATGTCATATCCTATCTTCGTGAGGCGTGCATCGGCGTTATCCTGACGCAGCAGGATGCGGTATTCGGCACGCGAGGTGAACATACGGTAGGGTTCATCGACACCCTTGCAGACGAGGTCATCGATGAGCACACCGATGTAGGCTTCATCGCGCTTCAGCACGAGGGGCTCCTGCCCTGTGCAATGACGGGCGGCGTTGATGCCTGCAAGGAGGCCCTGTCCGGCTGCTTCTTCGTAGCCTGTGGTGCCGTTGACCTGTCCTGCCAGATAGAGGCCGCTGATGACGCGCGACTCTAAAGAGTGGTGCAGTTGTGTGGGGTCAAAGAAGTCATATTCGATGGCATAACCCGGGCGGAAAATCTCCAGGTTGCGGAAGGCCGGGATGCGCTTCAACGCCTCAATCTGCACGTCGATGGGCAGCGAGGAGGAGAAGCCGTTGAGGTAGTATTCATTGGTGGTGGTGCCTTCGGGTTCCAGGAACAGCTGGTGCTGATCCTTGTCGGGGAAGGTCATCAGTTTGGTCTCAATAGAAGGGCAGTAGCGGGGTCCTATGCTCTGTATCTGGCCGTTGTAGAGCGGCGAGTCTGGCAGCCCTTCCCGCAGGCGCTCATGGACGGCTTCGTTGGTGTAGGTGATGAAGCACTTCATGTCTTGCAAAGGCGCTGTGGCGCCTTTGCAAGACATGAAGGAAAACCTCCTACCTTCTGTGTCTCCTGGCTGCTCTGTCATGAGGGAGAAATCGACGCTGCGGGCATCGATGCGGACAGGGGTGCCAGTCTTCATTCGAGCCACGCGTATGCCATGCTGGGCGATGCTCTCGGCCAGCTCCAGCGAGGGTGGTTCGGCACAGCGACCGCCCGGCAGTTTCACGCGTCCGATGTGCATCAGACCATTCAGGAAGGTGCCGGCGGTGAGAATGATGCTCTTGGCATAGAAAGTCATGCCGAGGTAGGTCTCGACACCCGTGGCGATGGCCACCTCCCGTCCTCCCAGAGGGGAGGTCTCTGTAAGAAGATGGCGGACCTGGTCCTGCCAGATGTGCAGGTTGGGGGTGTTCTCCAACACCTCGCGCCACGCCCAGATGAACTTGCCGCGGTCGCACTGCGCACGCGGGCTCCACATGGCAGGTCCCTTGGAGCGGTTGAGCATACGGAACTGCAGGGTGCAGGCATCCGTGACGCGCCCCATGGCGCCGCCCATAGCATCTATTTCTCTGACAATCTGTCCTTTAGCAATGCCGCCAACAGCGGGATTACATGACATCTGTGCTATCTTGTTCATGTCCATCGTGATGAGGAGCGTCTGCGCGCCGATGCGTGCGGCAGCGTGTGCTGCCTCACATCCGGCGTGTCCTGCGCCTATCACTATGACATCGAAATGCTGTTGCATTGAATTTAGGGATGAGGGTTTAGTGCCTGAAGTATTTACCGACGACGGGCAGGCCGCTCAATGGCAGGTCCTTTCTGATGATATACGCCAAGAAGAGGATGATGAGGAGCGTGTTGACGATGAGCTGTGCCCACACGGGCGCTATCGTCGTTACATATTCCATCGCAGCAAAGAGCACGGCGGTGAGGACCACGTAGAGGATGATGTCCTTCATCGGGTAGTTGATGGGATTCTTCAGTTGTCCGACGATGTAGCTCAGCACCATAGCGGTGCCGTAGCCTGCCACGCCACCCCATGCGCAGGCCCAGTAGCCATAGTGGGGAATCAGGAGGACGTTGACGGCGATGAGGACGGCGCAGCCAATGAGGGAGAAGACGGCGCCGTAGATGGTCTTGTCGATGAGCTTATACCAGAAGGAGAGGTTGAAATAGACACCCATCATGATTTCTGCGGCCATCACAATAGGCACCACGCCGAGGCCTTCGCGATAGCCGGCACCGATGATATATTGCAGAACGGGCATATAACCGACCACGCCGAGGAACGCCAGGAGGGTGAAGATGAGGAAATACTTCATCGCAGCAGCGTAGTACTCCTTGCTGTCAGCGTCCTTGGCCTTGGCGAAGACGATGGGCTCGTAGGCATAGCGGAACGCCTGTGTGATCATGGCCATAATCATGGCTATCTTCACGCAGCTGCCATAGATGCCGAGCTGTACGTTGGCCTCAGCAGCATCGGGATAGACGAGAGGGAAGATGATCTTATCGGCCACCTGGTTCAGGATGCCGGCGATGCCGAGGATCAGGATGGGCCATGAATAGCTCAGCATCCGGCGTAGCAGAGAGCCGTCGAAGTGCCAGTGAATCTTGAACAGCTCCGGCACAAAGCACAATGAGATGAAGCCCGTGCAGAGGAGGTTAATGAAGAAGACATAGAAGACGCTTGTCTTGCCCAACACCACAAAATAGAGCAGATTTAGGCCGATGTTTAGGAAGATGAATAGCAGCTTGAGCGAGGCAAACCTGATGGCCCGCTTCTGAAAGCGCAGGAAGCTGAAGGGGATGGCCTGCAGAGCGTCCATCGCCACCACAACACCCATCATCAGCAGGTATTCGTGGTGCTGGCCGTAGCCTAAGGAGTCGGCAATGGGCGTGATGAAGCCGAAGAGGAGCGCCAGGAAGAGAGCTGTCAGCGTGCCGATGGTGGCAAAAGCCGTCGTGAACACGGTGTCCGGCCAGTACTCCCCTTCGCGGGATGAGTTAGAGAGGGGGGTGTCGTTGGCAAAGCGGAAGAGTGTCGTCTCCATGCCAAACGTCAGCAGCACCAGCAGCAGCGCCGTGTAGGCATAGATGTTGGTGCTCACGCCGTAGTCGCCCGATTCACGAGGCATGTAGTGCGTGTAGAGGGGTACGAGGAGATAGTTGAGGAAGCGCCCTATGATACTGCTCAGCCCATAGATGGCGGTGTCCTTCATCAAAGAACCTAGTTTAGCCATACTCAATAACTTTTCGACCGCAAAAGTACGAATAATTGAGGATAAATACATGCAAAGGACTTCATTTTTCACTTTTCACTTCGTACTTTTCACTTTTCTTCGTATCTTTGTCCCATCATTTACCTTTTAGTTGGCTTATGCGTTCTCTTTTTTCCGTTGTTCTGTATTTGTTTTTCTTAGGCTGTGGCAACATCATAGCCCAAAACACGCTCTCGCTTGCCGGCACCTGGCGGATGGATTCGCGCCTTGAGGCCCAGGAAGTGACATTGCCTGGATCCTTGCTCACCAACGGCCTCGGCGATGATGTGACGGTCAACACGCGCTGGACAGGTTCGCTCTATGATTCCAGCTACTATCACAATCCTTTCATGGAGCCTTATCGCCACGCAGGACAGATGAAGTTTCCCTTCTTCCTGACGCCTTCCAAGCACTTCGTGGGCGAGGTCACCTATAGTCGAATGGTGCGTGTGCCCAAAACGTGGAAGAAGCAGCGTGTGACACTCTTTCTGGAGCGTCCGCACATCGAGACAACGGTCTGGGTCAACGGACATGAGGTAGGCCATCAGATGAGCCTCAGCGTGCCGCATCAGTACGATGTGACGGACTTCATCCGCGTTGGTAAGGATAACGAGATAGCCATCCGCGTGTATAACGGCATAGAGAACGTCTGCGTGGGGCAGGACAGCCACAGCGTGACAGACCAGACGCAAGGAAATTGGAACGGAATAGCCGGACGCATAGAGTTGCAGGCCACACCTGTTATTTATAGGCGACGTGTCACCACAGACCTTGCCACGGGCACTGCACACATCACGCTCAACGACCGCACTTTCGATGTCCATGTAGCCAATGCAAAGCCCTGGAGCGAGCATTCGCCACAGCTCTACACCGCCACCGTCAATCTCGATGGAACACAGGTTCCTGTCACTTTCGGCTTTCGTGAGGTTAGCATCAGCGGTCCGGACATCCTGCTCAACGGCCGCCGTATCCATCTGCGTGGAACGGTCGGGAATTGCTGTTTCCCAGAGACGGGTTTTCCGCCTACTGACGTGGCTGCGTGGGAGCGTATCTTCCGTAAGTGCAAGGAATACGGCCTCAATCACATGCGTTTTCATAGCTATTGCCCGCCAGAAGCCGCCTTTGTCGCTGCAGACCGCCTTGGCTTCTACCTACAGCCTGAAGGCCCTTCATGGCCCAACCATGGCGTGAAGCTTGGCAATGGAATGCCCATTGACAAATACCTGACAGATGAGTGTAAAGCCATCCTGGACAACTACGGTCACCATCCTTCGTTCATCATGTTAGCAGCTGGTAATGAGCCCGCAGGCCGCTGGGTGGAGTGGGGCGTGCAGTTTGTCCAGGAGATGAAAGCCCACGACCCCTCGCGCATCTATACGACAGCCAGCGTAGGTGGCGGATGGGAGTGGGATTATGGTTCGGAATATCATGTTAAAGGTGGAGCACGAGGTCTGGAATGGAACCGCACTCAACCCAATAGCATGGACGACTTCACGGAGCAGATTACCCATCCAAGAAACTACAAACCTGCCCCAGGTCTCCCCTCACAGATAGGAATGGTAGGAGGCGGATCCCCTCTTATTTCCCACGAACAAGGCCAGTGGTGTGCATTCCCTGACTTCAAGGAGATTCCGCAATATACGGGAGCTTACAAAGCTGCCAACTTCGAGATCTTCCGCGACCTGCTTGCTGCCAATGGGATGGCCTGTCAGGCTGAGAACTTCCTGATGGCCAGCGGGCATCTGCAGGTGTTGGCCTATAAATACGAGATTGAGCGCCACCTGCGCACGCCGCATTATGCAGGCTTCCAGCTCCTCGGTCTCAACGACTACAGCGGGCAGGGTACTGCTCTCGTGGGACCACTCAACGTGCATTGGGGGGAGAAGGGCTACTGCAGCGCCGACGACTGGCGTGAGTTCTGTTCAGACATCGTGCCGCTCGCCTGCCTGCCTCGTTTCACGTATGAAACCACAGACACCATCCGCTTCCACACCTTATTATATAATACTACGGCCCAGAATATCCCTGCACTCACCTATTCTATCAGTAGTGAGAACCATGTGTGGGCAGAGGGACAAGCTGGTGTTGGGGAGGATATCCTGTTTCTGCCAGCGGCCATCAAGCAACCCACTAAGCTCACGCTCACACTCACGGCTGGAGGTCATAGCAACCATTGGAACTTATGGGTGTATCCCAACCAACCATCGAAGTCCCAAGGCCTCCATGTCCTCGTGACGCATTCGCTTGACTCTGCCCTCACAGCCCTCGCTGCAGGTCGTGATGTCCTGTTATGTGCTGCTGGCCAGATTCGTTATGGAGCCGATGTCGTCCACCGTTTCCTGCCTGTCTTCTGGAATACGTCATGGTTCAAGATGAAGCCGCCGCACACCACAGGGGCCTATGTACAGGCTACTCACCCCGTCTTCAACGACTTCCCCACGGATGACTGGCAGGATCTGCAGTGGTGGGAGTTGACAAATCGTGCCCAGTGTATGAACCTCGCAGAGTTCCCAAAGGATTATCAGCCCATCGTACAGCCCATTGACACGTGGCACCTTTCGCGGAAGTTGGGGATGCTGGTAGAAGCAAATGTCCAAGGCGGTCGGTTGATAGTGACCACCTTGGACATCGTGAATGACCTTGACCATCGCATCGTGGCCCGCCAGTTGCGCCATAGCATCCTGCGCTATATGGCTTCTGATGCTTTCCGTCCTACGCTGAACCTCGAACCAGACGTCCTGCGTCATCTTTTCGAACGCGATGCGCCAGCGGTGAATATGTTCACCAATGATTCGCCCGACGAGTTGAAGCCGAAGTTCAAGTAGGGTTTAGCTGAAGATAATGGTTTTATTCTTGTAGGTGAGGATCTTGCGCTCGATGTGCTTGGTGACAGCACGTGAGAGCACTATCTTCTCCAAGTCTTTGCCCTTGAGAGCCAGACTCTCAGGGGTATCTTTGTGACTGATGCGTGCCACATCCTGATCGATGATGGGGCCGGCATCCAGCTCGGCAGTGACATAGTGGCTGGTGGCACCGATGATCTTCACGCCGCGCTCCCAGGCCTGATGGTAGGGTTTGGCGCCCACGAAGGCGGGCAGGAAGGAGTGGTGAATGTTGATGATGTGGTGGGGGTAGGCAGCTATCATTTCGTCGCTGATGATTTGCATGTAGCGCGCCAGTACGATGAAGGTGATGCGCTTCTCGCGCAGCAGCTCCATCTCGGCAGCTTCCACCTCGGCTTTATTGGAGTGATCTTTGTTGATGCTCCACACGTAGTAGGGGATGTCGAACTGCTCGGCCACATAGCGCAGGTCCTCGTGGTTGCTGACGATGCAGGGGATATCCACTGCCCACTCGCCGGCTTTGTAGCGCGCCAGCAGGTCGTAGAGGCAGTGGCTCATGCGGCTGACGAAGATGGCCATGCGTGGACGCTCGTCGGAGAAATAGAGGTTGAAGGTCATCTCATAACGCTGGGCATAGAGCGTTGTGAGGTATTCCTTAATCTTGTCCTTGGGGATGAGGAAGCCCTCCAGCTCCCATTCGATACGCATGAAGAACATGCCGTCCTCACGATCGACATACTGATCCAGATAGACGATATTACCTTTGTTATCCGTGATAAACTTGGTGACTTCGGAGATGATGCCCGGTTGGTCGGGACAGTGCAGCAGTAAGATAGCAGTCCGCTTGTTCGCGTTTGTAGCGTTCATTTTCTTGAGTTTTTGCGAATATGGCTGCAAAGGTACGGAAAAAGTGAAAAAAGAAAGAGTGAAAAGTGAAAAAACTAAGAATCAAAGCCGTGAAAAGTGAAAAATAGCAAGAAAATGAAAAATAAATCGTACATCGTACATCGTACGTCGTAAATATTTCCTACTTTTGCACCCGCTAAAGCCCTTTCGTAGGCTGATGCGCTGGACTTGTAGCTCAGTTGGTTAGAGCAACAGACTCATAATCTGGAGGTCCTAGGTTCAAGCCCTAGCTGGTCCACAAACAAGAATCCCGACCCTTACAGGCCGGGATTCTTGGTGTATGTATGTTTGGCGTTAGTCGTCGTCGCCACCTCCGAAGAAACGGCGGCGAGCTTCCTGACGGGCAGCGCGATCGCCACCTTTGGCGCGGAAGTCACCCCGCTTGAAGGAGCCGCCTTTTCCACCATGGCGGTCACCTCTTTTATCGCTATCATAGCGTCGTTCCCCACGTTTGTCGCTATCGAAGCGGTGTTCGCCTCGCTTGAAATCTCCGCGGTCTTCGTAGCGACGACGGCGGTCTCCATCCTCTTCACGGCTGTATTTGTTAAAGCGGTGGTGCATAGAGCGGTCGGTGCGGTCATCATCACGGGCGTTGTCACGACGGGGCTTGAAACGCTTCTTTTCTGCCATCTGACGGCGTTCGGCATCGGTCTTGATGCTGCCTCCTGCTGCGCGATGTTCGTTGAGGCGCCCGTCGAAGAGGACGTATTTGCGCAGTTGGCACTCCAAGGAACCATTATATAAAGGTGTCTTCAGCGAAGGCTTCAGTCCAATCTCCTCGAAGCACTCGTCGCGATAGCTGAGAATCCATGCCTCACCACCCGTGAATTCGCGCTTCAGCTTCTGTCCGATGGTCTTGTAAAGGCCCAAAAGGTCGGGCGAGGTGATGCGTTCACCATAGGGCGGGTTGGTGATGATGAGGGCTTTGGTTTGTTCGTCTTCGGAGGGGAAAAGCGGGCATTTGGTGAAATCGGCCATCTCGATGCTGATGTCCTTGCTCAGTCCTGCGGCTTTGACGTTGCGCAGAGCGATGCCTACGGCCTTAGCGTCAATGTCACGACCATAGATGTGGTGTTCAAAGTCGCGCTCGTTGCTGTCGTCGTTATAGATGCGCTCCAGGAGCTCTCGGTCAAAGTCGGGCCATTTCTCGAAGGCATAGCCTTGACGGAAGACGCCGGGGGCGATGCCGCGTGCGATAAGGGCTGCCTCGATGCACAGCGTACCACTGCCGCAGAAGGGGTCAAGGAAGTCGCTCTCACCACGCCATCCTGTCATGAGGATGATGCCAGCTGCCAGCACCTCGTTGAGGGGTGCTGCCACGGTCTCCTGACGGTAGCCGCGGCGGTGCAGGCTCTCGCCACTGCTGTCAAGGGCGAGGGTGGCATCGTTGTCGGAGACATGGATATGAAGTTGAATGTCAGGGTTCGAGACGCTGACATTCGGACGGCTCCCAGTGCGCTCGCGGAATTGGTCGGCGATAGCATCCTTCACCTTGTAAGCCACAAACTTAGAGTGGTGGAACTCATTGGAGAATACGACACTATCGACTGCGAAGGTGGTTTGTGGGGAGAGGTATTCCGACCAGTCGATTTTCTTGACGGCATTATACACGTCATCGGCGCTCTTGGCCTTAAACTGTTTGATGGGCTTGAGGATGCGGATGGCTGTGCGCAGGCAGAAGTTGGCCCGATACATCATCTCTTTGTCGCCTGTGAAGGTGACCATGCGACGACCTATCTGTATGTCTGTGGCGCCCAGCTCTGTGAGTTCCTGTGCCAGCAGGGGTTCAAGACCTTGGAAGGTCTTGGCAATGAGCGTGGACTCGCCCCCTGTGCTCCCTATGAGGGAAGGAGCAGTATGTATTTGAGTAGTTGAAATATCTTCCATTGATATATGATTATGAACGTTTTTGTTAGGAGGGAGAGTCTGTGCGGGCTTTGTTTTGTAGGATTCGCTTCCCTGGCTCCACATCTTCTGTTACCCAAATGTTACCACCGATGACGGCATCATGGCCGATGGTGATGCGACCGAGTATGGTGCTGTTGGAATAGACGATTACGTTGTCTTCGAGAATCGGGTGACGTGGGATGCCCTTGATGGGGTTGCCGTCGGCATCTACAGGGAAACTCTTGGCGCCGAGCGTGACACCCTGATAGAGCTTCACGTTGTTGCCGATGATGCAAGTGGCGCCGATGACTACACCCGTGCCATGGTCGATGGTAAAGTGGTGGCCGATGGAGGCTGCAGGGTGGATGTCGATACCCGTTTCGGAGTGTGCCATCTCTGTGATGATGCGTGGGATGAGGGGCACACCCAGCAACAGCAATTCATGAGCGATGCGGTAGTTGGTGATGGCTTTGATGACGGGATAGCAAGAGATGACCTCGCCATAGCTCTCCGCAGCCGGATCCCCAAGGTAGGCCGCTTCAACATCTGTGGCCAGTGTTTGGCGGATGGTGGGAAGTTTCTGGATGAATATGCGGGTGAACTCGGCGGCTTTGCGCTTACGTGTGTCCTGTGCTGAGGAATAAGTCTCGCCGTAGGCTTCAACCTCGCCCCATCCTGTAGCGAAGCAAAGTCCTGCTTGAATCTGCTCACAAAGGATGCCGTAGAGTTTTTCCAACGCTACGCCAATGTGAAAAATGAGATTCTGGTTGTTGACATTGCTCTTCCCGTAGAAGCCCGGGAAAAGAATGCTGCGGCACAAGTCCATGGCCTCAGCCAGCTCAGGCTGAGAAGGTAACGGGTCGCCGTCCCTGTGTTCGTGGAACAGTCCGCAAAGTGACTGTGGGCTGGCCAGCTCCGTGGCCACCGTGGTCAGTAAAGATTGTGTAGAACGATTCATTTGCGGCGCAAAGGTAGTGATAATTTACGATTTACGTCAGACAAACGGTGAAATCTTTCATGAAACAGCCAAAAAAGCTATTTTGGCGTAAGTGTATCGATGCGGAAGAGTTTGTCGCTGTGCCGAATCTTGTCTCCCACCTTGAAGCTGACGTTGCTGCCTTGATGTGCTACCGGTACGGCTGCGTTGCTGTCATCGTGCATCTCTTCGATGACACCGTAGAGGGCACCTGTTGTGGGCCCAGTGATGAGGAATTTGTCGCCCACGTGCAGTTCTGCTGCCTCGATGTGGAACTCACCCAGTCCGAGGCGTGAATAGTATTTCGTGCCACGTCCCACATACACCTTGCGTTCAGTGGCCTGTGATCCGTAGCTTTCCGTCCACTCACCTAGGCGCTGACCTTGGTAGTAGCCATCCCAGAACCCACGGTTGAAGACACTGGCCAGACGCTCATCAAGACGGTCTTTGAGGGCCTCGTTGAAGTTGTCGTCAAGAATGGCGTCCAGGGCTTTGCTGTAGCATTCCACTACGGTCTTCACATACTCTGGTCCTCGTGCACGTCCTTCTATCTTGAATACACGCACGCCGGCTTCTACGAGCTGATCCAGGAAGCGCAGTGTCTTCAAATCCTTAGGAGACATGATATATTTGTTGTCCACCTCCAGTTCGATGTCCGTCTCACGGTCTTTGACAATATAGCTACGCCGACAAATCTGCATGCACTCACCACGGTTAGCGCTGCGCCCTGTGTTCTGCAGACTGAGGTAGCACTTACCCGACACCGCCATGCAGAGGGCTCCATGACAGAACATCTCGATGCGGATCAGTTGTCCGCCAGGGCCACAAATCTGGTCGCGCACGATGGCTTCGTAAATCTCACGTACCTGCTTGATATTCAATTCACGTGCCAATACCACAACATCGGCGAACTGGGCGTAGAAACGCAGAGCCTCGATATTGGAGATATTCAGTTGTGTGGAGAGATGCACCTCCAAGCCAATTTTGTTGGCATAGGTCATCACGGCGATGTCGCTGGCGATGACGGCGCTGATGCCAGCTTCCTTGGCGGCATCCAAGATCTCACGCATGAGGGGAAGATCCTCGCCGTAGATGATGGTGTTGACGGTCAGGTAGCTCTTCACGCCCTGCTGCCGGCAAGTGTCTGCCATCTCCTTCAAGTCATTAATGGTGAAGATGGAGGCTGAATGGGCGCGCATATTCAGGTGTTCGATGCCAAAGTAAATGCTGTCGGCGCCAGCCTGCAGAGCTGCTGCAAAGCTCTCTTGCGACCCTACGGGTGCCATGATTTCAAAGTCTTCTCGTTTCATGCTGTCTTGGGGTTTGCTGTCCTCATGGAGAATTCACAACCACAATAGAGTTGGTTGTAGAAGCCGTATTCCTTCAGGAGTTGGTTGCGCCGTTCCTGCAGACCATCCTTGCGCCAGTTCTGTGCCCAGAAGTGGGAGCCGGGGGCAGCGGCTTCAGCGGCGAGGCCGGCTTGTTCTATTTGATCCAAGCGTTTCCATCGCGAGGATGCTAATGTGGTGGCAAACCAGTTTATGCCCATTTCAACGGCTTTTTGTGCTGTAGCTTCGAGACGCATCGTGAAGCACTGTAAGCACCGGCTGCCACGCTCCGGCTCCTCTTCCAAGCCCTGCACGCGGCAGCGCCAGGCTTCGTGGTTCCAGTCATCGTCAATCCATTCGATGCCGAGGCTTTCTGCGTGGCGTTTACTCTCGGTCTTACGCGTCTCATATTCCTCATGTGGAAAGATATTGGGGTTGAAATAGTAGATGGTGGGTCGCACACCATGTGCCAGCATCCATTCCACGATGGCACTGGAGCACGGTGCACAGCAAGCATGAAGCATCACTCGTTGCACTCCCACGGGCACTTCAATCCCTTTTTTCTCTTTCATGGCGGCAAAGTTACGGCATTTTTTGCAAAAATGCTGATGAAAAAGGAGAAAATATGTAGGAAAAGGCGTACCTTTGCAGCCGCAAACTTCAAAAACAAGGGTTCATGGATTCCAACGACCGCTCAAAAGACAACAATCAGGGTAATGCCTATGTCCACAGTGTAGTGGAACAGGCTTATGCCTATGGCTTCACGACAGATGTGGAGACGGAGGTCATTGAGCGTGGTCTTACCGAGGAAACTGTTCGTCTGATTTCTGAGAAAAAAGGGGAACCCGAATGGTTGCTGGAGTTCCGCTTGAAGGCTTTCCGCTACTGGCAGACTCAGGAGCAGCCCACATGGGGCCATCTGCAGATGCCGCCTATTGATTACCAGGCTATTTCATACTATGCTGACCCCACTGCAGCGAAGAAGAAAGAAGGACCTAAGAGCCTTGAGGACATCGACCCTGAGCTGATGAAAACTTTCGACAAGCTGGGCATCCCGCTCGAAGAGCGTCTGGCACTGAGTGGTACGGCTGTCGATGCAGTGATGGACTCTGTGAGCGTAAAGACCACATTCCGCGAGAAACTGGCAGAACAGGGCATCATCTTCTGTAGCATCAGCGAAGCGGTCAAGGAGCATCCAGAACTGGTGCGCAAGTACTTGGGTTCTGTTGTGCCTTATCGCGATAATTTCTTTGCAGCTCTGAACAGCGCAGTCTTCTCCGATGGCTCCTTTGTTTATATCCCCAAGGGAGTTCGCTGTCCAATGGAACTCTCCACCTATTTCCGTATCAATGCTCAGGGAACGGGACAGTTCGAACGCACCCTCATCGTAGCCGACGAGGATGCTTATGTCAGCTATCTTGAAGGTTGTACGGCACCGATGCGCGATGAGAATCAGCTACATGCTGCCATCGTGGAGATTGTCGTGGAGAATCGTGCCGAAGTGAAATATTCGACTGTGCAGAACTGGTATCCAGGCGATAAGGAGGGTCGTGGCGGTGTGCTAAATCTTGTCACCAAGCGTGGTTTGCTGCGAGGCGTCAACTCGAAACTGTCTTGGACGCAGGTGGAGACAGGTTCTGCCATTACGTGGAAATATCCTTCATGTGTGTTGGCTGGCGAAGGCTCGCAGGCTGAGTTCTACAGCGTTGCCGTAACCAATAATTACCAGCAGGCCGACACGGGCACGAAGATGGTTCATCTTGCGCCTCGCACGCGTTCTACTATTATTTCCAAGGGTATCAGTGCCGGTCGTTCGCAGAACAGTTATCGTGGTTTTGTGCGCATGGCTCCCAAGGCTGCCGACTCCCGCAACTACAGCTCCTGTGACAGCCTTCTTCTGTCCGACACCTGTGGTGCTCACACCTTCCCCTATATGGATGTGCAGAATCCCTCGTCGGTTGTGGAGCACGAAGCCACCACGTCGAAGATTTCCGAAGACCAGCTCTTCTACTGCCAGCAACGTGGCATTCCAGCAGAAGAGGCTGTTGGTCTGATAGTCAATGGCTATGCGAAAGACGTCCTGAATAAGTTGCCGATGGAGTTTGCTGTTGAGGCCCAGAAGCTTCTTAGTGTTTCTCTTGAGAATACAGTGGGTTAAGCGACTGCTTAACCCCTTTTCATTTTCGTCCGAAGTCCGCTGGTATTTCGCCCCACTGCTCCGTTTCCCATTTGAGGAGAGGGTAGGGGATGCCGTTCTGCTGGAGCCACGCCTCGGCGCGTGCCACGAGCTGCAGGAGCGGCTGGTTCTCGGGGGTGGGGGCGAGGGTGGTCTTCGCCTTGCGTTTGTTGACCCAGATGATGGCTGTGCGGCTGTCGCTATAGACGGGCATCGACAGGCCCTTCTGCTTCATTAGCGCCATCGCATGGACGATAGCCAGGAACTCGCCGATGTTGTTGGTGCCGTGGACGGGGCCGAAGTGGAAGATCTGCTTGCCCGACGGCAGGTGTATGCCGCGGTACTCCATAGGGCCGGGGTTGCCGGAGCAGGCGGCATCGACGCAGAGGGCCTCACCCCCCAGCCTCACCCCCGCCCCCTCTCTTGCAAAGAGGGGAGAGGGAGTAGTTTCCTGTGCTATTGGTTGATTTGCCATAAATTGTTTCTTGTCATTATACTCAGTTGTTATCCTTCAAGCGGAAGGCGGGCGTCAGCGGTTCCGAGACCGCGCCTTTGGTGGCGTCCGGCTCAAAGGTGCAGACGTTCTCTGCCACGAAGATATTGTGTAGCTTGGCAGAGTAATAGTGAAGGGTGAGGGGTTGTGAGACAGGGGGACGTGTCACGTAGAGAAAGAACAGTCCATCGGTGTATTGCGCTACTCCGACACACGTCTCGCCGGAGAATGCCGCGAGGCGGTCGGCCTCGTCCGCAATCCGGTCATTGCCTGTCTGGCTGCAGAAATCTGCCACCTGCTGGGGATAGGTGAGCAGGAGATCAACGCTGACGACGGCAGTCATGGAGCTCGTCATGTCAATATCTTCGGGCAGGGACCAATGGGGTTGGGCGGCATTGCCGACGATGTTCTCCTGCTGGATGGTGGCGTCCGGCTGTGTGGGCTGTGGCTCATCGTCGCTCCCACAGCTCATCGCCCACAGCGAGAGGCAGAAGATGGACAGGGTGTAGAAAGAAGAATGCTTCATTGTGACTATCATTCGTTGGATGATGGAGAGGATGTTTTCTTAATGGATGGGAGAGGGGCTCCTGCTTTTGTGGGTGTGTTGACAGCAGCGCCCTGGGTGTTATATACTTTTCCATCATGGAAGATGTATATATGGTTGTTGATGAGTCGCTTTTCTGTTTTCTCGCTTTGTCCTTCATCAACCGTTAGCAATACAGGCGCAGTGAGTGTCCCGAGATGCTTATCGCCGGAGTAGGTGACGCGCTGTCCACCAGCCTTCAGCTTCAAGCCTTCGCGCTCGAAGCGGAGTTCGCCCGCGGCATCGCTCTGGATGCTGATGAACAGGAGCGTGTCGCCGTCCACGACCTGCGGCTGTGCCATTCCCACCAATTCGTCGCCGATGTAGGCGCAGAGCGGCTGTGCTTCCTCTGCACCCTCTGCATCTGGCGAAAGGGGCACCTTGGCAATGAGGGTCATAGTGGTAGCGGCGTGCGGATTGGTGAAGAGCGGCGCGCGGAGGGGTGCGTCATTGGTTTTTTGAGGAGCCTTATTCACTTTGGCGGTATAGGTCAGTGTGGCATCGCTTGTGGCCTGGCGATAGAGCATGTATCCTCTGCCGGGCTGCATGAAGGTGAGGTTGCCTTCCCATCGATGGTTGGCCGAGAACACGGCAAACTCATCGTGGCTCTTCACGATATCACCTTCGGACGCGTAGGAATAGTACGGGGCGAGTGCATCGCGCAGCGAGAGATTGCTGTCATGGAGATAGGGCAGGACATTCCAGCCGTGGCGGAGTTGAACGGTGCGGTCTGACTCGGCATCGAGTGTGGTGCCATCGACATAGATGGTCTGCTCCTTAGCCGTGTGGAACAGATAGATATGATATTGGTTGAACCGTGTCAAGGAACCTATCCATATCGATGAATTCCCGTCTAAGCGGCAGAAGGTGTTGTCGGCAGGACTCTTGATCTCATCATTTGGCGTGAACTCATCACTGCTGAACAGGACGTTGTTGATGACGCCCTGCGCCTGCGGCTTCACGAAGAATGATGTCCATGTCCACCCTTTGTCGAGATGGATGGTCTGCATGATGCCTTCTGTGGCTGTGAGGCGCAGTGGCTGTGACGGCGGACAGCCCAGTGTGCCGCCATTATTGAATCGCAGCGGTTCCTCGGTGGCGAGCCTCATCGTCTTGCCTGTAGAAGAGCGCCACAGCCATGCGGTGAGCAGCTTGCCATTGAACGACTGCTTGCCATAGACGGTGATATAGACAAATCCGCGTGTGAGGTCTTCGCTGCTAACGGTGCCCGTGCCTACGAGTTCGCCGTTCATGGTGATTCCCACAATGTCTTTTGCATCGGTGTCAATCATCTCTGTGCCGTCCTTATCAATGAACACTTGTGCGCGCAGGGACATGTTGCTCTCATAGAGGCGGGTATCTATCTGCCCCCAGGGGCACTCGTTCTTCACGTCGATGTCTAAGCTCAGCGACTCGGAGAGATCCAAATCATCGGTGAGATAGACGACGGTGTTGTACAGACGCGGCATGAGTCCTTTCTTGACGGTGAAGGTGACGCTGGCCTCCTCCTCGGCTTCCAAGGTGCCCTGTGCAGGTGTCACAGTAAGCCATGTCGGCAGGTTGTTGATGGTGTACTGGCGTGTCATGCCTGTGGTGTTGCAGATGTCCATCTTGAAGGAGTAGTCCTCCTGGTTGTTGTTGATGGTCACCGCGTGTCTTCGCGTCTGCCAGATAATACTGTTGAGGTCGGCATAGACAGTCCATGTGGCCGGCGAAGCCAGGCGGTTGCCGTTGAGGTCTTCCACATCACGCACGGTGAGATAAAGCGTGCGTTTGTTGATTTCCCTGTCTTGCATCTTGAGGTTGATGAGCAGTTCCTCGTCGTGGTAGGTCCATGTGAAGTTGAGATTGGACAGCTGTCCCCTGTCGCGCACGGGGGCATAGTTCTTCTTGTCTGCATGGGTCTCATCGATGCCAATCATCAGGGGTACGTCTTTTTTCACTCTCTTCCCCTCGGCATCCCGGAAGATGCGCTGGTCTGTGACGGAGAAGACAAGTTCCGGAATATTGTTTTGGTTGCGCCGCATCTCTGAGAAGGTGAGCAGTGCTGTGAGACCCATCTCATCGCCATTAGGTGTCACGCTGTCAAACTCGCGCACAAGAGCTGACGGGAGGGCCTGCTCAAAGAGGCAGAAGTCATCGATATTGCCTTTTAGTCCGCCGCCCAGCGCCATGCGTGAGCCTGTCAGTCCTTTGAGACTGTTCACGGCAAAGGTCTGCAGGAGTTCACCATTGA
This sequence comes from uncultured Bacteroidales bacterium, assembly GCA_902779845.1. GTDB lineage: Bacteria > Bacteroidota > Bacteroidia > Bacteroidales > Bacteroidaceae > Physcousia. The sequence continues at coordinate 110,539 of CACZCZ010000001.1, read as the reverse complement.
GATAGAGATTACCCGTGTTGTAGGTCTTGCTGATGGTGAGTGTCAGGTGGTGCCACTGTCCATTAGTGATATTTGCAACGCTGCTGACGCTCACATCATCCTGCCGGAAGGCAAGGCGCTCTGCCTCAATTCCCAACTGCATGGTTATCGAGTCGCCCATATAGGTGGTGAAAAGTGCTACCGAATCTGTGGGTGAATTTGTCGAACGCAGCCAAAACATCAGTGTGTAGTCATCGGCCGCTGTACGCGAGATGCGTTCGGGCTGCAGGAGTGCTTGTTCACCATCGAGGACGAGCGAGATGCCCTGTGGATTGTTCCAGTTCAGCTCTCTGCAGGTAAGCGAAGCACCTGACGCCATGTCTGCTACTATCGTGCCACTGCCCTCGTTCATAGGATAGTAGTCCATCAGTTCATATTCATACCCCGTCAACCGCCGCTGGTGGGTGTTTGCAATCTCATCCGGAGTCAATGGCTTGGTCCAGATACGCACCTCCGTCATGTTGCCGTGGAAGGGATTCGTGCCATCCAGGCTATTGCCGATGACAATGGGATTTGCCATATTCTGCAACATCCAGGGGCGGACTTGTGAATCTTCTGTTATATCACTCGTTCCGGCATAGAATCTGATGGCATTATCGTCAAAGTTGTAAACCATCATCACACGGGTGAAATCCGTTGTGGAGAGCGTTGACATAGGTTTTGAGCGAAGGACAACAGGTGTCTTGTCTTCTTCCTTCAGGATTGCTTGCAGACGTTGGTCTGCGGTAAGTGCGAACTCCAGCGAACAGAGGTCGTCGCCGTGAGCAAAGAGTGTCATCTCCCTTCCGGTCTCTGCCGGTCGGATCATCATGTCCACGGTCAGGTCCGTAATCGCTAATCCGCGCAGCGCCTCCGAGGAGGCATACTGACTTTCCGTACCAGGGAAGAAGAGCGACGATGATGATGTGATGCCTGTTGAGTTGGTGACGCCCTGCAACTGGAAGTTGTTGTCCTCATCCAGCCAGTTGCCTGCTATGGCTTCCGAGAAACGCAGGCGGATGTCATTCGAAAGTGTCAGGATGCCGTCGGCGGGTTGAGGCTTACCAAACAGCACAGGCGGACGTGTGTCCTTGGTGCCGCTGACGATGGCAGACGACTTGCTGACGAAGCCGGAGCCGTGGCGGCAGAAGGAGACGGCACGCAAATCGTAGTTGAGTTCTTTGGGATCACCATGGCCATAGAAGCGGAACGGAGCGATGCGACCGTTCTCTATCATGGCCTTGTTGCCCGTGGCTAAAGCGTAGAGGGAGTCGTTGGCAAAGAACGAACACTGATTCACCCATGCATCATCATTCTCTGTGGTGAGCTTATACTGGAACTCTATATGGTCGAAGTTCTTGTGGTTCACATCGAAGCCGTCGATGGTGACTGGCAGGTAATAGCCAATGGAATCTTGCGATGACAGAGTGTTCATGATCCATTTGTCGCGAGGTTGGGTGATGGCTACATCGCAGCTGACGGGCAGGTAGTGGACCGACAATTTCAACGTGGTATATATCTTGGGACAATCATCGAGGGAGAGAAGGAGCTCAAGGTCATCGTAGTCATCGGCAATACCGCGCGAGACCATCAATGTCTTCTCCAAGGCTTCACCCGTTTTGATGTAGAGTTGATAGCCGGCAGCCAGATTCTGGCCGTCAATGGTCAGCACGGCACCATGGGCATTTCCATTGGCCAACATGAGTGTCATGAGCTCACCGTCGGCAGCCTTGCCGGATTCCTCCTGACCATTGTTCATCAGCGTCAGGTGGAAGATGGCGGCTTTGTCGGCGGGGACATTGACCTGCTCGTAGGTATCTGCCGACATCTCGGGCTTGGTGGCATAGCGCGTATCGTTGTTCAACAGCGTGCCTTTGTTATAGAACAGGGTGCGCTCCTCAGCCTCATGGGGACAATAGGTGGTGCCTTCCTCGGTGTAGAAAACATAGCTGCCATAAAGCAGGTCTTCGTCAATCATGTCCACATTGTCGCGAATATTGTCAGTGGATGATTTCCACATCTGGTCCGTTCGGGAACGATAGACACTGATGGTCATGTCACCATGCGGATCAGGAGTGATGGTGAAACCTGTCTTTCGCGAAATGGTTTTATCCTTACTGAGGTTGTCGTCGGAGTCGTAACTTAAGACAGGAATAATGCTGCATGACCATTTCGACACATTGCTGACGGTGCCCAGCTCCAAGGGAGATTTCGGCTCTTTCTGATTCACTAAATTGAAGTTCTCGTCGAACAGCTTGTCATTGAGATACTGCTCCAACACCTTGCTCACCGAAGAACCGATTCTCTGATCTCCGCGCTCACTCCAAAATTCACAAATCTCTGACAGTTGTGAAAGGAGTTGCTTGCCGGCGTCAACGCCAAACGACTGGGCCTCATACTGAACGAGACCCCAACCCTGCGGCATCTCATTGTAGCCCGCTGTTGCAGTATAAGAGTCAGAATGCGTGATACTCGTGCCGCCACTCACAGACCAGGTTCCCAACTTCTGACCCGACATGCGTGCTATCACCTTCTCCTTCTCGTTCTGATAGAGGATAGTGAGCCACTTGAAGATCATATTGTCGAGCGCAGCTATCTCGTTGGTGAACACCTTGTCGGTCTTCTGCGGCACCACCATCTTGTAGCTTTCTGCCTTCAGCGTATCGCGTAGGCTGACATCATCTGATGTCAATTCCCAATAGACAGCCTCATCGCGAGCGTCGGCCGCCTGCTGGGCTGCTACCGAATCGGCAAAGACTTCCAATTTATCCTGCCTCTCCTTGGCCAGGTTGGGGATAAGGGTGTTCAGAATATATGCCTGCGTATAGACAAATGTGTTGTCGATGCGGGTGCCCAGTGCCACCTTCTGTCCCTTAACAAGGTAGTATCTATGGCCGTCGGCGCCGGTGCCTTGTGCCAGCAGCTTGAGCGTACCGGCGCGGTAGGCCGGCTGGCGTGCCTGCCACAGACTGTCGCTGATGAGGCTGACACTCTGCACCTTACCGCTCAACATACTCGTCGTAGTACCCAGGAAGACATCGGCATTCCGTCCGACGTTGGAATAAGACGATGAAGTGCTGATGCGGTCGGTGGTTGTGAAGTCATAGGAATAGGTATATCCCCATTTCCACTCATGCACAATGGGAATGGTTAGGCTGAGTTGCTTGCTCGTATTGTAAGTGCTACCGATATACGAGCCTGCGCCCAAGGGCGCTGTCACGAGACCTATGTCCTGCGTCACATTCAATCCATATTTGGGTTCAATCTTCAAACCAGCTTCCCAATGATAGCTTTCTTTATAAGCATACTTATAGGTGGTGCCGGATTCCAACCATGCGCTACTATTCATACCTCCCGGGTCGCGGACGACGTCGAGGAGTACGACATCGGCATCTGTGGAGTGAAGGTCATTGGGTTCTAACTTGAAACCGCAGATAAAAGCTTGGAAACCGCCAGTCTCCACATAGCTACCTTCCACCTCCAAGGCGGTAGTGACGGTGCGCAGGGCATGTGTGCCACTGTTGGCGTAGTCGATGTCTTTTATTTCGAGAAAGACATTTTTGTTCTTGCCTTCGCTATCCAGCACGTATGTCTGGTGGTGTGTGGCGCTTTCCATGCCATTGCGTACAATAACATTTCCACCGCGTTGAGCGACGCGGTCGAGCCGCCCGGATACAGAGTTGTTATAACGGTAGTCTTCAAAGGCAGAGAGCGTGAATTGATATTTCTGGCCTGCCCTGAAAACAGGATAGCTCAATAGATAGTTGACACTGCCGTCATCCTGCACACTGTACGCGGGGATGTCGTCACCCTTGCCTGTCATAGAGGAGAGTTCTAACGACTTCTCGCCCAGACCTGCACAATCGACGCCATACTGAACCTGTGTCATCGCCACCTGTATGGGAGCACGGTAAATGCGATCATAGACAGCATTGTAGGTGATGGTCATAGTATCCAGCGTGTCGTGGTGAAGGACAAGAGGAGCATTGGAGAGGTCGAAGGTCTCGCTGCCCACACCCGTCGGGAAGAGCGTGGCGTAGCCCTTGGCCGTGGCCTGAACGACCTTGTATTTCACGGGGAAGAGGTCTGCGGCATATTCTCCTGTTGTGGGGTCGGGGTGGATGGTGATGCGCTTCTGTTCAAACAACGTGCTTGTGGTGCCGTTTTGGACGACCGTCTGCATCAAGGTATCACGCGTGAGATCTGCGGGATCATGAACGATGTGGGCCGTGTTGTCGCCTTCCAGCATCAGCACCAGTTTCAGGTCATCACCCAGATTGTTGCGTCCAAGTCCGAACCCTCGCTTAAGTGCTTGCTGTGCCGTGCCACCGGCCACACGTCCGATGAGTCGCACTTTCGTGAGGTCATAGAAGCGTATGCCGTCAATGGGTTTAGTAGGCGTGAAGGTCGTGCTGCCATCAATCTCCAGCATTCCTTCCCCCTCGAAGTCGTGGTGCTGCTTGGCTATCTGCAATGTCACAGGCTGACGAGGCACCAACAGCTCAAAGCTACCGTCGGTGGCTGTTCGCACAGGCTGTCCACCACGGCAAATGGTGTCGCCGTTTAGCAGGAAGAGGGCATCAGCCACTGGGATGGTAGATTGTTTGTAGAGTGCGCGACCCGTGAGGCGGTAGGCTTGTGTATTCACGAAATCAAGGTTCGTCACGAGGGCGTTCTCTCTCGCGAGAACCACGGTGGCCGAGGCGGCACTGCTGTTGTTGTAGCTGAACTGACCGTATTGGGCGGTGGGTGTTATGACGAAGGATGTTCCTTTTTGCAGGTCATATTCCACATCCTCAAATACATATTCGCCTGTAGCGTCGGTGGTCATCTGCCGGATAACTGCTCCATCCTTTGACAGGGCTACGGTAACCCCTTTTTGGCCACTATTGTCGGCGAGCATCACACGACCGGTTATTCTTCCCAAAGGAGTGCGCCATCCCTCTGCAGTGGCACTGTTGACAGAGGCGATACCATTGCAGGCATAACGGGCGATGACGGTATATTCGTAGTGTACACCGGGGAGGGCATCGTTATCGGTGTAGGCGTTATCGGTGGTTACCACCAAGGTATCTGGCACTTGGTCGGAACCTTTCTGAACACGGCAGAGCACGTAGTCATCTACTGCGGTGGACGATGCCTGCCACGTGAGTCGTACGCTGTTGACGAGCGTCCCCTCTGTGGCGCCCTGAGAGGCTGTGAACTGTTGTATGCGGGCTGCCTCGTTGAAATAAAGCTCAGGGCCGTTGATATCTATGGGAAGGAGTTGTATGGGGTTGCTGACGTGCAGGTCGGCATCACTCTCATCTATTCGGACACTATACTTATAATGTGTACATGGTGATGCCGCCACGTCGGTGACATGAGCCATCCACGAACCATCACTTTGGCGCTGTATGCTGTCTTGTGGAACGATAATGTCCAGACTCTCTCCTGTCTCCACATGGTGGCGCGTCAGGATAAGTTTTGCTGTGCGGTCCCACAGGCACTTGCCGAACACAGGAGCTTGTACAGTGCCGAAGAGGGAGGCGTAGAGCTGCTGTTTCACTTTGTCCTGCACCTCAGCCCATCGTTTTTCTGCATGTTCCCGTTCAAAGGGTACGCCGTTGTAGCCGACCCACGACAAATCATAGTTTTTCTTCCCGTTGGGGAGTGTCTCGCTGTTCCGGATACCGAGATGTATGCGGTAGCCGTTCCACTGGTAGGAGTTGTCGTCATTGATTTCCCAGAAACTGGTATAGACAGGAGTTTCGCTGTTCTTGAAGAGGGCACCGTCGAGAGGTGTGATCAAGAAGGTCAATTCGTTGCCCAAAGGAACTTTCACGATGTTTTCTCCTGCATGGAGGGTGTAGCTGTCAACCAAGGTGCGCGGTGAGCCCTTGCGATATATCTGAGCCTGAATCATTTTGACGGAGTGCATGAGCGTGTCAGCCACACGGAATACAATCGTGGCCGTGTCGGACAAGGAACGGCTCAGTATATACTCCAAAACGCAGTCCTCTATGGGCACAGGCTGATAGGTGACATCAGCGTTATCAATCTTCAGGTTGAAATGAACCTTACGGTTATTGGCAAAGTCGTTGTCGAGGGTGTATTCTGTCTGGTTTGTTGCCAGGGGGGCCAAATAGTTGTGGCGATAGACTTGGGTGGTGCCGGCGAACTCATGGTCCCATCCCCACACGGCGGATGAGGCACGGCGCACACGGTAATAGACGGGCTGGGCTGGCATGATGCAGTTCTTGGCAGTCAGCTTCAGCTTCATCCTGTAGAGCTTGGTGCCATCGGCATCGGTCAAGATATAGTTGTCATCAGAGACCTCATAATTGACATTCAGGGTGTCTGTTTCAGTACGTCGGTCTTTCCATTCTGTGCGGCTGTTGTCGGTGTATGAGTACTCGCCTGTGCCTCCGCGTTGCATAGCGATGACATCCAACGTTTGTGCGTCAGAGTAGTCGCTTTTGAATGCACGTTGTACCTCAAAATAGTCGTTCTCCACCAAGTCCTTTGCCGAGGGAGAGCGTACCATCCAGCTGATGGTGTTGGCTCCGGTGAGGCTGCCAGACTCGTCTTTCTGCTCAGTGGCCTGAAGATCGTAGATGCGGTGGTAGGCCGGCACATCAACGGGCGAGGTGGTGACCTTGCTCTTAGTGCCTAATGCCTCATCTCGATAGACCATGAAATCAGCGGTAAAGTTTGGCTGCACAGTGTCCCTGGTATTGACGAATATGCTGCCTGAGCGCGAGGAGGTGTTGACCTGGCGCATGGGGTCAAGAGACGTGGCATAGCTGACAGGAGTCTGGAAGGTGACATAAGGGACTGCAGCCAGTCCGAATCCAGCGTTGCCTTCCTCGTTGATGACATAGAGGTAAGGCGTATAGAGCTGAGGCGCCGCCAGGTTGTCGCCGCCGGTGAAGACGGTGGGGAAGGCGAATTCCTTGTCATCGAACATCACATTGGGTGAGTATTTGTTGATGGTCAGATACAGCCCCAGCTTGAACTGCTTGCCGTTCAGCTGCTCGGGGGGATACCAGTCGAACTCCAAGGTGGTGAGTTGTGAGCAGTCGTTGACGGTGCCTTGCTTGACCAGGAACTTTGTCCATCCTTCGCCCTCATTAACTTGTTGTGTCACACCATCGTAGGTGTTGGTGATGACAATCGTTCCCATGGCTGGATGAACGAATACCTCGCCACTACCCTTGCCATCATCATCAATATTACTTCCCTGGCGGTCGGCACGAAACTGGACTGCCACTTGTTTCACCTTTTCGTTGCTGGTGAGCGAGAACCAGAGGGCGGTGGAATCGGCCAGATAGTAGTTATTGATGCGGCCATAGGCCCAAATGGGCACCTTCACGTGGATGGCGTCGCGGCCAGACGAATAAATGGAATAGTGGCTCTGCACCTCGAGATAATCATTCGCCTGAGCAGGGGAGAAGAGGGATAAGAAGAATACGAGGAGGCCCCCAAGCCCCCTGAAGGGGAGTGTTGAAAGCCCCCACGCCCCCTGAAGGGGGGTGTGATGCTTTGTGTTTGCGGTTTTCATAATGATAAGGTTTGTTAGTTCGGTTGGTAATGATGTTTGGGCGAGGCAAATGACAATGCCGGCCTTGACTACATGCGCTCCGGCACCTCGATGCCCAGCAGTCCCATGCCGGTCTTGATGACCTTGGCGACAGCTTCGCAGAGGGCGAGGCGGACGGCGCGCTTCTGCTCATCGGGCTCCTTCAAGATCTGGTAGTCGTGGTAGAAGCCGTTGAACTCCTTGGCCAGGTCATAGCAGTAGTTGGCGATGACGCTGACATTGTAGTCCGTGCCTGCCTGCTGCACTGCGGCGCCGAAGGCGGCGAGCTGCTGGATGAGGGAGATTTCCTTCGGAGAGAGCGTGGCCCCCCCTACGGCCCCCGAGGGGGCTTCTGTTGTTTTTCTGAGAATGCTGCGGATGCGGGCGTAGGTGTATTGGATGAAGGGGCCGGTGTTGCCGTTGAAGTCGATACTTTCTTCGGGGTTGAAGAGCATGTTCTTGCGGGCATCGACTTTGAGGATGAAGTATTTCAGGGCGCCCATACCTACGATGCGCGCTATCTCCTGGGCTTCGTCCTCCGTGAGGTTGTCGAGCTTGTTCACTTTATCCTTGCTCATCTCGCGGGCATCCTCGATCATCTTGGCGATGAGGTCGTCGGCATCCACGACGGTGCCCTCGCGCGACTTCATCTTGCCGTTGGGGAGCTCCACCATGCCGTAGGAGAAATGCACGAGGTCCTTGCCCCACTTGAAGCCCAGCTTGTCCAAGAGGATGCTGAGCACCTGGAAGTGGTAGTTCTGCTCGTTGCCCACGACATAGATCATCTTGTCGATGGGGAAGTCCTGGAAGCGCAGCTTGGCGGTGCCGATGTCCTGCGTCATATAGACACTGGTACCATCGGCGCGCAGCAGCAACTTCTCGTCGAGGCCTTCCTTCGTGAGGTCTGCCCACACCGAGCCATCCTCGCGGCGGTAGAAGAAACCTTTGTCGAGACCTTCCATCACCTTGTCCTTGCCCTCGAGATAGGTCTGGCTCTCGTAGTAGATCTTGTCGAAGCCCACGCCGAGTGCCTTGTAGGTCTCGTCGAAGCCGGCATACACCCAGTCGTTCATCTTCTTCCACAGCGCGCGCACCTCGGGGTCGTTCTGCTCCCACTTGACGAGCATGGCACGAGCCTCCTGCATCAGCGGGCTCTCCTTCTCGGCACGTTCCTTGGCGGCTTCCTCGTCCATGCCTTCAGCCATGAACTTATCCATCAGTTCTTGGCGTTCGGCACGGAAATGCTTGTCAAATGCCACGTAGTAGTCTCCGATAAGGTGGTCGCCCTTCTTGCCCGTGCTTTCGGGTGTGGCGCCGTTGCCCCACTTCAGCCATGCCAGCATCGACTTGCAGATGTGTATGCCGCGGTCGTTGACGATGTTTGTCTTCACGACGCGGTTGCCGTTGGCCTCCATGACTTTTGCCAGCGCCCATCCGAGCAGGTTGTTGCGCACGTGGCCCAGGTGCAGGGGCTTATTGGTATTGGGAGAGGAGTACTCGATCATCACGAGCGGTGACTGATCGGTCACGGGCTTCAGACCATAGTTCGCGTCCTGTTGGATATCAGCCAGTAGGCTGACCCAGCAGGCATCGGCGATGACCATGTTGAGGAAGCCTTTGATGACATTAAAGCGCGCTACCACTTCGGGTAAGTTCGCTGTGAGGTATTCACCAATCTCCTGGGCCGTAGCCTCGGGAGCCTTGCGGCTCATCTTCAGGAAGGGGAACACGACGAGCGTCAGGTGACCCTCGAACTCCTTCTTCGTGGCGCTCAGTTGCACCATCTTCTCAGGCACGTCCTGTCCATAGAGGGACTTGACGGCCGCCTGTATCGCCGCTGTGAGCGTTGTCTCTATCTGCATACTCTTATATTGAATTTCGTTGATTTCGAGTGAATAGCCTTGTATTCGGGGTGCAAAGGTACGCATTTTTTTTGAGTTATCAGAATCGAACCTGTTTTTTTCGCAACACACCCCTGTTTTTCATCACTTTCCAGCCCTCATATATGTTTGTTGTGCACTTGTCGCCAGGCCCTGCGTTACGAAGACCTTGGCCTTCACGCCTTAAGAGCAAGGTCTTAAGGCTGTAAGACCATGCTCTTCAAATCATCACCCATACACCTACGCCACCACGTGATGTGGTCATGACGTGGCATAGCCCTACTCTTACAAACATAAAAAAACTGCCCCGAGGGACAGTTTTTAAGATGGAATTGATATAAAACCGAAACTTACTGGATAGCAGCGTCGAGTTCAGCACCAGCCTTAAACTTGGCCTGCTTCTTAGCGGCAATCTTGATGACCTGCTTGGTCTGGGGGTTGATACCCTGACGGGCATCGCGCTTTGCAACGGCGAATGTGCCGAAGCCGATGAGTGCTACCTTGTCACCAGCCTTGAGAGCCTCGGTGATAGCTTCGATGGTTGCATCAAGAGCCTTCTTGGCATCCACTTTTGTCAGGCCAGCCTTAGCGGCGATGGCGCTTGTCAATTCAGTCTTGTTCATTGATAAATGATTTTAGAGGGTTAATAAACTATAATTACTTTGTGTAGAAAAAGCATTTAAATGCTGATTTGCAGTGGCAAAAATAGAGAAAGTTGAGATTCGCACCAAGAAAAAATGGAAAAAAGATATCTTTTTTTATATTTTTATCATGAAATTCCCCCAAATGCGCATAAAAATGCCTACTTTTGCGGCCTCAAACGTCAAAACTACGCATTTTATGAACTTTAATATGCCTCCTGTCACCAAGAACCTCATCATCATCAATCTGTTGATGTACCTTGCAAAGGTGGTGGCAGTGCGTTATGGTATCGATTTCGACGATTTGCTGGGCTTGCATTTCTTCCTGGCATCGGACTTCCGGCTTTATCAGTTGTTCACCTATATGTTTGTGCACGGCGGCTTGGAACATATCTTCTTCAACATGTTTGCCGTGTGGATGTTTGGTCGCTTGATGGAGCAGGTGATGGGTTCCCAGCGCTTTCTGTTTTACTATGTGGTCTGTGGTTTGGGAGCTGGTGTCTTGCAGGAGGTAGCGCAGTATGGAGAGTTTTTCTTTACGGGTATGAATGCTTATGATAGTGTGAATATCGAGGGGATGGTGGTTCCCATGAGTACCTACCTGAATCGTTGGACCACGGTAGGTGCTTCGGGTGCTGTCTATGGTATCCTGTTGAGCTACGGCATGACTTTTCCTGAGAACCGTCTGTTCATCATTCCTATTCCGGTTCCTATCAAAGCCAAGTGGCTCGTCACGGGTTATGCCGTCATTGAATTGTTGAGTGCGTTAGGCAACCCAGGTGACGGCGTGGCTCATGTGGCGCATCTCGGTGGTATGCTTTTTGGTCTGGCACTGATTATGTATTGGCGCAAACACCCCAACGACCACAATCGCTTTTTTGGTGGAGGCGGCGGTGGCTATGGCAGCTACGGCGGTTATAATGACTATTACACCAGCTATGAGGATGTCACGGAGGGCACGAGGAAGCGAGACAGCATGTGGAAGCGTATGCAGGCATGGTTTGAGCGCAGGCGCAAACCGCGCATGAAGGTGCATGTAGGTAGCGCGAAGCACGCCGATGATATAGAATGGAACGCGCGCAAGCAGGCGCGCGAGGAAGAGATAGATCGCATCCTGGCGAAAGTGAAGCAGGGTGGCTATGATAGCCTCTCGGATGACGAGAAACGCAAACTCTTTGAAGCCAGCGAACGATGAAGGTTATCAAAACCATTTTGGTGCAACTCTTCACGGGTGCCAACGTTGCCACGATTCTGCTCCTGTGGGCGTGCTGCGGTGTCACCTATCTGCATCCCGAGTTGCATCCCCGTTTGACGCTGATGAGCCTGCTCTTCCCCGCCTTCGTGGTTGGCAACCTGCTATTCGTTTTTTTCTGGTTGGTATTCAAGGTGAAGCGTGTGTGGATACCTATCATCGGCTTTGTGGCCTGTGGCAGTTTTCTGCGTGACTATCTGCCCGTGAATCTGCCGTCCAAGGGGGCTGTAGATTCTACAATCACCATCCTCAGCTACAACAGCCATAGTTATGGCATGCCAGAGTCCGTAGAGGATGGCACCAATCGTGTCTTTACATATCTCGCCACCTCCGATGTCGATATCATCTGCCTTCAGGAGTCCTCCAACAAGCCTGAATTAAGCGATGAAATGGAGAAAAAGGGCTACTCTTGTGTCAGCAAGAAGGAGTTCACGCTCTACTCCCGACTTCCCATCCTCGATAGCGATACGCTGGCACTGGAGGGGGAACCATGCCATGCGCTAAGAGCTTATCTCCAAGACGGCAAGGACACTCTCTTATTACTGAGTGTGCACCTGCAGAGTAATAAACTTTCGCCTGAAATGAAACAGGCCTATCGCGAGGCTATCGAGCGGCATGAGCGTGATTCGATGCGCAAGGATCTCTCACCCATCGTGCAACTCCTCACCAAAGCCTCACCTCTGCGTGCTGCGCAGGCCGACAGCTTAGCGGCTATCGTGGAGGCATGGTTGCCGCGTCCTGTCATCGTCTGTGGCGACTTCAACGATACGCCTGTCTCCTATACACATCGTCTGCTGACACGTCGTTTGACCAGCGCCTTCCGCGAGAGTGGAAATGGTCTAGGTTTCACTTACCACGAAAAGGGCTTCCCCGTGCGCATTGATCACATCCTTTTCGATGGCGAGAGATGGAAGAGTTGTCGTACGAGTGTTGAAAGTCATATAAGATGGTCTGATCACTTCCCAATTCGCACCAGATTGATCAGAAAAACACCCTAAAAGCCATAAAAAACACTCCAAAAGCCAAATATTTGGTATTTTAGAACCACTTTTCCATAAAAAAGGTGTACATTTGCGCGCTATTTTGGGCGCAACGCCCCGATTGGCTCCAAAAAAGAAGAGAAAATCAACAAATAACAACAAAACAATTCATTCAAAATGCAAAACAAAGGATTCGTAAAAGTTTTCGCTGTCCTGCTTGCACTTGTCTGCATCTTCTACCTCAGCTTCTCGTTCGTGACCAACCACTTCGAGAGCAAAGCTAAGGAGATTGCTGCTGTTGAGGGCGAAGCTGCTGGTCAGCATTACTTGGACTCCCTCGCTAACGAACCCGTATATTTCGGGGTCTGGACACTCAAGGAGTGCCGCGAGATGGGTATCGGTTTGGGTCTGGACTTGAAGGGTGGTATGAACGTCATCCTCGAGGTGTCTGTGCCCGATGTGGTTAAGGCGCTCGCCGATCACAAAGAAGATGCCAACTTCAATCAAGCCGTAGAACAGGCTAAGGCAGAAGCCAAGGCCGGTCAGGGCGATTTCATTACTCTCTTCGTTAAAGACTACAAGGCGCTGGCTCCCAACAGCTCGCTTGCTGAACTCTTCGCTACGCAGCAGCTGCGTGGCAAAGTGAACACCAAGAGCACCGACCGCGAGGTGGAGGCTGTGCTGCGTGAAGAGGTAAAGGCCGCCATTGATAACTCTTTCAACGTCATCCGTACACGTATCGACCGCTTCGGTGTCGTGCAGCCCAACATCCAGGCCCTTGAGGGTCAGGAGGGTCGCATCATGGTGGAGCTCCCTGGTATCAAGGAGCCCGACCGCGTGCGTAAGCTCCTTCAGGGTTCCGCTAATCTGGAGTTCTGGGAGACCTACACCACTTCCGAGGCAGTTCCCTTCCTCATCCAACTCGACAGCAAGCTTGCTGCCGCTGGCGTAGAAACCTCTGACAGCACTGAGGTAACAGCCCCCGAGGGTTCTCCCGAGGTCGCCGAGGCCACAGAAGCCGTTGCTGACAGCGCTGCTGCCACCACCGACGATGCCCTCGCCGCTATCGCCAAGGGCGACAAGGCTGAGGCTTCCGCATCCAGTGCTGCTGCCACCGAGGAAGCACTTAAAGCTCACCCGCTGTTGGCTCGTCTGCAGGTGTTGAATCAGGAAAACGGTTGCGTCGTAGGTTATGCCAGCAAGCGTGAGATGGAGGCCATCAACGCGCTCTTTGAGACGCCCGAGGCTAAGGCTGTCCTGCCTGCCGACCTGAAGCTCCTCTGGGGCGTCAAGGGTGTCGATAAGAACGATGAGGTCTTTGAGCTCTATGCCATCAAGATCACTGAGCGCAACGGCCGTGCTCCCCTGGAGGGCGACGTCGTCACCGATGCCAAGGATGAGTTCGACCAGCAGGGCCGTCCCTGCGTCAGCATGCAGATGAATGTCGAGGGTGCCCGTCGTTGGGCTGCCTTGACGAAGGCCAACGTGCACCGTCCCATCGCCATCGTCCTCGACAACTATGTCTATAGCGCCCCCAACGTGCAGAACGAGATCACGGGTGGTAACAGCCAGATCACAGGCCACTTCACACCCGAGGACACCCGTGACTTGGCCAACGTGCTGAAGTCCGGTAAGATGCCCGCTCCCGCCAACATCGTCAGCGACGAGATTGTTGGTCCTTCGCTCGGTCAGGAGTCCATCCGCCAGGGCCTCTGGAGCATGGTGCTCGCCTTCATCGCCCTGATGCTCTACATGGTCAGCATGTACGGCTTCCGTCCCGGTATGGTTGCCAACTGCGCACTGCTCTTCAACCTCTTCTTCACCCTCGGCATTCTCACCAGCTTCCAGGCAGCTCTGACCATGAGCGGTATCGCCGGTATGGTATTGACACTGGGTATGGCCGTCGATGCTAACGTGCTGATCTTCGAGCGTACCAAGGAAGAGATGCGCAGTGGCAAGGCCGTGCGCCAGGCTATGCAGGCCGGCTACAGCAACGCCTTCAGCGCTATCATCGACTCCAACGTGACGAGCGTCCTCACAGGTATCATCCTCTACTACTTCGGTACAGGTCCTATCCGCGGCTTCGCCACAACCTATATCATTGGTATCATCATCTCCTTCTTCACCGCTGTATATCTCACGCGCGTGGTGTTCGACAGCCTGATGGCTAAGGAGAAGTGGCTTGACCTCACCTTCACTACCCCCTTGAGCCGCAAGTTCCTTTCCGACACGAACTTCAACTTCATGGGCAGCTACAAGAAGTCCTTCGCCATCTTCGGTGCCATTGCTGTGCTGGCTATTGGCAGCTGGATAGGCCGCGGCTTCTCTCAGAGTATCGACTTCACCGGCGGTCGCAACTTCGTGGTTCTCTTCGAGAACGAGGTGCAGCCCGAGACCGTTCGCGGCCTCCTCGCCAATGCCTTCCCCGAGAGTAACACCAGCGCCATTGCACTGGGCACCGAGGGCAAGACCATCCGTATCTCCACCAACTACCGCATCGATGAGGATGGCAGCGAAGTGGACAGCGAGATTGAGAGCAAGCTCTTTACCGTCCTCAAGGACGGCGGCCTCCTGAGTGCCGATCTCGACGAGCAGACCTTCATCAACCGCGACGAGCGTGCTGGTGGTTCTATCATCAGTTCTCAGAAGGTGGGTCCGTCCATCGCTGCTGACATCACCCGCGGTGCCATCATCTCCGTCATCCTGGCGCTGATTGTCATCTTCGTGTATATCCTCGTCCGCTTCCGCAACGTAGCCTTCTCCGTGGGTGCCATCACGGCCCTCGCCGTTGATACCATCTTCATCCTCGGCATGTTCTCCGCTTGCTGGGGTTGGATGCCCTTCTCGCTGGAGATTGACCAGACGTTCATCGGTGCTCTGCTGACCTGTATCGGTTACTCCATCAACGATAAGGTGGTCGTCTTCGACCGTATCCGTGAGAACCTCGGTCTCTATCCCAAGCGCGACAAGCAGCTCCTCTTCAACCAGTCGCTGAACGCCACCCTGACGCGTACCATCAACACGTCCGTCTCCACGTTCATCGTCCTGTTGTTCATCTTCGTCTTCGGTGGTGCCAGCATCAAGAGCTTCGCATTCGCCATGATGCTCGGTGTCATCATCGGCACCCTGACCTCCATGTTCATTGCCGCTCCCACGGCATACCTGATCATGGGTCGCAAGATCAAGGAAGAAGAGTACGACAAGTAATAAAACACTTTTCACTAAATTTCTTTCGGGCGGAATCCATGAATGCATGGGTTTCGCCCGAACTTCAAAACACCACCACTATGTCCACAGTTATCTATCCTTCGCCTATCTTTGGTCCTATCCACAGCCGTCGTCTCGGCGTGTCACTGGGCATCAATCTCTTGCCGGCCGATGGCAAGGTATGTTCCTTTGATTGTATCTACTGCGAATGTGGATTGAATGCAGAACGCAGGCCGACAGCGAAGATGCCTACGCGCGAAGAGGTGAGCAGGGCGCTGGAGGAACGTCTGCAGCAGATGGCTAAAGAGGGTCCCAAACCGGATGTACTGACATTTGCCGGCAACGGAGAACCGACACTCCACCCCGACTTCCCTCATATAATAGAAGATACGCGCGCGTTGCGCGACCGTTACTGCCCAGAGGCACGTATCAGCGTGCTTAGTAATGCTACCCGCATCCTACGGCCCGATGTCTTCGCAGCCCTCTGTCGCGTCGATAATAACATCTTGAAGTTGGATACCATCGATGAGGCATTCATCAAGATGGTGGATCGCCCCACGGGACCTTATTTCGTGGAAGCCATCGTCGATGGGCTCATCCATTTCCGTGGGCATGTCATCATCCAGACGATGTTCCTGACAGGCACCGATGCAGCGGGCACCGATGTGGACAATACATCGGCGCGCTTTGTGGAGCCGTGGTTGGAGGCGTTGAAGAAGATAGGGCCTATGCAGGTGATGATTTACACCATCGACCGCGAGACGCCAGTCAGCACGCTGCGAAAGGCGGCACCTGATGTGCTGGACAGCATTGCAGAGCAGGTGAGAGCGCTGGGTATTCCCTGTTCTGTGGCTTATTAAGATGTTATTTGTCTCTCCAAAAACTGCGGGTGAAGAGGACGAGGACGGAAAGGATTTCAAGACGTCCCATGAGCATCAACAGCGAGAGCATCCATTTGACAACGTCTGGGAGATGACTCCATGACATGGTAGGACCTATCTCCAAACCGAGTGTGGGACCTACGTTACTGGCACAGCTGAAAGCTATTGTGAAGGCATTCGTGCTGTCGATGCCCAGAATCATCATGATGAAATAAACGAAGAGGCAGAGCAGGACATAAGCGGTGAAGAAGGCGAAGAGGGCCAGCTGGCGGTTGACAGATACCACATAGCCGTTCACGCGTACAGGCAGCACGGCACTGGGATGGAGGGTGGAGCGGAGCTCGTTGCGCAGCATTTTCCAGAGCATCACCATACGGACACATTTGAAGCCACCACTCGTGGAGCCGGAACAACCTCCAATGAACATGCATACGGTAAGGATGACCCATGTGATATGTGGCCATTGGCCAGCGTCATCGTTGAAGACGCCTGTGGTGGTGAGGAAGGAGACAACCTGGAAGAGGCTGGAGCGGAAAGCATCTGCAACGGGATAGTGGCAGCCACGCATGACGATGAACATGATAAGCACTGTGCATACGACGATTACGGAGACGTAAAGGCGGAACTCGCTATTCTTGAAGAACTCCTTAATCTTGTGCTTGAAGATGGCCAGATACAGCAGCGTGAAGCTGGTGCCACACAGGAACATAAAGAAGATGGCCGTGTAGTCGATGGCGGCATTCTTGAAGTAGCCTGTGCTGGCATTGTGCGTGGCAAAGCCTCCCGTGGCCGTGACGGTCATCGCGTAGTTGAAACAATCGAAGCCACTCATGCCCTCAAGATAGAAGCATAGAGCGCAGGCCAGCGTCATCAGCGAGTAGATGCCCCAAATCCAGTGTCCTGTGGTGCTGAGGCGAGGGTGCATCTTCGTGCGCATAGGACCTGTGGCTTCGGCAGAGAAGACCTTTACGCTACCACCTACCATCGACGGGATGATGGCGATGGTGAAGAAGACGATGCCCAGACCGCCCACCCACTGCGTGAGGCTGCGCCAGAAGAGCAGCGCATGCGGCAGGCGTTCTACATCATCGATGAGCGATGCGCCTGTAGTGGTGAAACCCGAAATGGTTTCGAAGTAGGAATCGGTTATTGAGGGGACATAGCCGCTGAGATAGAAGGGGAATGAGCCGAAAAGGCTGAAGACAAGCCACACCAGCGTCACCAGGAGGAAGGAATCACGCCGAGACATGGTGTTTGATGAGTTGTGACCGATGTAGTGCAGGGCTCCACCTGTGAGGGCGGTGGTGACGACGGAGACAGCGAAGGCGTAGGCGTCATCTTCGCCATAGGCTAATGACATTACCAGACAGCCCAGCATCAGCGTGGCCTCAAGGCCCAGCAGCTGCCCGATAATCTTCCATATAATCTTCCAGTTTATCAATAGAGTTTTCGTTTAGTGTTTAGCGTATATATCTTATTGAACGCTCTCACAATTCTTCTGCACAGTTGGGGCATACACCTTTGACAAGGTAGTTGAGGCCCTCCATAGTGAAACCCTCTGGCAACTGAATCGTGGGGATGTGGATGGTGTGAAAGCAGAACGTGCGCTGGCAGACACGGCAGTAGAAATGGATGTGCTGGTCGTCTGGCGAGCAGTGGTCGTGCCCTTCGCACAACTCATACTTCGCAACCCCTGTACCATCCTCGATGGCGTGAATCAAATGGTGCTCCAGCAAGAGGGTCAGGGTGCGAAAGATGGTGGATCGATCGACGGTGTCCAACTCATCGTCCAGCTCACGCAACGAACGGGCATGGCGGTGTTCTGCTAACGCCCGGTAAACGAGGATGCGCGTGGAGGTGGGTTTCACGCCACGAGCCGTGAGATGTTTTTCTATATCTATATGATTGGACATCTTATGAGGTTAGTGGGGCCTATGAGACCCGGTCTTAATATTTGAAACTACTGCCGCCCAGGAACTCGCGAAGCAGTGACATGGGTGGAATCTGTTTATCCTCGATGGGCTCGAAAAAGCCCACCAGTCCTCGCAGTCGCAGGGCCTCTTCGTATTCGGGAGCATCCACTGGCACCTCTTCGAGAATGGGCATTACATAGTTACGCAGCACTGCGAGCTCATAGAGTAGGGCGCTGTTGACCATTCGGTCGCAGTTCTCCTGATAGGGGAAGATCCATTTCTCTTCGCCGGCTCTCACGCTGGGCCATCGATGGATGGTTTCCTGAGCCGAGTAGTTGCGGAACTTCTTGTCGCGGATGATGCGTCGCAGCAGACGGTTGTCAGAGGTTGAGATCCGACGTTTCTCATCAAGTTGAATCGTGGTGAGCGCCGAGACATAGAGCTGGTATTTGTCCTCGCGGGGGATGTCTGGTGTCAGCTGGGGATTCAGGGCGTGGATACCTTCGATGATGAGCACCTCGTTCTCTTTCAGCTGTCGCGGTGTGCTTGTCATCTCGCGTTGTCCCGTATGGAAGTTGAACTTCGGGCACGTCACAGATTCACCTTTCAGCAGACGCTGCAGCTGATCATTGAAGAACGGTACATCCAGTGCCTCCAGACACTCGAAGTCGTATTCGCCATTTTCATCACGTGGTGTATATTCGCGGTTGAGGAAATAGTCATCCAGCGAGAGCATGTTGGGGCGTAGCCCCACAGCTCCTAACTGCACGGCCAGACGCTTGCACGTCGTGGTCTTTCCGCTGCTGCTGGGTCCTGCGAGCATGACAATGCGGCAGCCCGACTTCTTTACTTGGTCGGCGACAGCCGCAATCTTGCGTTCCTGCAGCGCTTCCGACACGTAGATAATCTCAGCGGCATGGCCTTCTCGTAAGGCACGGTTGAGTTCGGCGACGGTGCTCAGTCCTATTATTTCTTGCCAGTGGCGCAGTTCGGCCATGACGGCATCCAGCTTTTTCATAGGCGCTCTTTTTGTAACAATTGGGTCAGTTCTTCCATACCTTCTGAGGCTCCCTTTTTGATGTGATGGAACCGGTGCCCTGATGTCCAAGGCACATCCTTCGGGTCGATGAGGTAGATGGGAGCATTTTCCGGCACATATTGGATGAGGCCGGCGGCTGGATAGACGTTGAGGCTGGTGCCGATGACGACAAAGATGTCGGCTTTCGACGAAATCATGGCGGCACGCTCTATTTCGGGCACGGGCTCACCGAACCATACGATGAAGGGACGCAGTTGGCTGCCGTCAGCGGCTGTGTCGCCTATGTGGATATCGGGATGGTCGGGTGGGAGGGTGACTATCTGCTTGGGGTCGTTGGGGCTCCACGTTGACGTCGCCTTATCCAGCTCTCCGTGCAGATGGATGACCTTCGTGGAGCCGGCTCTCTCGTGCAGGTTATCGACATTCTGCGTGATGACCGTCACATCAAAGTCCTTTTCCAGCTCTGCCACCAGTTCATGACCATGGCAGGGTCTCACCAGTGGCAGCTGACGACGACGTTCATTGTAGAAGTTGAGCACTAGTTCGGGGTTGCGTTGGTAGCCCTCGATGGTGGCTACATCCTCAACACGATACTCTTCCCAGAGTCCGCCGGAATCGCGGAAGGTGCTGATGCCGCTCTCGGCAGACATGCCAGCACCCGTAAGAATGACTACTTTTTTCATAGCATACATGGTTTTGCAAGGGCAAAAGTAATCATTATTTGCGATTCGGCGATTTGCGATGTGTGATTTCTTTGAATTTTTGATTCTTTTTTATGTTTTTTGTTGCTCCAAAATCAAATAAATCATAAATCAAGGCCGATTCGCAAAATAATTTGTGCTTTGTAAATGGTTGAATCGTAAATTATCTGTACCTTTGCGGCCGATTATAAAAACGAACGACAAAAACATGAACAAAATCAGTTATGCATTGGGTCTTGGTATCGGCCAACAGTTGAAGAATATGGGTATCGAAGACTTCAATGTACAGGACTTTACGCAGAGTATCTGCGATGTTCTGACAGATGCCGAGCCCGCCATCTCTCACCGCGAGGCACAGGCCCTGCTCAATGAATATTTCGACAAACAAGCTCGCAAGCAGGCCGAGGGTGCCATCGCTGAAGGGAAGGCATTCCTGGAGGCTAACGGCAAGAAGGACGGCGTTGTCACCACTAAGAGCGGCTTGCAGTATATGGTGCTCACAGAGGGTACGGGCCGCAGCCCCAAGGCTACGGACAAGGTACGTTGCCATTATGAAGGCACGCTCATCAACGGCACCGTCTTCGACAGCAGCTACCAGCGTGGCGAGCCCGCTGACTTCCCCCTTAATGGTGTCATCCCCGGTTGGACCGAGGGCGTGCAGCTGATGAAGGAAGGCAGCAAGTTCCGCTTCTTCATCCCTTATCTGCTCGGCTACGGCGAGCGTGGCGCTGGCAGCAGCATCCCGCCCTATTCCACACTCATCTTTGATGTTGAACTCATCAAGGTCTTATAATTGGACAATTGGACAATTTACAATTTGACTGATTAGTCATTCTTCTAAACTATTAACCCCTAAATAAAAAAGCAAAAATGAAAAAGATTTCATTCGTTCTCGCAGTGGCCTTGGCAGCTGTCATGGCCTCTTGCAACCAGGGTCCCAGCGCAACACTGAAGACCGACATCGACACACTTAGCTATGCTATCGGTATGAGTCAGACTCAGGGTCTGAAGGAGTATCTGAGCATGCGCATGGGTGTTGACACCACCTATGTTGAGGATTTCATCAAGGGCTTCCGCGAGGGTGTTAAGGCCGGTGATGACAAGAGCAAGGCTGCTTTCTATGCAGGCATTCAGATTGGCCAGCAGGTGAGCCAGGGCATGCTCCAGAACATCAATCGCATGATCTTCGGTGAGGACTCCACCCAGACCGTCAATGAATCCAACGTATATGCCGGTTTCATCGCTGCTGTCGCAGGCAACGAGAAGGTGATGAGCCTTGATTCCGCCAACACCTTCGTGCAGACCCGCATGGATGCTATCCGTGAGGCTGCTCGTGCTAAAGCTTATGCCGACAACAAGAAGGCTGGTGAGGACTACCTCGCTGAAATCGCCAAGAAGGAAGGCGTGAAGGAACTCGGCAACGGTGTCCTCTACGAGGTGATCACCGAGGGCAACGGCGAGGTTGCTGCTGACACTGCTCGCGTGAAGGTTCACTATGAAGGTAAGCTCATCGACGGCACCGTCTTCGACAGCAACCTGGAGAGCGAGCCCACCACCTTCCGCGCCAACCAGGTGATTCCCGGCTTCAAGGCAGCACTGACTTCTATGCCTGTTGGTTCCAAGTGGATTGTCTATATCCCCCAGGATCAGGCTTATGGCACGCAGGACATGGGCAACATCAAGCCCTTCAGCGCTCTGACCTTCACCATCGAACTGCTTGACATCGAGAAGTAAATCCGCTTCACTACGATGAAAACATCAAGATACGCTATCATCGTCTTGGCACTGCTGGTGTGCATGAGCGCCAGCGCCGCCAAGAAGGTGAAGAAATCCAAGAAGCAGGAGGTGGCCGAGAAGGTTGACACCATCCCCATGAGGGATTTCAGCTATGCTTTTGGTATGGCCCAGACCAATGGTCTTATGTCCTACCTGGTACAGCGCATGGGTGTAGATACCGCTTATATTGCCCATTTCCTCAGTGGCTTCGATACTCCTGAAATGGATGAGGAGGCCAAGCAGATGAAGGCTTACATCGTTGGCAAAGAAATCCGCCAGCAGGTGGAAAGCCAGATTGTCCCCCAGGTGAACAAGCAGATCAACGACAGCGTGGATCTCCTGGACAAGAGCCGCTTCATCGAAGGCTTTCGTGCTGCTATCGCAGGCAACGCCACCATCTCGCTGGACAGCGCACAGGCTGTGTCCAACAAGCAGATGGAATATTATAATAAGGTGAAGATGGAGGCTAAGTATGGCAAGAACCGTGCCGATGGCGAAGCCTTCCTGAAAGCCAATGCCAAGAAGGACAGCGTGCAGACCACGCCCAGCGGCCTGCAGTACAAGGTTCTCGTTGCCGGCACCGGCGAAAAGCCGAAGGCTACCGATCGCGTGAAGGTGAACTACGAAGGTCATCTCATCGACGGCACGGAGTTCGACAGCAGCTACAAGCGCAACCAACCTGCCACCTTCGCCTGCAATCAGGTCATCAAGGGTTGGACAGAGGCACTCACGATGATGCCCGTCGGTTCCAAGTGGGAAGTCTATATTCCCCAGGAGCTTGGCTATGGCGCACGTGAGGCCGGCAAGATTCCTCCCCTCTCCACGCTCATCTTTACTGTGGAATTGCTGGAAATAGTGAAGTAATTACACTTATTTACACTCAAAATGACACCAAAGTAGCCCTTTGGTGTCATTTTTTTCGTAAATATCATGGCCGTTGTGCAGAAAATACCTACCTTTGCGTAACAAAATGATAACCAATCACACTCATCATGGAAAAAATTGATAGTCTCGACAAGAAGATTCTTGAAATTATCACGCATAATGCGCGCATTCCTTTTAAGGATGTAGCTACGGAATGTGGCGTGTCGCGTGCTGCCATTCACCAGCGTGTACAGCGTCTGGTAGATATCGGTGTCATCACGGGATCGGGTTACGACGTGAACCCTGCTTCGCTGGGCTATAACACATGCACCTACGTGGGTATCACGCTGGAGCGTGGTTCGATGTACAAGCACGTTGTCAACGAGTTTGAGAAGATTCCGGAGATTGTGGAATGTCATTTCACCACAGGCCCCTACACGATGCTCATCAAGCTCTATGCTCGTGACAATGCCCACTTGATGGAACTCCTCAACAATCGCTTGCAGGAGATTCCGGGTGTGATGGCCACGGAGACGCTGATCTCCCTCAAGCAGAGCATCAAGAAGGAAGTGCCCATAGGTCTCTCTGATGCCGACTTGGCAACCATCAAGGCCCTCACGGCCAAGAAAGCTGCCCTGCTTGCTGACACGGCTGAAGACTAAGAATTGAATATTGAGTGTTGAACTCATAATCCTTGAACAATTTAAACTTCTTAAACCCTTGAACTCCTGTTCTGCTTTTGATTGGAAGGCGCGCTACGAGGCCCTGCACGCCTCCTTCCCTGGCACGCAACACACGCCTGTGATAGGTATCACGGGCAACTTCGGCGACAAGGGATGTGAGCTGGCCGAGGGCTACTACGAGAGTGTGCTGCGGGTTGGTGCCACGCCTGTCGTGTTGCCGCCTACCGCGGACGGCGATGCGCTGGCCACTATGCTCGACCGCCTCGATGGCCTCATTCTGTCGGGTGGCGGGGATATGAATCCACTTTTCATGGGTGAGGAACCCATTCCCAACCTCCACAGCATCAATCCTAAGCGTGACCTTGCTGAGCTCTTGCTCATTCGCATGGCTTACAATCGTCAGCTGCCTATGCTGGGCATCTGTCGTGGCATTCAGATGCTGGCAGCAGCCCTCGACGGGACTGTGTGGCAGGATCTGGGCCTTTTTATCCAGTCCCCCGACTATACGGGGTGCACCGGCCTCTCTCCCCTGCTCAAGCACAGTCAGGATCTCGACCGCGCCTATGCCTCGCACACGGTGAAAATAGAGAAGGATTCCCTTCTCCACCGTATAATGCAGTGCGATGTGCTGCCGGTCAACAGCTTCCACCATCAGGCCGTCCGTGAGCCGGGGCCTCACCTGCGCGTCTGTGCCACGTCCTCCGACGGCGTCATCGAAGCTGTTGAATCCTCAGAGCATAAGAGCATCCTTGGGGTGCAATGGCATCCCGAGTGCTTCTGCCTGCGTGGCGACGAGACGATGATGCCGCTGTTCCGTTGGTTGAAGGGCGAGGCTGCCAACTATCATGCAGCACGCCGCATCCACAGCCGCATCCTCACGTTGGACAGCCATTGCGACACGCCGATGTTCTTTGACCAGGACATCCATTTCGACCATCGCGACCCAAAGATTCTCGTGGATCTGCATAAGATGACCGAGGGTGGTCTGGATGCCAGCACCATGGTGGCTTACATCCCGCAGGGACCACTCACGGATGAAGGCCGTGCCGCAGCCACCGACTATGCCAAGAGCCAGCTCAGTCGTGTCGAAGAGATGGTGCAGCAGAACGCTGCTGCCGTAGGCATTGCCTACAGTGCCCAAGAGCTCTATCAGCTCAAGAGTGAGGGCCGCAAGGCCATCATGCTTGGCATTGAGAACGGTTATGCCATCGGCAAGGACCTGCATCTGCTGGAAGATTTCTTTAAGAAGTATGGCATCGTCTATATGACGCTCTGCCACAATGGCAACAATGACATCTGCGGCTCGGCCCGACCGCGTGAGGGAGAACCGCTCATGGGTGTCACCGCCTTTGGTGCCGACGTGATTCGCGAGATGAACCGCCTTGGCATCATGGTGGATCTCTCCCATGCCAGCGAACGCAGTTTCTATGACGCCTTGGAGATGAGCACGGAGCCTATCGTGTGTTCCCACTCCTCGTGTCGTGCACTCTGCGACCACCCCCGCAACCTCACCGACGACCAGATGCGTAAGCTGGCAGCCAAGGGTGGTGTCATGCAGATTACCTTCTACAACGGCTTCCTTCGCACCGATGGGCAGGCTTCCATCCTGGATGCCGTTGCACACCTGAACCATGCCGTTCAGGTGATGGGCATCGCGCATGTAGGCATCGGCACGGACTTCGACGGCGACGGTGGCGTTCCAGGCCTGGCTTCTGCCTCGGAACTCATCAACCTCACCCGTCGTCTCCTGCGCGAGCGCTACAGCGAAGCAGACCTCCGCCTCATCTGGGGCGGCAACTGGCTGCGCTGCATGGGACAGCAGCCCTAACCCCTTCCATCAGAGTGGGGAGAAATGGGGTGGGGGAAAGACTGCTAAGAGGTCATCGTAATAACGAAATAACGTAATAACGAAATAACGAAAAAATAATGTCTTATAGTCATACAACTTCATTGCGCCAGCCCCTCCCTTCCCTGACAGGCAAGGTTTTGGGATGGGTCCTCTCTCTTCTCCTCATTTTCTTTGCCTCTTGCACCGGCAAGACGAAGCAAGGCAGCGGGGCTGACACCATTGCGCTGTCCCCAGCGCCGACTTTCGTAGCAGACTCCGCGATGGTCTATGTCCAGGCACAGTGTGCTTTCGGACCGCGTGTGCCGGGCACTACTGCCCATCAGGCCTGTGGCGACTGGATGGTGAAGAAGTTCCAGGAGATAGGCGCCGAGGTGAGCGAAGAACGCACCACGCTCAACGGCTACGACGGCCAACCCATGCCCTGCCGCAACATTCAGGCCCGCCTGAACCCCGAAGCCGCTGACCGCA
The DNA here is from genome assembly GCA_902779845.1 of uncultured Bacteroidales bacterium. Classification (GTDB taxonomy): domain Bacteria; phylum Bacteroidota; class Bacteroidia; order Bacteroidales; family Bacteroidaceae; genus Physcousia. Next base: position 84,826 of record CACZCZ010000001.1, on the reverse strand, counting down.
TCCTCATCACCGCTCATTGGGACAGCCGTGCCTGGGCAGACAACGACCCCCAGGCAGAGAACCACCACACGCCCGTGATGGCGGCCAACGACGGTGCCTCGGGCATCGCTGTGATGCTGGAGATGGCGCGCGTCATCGCTGAGACAGGGCTCAACTATGGCATTGACTTTGTGTGCTTCGACCTCGAAGACCAGGGGACGCCGCAGTGGGCTGAGGACACCGAAGAGAGCTACTGGTGCCTGGGCTCGCGCTACTGGGCACAGGAGGCCTTGGCACTCGGCTATCATGCTCGCTTTGGTGTCAATCTGGACATGGTAGGCGGTCGTGGGGCCCGTTTCGCTATGGAAGGCTTCTCCAAGCAGTATGCCAAGCCCATCGTGGATATGATCTGGCATCTAGCTGTGCAGCTGGGCTTTGGCGACTATTTCGTGCTCCGTGACGGTGGCTTCGTCACTGATGACCACCTGCCCGTGAACCGCATCCTCCACACGCCCTGTGTGGATATCATCCCCTGTGTGGAGGGAGCCTCCTCGTCCTTTGGCCCCACTTGGCACACCGTCAACGATACGCCGGAGAACATCGACCCCGGAGCCCTGAAGGCCGTTGGTCAGACTTTGTTACAACTGATTTATAATGATAATTAAATATGAATATCAACGAAATACAAGACGAAATCATCGAAGAGTTCAACGACTTCGATGACTGGATGGACAAATATCAGATGCTCATCGACCTGGGCAACGAGCAAAAGCCGCTGCCCGAGAGCGCCAAGACAGAGCAGAACCTCATCGACGGCTGCCAGAGCCGCGTGTGGCTCACGGCCGAGCTCACGCCCGAAGGCCTCGTGCATTTCGAGGCCGAGAGCGACGCACTCATCGTGAAGGGCATCGTGACGCTCCTCATCCGTGTCCTCAGTGACCACACGCCACAGGAGATTCTCGATGCCGACCTCTACTTCATCGAGCGCATCGGCCTGCGCGAGCACCTCTCACCCACCCGCAGCAACGGCCTCCTCGCCATGCTGAAGCAGATGAAAGCTTATGCATTGGCTTACAGCCTGATGAATGAAAAGTGAATGAATGAAAAATGAAAAATAATCATTTCATTTGCCTCTCGTTCACTTTCTAATAGATAAAGGTAGCTTGTATTTTTCACTCTTTCATTTTTCACTTTTCACTTTAAAATGGAAACAACCCGACAAAATAAAATCGCCCGCTTGATTCAGAAGGAGTTGAGCGACATCTTCCAGCGACAGACCCAGGCCACACGCGGTGTCCTCGTGACCGTCACAGCCTGCCGCATCAGTCCCGACATGAGCGTGTGCCGCGGCTATCTGAGCATCTTCCCCAGCGAACGTGCCCAGGAAATCTGCGACAACATCAATGCCAACGTGAAGCAGATCCGCTACGAACTCGGACAGCGCACCCGCTTCCAGCTTCGCATCATCCCTGAGCTCAAGTTCTTCGTGGACGACAGCCTGGACTATGCGGAGAACATCGATAAGCTTCTTAATCAATAACAGACCCACCCCTGCCCCATCCGTTCTTGAAGGCTCGAGCGTCTCTTCGGGCCAAGCGAGGGGAGTAAATACCATTCTAGATATGGATTCCAATGTTAGCCAGCACTCAAAAGTAACTACTCCCCTCCATACAAGGGAGGGGCAGGGGGGTGGGTCCGCCTTTTTCTTTATTTTTTTCATCGCCCGCCGCTACCTCTTCTCGCGCAAGAGCCGCAACACCATCAACATCATTTCGATTATCTCCGTGTGTGGCGTTGCGCTGGCCACCATGGCATTGGTGGTCACGCTCTCCGTCTTCAACGGCTTCCGTGATATGGTGGCTTCCTTCTTCACGGCCTTCGACCCCGAGTTGAAGGTCACGCTGGTCGAAGGGAAGACCCTTCCCGCCGACGATCCGGCGTTGACGAAGCTGCGCCAGTATGAGGGCATCGAGGTTTACACCGAGGTGCTGGAAGACCAGGCCCTCATCGTGGGCAACGAGCGCCAGTGGGTCATCAACATCAAGGGCGTGGAAGACAACTTCCAGCGGCAGGCCGACATCGACGGCATCCTCTATGGCGACGGTGAATTCATACTTCATGCCGACGTCCTCGACTACGGCATCATGGGCATTCGTCTGGCACAGCAGCTGGGCCTCGGCACCACCTACGACGGCGGTCTGCCCATCTATGCCCCCCGTCGTGGCGAGCGTGTGAACATGGCCAACCCCATGGCCAGCTTCAACAAAGACGAGCTCTACTCCCCTGGCGTGGTCTTCGCTGTCAACCAGAGTCAGTACGACGCCAGCTACATCCTCACCTCCATCTCCTTTGCCCGCAGGCTCTTCGACCGTCAGGGAATGGTCAGCGCCATCGAGCTGCGCCTGAAACCGGGCGTCAAGCTGCGTCGTGCCAAGTCCGAGATCCGTGAGCTGCTGGGCGACCGCTTCCTGGTGCAGGACCGCTACGAGCAGCAGGAGGACACCTTCCGCATCATGCAGGTGGAGAAGCTCATCGCCTACCTCTTCCTCTCCTTTATACTTCTCGTGGCCTGCTTCAACATCATCGGCTCCCTGTCGATGCTGATGATCGACAAGAAAGCCGATGTCCAGACGCTGCGGGCGCTGGGCGCCAACGACCGTCAGACCTCGCAGATCTTCCTCCTTGAGGGCTGGCTCATCTCCGGCTTCGGAGCTGCCGTGGGAATTCTTCTCGGTCTGCTGCTGTGCTGGCTGCAGATAGAGTTCGGCTTCATCAAGCTGGGCAACAGCGAGGGCGCTTTCATCATCGACACCTACCCCGTCAGCGTCCACGCCACCGACATCCTCCTCATCTTCGCCACCGTCCTCGCCGCCGGCTTCCTTGCCGTCTGGCTCCCCGTCCGTCGCATGACGCGTAACCTCTAATCCCTGTCACCCAGAAGACCAAGGTCTTCTGGCGATAAGAGTAAGCTCCTCACGCCGAAGGACCAAGCTCTTCACGCCGAAGGACCATGGTCTACCCCTTTTTGCCACCAGTGGCAAAACACTTTCTCACTTATGAGAAAACATTTTCTCACCAGTGAGAAAAATCATAAGGTCAAGCCCTTCTGGGTGGATCACCATGGTAATCCACCCAACACACCATGGTGCATCGCCCGAAACCCTATACCCTTTTGGCCGAAACCCTATAGGCTTTCGCCATTTTCCTTATAGGCTTCACACACCCCCTTCTCTCTCTCAAAAAAAAACTTTTGCGAGAAACCCTACGAACCCTCCGCAATGAAGGAGTATTTTTCGCAGGGTTCGTAGGGTTTCTCGCAAAAATTTTTTTGAGGGACAAATTACTTTGTCAGCAAAACTGATAAGCACATTGCGACAATATACATACCTTTGCAGCGATTTCAAAACCACCAAACACGTTTGCGTATGAAAACTATTTATGAATGTTCGCAAAGTAAAGGAATTAAATGGATGACTGCCATTTTCTTCTTTATGATTATTATCGCTATTTTGATAGAGGTCTATGAGGTCTCTAAGGGTGTGAACCTCACCGCGGCCCTCATCGTGACGGCAATCCTGCTCCTCGTCCCATTATCGTGTGTCCTCGTTTTCCCCATGTATATCATTGCGGACGATGAGGGAATAGGTATTCGCACTATCGCCTATACCGTACGGATACCGTATGAAAACATCGACCACATCGAACGGTTTGATGACCAGCACCCATTGTTTATTAACAAGGGGAAGGTTGGTAAGGTTACATTGGGCCCGTCCTTCCAAATGGGCTTGTTCAGTGTTGGCAACACCATTCGTCTGATGGGGGTAGGCGGTGTGTTTGGATATATCGGCTGGTTCCGCACGAGGGGCGTTGGCACCTTCCTCTCATACGTAACAGATGCAAAGAAGGTGTTCCTGATTTACCGCGTGAAGGGCAAGCCCATAGCCATCAGCGTCAGCGAGCCGGATGAGTTTATACCTTATTATATGAAAGGAGGGGCCAAATGAATCTTCTCTATGACTTCTCTTCCGCCCTCCTGCAGGCACGGCAGCGCAAGGGCGTAACGCAAGAGCAGATAGCTTTTGCGCTGGACATCTCCCATGCCACATACAATGCCTGGGAATGTGGACATCGCATTTGTCCTTACAAGCACATCATTGCCCTCATCTCTTATTTCGACGACGAGCAGTTCACCCGCCAGATGCTGCGCATCCTGCTGACGCTGCAACATAACATGGCAGGACTGAATCGGAAATCCTCTGCCGAGCTAACTACTTACTACATGAAACTGATTGCCTTGTTGGCCGACGAGTGTGCTGAGTGGCTCAAGACATTAGGTCGTTGAGGACCCATTGATTGTAGAAAAAAGGTGAAAAAAGATGAAAGTTCCGCGATTCTTTTGTGGATTGCGGGACTTTCACTATTTTCGCACCGAAAATACAAACTAATCGCACTTTCGAAGCTACTATGAAACACTTTTTCTTGTTTTCTGCATCTATGCTTTGCGCCACGTTGATGTGCGCACAATCACCGGCCCCCGCTGCCCTTGAAGGCTTTGCCTATGACACACAGGTCACAGCCCCTACGGGCAACGAATGGCAGTCGCCCGAGGCGCTGGCGCTGAACAAAGAACAACCGCGGGCATGGGGATTCCATTTCGCTACGGAGGCGGCGGCACGTGGTGTGCTGCCTGAACGCGGCGCCTACTGGCTCTCGCTCGATGGCACTTGGAAGTTCCATTGGTGCAAGACGCCGGAAGAGCGTGCCAAGGGTTTCGAGGCTCCTGCATTCGACGTTTCAGCGTGGGATAACATCGAGGTGCCCGGCTGCTGGAATGTGCAGGGTATTCAAAAGGACGGAAGCCTTCGCTACGGCGTGCCCATCTACGTGAATCAGAAGGTCATCTTCGAACATCAGGTGGCTGTGGATGACTGGAAGGGGGGCGTGATGCGAAAGCCCCGTAACCCGAAGTGGACGGTCAACGAATACCCCAACGAGGTGGGGTCCTATCGCCGCACCTTCACTGTGCCTGCCGACTGGAAGGGTCGTGTGGTGTTTATCAACTTCGACGGTGTGGACAGCTTCTTCTATCTGTGGATCAACGGGCATTATGTGGGCTTCTCCAAGAACTCGCGCAATACGGCTTCATTCAACATTACACCTTATTTAAATAAGGAGGGCGAGAACGTGGTGGCCGTGGAAGTCTATCGCAACAGCGACGGCAGCTTCCTGGAAGCACAGGATATGTTCCGTCTGCCGGGCATCATCCGCTCAACGTATTTGACGAGTGTGCCGGAAGTGGAGTTGAGCGATTTGGTTGTAAGAACGTCCCAACTCAGTGGCAATGGAATCACAGAGGAAGCCGATGCAGAGATTGTTGTTGAGGCCAATGTAAGAAACCTCGGCAAGAAAGCAGCCAAGGACCTTTCCGTAGAGTACAAGGTCTTACCCCTGAAACTTTACACCGATGAGCTGGCTCCTGCTTCCCTTTATCTCGATGAAGAACCAGCTGTAGGCCAGCCCAATGCACAGGCACAGGTCAACGTAGGTGCAGACTTGAGTGTTGCGGTAACCTCCATCAACTTACATGGCGCACAGACCTGGAGTGCCGAGGCTCCCTACCGCTATGTCCTCACGGCAACCTTGAAGGATAAGAAGGGGAAGGTGCTCGATGTGCGCTCAACCTATTTCGGCGTCCGCACCGTGGAGATTCGCGACACGAAGGCGGAGGACGATGAGTTCGGGCTGGCTGGTCGCTACTTCTATGTCAACAATAAACCTGTGAAGCTGAAGGGTGTCAACCGCCACGAGACGAATCCCTGGCGCGGTCATGCCATCACTAAGGAGCAGATGCAGCAGGAGGTGTTCCTGATGAAGCAGGGCAACATCAACCATGTCCGCAACTCACACTACGCCAACGACCCCTACTGGTATTATCTCTGCGATAAATACGGCATCTATCTCGAGGATGAGGCCAACATAGAGAGCCACGAATACTACTACGGCGATGCCTCGCTCTCTCATCCCGCAGAGTGGCGCAAGGCACACATCGCACGTAATATGGAGATGGTGCGCGCTCACGTGAACGCTCCCTCCATCGTCATCTGGAGCCTCGGCAACGAAGCCGGACCAGGTCAGAACTTTGTGGCTGCCTACAATGCCATCAAGGCCTTCGACACCTCGCGCCCAGTGCAGTACGAGCGCAACAACGACATCGTGGATATGGGTTCCAACCAATATCCCTCTGTCGGTTGGGTACAGTTCGCTGCCAAAGGTGGCAAGGGACCTAAGTATCCCTTCCACATCAGCGAATACGCCCATTCGATGGGTAATGCCGGCGGCAATCTCATCGACTTCTGGCAGGCCATCGAGACCAGTAACTACATCTGCGGCGGCGCCATCTGGGACTGGGTGGATCAAGCCATTGCCAGACCTATTGGACAATTGGACAATTTACAATCGGACAATTATTTGAAACCGAATTGTAAAATTGTAAATGGTCAAATTGTCCAATTCAATTATGGCGGCGACTTCGGCGACCTGCCCAACGATGGGATGTTCTGCATGAACGGCGTCATGCTGCCCGATCTCTCGCCCAAGCCTGAATACTACGACGTGAAGCACGTCTATCAAAACGTAGGTGTAGAGTTGGATAAGATTTGGAACCGTGAGCTGCCCTCTGGCAAGAAGATGACTTTCGCGGGCTTGAAGGTGACCAACAAGAACTATTTCGTTGCCTTGGAGGATGTGGATATCAGCGTCGTCGTCGTCCGCGACGGATTCGATGTCAGCCGCACCACCATTCCCCATGAGCTTCCTCATGGGATGCCGGCCATCAAGCCTCGCAAGACAGAGCCCATTACTGTGCCCCTGCAAATCTCCGATGAAGAGGCCGCTTGGCATTGCTACGACCTCCGCGTGGAGTTCCTCTTGAACAAGGATATGCCGTGGGCCAAGAAGGGTTATGTGCAGATGGCCGAGCAGGTGCATCTGTGGGATGCCAAAGAATCGGATCCTATTTGGTCATGGGGAAAAGAAATTCCCACCATCACCAAGACAGGTGGCAGCGGTATCATCACCCTTGACGGTAAAGGCTGGAGCGTAACCTTCGACAACCAGCGCGGAACCATTAAGAGCATGGAAGCTGGCGCACAAACCATCATCGAGGAGGATTGTGGCCCCGTCCTTGACGCCCTCCGTGCTCCTGTCGATAACGACAATTGGTACTACCAATCGTGGTATCAGAACGGCTTGCACAGCCTGCAGCACAAAGTACTTGACTATAACATCTATACTCGCAAGGACGATGGCGCCGTCGTGCTCAACTACACTGTAGAGAGCTGCGGCACCAAGGGTCAGATCCAAGGCGGCAGCAGCGGCCGCTACAGCATCGTTAACGTTCCTTCGGGTTCTCCCGAAGGTTCCCCCGCTGACTTCGCCTTCACCTCCAACATCGTATGGACCGTCTATCCCGACGGCACCATCGAGAACGAGAGCGCCATCACGAGCAACAAACCCAAGGCCATCCTGCCGCGCTTAGGCTTCCTGATGAAACTGCCTACGCGCTTTGAGACGGATGGTAGCAAGCTCAGCTACTTCGGCTGCGGCCCCCAGAACAACTATAATGACCGCAAGAGCGGTATGTTCCCTGCCGTCTATGAGAGCACCGTTCGCGATCAGTTCGTGCCCTTCCCCAAGCCCCAGTCCATGGGCAACCGCGAGGGTGTGCAGTGGCTCGCCCTCACCGATGCCACAGGTAGCGGCCTCGTCTTCGGCGCCCTGACAGGATCCATGTGTACGAGCGTGCTTCCTTGGAGCGACCTGCAGCTGACGTACGCTCCTCACCCCTCCGACCTGCCCGAGAGCGACGGCGTTTATGTCCACCTCGACACGAAGGTCACAGGTCTCGGCGGCAGCAGCTGCGGACAAGGTGGTCCGCTGGAGCCCGACCGCGTCTATGCCGATGCCCACACTTTTGGCTTCTTCATCCGACCCATCACCACCTCTGACACGCGCCAGATCAGCGAGCAGAACTTCGCCGTTCACGGCACTGGCGACCTGCCCATCGCCATCACCCGCGATGCCAAGGGCGAGGTCACCATTATCAAAAGCAAGCTCGATGTCACAGAGGTATGGTATAGCCTTGACCCCAAGGACAAGAAAGGTCAGCCTTACGCCAACGCACCCATCGATATGCGCAACGGCGGCACCATCACCGTGTGGCACAAGGAGACTCCCAAAGTGCGCATCAGCCGCACCTTCGACAAGGTGGAGTTCGTGCCCGTCACCGTGCTCGCTTGCAGCAGCGAGGAGCCCGGCGAGAATGCCGCCAACCTCGTTGATGGTAAGCCCGAGACCATCTGGCACACTGCTTACGGCGTCACTGTCACCAAGTATCCGCACAGCGTAGATTTCGACTGCTCCGAGATGAAGACCATCAAGGGCTTCACCTACCTGCCCCGTCAGGATGGCGGCGCGAACGGCAACATTAAAGCCTACCGCGTGCAGCTCTCTACCGACGGCAAGACTTGGAGCGAGCCCGTGGCTGAAGGCGAGTTCGAACGTGGCGCAGCCCTCAAGCGCATCACCTTCCAGAAGCCCCAGCGCGCACGCTACCTCCGCTTCACCGCCCTCTCCTCGCAGAACGGCCTCGACTTCGCCTCCGGCGCAGAGTTCACGGTCATTGCCGAGTGAGTAATGTGTCTGCGCTGACCCTCTATAGTCCCTCGCCTGACCCTCTATAGTCCCTCGCCGTAGTCTCTATAGAGGGGGTGGAAGAGGGGCTGGTGGTGTGCTGCCTTATCTCGCGATTTTGGTTGAGTGGCCCTCTCAGATACAGAATTATACCATCTTAGCGCAATTATTTCGAAAAAAAGTGAGAGTTTCTTGAAAAAGTGTGTATCTTTGCAGCGGAATTTGAAGATTCATCATTAAAAGAGCATAAAATTCAACATTAAACTCATTACTATTTATGGAATTACTCCTTGCTTATCTGGGCGTTGCCCTCTGTGTAGGTCTCTCTGGTGTGGGTAGCGCCTACGGTGTCACCATCTGCGGTAATGCCGCCATCGGTGCTTTCAAGAAGAACCCTGAGTCCAGCGGTTCCTATCTTGGTCTTTCAGCACTGCCTTCTTCACAGGGTCTGTATGGCTTCGTCGGTTACTTCATGCTGATGCCTCACATCGGTGAAGGTATGTCGATGGCCGCAGCAGCTGCTGTCCTCGGTGCCGGTTTTGCTTGTGGCCTCGTTGCCCTCTTTTCCGCTATCCGTCAGGCTAAGGTTTGCGCTAATGGTATCTCTGCCATCGGTGCCGGTCACAACGCTTTTGGTACCACCATGGTGCTTGCCGTGTTCCCCGAGCTCTATGCCATCCTTGGTCTGCTCGTGCTGATTCTTATCGCCGGAACCCTGCCCACTTTCTAAGGTAACTCCTATTCAATGATTTTACGGAGCACGGTTCGTTGTGGACCGTGCTCCGCTTGGTATCATGAGACCACAGCAACTTTTTCAGTATGCTCCGGCAGGTCTGCTGCCGTTGTTAGCGATGCCGGCGTTGGCACAACAGCGTCCCAATATCCTGTATATCATGTGCGACGACATGGGCTACGGCGATTTGTCGTGCTACGGACAGCAGCATTTCCGCACGCCCAACATCGACCGCCTGGCTGCGCAGGGGATGCGGATGACGTCGGCGTATGCCGGAAGCCCTGTGTCGGCACCTTCGCGAGCTTGCTTCATGACAGGGCAGCACTCGGGACACACGCATGTGCGGGGTAATAAGGAATACTGGCGTGGACGCGTAGCGTACGGCGAGAATACGGATTTCGCCGTGGTAGGTCAGGAACCTTATGACACGGCTCATGTCATCCTGCCGGAGATCTTCAAGGCTGCGGGCTATCACACTGGAATGTTCGGCAAATGGGCTGGCGGCTATGAAGGCAGTGTCTCGACACCCGATAAGCGGGGCGTGGATGAGTTCTACGGATATATCTGTCAGTTCCAGGCGCACCTCTACTTCCCCAACTTCCTGAACCGTTACAGCCGTGCGCTGGGTGACACAGGAGTGGTGCGCGAGGTGTTGGAACAAAACATTCAACACGCCATGTACGGCGATGACTACAACAATCGTTGTCAGTACAGCGCCGACCTCATTCATCAGCGGGCCCTCGACTGGCTGCGGAAGCAGGACAAGGAGACCCCCTTCTTCGGTATCTTCACCTACACGCTTCCCCATGCTGAGTTGCGTCAGCCCGACGACTCACTGCTGCAGGCTTTTCGAGGTAAGTTGCTGCCTGAGCGTTCGTTCAAGGGCGACAATCCTTCCCGCTATAATCCTACCCCCGAGGCGCATGCCCAGTTCGCAGCAATGATTACCCGCCTGGATGCTCAAGTGGGTGAAATCATGGCATTGCTGGAGGAGCGCGGGTTGGCAGAGAACACGGTGCTCATCTTCACCAGCGACAATGGCCCTCATGAAGAGGGAGGTGCTGACCCTGATTATTTCAACCACGATGGCAAGTTCCGGGGGTTGAAGCGTAGCACGCATGAGGGTGGCATTCGCATCCCCTTCATCGTGCGGTGGCCGGGGCATGTGAAAGCGGCCAGTGTCAGCGACCAGCCCTTTGCCTTCTATGACCTGATGCCCACTTTCTGCGAGATGGCCGACATTCACGACTGGGAACAACGTCCTTGGGACTGCGATGGTATCAGCATCCTGCCCACGCTGACGGGCAAGGGACGCCAGCGCCAGCATGACCACCTCTACTGGGAGTTCCATGAGACGGACATGCTGGGCGTGCGACAGGGAGACTGGAAACTGGTGGTTCGGCATGGCGGCTGCGCCTTGTATAACCTGGCACGCGACCCGCATGAGGATCATGATGAGGCAGTCAAGCATCCTGGCATTGTACGCCGGCTTATACAGAAGATCTATGAAGACCACATAGACAGTCCCCTCTTCCCCGTCACACTGCCACCCATGCCATAGAAATAAGAAAATTAGGCAGCAAGGGTGATTTTAACATACTTTTTGCATGAATATTCCCATTTTATGCTTAGTTTTGCAGGCGATATATGCGATTACTAACTAATTCAAACCACTAATTAACTACAAACTTATGAAGAAAATCATTACTCTTTTACTTCTGAGTGGAGGTCTGTTCGCAGCCCCCGTAGTGGCACAGGAAGAGGAGGATGTCACCTACCTCATCCATAATGCCGGCTTCGACGAGGACCTGACCTTCCAGGCCGATGGCTCAATGAAGCCAGCCATCGTCACAGATCATTCACTCAGCGATCGCAGCTGGGCTTACATCTCAGAGGACAGCACAGTTTATGCTAAGCCAAAGGAAACCAGCTCCCAGAAACGTCCCGATGGTCGTAAGTTGGAAGCCACCAATGGCTTCATCGGTCGCATCCAAGGATGGACAGTAGAGACCAATCAGGATTTCCCCAAGTGCGAGTGGGTGTATTTCGGTTCTGTACCTTACGACCTTCAGAATCAGGCTATTCCCATTGCTGATGACGGCTCCACGTATTTGGAGGTTCCCGCACGTCCCGAAGTAGCCAGTGGCGAAGACAACGTGGGTTTTGCCTACCTCCGTGCCGGTTGGGGTGGACGTGCAGTTTACAAGCAGGTGGTCAATTTGCCCTGCGCTGTGTACCGCCTGGACTACTATGCCATCAACATCAACCCCAGCGCTTCGAAAGGTAAGAACCTTAGTAGAATCGTTTGCCGCAAGGATGAATGGAAGGATGAGACGGGCTTCAACGACCAAGAGTGGACTTTGCACTCCATTGAATTTACGCCTACTTCCGAGTTCACCATGGAGTTTGGTTTCGAATCCGAGGGTGGCTCTGGCAGCAACCCCTTCCTTTGCATTGATGGTATCAAACTGTACAAAATCGGGGAAGCAGATGAGTTCGAAGTGCTGCAATCCGAAGCTTACGATTATTATGACGAAGCGAATGCACTCGCTGCCGACAGTCTGGCAGAATTCACGCAAGTCTATGCTGATGTTCAAGATTCGCTTTATGTCCTGCTGAACACTGTCGATGAGATTGTTTCTGAAGGCACAGATGTAAAGGCTCTCGACAAGGCCTGCGCTCAGCTGAAGGCCTCGGTGGCATACGTGAAAGAGTTGATTGCTGCTGCCAAGGTTGCCCAATTGCAACTGGCCTATGTAGAGCGCGTCATCAATGCTTCGCTTGGACTGCCGGGCGATAATGATTTGAACGCCTTCTTCATGGAGCATGATATTGAAAGCATCACGGCTGCTGACTTAACAGATTTTGCGACCCTCGTGGCTGCTGCTATGGAAGCCTACTGGCTGTCTCAGGAGCCGAGCCGTGAAGAACCGGCCAACTATGCTTATCTGATTCAGAACTCTTGGTTCTGCGACAATCTGCTAGCTCCTGTAACTAACAGCGCTGATGACGTGGCTGATGCTGGGCTCACGGATGCCCTGCTTGACGCTACGGGCTGGACAGATGGCAGCAACGCCTCCAACCGCCAGACCTTTACTTACTGGGCTGCCGATCGTACTGCCTATCAGCTTTGGGCTAACAGCGCCTTCACAGGCACCCTGGATGTTCATCAGGAACTGACAGGTATTCCCAATGGTATCTATAGCCTGGAAGCAGACCTCGTCTGCAATGAACAAGCTGTCGGCGACCAGCACATCTACATCTCCTCCTCGCTGCAGGATGCCGAAGGCTACATGACTGAGGCCGGTTCTGTTATCGGTTGGATGTCTGGCGCAATGCCTGCTGAAGTAGAATGGGAAACTGTTAAGACTGCAGGTACTGTTATCGTCGTTGACGGTAAGCTCACCATCGGTGCCGCCTCCACTTCACGTTGGCGTGATCCCGAGACGGGCGAATACAATGATGAGATGCCTGACATGAGTTCCGGTGAGCGTCGTGGCAGCTTCTGGATGACGAACTTCGTGCTCCGCTACCACGGTGAAGCTACAGCTGACGAGATTGCTGATGCCAAGCAGGCTCGCTGGATGAAGGCGAATACAATGATGGATGCGATGCACTTCGCTGCCGATAAGGCCGCTGTGGCAGACTCCATCGCAAAGTATAGTCGCGGCGAGGATCTCGATGTGCTCAACGCCGGTATTGCCTTGGCAAAGAAGTCTGAGGACAAGTATGTAGAGATCATGGGCGAAGGCAAGACGATTCCCTCCATCGCTGACGAAATAGAAACCAGTGGCGAAGATGCCTTTGGTGCCGCTCATGACATCGTGCTTCACGCCTACAGAAAGACGCTGTCCTGGATGGCAGGCGAAACTGCCACTTATGCACAGGTTGACAGCACCCTCAACGTCCTGAAGGGCTATTCCAACACCTACGCTACAGCCTACAACGAAGCCTATGATATGTTGAACGAACTCTCCTCTGTCAAGGCTAAGGAGGTTATCAATGCGAAGATGGCCGATCAGAAGACTCTGCTGCTGGTTGACGTGCTGCTGTCAACGGAGGAAGTTGACAAATTGGTGGCTGACCTGAACGACGCGCTCGCTGTTGCTGAGGCTCAGGACACCTATGAGAAGAATAAGGATGCTACCGACTATACCGCCTATATCAAGAATGCTGACTCTGCTGATACCGCTGGCTGGAATGTCATCGACAAGAGTGACGGTCCTATCAAGGAAAGTCAGTATCTGGATGATGGCGCACACAAGTACTTCGACTCTTATAAGTCTGGCGGTAACTTGCTCTTCACCATGGAGCAGCGTATCAACAACCTGCCCAACGGTACCTACACCGTAACGGCTCTTGTGCGTACTCCGACTGAGGGCTTCTGCCTCTTCACAGCCAATGGCGGTGCAGAGAAGACCGACACGACCTACACAGAGGTTCCGCTCGACTACTACACAGTGACGGATTCATTAGGCCATGATAGCCTCGTTGTGGCCAGTGATAGCCATGGCCCCATCTGGGCAGCTATCGATGCCAAGGCGAAAGCAGAGGGCTACAGCGCTCTGGACGCAGAAGAACTGGCCATCTGGAATGCCAACAGTGGCAAGGGCCGCGGCTGGAAGAAGGTGGAGATCTCTGGTGTCAATGTTGACAACCACATGCTTGTCATTGGCTTCACCACCAACAGCCAGCGTACAGGCAAGGAATGCAAGGCTGCCTGGGTTTCCGCTACGGACTTCACGCTGACGCTCACAGAGCAGGGTGACAACACCGGTTGGGATGGTCCTATCACGGGCATCAGTGCCGTGCCTAATGAAAAGCGTGCTAACGCTATCGATGGCATCTACACACTCTCTGGCGCCCGTGTGGCAGCACCGCAGCGTGGTCTTTACATCATCGTACAGGACGGTAAGAGCCGCAAGGTTATCATCCGCTAATCACCTTTGAGCGTTAGCTCATACAACAAGCCCCTCGTTGCATCAACGAGGGGCTTTCTTTATGCAGTACTTACGAAAAGGTTGGATGCCGTTACAGCAGATCTTGAAGTTGTCGTAATGAGGTGACTTCGAAGGTGACAGGTTGGGGAGCAGGGTATTCCGGGAAGCGGTTGAAGAAGGCGGTGTCGAGGCCTGCGCGCTGTGCGCCGAGGATGTCCGTGTCGAAGTTGTCGCCAATCATGAGCGTGGTGTCACGCTGCGCTCCTGAGACGTGGAAAGCATAGTCGAAATAGCGCAAGTCGGGTTTATTGAAACCTGCATCCTCGCTCAGGATAATGGTCTGGAAGTAGTCGTAGAGGCCGCAAGCCTGCAGCTTCTTGTACTGTACCTCATGGAATCCGTTGCTGCACATGTGCATTCTGTAGCCCTTGGCGCGCAGGTAGTCCATGAGTTCCTTAGCTCCCTCCACCAAGCCGGGCTTCGAAGCGCAGTTGTCAAGGAACTGGTTGCTGGCTTCAAGGCAGTAGGCTTCTGTAGGTTCCAGCCCATGGCCAAAGCTCAAGGGCCTGCGAAAACGCTCTACAATCAGATAGTCGCGTGTGATCTCTCCTTGGGCGTAACGCCGCCATAGGTCGATGTTGGTCTTCCAGTATTCATCGTGGAAGACTTCGGGATCTGGGAAATAGCGGTCTAAATGAAGCTGATCAAAGAGTTCGTGGAGCGCGATGACAGCGTTGCCATGGGTGTCGTAGAGCGTGTCATCGAAGTCAAGGAAGAGGTCTGTATATCTTTTCAACATGAAATGACGAATGACGAATGACGAATGTTATAGTTGCGCTACTACAAAGATGAGAAGGGCGTAGCGGACGGTTTTGCCAATGGTGATCATGAGCAGCGAGAGCCAAGGATTGGTGCGCGTGAAGCCAAGAGTGACGGCAATGACGCTGCCGATGAACGGGAGCGAGCAAAAGAGTCCCATCCATACACCATAGCGTTGAATCCATTGTTGAGCACGCAGCATCTTCTCGCGCTCTACGTGGAGATACTTCTCAATCCATTCCATCTTGCCGAGAGTGCCGATGCCATAGTTGAACATGGAACCGCCTATATTACCTATGCTGGCGGCAATGAATAAGTACAAGGGGTTGAGGCCAGCCAGCATGAGCGCCGTCAGCACCACTTCGCTGCTGAGGGGGAAGACGCTACCGGCGATGAAGGCTGCAACGAGCATGCCCAGATAGCCCCAAGATTCAAGTAAAGCTAGGAAGGAGGCCAAGGGTGATAAGAAGAATAGAAAGGATGATAAACCATGCATTGGAGAGCCATGTGCGGGAGAGGGCAATGAAATGTCCTGCCGCAGGCGCGACGCAGAGGAGCCATAGGGGATAGAGATCCATGAAGTGTGCGGGCTGAACCACTAACCATGCCAGAAGAATGACCTGCAAGGTGAGAAAAGTGTAGTGGCACATGCGCACGCGAATCTTGTCATCGTAGCTCTTGCGGAGATAGTGGATGAACCCTGTCAGACTCAGCAGTAGTGTGAACCCGAAAGCCGCCGTCTCAATGCGATGGCTCTCCATGTTCCATTGCCAGTCGAAGGGCTCGTAGAATGGAGCGATGACTGCTGTTGCGTGTTGCAGGAGCGGTGCAAAGGCTGCGGACGAGAACAGGGCAACCTCAGAGCATGGCTCCGAGAAGAATGAGAATATCGACAATCCAGTCAAGACCGTAGCCCAAAGGAAGTAAGGTGTGAGTAATCCGATGAGTGCTGCACCAAGTCCCTTCCAGCTGAGGGAGCGCAGGAAGATGCCTTGGTTCCATAGTATGACGGGTGACAGCAACAGCATAGGCGCCCAGAACAGGCTGCCCAAGGCGATGAACAGGTAGGTGTGTAGGGTATGAACTTCCGGCTTCGGATGCTCATAAGTGCGCAGGACATAGGAGATACTGATGATTAGGCACAGTTGGCAGATAGAGCTTGTGCTGAAAGGGTGCAGGAAGACACTGACAGCCATCAATAGCAGGAAGAGCGACGAGATGATGCGGGAGCGTACGCGTAGTAGTGCCTGCTTGGCGGAAGTCTCGATGATGATATAGGTGGTAATGCCACATATTACCCACCCCTTCAGATATTCCAATGAATAGGTTGCCTGTGGCAGAAACCACAATATGGTTGTCAGGACACATGCCGTGGGCAGTGTCGCCGAGCTCTCAGCAACCTTATTTTGCAACCGCCTTTTCAATCTTTCAATCTTTCAATTCTCCAATCTTTCAATCTTTCAATTATTCAATTTTAGAGATCTGCTCCGATGTCGCGGCGGAAGTACTTACCTTCAAATTGTATCTGTTGGGCACCGGCAAAGCTTCTGGCCAGTGCCTCAGCCTTATCCTTGCCGTAGCTGGAGACGGCGATGACGCGTCCGCCGGCTGTCACCACCTGACCATCTTTCAAGGCTGTGCCGGCGTGGAAGATAATGGAGTCTTCGCTGAGCGCATGCGCATCGTTCATCGTGATGACCTTGCCCTTCTCATAATGGCCGGGGTAGCCGCCGCTCACGAGCATCACACAGACGGCAGAGCGATGATCAAACTCTATGGAGCGGCTGGCGAGGTTGCCTTCGGCCACGCCTTCCAGTAAATCCACCAGGTCGCTTTTGATGCGCAGCATGACGGTCTCGGTCTCGGGGTCGCCCATGCGGCAGTTGTACTCGATGACCTTGGGGTCACCGCCGCAGTTGATGAGGCCGAAGAAAATGAAGCCTTTGTAGTCGAGACCTTCGGCGGCAAGGCCCTCTACCGTGGGCCGTATGATGCGGTCTTCAACCTTCTGCATCCATGCCTTGTCGGCGAAGGGTACGGGCGATACGCTGCCCATGCCGCCGGTGTTCAGCCCCGTGTCGCCTTCGCCGATGCGCTTGTAGTCCTTGGCCTCGGGCAGGATCTTGTAGTTCTTACCATCGGTGAGCACGAAGACAGAGCATTCGATGCCGCTCAGGAACTCCTCGATGACCACGCGCGCCGAGGCCTGTCCAAACATGCCATCCAGCATCTCGCGCAGTTCCTTCTGTGCCTCTTCCAGCGTAGGCAGGATGAGGACGCCCTTGCCGGCGCAGAGGCCGTCGGCCTTGAGGACATAGGGAGCCTGCAGTGTGGCGAGGAAGGCACAACCTTCTTCCACGGTGTCGGGGGTGAAGGTCTGGTAGGCCGCTGTGGGGATGCCGTGGCGCTGCATGAAGCCCTTGGCGAAGTCCTTGGAGCCCTCCAGCTGTGCACCGGCTTTCGATGGGCCGATGACGGGGATGTCATGCAGTTGGGCATCGTCGCGGAAGAAGTCATAGATGCCTTTCACCAGCGGGTCTTCAGGGCCTACGACGACCATATCGACTTGGTGCTCCAGCACAAAGTGCTTGATGCCTTCGAAATCATCGGCCTTCAAGGCCACGTTCTCGCCCACCTGACAGGTGCCGGCGTTGCCGGGAGCGATGTAGAGTTTCTCAATCTTGGGCGACTGTGCGATTTTCCAGGCGAGGGCGTGCTCGCGGCCGCCACTGCCGAGTAAGAGGATGTTCATTATGAGTTATTTTAAATAATCTTCGAAATAGCGGGTGATGCGCTCGTGCAGATGCACTTGGTCGGTGCCGAACATGTTGTGCCCGTCGCCCGGGTAGAGGAACAGGTCGGGTTGTGTGCCGGCATCGATGCAGGCACGGATGAAGGAGAGGGAGTGCTGTGGCACGCAGGTGGGGTCGTTGTAGCCCAGGATGATCTGCAGGCGACCCTTCAGGTTCTTGGCCTTCGGCAGCAGTCCGGACGTGGCATAGCCCTCTGGATTCTGCTGCGGCGTGTCCATATAGCGCTCGCCGTACATCACCTCGTAGTATTTCCAATCGATGACCGGTCCGCCGGCCACGCCCACCTTGAAGACATCGGGGTAGGTGCACATTAGGTTCGTGGTCATGAAGCCGCCGAAGCTCCAGCCATGCACGCCCAGGCGATCAGCATCCACGTAGGGCAGTGTCTTCAGGAACTCCACGCCGCAGATCTGGTCCTTCATCTCCTCGTCGCCCAAGTGGCGGAAGGTGGCCTGCTCGAACTGCTGGCCGCGATACTGCGAGCCGCGGTTGTCGAGCACGAAGATGACGTAGCCCTTCTGTGCCATGTAGATTTCCCAACCGCGGAAGTAATAGCCGCGTGAGGCCTGCACATTGTGGGCATGGGGGCCGCCATAGACATAGACCACCGTGGGATATTTCTTCGTGGGGTCGAAGTTCACAGGTTTGATGAGGCGGTAGTAGAGGTCTGTGACGCCGTCGGCCGCCTTGATGCTTCCGCTGGTGATTTCCGGCACATTGTAGTCCTTCCATGGGTCTTCGGCATCAAGGAGAATGGAAGACCCATCTCCCGCTTTCCCGGTCCCTTTCTTGGTGGACAGAAGGGTGACGCGGCGCGCTACAGTCGGCGAAGAGTAGGTGTCGATAAGCTGGGAACCGCTGGCGCTGAGTGAGGCGCTGTGCACACCCTCACCCGCTGAAAGTAATATGTATTTTTCACTTTTCACTTTCTCATTCACTTTCACTGCGTGAATCGTGTGGTGCAGGGGATGAGTGACATTGCCGATGAAGAGGGCTGTTTTCTCATTTTGGTTGAAGCCCAGGAAGTCGCGCACGGTGAAGTCGCCCGGTGTGAGCAGCGTCACTGCGATGTGGTCGCAGGCGGTGCCCCCGCCTGCTGCCTCGCGCCATTCGGGATACATCTTCTTGGACAAATTGATAAGATACAGGTGGTTCCAGTTGTCGCGGGTGCTCTGCATCACTGCTTTCGTGGCATCCCATGGCAGGAACGTCAGCGTGTGGAGAGGCTCCACATACTTCGGGTGTTTCTCCTCGATGAGTGGTTCCGCATCCTTGGCGCCCGTGGCCGCATCATAGCCGAAGAGCTGCATGAAGTTCTGGTCGCGGTTGAGTTCAAAGACAAAGAGCTTGCTGCCGTCGGGCGCCCATGAGAGGTTGGTCATGTAGTCCGTCTTGGGCTTGGGGTTCTGCAGCCACACCGTCTTGCCCGTGGGCACATCGAAGACGGCCACGCTGACATCCTCCGACTCCTCGCCCGCCATCGGGTATTTATCCACGTAGGTGGCGGCGATGCGCTGGGTGATATCCACCTGCGGGTAGCTGGGGATGCGGCTCTGGTCCTTCTTGTAGAAGGCCAAGCGCTGACCGTCGGGGCTCCAGAAGAGGCCGTTGGAAATGCCGAATTCATCGCGGCTGACGCTGTGGCCATAGACGATGTCGTCGTTGCCGTCGGTGGTGAGCTGGCGGCGCTGGCCGTCGGCCGTCTGCACGAAGACATTCGAGCCGATGCAGTAGGCCATCGCACGGCTCACCTTGTTCCATGTCAGTTCGCTGGCACCCTCCTGAATCTGGCCTCGCCACACCACCTCCTTCTTCTCGAAGTCGATGAGGATGATTTCCTTCGGCGTCTGCACCTTCACCACTGGCTGGTCGGCATAGGGGAAGGTGAGATTTGTACATGCCCGAACGATTTTCTCGCCGAGAACGGCGTTGAGCTCATTAGCTGTGAACAGAATGTCATCATGATTCGATTTTTCACTTTTCACTTTTTCACTTTTCACTCTTTTCGCCTCATCCACTGTCAGTTCCACGGGTACTTCGCCCCACCATGTGGAGAACATGTACTTGGGTTGCAGGTTCCAGAACGTGGAACCGCCTGGCATGAGGTCATCGAGTGTGAAACTCTTCTTCGTTGTCTGTGCCATCATCGAGGTTGCAGCCAGCAATGCTGCCAGAAAAAATATCTTCTTCATGAATCTTGAATAATTTGGCGCAAAAGTACAATCTTTTCTTTAATTATGCATGCAATGTGTATGAAAAGTGCTGATTAGGTTTGTGTTTTATCACACTTGTGTCACAACTGCAGGCCATCAAGCACTGTGATGTAGTCACGAATGGCCCCTTCGATTTCACTGATGCAGATATACTCGTCAGCTGTGTGGCTGCGTGCGCTGTCGCCGGGTCCCATTTTCACTGAAGGCCATGGCATAAGCGCCTGATCGGAGAGCGTCGGGGAGCCGAAGGGCGTGCGAGCTTGGCCACTTAGCGTTGGGCCAAGCGTCAGGATGCGCTGTAGCAGCGGGTGGCTTGTATCGATGCGCGAGGAATTGAGACGGAAAGATCGTGCGTGGACATCGCTCTTCACATGGGTGCAGATGGTGTTGTAGATGGCCTCATTGGTGTAGCATTCATTGGATCGCACATCTACAGTGAAGGTGCAGCTGTCGGGAATGACATTGTGCTGTGTACCAGCGTTGATGACCGTCACGCTCATCTTGACAGGTCCGAGGATGGGTGACTCTTTGGGGAAGTGGAAGGAGCGGAACCATTCGATATCCTCCATGGCACGGTAGATGGCGTTGATGCCCTCGTTGCGCGCGGCATGTCCAGCCTTTCCGGTCGCTGTGACATCCAGCACCATCAGTCCTTTCTCAGCGATGGCGGGTTGCATTCCTGTTGGTTCGCCCACGAGCGCCACGTCCACAGGCGGTAGCTGTGGGATGGCACGTTCGATGCCATCGTGTCCCGACACTTCCTCTTCGGCTGATGCCAGGAAGATGAGGTTGTAGCTTTGGGGCTTTGAGCAGAGGACATGGAACGCCTGCCAAAGGCTCACCAGCGAGGCCCCGTCGTCGTTGCTGCCGAGTCCGTAGAGGCGGTCGCCTTCGAGCGTTGGCGTGAGCGGATCGTGTTGCCAGGCGGCAACAGGGCGGACGGTGTCGATGTGTGCATTTAGGAGTAGGGTGGGGCGCAGGGCGTCATATCCGCGTGCGATACACCAAGTGTTGTTGGCATCGCGATGCATGGAGAAGAGCGTCTCGCCGTGCTCATCCAGCTGTTTGCTTTCGATGAAATGGGCCATTATCTCAGCAGCCTTTGTCTCCTGACGGCTGAGACGCGAGGTGGCGATGAGGTTCTGTAGCAATGCCACTGCCTCGCGTGTCAAGATGTTGATGTCTTGCATGTCTCGGTTCCTTTTTGGGCGCAAAGGTAGCTCTTTTCAAGAAAAAAAAGGAAAAAAAGCAAGATAAATTGCAAATCGTAAATCGTAAATCGTAAATTATGACTACCTTTGTGGCATTCAAACAGGATTATTATGCTGAATACGTCTCCTCTATCCGTGCTCATTCATGAGCAAGCAAAAGTCTATGGCGAGCGCATTGCGCTGAGCTACCGCGACTACGAAAGCGCTACATGGAAGACCATTTCGTGGAACGAATTCTCTCAGCGGGTATCACTTGTGAGCAATGCCCTCTTGAAGTTGGGTGTTGGTGTACAAGAGAATATCGCAGTGTTCTCGCAGAATAAGCCTGAGGGCGTTTGTGTAGATTTTGGAACGTATGGTATTCGTGCTGTCAGCATCCCCTTCTATGCCACGAGCAGCGAGGCCCAGATTCAGTACATGATCAACGATGCCTCCATTCGCTATGTCTTCGTCGGCGAACAGTATCAGTATGACACCGCTTTCCGTGTGCTGAGCCTTTGTCCCACGCTGGAGCGTCTCATCATTTTTGACCGTACCGTCGTCAAGAACCCGCGTGACCAGAGATCCCTTTATTTTGACGAGTTTCTGGCTATGGGCGATGGCTGTCCCTTTGCAGAAGAGGTCGCCCAGCGCTCCGCCTCCGTGCAACCCGATGACCTCGCCAATATCCTCTATACGAGCGGCACTACGGGTGTCTCAAAGGGCGTGATGCTCACCTACCGTATGTACAGCGCAGCCATCCCCGCCAACGACAGCGTCATGCATCTCTCCGAGGGGGATGTCATCATGTGCTTCCTGCCTTTCACCCATGTCTTCGAGCGGGCATGGAGCTATTGGTGCCTGAGTCGTGGCGCTCAGCTGGCTATCAATCTCAAACCTCAGGATATCCAAATGACGCTGCGTGAGGTACATCCCACCTGTATGGCTGCTGTGCCCCGCTTCTGGGAGAAGGTCTATTCTGGTGTGCAGGAGAAGATTTCCACCAGCAGCGCTATGCAGCGCAAACTGATACTTGATGCCCTTGCCATCGGCAAGCGCTACAACGTTGATTATAAGATGCGCGGCTTGGTGCCCCCCTTGCCATTGAAGTTGCGTTATCTTTTCTACGAGAAGACCATCATCTCGCTTCTGAAGAAGACGCTGGGCTTGGAGAATGCTCATTTCTTCCCCACGGCCGGCGCTGCCATCCCGCGCGAGGTCGAGGAGTTCGTGCATTCGTGCGGCATCAATATGACTGCGGGTTATGGCCTGACAGAGACCACCGCCACCGTCTCCTGCGACTGGCACGACTCCCCGGTGAGTGTTGGTTCCGTAGGTCGTGTGCTCAAAGGCATTGACATCAAATTCGGTGAGAACAACGAGATTCTGCTCAAGGGCGAAACCATCACGAAGGGCTATTACCGCAAGCCCACGATTACCGCTCAGGCCATCGATGCCGAGGGTTGGTTCCATACGGGTGACAGTGGCTATATCAAGAACGGCGAACTCTACCTCACCGACCGCATCAAGGATCTCTTTAAGACCAGCAATGGCAAGTACATCTCGCCGCAGGCGCTGGAATCAAAGTTCGTGGTAGATCGTTTCGTTGACGAGATAGCTATCATAGCCGACGAGCGCAAGTTTGTCTCGGCGCTCATCATCCCCGACTATAAGTTGTTGGAGCAGTGGGCCCGCGACAACGCCATCGCCTTTGCCTCGCGCGAGGAACTCTGTGCGAATCCCGTGGTTACGAAGATGGTGCTCGACCGCATTCAGACGCTCCAGCAGGAGTTTGCCCACTACGAGCAGGTGAAGCGCATCACGCTCCTGCCCACGCCCTTCTCGATGGAGCGCGGCGAGCTCACCAATACATTGAAAATCAAGCGCCCAGTCATCGCCAAGAACTATAAGGAACAAATAGATGCCATGTATGCTGAGTCGTAACATCCGAAACATATCAATCATCAATCGATAATTCGTTAATAAGAAGCGTGATTACTCAAGATCAACTGAAGGAAACCCAAGAGCGCGTGGAGGCGCTCAACAAATACCTCGATATTCCCCGCAAGCAGATGGAATATGAAGAGGAACAGCTACGTACACAAGCACCTGATTTCTGGGAAGATGCCAAACGCGCCGAGGACCAGATGAAGAAGGTCAAGAACCTGGAGAAGTGGATCAAGGGCTACGCCGAGGTGCGTACTTATGCCGATGAACTGTCAACGGCCTTTGATTTCTATCGCGAGGACCTGGTCACCGAGGAAGAGGTTGATGACCTCTATGCCAAGACCATTGATGCCATCGAGTCCCTGGAGCTGCGCAACATGCTTCAGAAAGAGGAGGACTCCATGGATGCCGTCCTGAAGATCAACTCAGGAGCCGGTGGCACCGAGGCCCAGGACTGGGCGCAGATGCTGATGCGCATGTATATGCGCTGGGCCGAGCAGAATGGCTACAAATGTGTGGTCAGCAACCTGCTGGAGGCCGATGATGCCGGCATCAAGTCCTGCACCTTGGAGATTATGGGCGACTATGCCTATGGTTATCTCAAGGGCGAGAACGGTGTCCACCGCCTGGTGCGCGTCAGTCCCTACAATGCCCAGGGCAAGCGCATGACCAGCTTCGCCTCTGTCTTCGTCACGCCGCTGGTCGATGACTCCATCGAGGTGAACAT
Organism: uncultured Bacteroidales bacterium; assembly: GCA_902779845.1. Lineage (GTDB taxonomy): Bacteria > Bacteroidota > Bacteroidia > Bacteroidales > Bacteroidaceae > Physcousia. Next base: position 60,774 of record CACZCZ010000001.1, on the reverse strand, counting down.
CGAGCAGGCGCGCATTTCATGGGACACCTTCCGCAGCAGCGGTGCCGGTGGCCAGAATGTGAACAAGGTGGAGTCAGGTGTTCGTCTGCGCTACCAATACAAAGATCCCTACACGGGCGAGGAGGAGGAAATCCTCATTGAGAACACCGAGACGCGCGACCAGCCCAAGAACAAGGAGAACGCCCTGCGACTGCTGCGCTCCATGCTCTACGACAAAGAGCTGCAGCACCGTATGCAGGAGCAGGCCAAGGTGGAAGCCGGCAAGAAGAAGATCGAGTGGGGCTCTCAGATACGCTCCTATGTCTTCGACGACCGCCGCGTCAAAGATCATCGCACGGGTTACCAGACCTCAGATGTGGGCGGTGTGATGGATGGCAAGATCGATGCCTTCATCAAGGCCTATCTCATGGAGTTCGGCGGAGAATAAGTCCGTCCTGCCTGTGAGCTTTCTGGCCCGCAATAAGTCTAATAAGTCCTAAAAACTATCATACTATGAGTAAAGCAAAGAAAGAAATGCGCGCAGCCAAGAAGGCTGCTCGCGAAGAACGTCAGGCCAAGCGCGTCATCAACTGGATTGTCGGCGGTCTGCTGGTCTTTTTCCTCATCATCCTCGTGGGTTATCTGTTGATGTACGCCTAAGCGATGGCTCAGGAAATCGAACGTAAGTTCCGCGTTCTTGACGACAGCTTCAAGGCGCTCGCCTACGACCACACACGCATCGAACAAGGTTACATCTGCTCCGGTTCCGGGCGCACTGTGCGCGTCCGTATCCGTGGTAATCGCGGCTATCTGACCATCAAAGGTCCCAGCCGCGATGGCGGCATCAGCCGCTACGAGTTTGAAACCGAGGTGGCTTTGGCCGATGCGCAGGAACTCATGCAGCTATGCGAACCAGGCACCATTCAGAAGGAGCGGTGGCTTGTGCGCATGGCCGATGGTCATGTTTTCGAGGTCGATGAGTTCTTTGGCGAGAACGAAGGCTTGGTGATGGCCGAGGTGGAGTTGTCTGCTGCCGACGAGCCCTTCCAGCGTCCTGCGTTCCTCGGTGATGAGGTCACGGGCGACCGCCGCTACTACAATGCTCACCTGCGGCGCTATCCCTACTGCATGTGGGGTGATGCCGTCTAATGCGCTTCCAGCCAGTTCTCACCCCATCCTGCGTCGGCTATCAGCGGCACCTTCATGGTGAAGGCCGCCTGCATCTCCGTCAGGACAATCTGCTCCACGCGCTCGCGCTCCTCAGGTAGTACGCTGAAGTTCAGTTCATCGTGCACCTGCAGGATCATTTTAGAGCGGATTCCTTCCTCGCGGAAGCGGCGATGGATGCGTATCATCGCTATCTTAATGATGTCAGCTGCCGAGCCCTGTATGGGTGCGTTGATGGCGTTGCGCTCAGGAAAGCCACGCACGGTGGCGTTGGCGGAGTTGATGTCGCGCAGGTAGCAGCGTCGGTGGCAGATGGTTTCGGTGTAACCTTTGGCGCGGGCGAAATCAATGCTTTCCTGCATGTAAGCCTGCACGCGGGGGTAGGTGAGGAAATAGTTGTCGATGAGCGCTTTGGCTTCTGTTCGGCTGATGCCCAAGCGTTCCGTGAGTCCGAAGGCCGTGATGCCATAGATGATGCCGAAGTTGGCAGTCTTGGCACGTCCGCGTTCTTCGCGCGTCACCTCTTCAATCTTCTTATGGAAAATCTTGGCAGCGGTGGCGGCATGGATGTCGTGGCCGAGGCGGAAGTCCTCAATGAGTCCCTCGTCGCCGCTCAGATGGGCCATGATGCGCAGTTCCACCTGCGAGTAGTCGGCCGAGAAGAACAGTTGTCCCTCGTCGGGGATGAAGGCCTTGCGGATTTCCTTGCCGTCGGCAGAGCGCACGGGGATGTTCTGCAGGTTGGGGTTCGAGCTTGACAGGCGGCCCGTGGCCGTGATGGTCTGGTTGAATGAGGTGTGGATGTGCCCCGTTCGCGGGTTGATGAGTTTGGGCAGTGCCTCGATGTATGTACTCAGGAGCTTGCGTTTAGCGCGGTAGGCCAGGATCTTCTCCACGATGGGGTGTTTTGTGCGCAGTCGCTCCATCACTTCCTCGTTGGTGACGTACTGCCCGGTCTTCGTTTTCTTAGCTTTTTTGTCGAGCTGCAGTTTCTCAAAGAGCAGCACGCCCACCTGCCTTGGCGACTGGATGTTGAACTCCTCGCCGGCCAGCGTGTAGATATCCTGTTCAATCTCCTGCATCTCTCGTGTGTGCTGTTCGCCCACCTGCTGCAGGGCTTCAGTGTTCAGTCTCACACCGGCCAGCTCCATGCTTGCCAGCACGGGCATCAGCGGCATCTCGATGTCGCGGAACAGCTCCCACGACCCTTCCTCCTCCAGCATCGGCTTGAAGACATTCTTCAGGCGCAGCGTGATGTCAGCGTCCTCTGCGGCGTAGGGGCACACCTCTTCAGGCGGCACGTCGCGCATCGTCTTCTGCGGTTTTCCGGCCTTCTTCTCGCCGATGAGTTCTTCGATGTGGATGGTCTTGTAGTGCAGATAGGCCTCGGCCAGATAGTCCATGCCGTGGTGCATCTCGGGTTGCAGCACATAGTGAGCAATCATCGTGTCGAACATAGGTCCGCGCACCTCGATGCCGTAGTTTGCCAGCACCATCAGGTCGTACTTCAGGTTCTGTCCCACCTTCAGCGTCTTCTCGTCCTCGTAGACGGCGCGGAACTCCTCCACGATGGCCCTAGCCTCGTCCTGGTTCTCGGGCACGGGAACGTAGAACCCTTCGCCTTCCTTGACGGCGAAGCTCAGGCCCACCAGTTCCGCATCAATTGCCTGCGTGGAAGTCGTCTCGGTGTCCATGCTGATTTCCTTGGCCGAGCGTAGTTTTTCTATAAGGTTCGCGCGTGCGGAGAGGGTGGAACAGAGGGAGTAGGAGGGGGAAGAGGACCCACCCCCCTGCCCCTCCCTGTTAGGGAGGGGAGTAAATACCTGTGCTGACTTGGGCTCTTCGGGTGCAGAAAATAAATCTCCTTGTCCGTTGCCGAACAGGTCTCCTTGTCCGTTGCTGAACAAATCCCGTTGCCCCCCTCTTGTTTTCTTATCCTGCTGTCCCCCATGACTCAACGGTGACCGCGCCCTGGTTCCCCTCTCCCACGGGAGAGGGGCTAGGGGTGAGGCCTGTGAGGCCTGGGGTTGCGTCTTAGTCTTCATCTTCGACCTCATCTCCATGCGCTCAAACATCGCGTTGAGCGCCTCGCCATCGGGCTCCTGCACGGCCAGCGCCTCCATGTCCAGCGTGATGGGGACGTCGGTGACGATTTTCGCCAGCCAGCGCGACAGTTCTATCTGCTCGCGGTTCGTCTCCACCTTCTCGCGTTGCTTGCCTTTGAGCTGGTCGGTGTGCGCCAGCAGTCCTTCGATGCCTCCGAACTGCTGTATGAGCTGCATGGCCGTCTTCTCGCCTACGCCCGGACATCCGGGGATGTTGTCCGAGGCGTCGCCCATCAGCCCTAAGATGTCCACCACCTGCTCAGGCCGCTCGATGCCCCATTTCTTGCAGACTTCCGCGGGGCCGAGGATGTCGAAGCCGGGGCCCATGGAGCGGGGTTTGAACATGCTGACGTGCTCGGACACCAGCTGCCCATAGTCCTTGTCAGGAGTCATCATATAGGTCTCGATGCCCTGCGCCTCGGCTTGTGTTGCCAGTGTGCCGATGACGTCGTCCGCCTCATAGCCCGCTACCTCCAAGACCGGAATCCTGTAAGCTTCTAGGAGCTCCTTGATGATAGGCACACCAAAGCGGATGCCCTCGGGGGTCTCCTCGCGCTGTGCCTTATAGGGCGGATACGCCTTATGGCGGAAGGTGCCGCCATGCGGGTCAAAGGCCACCCCGATGTGTGTGGGCTGCTCCTTGCTGAGCACCTCCTCCAGGGTGTTGACGAAGCCGAAGATGGCCGAGACATTCTCTCCCTTGCTGTTGATGCGAGGGTTCTTGATAAAACCGTAGTAAGCACGATAAATCAGTGCGTAGGCGTCGAGTAAAAAGAGTTTCATGCGGCAAAGTTATAATAATTTTGTGAAACGGAGGCCGCAGAAACAGCAAATTTCAAGCCCTAACCCCAACTTTAATCCTTAAACTTTAAACTTTAAACTAAATCTTCGTATCTTTGCGCCCGAAATGTTAGAAGAAATCCATCAATTGATAGCTGCCGAACTGGAACGCTACAAGGCCCTATTCCGTTCGGCCCTGCACTCCGACAACGAGCTCCTCGCTGCCGCCCTCAACCATCTCACCCGCAAGCTGGGCAAGATGATGCGCCCCACGCTGGTCATCCTCTGTGCCCGCGAGGGCGGTGTGGTCACCGACGAGGTGCTGCATGCTGCCGTAGGATTGGAGATGCTGCACACGGCCAGCCTGGTGCACGACGACGTGGTCGATGAGAGCGACATGCGGCGTGGCCAGCCCTCCGTGAACGCGCTCTTCGACAACAAGGCGGCGGTGCTCGTGGGCGATTTCATCACGTCGAAAGCGCTCTCCGAAGTGGCCCTCACACATCATCTGGGCGTCGTGGAGCAGATGGCGTGGCTGGGTCAGATGCTGGCCGACGGCGAGCTACTGCAGCTCAACAACACCCACAGCACCGTTTTCAGCGAGGCTGCCTACTACGATGTCATCTCCAAGAAGACGGCAGCACTCTTCGAGACCTGTGCCTATGCCGGTGCCACCCTCGGAGGCGCCGATGCAGCCACCACGGCTCTGCTGCGGCGCTATGCCCACCTCGTGGGCCTCTGCTTCCAGATGCGTGATGACCTCTTCGACTTCGACGAGAACCTCAATGTGGGCAAGCCCAAGGGCAACGACCTGCAGGAAGGAAAGCTCACGCTGCCCGTGATCTATGCGCTCAATGCCACCACCAACGCCCGCTACTATGATCTCGCCCTGCGCGTAAGGTCGCTCGAAGCCTCGCGCCAGGAGATACAGGAGCTGACGGATTTCACCATCCAGAGCGGCGGCATCGCCTACGCCGAAGGCGAGATCCAGCGCCTGCACGACGAGGCCCTCGGCCTCCTGCCCAACCTCCACAACCCCGACATCGCCATGGCCCTCCACCGCTATCTTGACTACGTGGTCCAGAGAACCGCGTAAGTTCAAGCCCCGCTCCCCGCTCCCCCCGTGGGGGGGAGAGCCTTGCAAGCGAGGGTGAAGGGTTAAGAGAAATTTTTATTTTTCACTTTTCACTCTTTCACTTTTCACTTTAATTTTCATTCATCATTTATCATTCGTCATTTTCCAATTATGAAAAAAATACTCATTCTCAACGGTCCCAACCTCAACCTACTGGGTCGTCGCGAACCCGGCATCTACGGTGCTCGCTCCTTTGAGGCCTACTTTGAAGAATTGTGCCAACAGTACCCCGACGTGGAGCTTACCTATTTCCAGAGCAACCATGAGGGCGCCCTCATTGACAAGCTCCATGAGGTGGGCTTCACGGCCGACGGCGTTGTCCTCAACGCGGGAGCCTACACCCACACCAGCATCGCCCTCCACGATGCCATCCGTGCCATCACGACACCCGTCATAGAGGTACACATCTCCAATGTCCACCAGCGCGAGGAGTTCCGCCACCACAGCTGCATCAGCGCCGCCTGCCGCGGTGTCATCTGCGGCTTCGGCCTCGACAGCTACCGCCTGGCCGTAGAAGCACTGGTGAAGAGTGAAGAATGAAGAGTGAAGAATGACGAATGATGAATGACGAATGAAAAATCAGAAATTCACTTGAGCCTCGACGACTACATAGAATCCCACATCACGCCCGAGCATCCTTATCTCCATGCCCTGTGGCGCGCTACACACCTCCACCTCAACTACCCCCGCATGGCCAGCGGCCACTTGCAGGGACAGGTGTTGCGGATGCTGGCGCAGATGATTCGTCCGCGCCTCGTCCTTGAGATTGGCACCTTCACTGGCTACAGCGCCTTAGCCATGGCCAGCGCCCTGAAGCCAGGCGACATGCTCCACACCTATGAGATCAACGACGAGCAGGAGGACTTCACACGTCCCTGGATCGAGAACTCCCCCTGGGCCGACCGCGTCACCCTGCACATCGAAGACATATTGCAAGCACGCTTGCAGGATGTCTTCGACCTCGTCTTCATCGACGCCGACAAGCGCCACTACGTTGATTACTACGATGCCGTCTTCCCTCATGTCCGTCCGGGCGGTTACATCCTTGCTGACAACACCCTGTGGGGCGATCAAGTAATCACTCCCCCTCGCCCTTTGGAGAGGGGGTTGGGGGGTGAGGTTGATAACGCCAAGTCCTCTCAGCTTCGCGGCATCATGGCCTTCAACGATGTCGTAGCCGCTGACCCTCGCGTGGAGACCGTCATCCTGCCCCTGCGCGACGGTCTCACCCTGCTGCGCAAGAACCCATAGAAAAGTATAGAAAAAGCAGACAGGCCGCATCTTGGTGATGCGGCCTGTCTTTGTTTCTTGTAAGCTGCTGTTTAGCCCAGGCTGATAGCGCCGGAGGGGCAAGCGTCAGCACAAGTGCCACACTCGGTGCACTCGTCGGGGTTGATGCTGTAGATGTCGCCTTCAGAGATAGCGCCAACGGGGCATTCGTCGATGCAGGTGCCGCAAGCAACGCAGTCTTCACTAATTACGTAAGCCATAATTGTAGATTGGTTTTAAATGAATAATCGTTTGGTTTGCGGGGCAAAAGTACTTACTTTTAGTGATTCACGCAAATAATCGGCCGATTTTTTTACAAGTGAATACCTAAAAATGGTCATTCCCCCCACCTATTTGGCGCGTCGGGCAGCCTTCTCAGCCTCCTTGGCGGCTCTCTCCTGCTCCTTCATCTCCTTGCGCATGGCTTCGGCCTCGCGTTTGATGCGTTCAGCCTCCTGGCGCTGCAGTGTAGCCTGTCGTTTCAGCTCTTCGGCTTGTCGCCGTTGCTCGGCTTCGATGCGCTTCTTCTCCATGGCTATCGACCTCTTTCGTGCTGCTGCCTCGCGCTTCAGCTCCTTGGCCTCGCGCTTGAGTTCCTCAGCTTCCAGACGTTTGTCCTCTGCAGCCGAGCGTATATCGCGTGACTCCTGCTGAATGCGCAGTTCCGCATCGCGCTGCAGGCTGGCCGTCTCCTTACGGCGTGCCTTGGCCTCCTTCTGCTTCTCGCGCGCCAGTTTCTTGGCCTGCTTCTCTGCCTCCTTGGCCTCCTTGATGGCCTGTTTGCGTGCCTTGGCGTTCTCCTTCATCTCGCGTGCCTGCTGCTTCAGCCGTGCCGCCTCGCGCTCCCTCTCGGCCTTCTCAATCTTGCGTTGTGCCTTCTCAGCCTCCTTCTGTGCCTTCTCAGCCTCTTTGCGAGCCTTCTCTCGTGCCCGCTCCAGCCTCTCCATGGCCCTCTCCTCAGCCTTCGACCTAGGCACCGTGACGGCTGCCACGCCAGCGCCGGTGGCAACGGCAGTGCCAGCGACAGTGCCAGCACCGGGACCATAGGCCGTAGTCTGCCGTGGCGCAGTGTTCTGAGGTGCCGGGCTGTTTTCACTCATGCATTGCGGACAGGCCGAGAGGCCTCTGCCCTTGGCCGTCGTGGGTGTCACGGGCATCACCACGCCGGCGCAGCCCTTCAGCACCGAACACGTCTTCGTCTTGTGGTAGCATCCATCGCTGCTGCCTGTGCAGTAGTACACCAGTCCCGGTGCCGTCTGCATCGTGGAATGAGCCACGGCGCAGTCGTTGCAGAGGAAACTCAGCAACGTGACAATCAGTAGAATATGGCATCTGGTTCTTCTCATGATGTGATGAATGACCACTCCTTAGGCGCGGCAAAGGTACGAAATATTCCAATTCCCCACACGAAAACGCCCAAAAATCAACACCTCTCCCCCATATTTTCCTTTTCTTTTTTCTTTTTTAAGGGATGTCCTAAAAATTAATCAACTTATAGTCAGATATTTCTGACGATATTTCAATATAATTCAGTACTTTTGCAGTATCAAACGACGTAATCATGAAGAAAACGACGATATATAGAAGGCCGAAGGGCGAGACCCTCTTTGAAGAGGAACTCACCATAGCTGCCCTGTCTCGGCCATTGTCATTGTCATCATTGTCATTGTCATGATTGTCATTAAGGGTTTCTAAAGGGGAAAACACCCCACAATTAGTATATAATAAAATAATATATTATTTTATTATATACTAATTGTGACCATTCTTCTGGCTTCTGAATCTCTTAATGACAATTGACAATGATGACAATCATGACAACCACATAAAAATTTTAAAAAAAGTTGCCAAAACATTCGAAAACTGCAATGGAAATGTCGTACCTTTGCAGTATCGAAAAGCAACACACCAAGCATCGAAGCGCGATGCAGCAAGCTGCAAACGCCAGCGCAGCATGGTGCGTTGGGAATCAAGAATGACGAATGATAAAATGCCCCGGCACTGATTGAGTGGCGGGGCGCTTTGTTTTTAAGTTGGATAGCTATGGACGGGTGCCGCCGTAGAGGAGGGAGCCGTCGGTGGCTTGGCCATTGGCTTCCACGCAGATTTGGGTCTGCTGGCTGTTGTTGAAGAAGGAGATGCGGGCGTGGCCACTGGCATCCAGTTGCAGGTCGGGATTCCAGTAGAGGGTGCGTCGATAGTCTTTCTGCCCCTCGGTGGGCGGGTTGCGCTTATAGTCGGGGTGGTAGAAGTCTTCCTGATAGGCAAAGCCGTCGAGGATGTAGCGGCGGTCGCGATAGATAACACGTTGGGCTTTGTCGGGGAAGCCTTGAAAATTCACGCACACCATGGGTTGGTTGTCTTGATCATAGCGCTCGTCGCCTTCGCGGCGTGGTGAGTAGTCTGTGTAGATGTAGAATTTGTCGATGTATGTGAGCAGGCCCCACCGCTTTTGATCCAGCGGCCCCCACCAGTAGCCTGCTCCCCACTTGTCCTGATAGGTTCTGAAATCCCAATTGCGGTACATTCCCATATCCGAGATGAGGGTTTGACAGACCTTGAGGGCTATGCATTCTGAGTAGATGGAATAGCTTGCCAGTCCGGCATCCATGGCCAGATTCAACGCTTCATAGGCATCGATGACATAGGCCGGCTTGGAGAAATCGATGCGTCTGAGGCCGCCGTGACGGGCGCGTACGGTGACCTGATCCAGCAGGTGGGTGCCGTCTGTCAGCAGGCGTGGCGACAGATAGGTGGTGTCGCGCAGGGGTGCGTTGTGTACCTGATAGTAGGTGTAGGGCTTCACCCAGCGGGGGTAAGGGTAGTTCAGACGTACGTAGTACTCGGGGTAGTCTGGCAGCCGCCCGGCCATCGCGTCATACTCGTCGTAGTTGTCCAACTGTATCCATGTGTGGGGCTTACGGCGTCGTAGGCCGTCCCATTTTTTCTTCCATTGGGTGGTGTCGCTGGCACCGAGGTAGAACAGGCAGCTGCCCTCGAAACGGGGCAGGTCGATCTGGAAGCGGCCCTGCGTGGTCTCTGTCTCGCCGATGAGGTTGTTTTTCAGGTTGAAGGGATCTACGAACTCGGCGTGTACGCGCACTTCTTTCTTCACGGTGCCGGTCTCCACATAGCGCCGTGCGGCCAGCTTCATCTGTTTCTTCTGCTCCTGGCGGTACCAATTGCTGGTCTTGAAGGTCATGTTGTTGTAGTCGGTGTTGTTCCAGCTGTGTCCTTGCTCGGAGAAGATGCCGTGCCAGGTGTCGCCGATGGCGCCGATGTTCTGGCGCCGTTCGTACAGCGGTTCCAGATTCCAGCCCATATTGCGGTTTCCAATGCCATTCAGAAAAGCGCCTCCGGAGAGGGGTTTGAACGGTGTCGGACGTCCGTCGGCATCAACAAGCGGGATGTTCTGTTGCTCGCTCAGTGAGGGTGTCCACTCGGTCATGAAGCGTTCGTGGTCGGCCAGCACTTGGTCGTAGAGATTCTCCTGAACCCAGAAGCGATTCACGGTGCCTGTGACAATCTGAGTGTGCTCAGCGGGGTGTGTGAGTTCCCACATGCCTTTCACCGCCATCTCCTGCCAGTTGAAGCGTCGCCAGCCCTGCGTCAGCATCAGCAGATCCAGGGCACGTCGGTGCTCCTCGTCGTCTTTCTCGAAGAAGTAGTCGGGCTGTGGTACAAAGCCCTTAATCTCGCTGGAGAGCAGCATCTCGGTGAGGATGTTACTGCTGTCGAAGGTGTTGTCGGTGTGGACGGCATCGCGCACGGAGAGCGAGATGGTCTGGTCGGGCATGAGATGTGCCGATGTGATGTCGATGTCTATCGCCTCGAACGGCGCATACTGCTCCTTGAGGCCCGTGTATTGCAGCGTGGGCTGTGTGAGTTCGGGCCGTGTGACGAAGAAGAGGCGGTCGGCGTAGATATGCCCGATGCTGTCGAAGACGGTGACCTGATTGACTCCCGCGGGAAGGCCCTCACTTCTTTCGAGAACAACGCGCCAGCTCTCCCCTCCATCACCATCGGGGGTGGGTCTTATTTCCTCATAGTGTACGAGCTTCCCCTCGTTCATCACCGTGACGCCCAGCGGCTGCCGCGCAGCCTTGCCTGCGGCAGCGATGTCGAGGCGCCAGGATGCTGTGGCGCTTTCATAATGCGCCTGCAGGCTGACGCCCTCGGCCTTGATGTTCTTGATGTCCTGACTCACGGTCATGGGTCGTTTGGCGTCTGCGGGCTGTTCGTCGGGCGTGAACACTGCCTCGTACTTCGTGCCCTCCTTCGGGGTGAAGGTGAAGGTGCCGCGCCCTCGGTTCTCTGTCCTCACGCTGAGGAGTTCGTAGTATTTTTCTTGTGGTTTTTTGCCTTTTGTCTTTTTCCGCGTTTTTCCGTGGCCCGGATTATCGTTTGTTTTCAAGAGAAGACGCAGAGTGCCTTCTCTCACTTCTCCCTCGCTGGTGGCCGCCTCGAAGGCTACGCGGCAGGGCACGCCTGCCACCAGATTGCCCCCCTCGGGGAACAGCGAGAGTCGCAGCTCGGCGGGCTTCGGTGCGCTCTTGAAGTAGCGGCGCAGCGGCCGCAGCGTCATATCCTTGTAGAAGTCACCCGGCTGCTTGGGTTTGTCATAGACGGGGAAGACGCGCGAGTAGAGCTTCTCGTAGTCGCGGAAGTAGTCCTTGGCCATCGCCTTGTTGTAGAAATAGTACTCTGTGTACCAGGCATGGAAGTGCTCGGTCTGTCCCCAGTTCAGTTGCCAGCGTGTGTAGGCGCGCAGCTCGAAGTAGCCGGAGTAGAGCGTGTCGGGCAGCGCGAAGAAGCCGTGTCCCCTGCCGCCCTTCATCTCCACGAGTTTGCGTTCCACCAGATAGCCGTCGTGGTTCCACAGCTCGGCATAGAGCACGCGGCTCATGGAGCTGGGTGTGTCGGTGTTGGTCTTGCGCAGGTAGGCCGCAAACCAGATGGTGTCGCCGAGGAAATAGGCTGTGTTGTCCATGTGCACGAACACCTTTTCCTGCGGGATGGCCTGCCCGAAGCGCTCCAGGCGGTCGCTGAGGCGTTCCAGCGGCGGCAGCGAAGCCTGGTAGTTGGCGACGCTGTCGATGCGTGCTTGCATGAGATCCACGCTGCCTTGGGCAATGGCCTGCTCCTCGGCAGTCCGCTTGATGACTTCGTTGTTGGCCCAGAACGTCTTGTTGTAACCTGTCTCGGCGATGGTGGAGAGCATGTTCTCGCGTACTTTTTTCTTATTCTTATTCACGCGCAGGCGCTTCTGGCTCTCGACATTGAACAGCATGGTGCGTGTCATGAGATTGCCCCATTTGGCCTGCATGGACAGGTTTGCCACCTCGGGGTATTTGTGGTCGTTGCGGTAGTCAATGCGGAACTCCAGCGTCACGGGGAATGACGTCGGACTGCGGAGCTCTCCTTGGCCGATGACGAGTTTCATGTGGTCGATTTTCCCCTCGAAGGTCAGCGGCTCTAACGTGGCACTGTCGATGTAAAGGGTGCCCGTCATCATGGGTCTTGGCTCAGCATCCTGCGGGCCTTCCTCCTCCCTGCGGTTCAGGATGAAGCGGTAGAGCTGGCGGCTGCCGTCGCTGAGTCCCTCCATCGTGATGTCATAGTGGCGCTGCAGGTAACCGATGCCGCCGCTGGGCTCCAGTGGCGTGATGAGATGCTTCCAGAAGGAGGCCTCTTTGACCATCGGGCCCAGCTCCAGCAGGTGGTGCAGGTTCATCTCGTTCACCGTGCTGTTCTGCCATTGCTTGCGGCTCAGTGCGCCATGGCGTCCTGTGAGGAACTCCAGTTGGCGCAGGTTGACGGCTGAGTGGGCCTCTACGAAAGCCTCCACGATGTCCTGCTTCAGTCCTAAGACCGATGTCTGGCGGTAGAAATACTGAGCTGTCTTACCATCCTTGCGTTTGTAGCGTTTCTCCATCTTGCGCCCCACCTGCAGCAGTGTGCCCTCTACGGCCTTCACCGTCACCTCCTGTAGTGTGGCATCCAATATTTTCATCTTCAACGTCTTGGGAATATCGGCGGCGCGCAGCGTCAGCGTCTCGTGGCCCACATAGGTGAAGCGCACTCTGTCATCAGGTTCCGCCGTGAGCGTGAACTCGCCGTCGAAGTTCGTCAGTGTGTTGTTCTCCTCGCTGACATATACCCCCACCAGCGGTAGGGGCTCACCACTCTCGGCATCCACCACGCGCGTGGTGATGGTCATCTGCGCCCATGCCCATAGCGGCATGAGCAGAAAAAAGGTAAGGACTGCGTGTTTCATCATAATAGCATTTTAGTTGCCTCTCGTTCGGGACTCCTGCAGCATCTTCTGCTCGAAGCGGGAGAGGGGACGGGGTTTTTGTTGGGAGGTAGCGGACGGAGTCTGCTCCTTTTTGCGTTTGGAACGGCTGAAGAGCCTCTGGAAGAAGTTCTTACGCCGTGGGCGTTGGGGTTCAGTAAAGGGGGATATGACAGATGTCTGTTGCGGACTCTGCACTTCGCTGTGTCGCGTGGCTGATGATGTTTGGGGCGCTCTCTCCTGCAGGCGTCGTAGCAGGAAGATGGCGTTGGGCGGGAGCTTCCATTTCCACGACACATAGTCGCGATACAGCGGGAGGCAGGCTTTCATAGCGTGGTACCACACATCGTCGTCCAGCAAGTCCTCCAAGCTGATGTCGTGCACGATTCTGTCGATGGAATCGGGGATAATGGCTGATTCATCGTATCTGAGGCGAACGGCGGGGAAGCGGATGGCACGGATGGCGCTGTGGACACCCATCCAGCGGTGGCGATGGTCAACGATTATGTCGAAAATGCGTGTCGTCGTGGGGATAGGGTCAAACACGTATACTCTGTCCGGAGTGCTCTCTTCGATGTGTCGCAGGGCATAGTGCCGGTCTGCCTCATCAGAGAGGTAAGTGCTCAGCGGAAGGGTCAGCGAATCATGGTGATGCACGCAGATGCGTGTCTCATGGTGGCTCATCTCCACGGACACGATGCTGTCGCCATCACTCGTTTGGAGGATGGCCTTAGGCTGGAACATTGTAATCGCCTGCATCAATATGATTCCTAATAGCTTCATCGTCAGATTTCTAAGAGCACTGTGTCCAGGGGGCGCGCCGCGTCGTACTCCCCGAAGCCCTCCTTTTTCAGTTTCAGCTTGCGGTGCTTCACCGCAGAGACCGTGATGAGATAGATGCTGGAGATGACCTGGTTGGAGAGGTTCATGCGTGTCAACATACACAGTTGGATGTCCTCCTCGCTGAATTCCGGATGGCTGGTGCGCAGGCGCCTGACAAAGCCGTCGGTGACGCCATCCAGCATTTGCTCCACTTCCTGCCATTCCTTCTGGCTAAGTTGTTTCTTGCTGTCGCCTTCGGCACGCAGGCGCTGCAGCACTTCGCTCTTGTCCAGAATCAGATGTTGCAGCAGCAGAATCTTCTGCTCCTGTTGTACCACACGTTCCTCGGCGAGTTCACGTTCGCGCTGTTCTGCCTTTAGGCGCTGTGCCTGAATCTGGCGACGATGGCGTGTCAGTGCTATCAGGAAGAGGACGACGATGACGGTGAGCACTGTTACACCACACAAGCCCCATAGCATCAGGCGCTGGCGATAGGCAAGATGTTCTGCCCGACGTTCCTGTTCCAGCGTGGCGTGGAAATAGACGTCCTTTTGCTGCAGTGCCTCGAAGAAGACCGACTCGGCGCTCGAGAACGTGGAGTCCAGCAGGGCAGGAAGGGTGGTGAGTTCACGCAGTCGGATGGCAATCTCCGTCAGGTGGCGCTGTGCCACATAGCGCGTCTTGTGGTTCGGCAGCGAGGCCAGGTGGGTGTAGATCTGTCGAGCCTGTAGCAGGGAATCGCACTGCAAGTAGCAATTGGCCAGAATGAAGCGGGCTTCGATGTCGGCGCTGTGGTCGTCGGAGAGTGTCATCAGGCGCGCCAGTTGCAAGGCACCGATGGCATTGTTCTCCGAGAGACAAAGGTTGGCCAGATGACCCAGCGCCACATTACGGCATGTGTCGTGCCTCCGGCATTGTTGATATAAGGAACGTGCGCGCGATATTTCCCCTTTCTGCTCGTAGAGACCGGCCATTGTCAACATCAAGTCGAGTTGCAGGGCCTTCATCGTCTCTCTCTTCTGTGGGGACAAGAGTGCGATGTGAACCCGTTGCAGGGCCTGCTGTGCTTTTGTTGCCAGCGCAATGGCCTCGTCCTCGTCTGTCCACTGCAATTGGGCAGACAGCAGCAGGTAGGCACGGGCGCAGGTGAGACCGTCGTGTTCCGCTTCCGCCTGGCGGACAGCAGCGCGCAACAGGTCTTCATAGGCCTTCACACGATCGGGCCTCGATGTGTGCATCGCCTCTGCCTCAGCCAGTGTCGAGGCAGATGTCGTCGGAGATGGATGGGTGGTGCAAGCCGTCAGAAGACATGTCATCCACGCCGCCATACAGAACCTGCGAAAACCTGTTGGGATTGTCATAGCACCTGTTAATGTTTTTTGGTGCTGCAAAGATACGACCTTTTTTGACATCCTACCAAAAGAATGGTGTGGAAAAATACAAGAAGGGTTACGATTGCTAACAGCCTATGAAATAGGTGCTTATTCCGACAATCAAAGAAAAAGGGCGTGGAAAAGCGTCAGAGGACGAAGCCGGAGGGGGTGCGGCGACGGGGTTTTTGGATGGTGAGATGGCGGACAACGCCGAGGAGGAAGGCGTGGGAGTAGCTGTGGTATTTCAGCTCGTTGACGTGGCTCTGGCGGATGTCGCAGAGGTAGCCCACGCGCAGGGTGGTATGGCGGAAGGGGATGTCGAGGGTGACGAGGTGGCGGCTGCTGAAGGCGTTGAAGGGATGGGTGAGGCCGATGTTGTGGTCGTAGTGTCCCAGCTCGAAGATCTCGTAGTAGCTTTGGCCGTAGTTGGGGCTGAATTTAAGTCCTATCAGGGGCAGGTCCAGCTGGTAGCGGGCTATGAGGGGCTGCCTGCCCAGCTGCACATCCCAGATGACGGCACCCGAGGCGGCCAAGTGGGTGGTGGCGAGTGCCTGGGCGGGGTTGTTGCTGTTGCGGGTGTTGTAGAGCACACCGGCGTTGGCGTTGAGCTGAGGTCCCACCAGAAAGCGCAACTTGGAGCGCGTGGAGAAGGTCTTTTGCCAGTTGTAGTGCCAGCCGATGGTGTAGCTGACATCGCCGCCGTAGTTGCGCCCGCGGGCTGCCCTGCTCTTGGTGTAGGACACGTTGGCCTGCCAAAGGGTCTGCATTGTGATGTGTCCTTTGGCCCAGTCGGTGTAGCGCAGGGTCTCATGCAGGAACTGCAGCTGGGGGCCACTGTAGTTCAGGGGCGACAAATAGGTGTCCAACTGGTTCACGGCGCCGATGCCGAGGACGGTGGCGTGTGTGCTGTTGCGCCCGTCCTGGGCTGAGGCCGCCAGAAGAAATATAAAAAAGAAAATATAAAATACAACGGCGCGGCTCATGGCTAATCGTCAAACAGGTTGAGTTGTATGGAGGGGCCATGGGGCTTTTGAGAATCGGCGGATTCATCGGAGTCTTCGGGGTCATTGACCTCGTTGGGCTCATAGGACTCTTCCGGCTCATCGGCCTCATTGGTCTCATTGACCTCGTCGGTCTCTTCAATCTCATTAGCCTCATTGGTCTCTTCTTCCGGCGTTTCCGTTTCCTCGGCGACGGGTGGTGTAGAGGGCGCATCGGGGTTCTCGATTTCCTCTATCTTCTCCACATTGAGTGTGGTGATGCGCTTTCCCTTGGCCTTGAAGCTCTTCTGGCCGATGAACTCTTCGGCATCTATCGTCAGGGGTTCGCGGAAGTCGTCGGGGGCGGCGTAGGTGACTACGAGCCGTGGGTAGGCGGTGTCGGTGAGCAGCAGCAGGCGGCTGTCGGGGTTCTCGCCCAGGAAGTTCTGGTGGCGCGCCGAGGCCTCCAGCGGGAAACGCTTGAGGTAGGGGTAGCCCTGCTCGGCATCGAAGAGGGCGGCCGTCCACACCTTCTGCACGTCGAATTTCTCGATGCGCAGCAGGTTCTGCTCGTAGTGATTGTTGACGTCGAAGTTGGTGGTGTAGAACTCGCCGTTGTCGAGGATGACGAGTATCAGGTCGTCGGCGTGGAACTCGCCCAGATACTGCCCGTGCTCGTCGTAGTTGAGGCGCTTCACATCGTGGTCGAACCACACCTTGCGGCCGCCGAGCGTCGAGCTGCCGTGGCTCTTCAGGCCGATGCGCTCCACGTCGAGCTTCGTGAGCAGGTTGCCCATCGAGGCGCGGCCCTTAATCATGATTTCGCTGAAGTCCTTGTCGAAGAAGACACGCTTGAGCTTGGGGTTCGGCTTCAGGTTGACCTTGATGACCTCGGCCTCGCCGTTGGGGTTGGCGGTGAAGTAGGCCACACGGCTGCCGGGCTTGCCCTGCGTGAGGTCATACTCACGGTCGCGCGTGATGCTGGTGACGTTGAAGCGCTTGATGTAGAAGGCGCCGTCGCGGCCGTCGCGATAGACGGCGTTGTAGATGGTGCGGGTGTCGTTCTTCTTGAAGATGGCGACATGGATGATCTGGCACTTGCGCTTCTCGGCTTTCGAGCGCTCCGTCTCGCCCACGAAGACCTTCTCGCCAATGCGGATGACCTTGTAGGTGCCGTCCTTGTAGAAGATGATGACATCGTCGATGTCCGAGCAGTTGCACACGAACTCATCCTTCTTCAGCCCAGTGCCGATGAAGCCTTCCTCGCGGTTGATATAGAGCTTCTGGTTGGCTTCCACAACTTTCGAGGCCTCGATACTGTCGAAGCTGCGAATCTCGGTGAGGCGCGGGTGGTCCTTGCCGTATTTGTCCTGAATGAAGCGGAACCAGTTGGCCGTCACCTCGATCATGTTGGCCAGGTCGCGGTCGATCTCAGCCACCTCCTCCTTCATGCGGGCGATGGCCTCGTCGGCTTTGTCCTTGTTGAACTTGGCGATGCGCTGCATCTTGATTTCAAGCAGGCGCAGGATGTCGTCCTTCGTCACCTCACGCACGAACTGCGGGTAGAAGGGTGTCAGTCGCTCGTCGATGTATTCGCACAATTCATCGGTACTGTTGGCGTTCTCGAAGGGCTTGCCCTTGTAGATGCGTTCCTCGATGAAGATGCGTTCCAAGGAGGCGAAATGCAACGCTTCCATCAGCTCGCCGCGACGGATGAGCAGCTCCTTGCGCAGTAGCTCTTTGGTGTTATCCACTGAGCGGCTCAGGACTTCGCTGACGGTGAGGAAGCAGGGTTTGTTCTCGTCGATGACACAGCAGTTGGGCGAGATGCTGACCTCGCAGTCGGTGCAGGCATAGAGGGCGTCGATGGTCTTGTCGGAGCTGGCACCGGGTTGCAGGTGGATGAGGATCTCCACGCCGGCGGCCGTCATGTCCTCGACCTTGCGGACCTTGATTTTCCCCTTCTCTGCAGCCTTCAGGATGCTGTCGATGAACTGGCTGGGCTTCTGCGGCGAGCCCGTGGTCTTGCCGAAGGGCAGCTCGGTGATGGCGAGGGTCTTGCTGTCGCGCTTCTCGATCTTGGCGCGCACGCGCACCACGCCGCCGCGCTGGCCGTCGTTGTATTTCGAGACGTCGATGCTGCCGCCTGTGGGGAAGTCGGGGTAGAGTTGGAAGGGTTCGTCGTGGAGATAGGCAATGGCGGCCTCGCACAGCTCATTGAGGTTGTGGGGCAGGATCTTCGAAGAGAGGCCCACGGCAATGCCCTCGGCGCCTTGTGCGAGCAAGAGCGGGAACTTCACGGGCAGCACGATGGGCTCCTTGTTGCGGCCGTCGTAGGAGAGCTTCCACTCGGTGGTCTTGGGGTTGAAGACCACGTCGAGGGCGAACTTCGACAGGCGCGCCTCGATGTAGCGGCCGGCGGCGGCATCGTCGCCCGTGAGGATGTTGCCCCAGTTACCCTGGCAGTCGATGAGCAGCTCCTTCTGGCCCAGCTGCACCAGGGCATCCTTGATGCTGGCGTCGCCGTGGGGGTGGAACTGCATCGTGTGGCCCACGATGTTCGCGACCTTGTTGAAGCGGCCGTCGTCCATGCGCTTCATGGAGTGCAGGATGCGGCGCTGCACAGGCTTGAAGCCGTCGCCGATGTGCGGCACGGCACGCTCCAGGATGACGTACGAGGCATAGTCCAGAAACCAGTTCTGGTACATCCTGTTGAGGTGGTGTGTGATGCCGTCCTGCGGCACGATGTTATCTTCCATTCCTATTTATTAGATGAAATTCCGGTCTAATGGCGGCTCTCACGTTTCATTTCGAGCCTATTTGCCTGCAAATGTACGAAAAAAAATGATGCGGCGCGCTCCTTTCCCCAAAAAATCGCCTCTCTTGGCCGCAAAAATATCAAATAATTTGACCGCGCGTAAGGAAGAGGGGTGAAGAAATGAGGCGCTGTGGACTATTTTTTCGCGCTTGCGTGCTTCCGTTTACGGCTTTTTGCGTATCTTTGCGCCCGAAATTTGCGTAAACATTAAACAATAAACTTTAAACTGCGGCAAAGCCGCGATAAGCATGGCACAACAAGAAGACGTTTTCAAGAAGATTGTTTCGCATTGCAAGGAGTACGGTTTCGTGTTCCCTTCCAGCGATATCTATGATGGCCTCGGCGCCGTGTATGACTATGGTCAGAACGGCGTGGAGCTGAAGAACAATATCAAGCAGTACTGGTGGCAGTCCATGGTGCTCCTGCACCAGAACATCGTCGGCATCGACGCTGCCATCTTCATGCACCCCACGACATGGAAGGCCAGCGGCCACGTAGATGCTTTCAACGACCCCCTCATCGACAACCGCGACTCCAAGAAGCGCTACCGCGCCGATGTCCTCATCGAGGATCAGATGGCGAAGTACGACGAGAAGATCGACAAGGAGGTGGCGAAGGCTGCCAAGCGCTTCGGCGATGCCTTCGACGAGGCGCAGTTCCGCAGCACCAACGGCCGTGTGCTGGAACTCACGGCCAAGCGCGATGCCCTGCATGAGCGCTACCAGAAGGCCATGAACGCCAACGACCTCGATGAGCTGAAGCAGATCATCCTGGACGAAGAAATCGTATGCCCCATCAGCGGCACGCGCAACTGGACGGACGTGCGCCAGTTCAACCTGATGTTCAAGACTGAGGTGGGCAGCACCGCCGAGGGCACCAACACCATCTACCTGCGCCCCGAGACGGCACAGGGTATCTTCGTCAACTACCTCAACGTGCAGAAGACGGGCCGCATGAAGCTCCCCTTCGGTATTGCACAAATCGGTAAGGCCTTCCGCAACGAGATCGTAGCCCGCCAGTTCATCTTCCGCATGCGCGAGTTCGAGCAGATGGAGATGCAGTTCTTCGTGAAGCCCGGCACCGAGCTCGAATGGTTCTCCAAGTGGAAGCAGACGCGCATGGCCTGGCACCAGGCACTCGGCTTCGGCGCTGAGAACTACCGCTTCCACGACCACGACAAACTGGCTCACTATGCCAACGCTGCCACCGACATCGAGTTCCACATGCCCTTCGGCTTCAAGGAGGTGGAGGGCATCCACAGCCGCACCAACTTCGACCTCAGCCAGCACGCCAAGTACAGCGGCAAGAAGATCGAGTACTTCGACCCCGAGACCAACGAGAGCTACACGCCGTTCGTCATTGAGACATCCATCGGCGTGGATCGTATGTTCCTCAGCGTGATGTGCCACAGCTACTGCGAGGAGCAGCTGGAGAATGGCGAGACGCGCGTCGTGCTGCGCCTGCCTGCCGCTCTGGCTCCCGTGAAGCTCGCAGTGTTGCCGCTGGTGAAGAAGGACGGCCTGCCCGAGATTGCACAGCAGATTGTCAACGACCTCCGCTTCCACTTCAACTGCAAGTACGACGAGAAGGACACCATCGGCAAGCGCTATCGCCGCATGGATGCCATCGGATGCCCCTACTGCGTCACCATCGACCACGACACGCTCAACGACCACTGCGTCACCCTGCGCGACCGCGACACGATGGAGCAGCGCCGCGTGCCCATCGCTGACCTCCAGGGTATCATCGAGGACAAGGTGAGCATCACGAGTTTGCTGAAGAAGCTGTTGTAAGAGACCGCGCAGAATGTAAAATATGAAATATAAGATATAAAATATCAGTGAAAATGACATCTATCAGTAAAAAGGTTTTATTGAAAGACGTTGCTATGCATCGTCAGCGTTTCCATGTCTCTCCTATTTTATATTTTATATTTTGTATTTTATCTTTCATGGTCTCCTCCTGCTCCAAGAACGAGGAATACGATCCTTATACGAACTGGGAGGCTCGTAATGTCACTTGGTTCCGACAGGTAGCCGACACAGCCCGCACGGCCATCAACGCTGCACGTGCACAGTACGGCGGTGAATGGGAGCAGCACTGTGACTGGCGCATGTACAAGTCGCTGCGCAAGAGCCCCTCGTTCCAAAGTGGTTTGCTCGAAGACAGTATCTGCGTGAAGATCCTCAAGCGCGGAACAGGCACGAAGTGCCCCCTCGTCACAGACATCGTGGAGGTGGCCTATCGCGGCTGGCAGATTCCGGCCGTGGACTCCAACGGCAATGTCTTCGAGAAGGTCTTTGACCAGACGTTCTATGGCACTTACGACGTGGAGACGGCGGCATCAACCACCAACGACGTGTCGGAGTTCACCGAGGGCTTCGGGACGGCGCTGCAGTATATGAAGGAGGGTGATGACTGGATGGTGTACATCCCCAGTTCGCTGCTGTATGCCGAACAGGTAGTCGGCGAGCTGCCGGCGTTCAGCTCAGCTCGCTTCCGCATCATCATGATCAAGGTGTACTGATTTACTCCACTTTCAACCCTACATCCATAATGCCTGTCAGGCGCTGGTGCTGCATGATATGATAGACCAGCAAGCGGACAGGCATTTGTTGTGTAGTGAAGCGGGTGGCTGCGGCCATCTCTTCGTGCTCGTGCAGCACTGAGCCCCGCGGCTGCCAGCCAACGGTGTCCTGCAGCGCTGTCATGTGCAGTGTGTCACGCAGGCGCGAGTGGTCGCCCAGTCGGCGTTCTACCACCAGCCATAGGTCGTCGTAGGCGTAGGTGTCATCGTAGCGCACGCCCAACGTCAGGGAGTACCACCCGTCGTGCGGCACCTCCTTCAGTTCATAGCGCAGCGTGTCCGTGGACAACCACCCGTCATGTGAGACAGCCTGGTATTCATAAAGGGCTGGGCGGTTGCAGGAGCAAAGCACAAAAGCGCAACACAAAAGGAGCAAAGCCCCCCAAAATTTTTCACTTTTCACTCTTTCACTTTTAACTTCCACCTTCCCCACTCTCCTGCGGTCTCTTCTTCTTTTTCTTCTTTTTCTTGCGGGCGCTGTCGAAGCGGGTGAGGTCTTCCTGCGCAGCCAGGTCGATGGGCTTCGCGGGAGCGGCCTTCTCGGTGTTGTCCAGTGCATCGGGCTTCTTGCCCTCTTTGTTCATGGCGATGATTTCCTTCGCACGCTCTGCGGTGATGGTCGTCAGGTTGGCGGCGATGCGCTTGTCGGTGCTGAAGGTGATCATGTTCGAGAGGATGTCGGCCTTGAAGTAGTAGAAGGTGCCGTCAATGGTCTCCAGGGGCACTTCGCGGCTGGGCAGACGACGTGAGGCCTCCACATACTGATCCACTTCATAGTTCATGCAGCATTTCAGCTTGGCGCACTGTCCTGCCAGCTTTTGGGGGTTGAGGCTCAGGTCCTGATAGCGGGCGGCACCCGTGCCCACGCTGACGAAGTTGCGCATCCAGGTGGTGCAGCACAGCTCGCGGCCACACGGCCCGAAGCCGCCAATGCGACCGGCTTCCTGGCGTGCGCCAATCTGCTTCATCTCGATGCGCACATGGAAGGCCTCTGCCAGCACCTTGATGAGCTGGCGGAAATCGACACGCCCGTCGGCGATGTAGTAGAAGATGGCTTTGTTGCCATCGCCCTGGTACTCCACGTCGCCAATCTTCATCTCCAGCCCCAGGTCCTTGGCTATCTGGCGGCTGCGAATCATGGTCTCGTGCTCGCGCGCCTTGGCCTCCTCGTACTTCTCCATGTCCACCGGGCGCACTTTGCGATAGATGCGCTTGATGTCTTCGGGGTTCTTGGGTGGCGTGCGCTTCATCTGCAGCAGCACGAGCTTGCCCGTGAGCGTCACCGTGCCGATGTCATGTCCGGGCGATGCCTCCACCGCCACCACGTCGCCTTTCTCCAGCGGTAGGTTGTTGGAGTTGTGGTAGAAGCCTTTGCGGGTGTTCTTGAACTGCACCTCCACCAGGTCTGTTGTCTCGGTGTTGCCGGGGATGTCAGCCAGATAGTCATAGACATTCAGCTGGCAACTCTGCTTCGGGCAGCCGAGGTAGGAGAGGCCGCGTGGCCCGCTGCCCCATATAGACCCGTGCATCGTCGTCTCTGCGGAAGGGGTGGGGGTGGTATCCTTTGTATATTGATTATCTTCCATATTGAAAAATGTTTTTTCTATTCTTCTTGTCAGGTAATTGCTCCCCTCCCTCGCAGGGGGATGGGCAGGGGGATGGGCCTGTTATTTAATGAGCAGCACGATCATCTTCAGCGCCAAATCGAAGAACACCATGCGGGCATTCACGTTCTGTGCGATGTCGCGCTCGGCCGTCGCCAGCTCCTCGGTGATGGCAATCACGTTGCGCTCGTTGATGAAGCGGGCGAAGTTCTTGCTGAAGGCGGCTTCGTCGGCGTTCTGCGAGTTGAGCTCCGGGAGGCGGAAGTTATAGACGAAGTTCTCGCGCACCTGCCGCTGGCAGAACTGCAGGAAGCTCTTCTGTGCCTCGCGGCCCATGCCGGCCAGCTGCTCGCTCCATTCGCGCAGCTCCTTCACCTTGCGCTGGTAGCTCAGGCGCATGAGCATAATGAACAGGTCCAGGAACAGGCGCTCGTCCTTGGGCGGGTGTGCCTGCAGGAATTCCTCGTGGGAGAGGGGCGGCACGAGGATGCGCTGCGTGCGGCTGAGGATGGTGCCCAGCACCATGTCCGGTTCCTCGCTGACCATCAGGAAGTGTGTGCCGGCAGGCGGCTCCTCGAACAGTTTCAGCAGCTTGTTGGCTGTCTCCTGGTTCATCTTCTCAGGCAGCCACACCACCATCACTTTCCGTCCGCCCTGATTGCTCTTCAGCGCCAGCTTGCGCTGGATGTTGTCGCTCTCTGCCACGTAGTAGGTGGCCTGCTGGTTGGCAGCACCCATGTCGTCCAGCCAGTCGTTGAGGTCGAAGTATGGACTTGCGAGCACGCGGGCGCGCCATTCCTTGATATACACATCGGACAGCGCCCCTTCGGCCGTCTTGATGCGTGTGCCCTTCACGATGGGGAAGGTGAAGTGCAGGTCGGGATGCTCCAGCTTGGCGGCCATCTTGCACGATGGACATGTGCCGCAGGGCGAGCCGTCGGCGTTCGGCTGCTGGCAGAGCAGAGCTTTGGCAAATTCCACCGCCAGCGCCAGCTTACCCGCTCCCGCAGGTCCTGTCAGCATCAGGGCATGCGGCACGCGGTTCGCCGTGAGATCGGCGAGCAGACGTTGCCAGGTAGCTTGTTGACCTATCAGCATAAGAATCGCTTTTTCGGCCTCAAAGATACAACAAATCTAGTGAAATAAGCAAAGAGAAAAGAGAAAAGTGTAAAATGAGCGTGTGAAATCACGAAAAAACAGCGTAGAAGACTGTTTTTTTGTTCAAAACAGGGCTCACGGGCGGCTTCGATGGGAAAACTTACCAATGAAAGGTGTCGGGAACGGGATCATAGCCATGACCTCCCCAGGGGTGACAGCGCAGGATGCGGCGAATGGCCAGATAGAGTCCCTTGATAGGACCGTGTTTCTGCAGCGCCTCCACCGCATACTGCGAGCACGTGGGGGTGTAGCGACATGAGGGAGGTGTCAGCGGGGAAATGAACCGCTGATAGAAGCGAATGGGGAGTATCAGTATTTGCCGAATCATCCTTAAACCCTTAACCCTCTTAACCCCTTAACCCCTTAAACCCTTAAACCCTCATCCCTCGCCTCCTTGACACGGTGCAGCAGGTTCTTCATCTTACGATGGATGAGGTCTGAGGGTTGCAGTTCGTCGGCCAGCCAGATGAAGGCGATGTGCAGGCCTGGGTCGCCGCCTTGCAGCAGGATGTCGCGGTTCTGGCGCCACGCCTCGCGAATCTGCCGCTTCGTGCGGTTGCGATCTACGGCGTGCTTAAAATGGCGCTTGGAGACGGAGACCATCATCTGCGTGGCACCTTCGGGCACAGCTCTATAAACCACACGGAGCGGAAAAGCCGAGAAGGATCGGTTTCCGCCCGCGAAGAGCGCCTCTATAGCCTTGCGGCTGCACAAGCGTTCGGTTTTGGGAAAGGTGTGAACTGCGTCCACCTTGTGATATTATTTTTTCTTGTTGGCTTCCGCGATGTAGGCATTCAGGGCCGAGGTGATGCTCGGGTACTGGGGCGTGGGAGCTTCTAAATCCAGGCGCAGACCGGCGTCCTTGACAGCCTTGGCAGTGGTGGGGCCGAAGGTGGCGATGGCGATCTTGCCCTGCTGGAAGTTGGGGAAGTTCTTCAGCAGGCTCTGAACACCGCTGGGGCTGAAGAACACCACCATGTCGAAGTCCAGGGGCTGGTCGCTCTCCAGGTCGTTGGGCACCGTGCGGTACATGACACCTTCTGTGTGGCGCAGCTTCTTGCTCTCCATCAGGTTCTTGATCTCGTCGGTGTGGACATCGCTCTGCGGGATGAAATAGCGCTCGTTCTTGTGCTTGACCATCTGGGGCAGCAGGTCGGCAATCTTTCCTGTGCTGCCGAAGAAAATCTTACGCTTGCGGTACTGGACATACTTCTGGATGTACAGAGCCACCTGCTCGGTGATGCAGAAATACTTCATGTCATCGGGGATGGCGAAGCGCAGCTCCTTGGCCAGCTGGAAGAAGTGGTCGATGGCGTGGCGCGATGTGAAGACTACTGCGGTGTGCTCGGACAGGGAGATCTTCTGCTGTCGGAACTCACGTGCCGAAAGACCCTCCACCTTGATGAAAGGGTGGAAAACCATCTCTACGCCGTAGCGTTCGGCAATATCAAAATAGGGTGATTTCTCTGAAGAGGGTTTGGGCTGGGAAACCAGTATCTTCTTGATCATCGTTACCTGCTATAAATGTGTCAGAGTGCTTGTTATTACTATCAGAAAGGTGCATAAAACCACGATGGGTGCGCCTTCGAGGGTGCAAAAGTACACAAAAAGATGCAATACACCATGTTTTTTCTTAAAAAAGACTGAAAAGCACCGCCAAAGAAGCCAAATTTTGACAAAAAGTAACACTCCGGCGAGGATTTCGAAGGCCAAAAGGATGTCAATGTGCAGAAAAACGAACATGAGAACGACGGGCGAAATGGCTATCGTCTCCACTCTCAGCACCGAGGCAAAATAGCTGCGCCATTTGCTGCATTGGTCTTTTGTAAAAAAGATGTTGTTCACCCAGTGGTAGAGTCCTTGCTTCAAGGCCAGATAGGCGAACATGACAAGGGCATAGGCCAGCATCAGCTCCCAGTTGGGGACGATTGGCGATGCCAGATGGATGTACCGTGCGGTGATGAGGGCCAGCAATGCCACTTGCACACAGAACAGCAATGCGATGAGCACGCGCTGGGGATGTCGCCAGTCTGTCATGCCGCACAGCAGGGCGATCAGCAGCGTCACGATGACGGTGTCGCTATGCGCTGCGGAAGGGGTTATGGGGGTCCCTTTCATGCCCCACACATCTGCCGCCTCGACCTCCTCCTGCGTCGAAGGACGGAAAAGCAGGTCGTTCTGTGACATCAGTGAGTCATCCCCTGCCGTATGACGGTAGAGTAGGGGAAGGGTCATATCGCGGCAAACTTGCGGACGCTGGCATCCCAAAGGGGGGTAGACAGGACAAGGTCAACAGCTTCCTCCGGAGTCGTGGCTACGCGCCAAATCTCAGCATGACGGGCACCCATGAAGTGTTCGTCAATGCCGCGTTGCAGTTGCTCCAGCAGCGGGTCGTAGTAGCCCCGGATGTTAAGGATGACGATGGGCTTCAGGTAGAGACCAAGTTGTTTCCAGGTAATCACCTCCAGAAGTTCTTCCAGTGTGCCGCAGCCGCCCGGCAACGCGATACAGCCATCGCTGATGTTGGCGATGGTCTTTTTGCGTTGGTGCATGTCGCTGGTCTCGATGAGGTGAGTGAGGTTGGTGTGGTGCCAGCCTTGCTCGACCATGAACGATGGAATAACCCCTGTCACGCGCCCTCCTTCAGCTAAGCAGGCATCGCTCGTGGCAGCCATGAGACCCATACGTCCTGCACCGTTGACGAGCTCAAGGTCGCGGCGTGCCAACTCACGTCCGAGCTGGCTGGCGGCCTCGAAGAAATCGGGGTGAATCTTAGTGCTCGAAGCGCAATAAACAGCTATCTTCATAATTCATCATTCATCATTCAAACGTGAAAGCCTCTTTGATGCGCTCGACATAGTCCAGCTTTTCCCATGTGAAGAGCTCCACATCAACGGTCACGGGGTTGCCGTAGTGGCTGGTGAAGACCTTCTTCACGCGCCGCGGCTCGCGTCCCATGTGTCCGTAGGCCGCTGTCTCCTCGTAGATGGGAGCGCGCAGCTTCAGGCGGTCTTCGATGGCACGTGGGCGCAGGTCGAAGAGCGTCTTGATCTTGCGGGCGATCTCGCCGTCGGACTCCTTCACGTGGCTCTTGCCGTAGGTGTCAACGAAGATGCTCACGGGCTCTGCCACGCCGATGGCATAGCTGAGCTGCACCAGCATCTCGTCTGCCACGCCTGCGGCCACCATGTTCTTCGCGATGTGGCGCGCTGCGTAGGCTGCCGAGCGGTCCACCTTCGAGGGGTCTTTGCCCGAGAAGGCACCGCCGCCGTGAGCGCCCTTGCCACCGTAGGTGTCAACGATGATTTTGCGGCCTGTCAGACCCGTGTCTCCATGAGGACCGCCAATGACGAACTTGCCTGTGGGGTTGACGTGGTAGGTGATGTGGTCGTCGAAGAGGGCGCGCACGGACTCGTTCTGAATGCCCTCGATGACACGCGGCATCAGGATTTCGCGTACATCGCGACGGATCTGATCCAGCATCTCGCTGTCGGCCTTCTCCTGGTTGCCGTCCAGCGCCTGCACGAACTCGTCGTGCTGCGTGGAAACCACGATGGTATCGACTCTTTTGGGCGTTCCGTTCTCGTCGTATTCGATGGTCACCTGGCTCTTGGCATCGGGGCGCAGGTATGTCATCTCGCGACCCTCGCGGCGTATCTCGGCCAGCACCTGCAGGATGCGGTGGCTGAGGTCCAGTGCTAGCGGCATATAGTTCTCTGTCTCGTTGGTGGCATAGCCGAACATCATCCCTTGGTCGCCGGCGCCCTGGTTCATGGGGTCTTCGCGCTCTACGCCTCGGTTGATGTCGGGGCTCTGCTCGTGGATGGCCGAGAGGACACCACAGGAATTGGCCTCGAACATATATTCGCCTTTGGTGTAGCCGATGCGGCGGATGGTCTGTCGGGCAATCTCTGGCAGATCAACGTATGCCTGGCTCTTCACCTCGCCGGCCAGCACCACCTGACCGGTGGTGACGAGCGTCTCGCACGCCACCTTCGACTGCGGGTCGAAGGCCAGCAGGTTGTCCAACACGGCATCGCTGATTTGGTCGGCCACTTTATCGGGATGGCCTTCGCTAACGGATTCGGATGTAAATAAGTAACCCATATAGTGATTTTACGATTTTACGATTTGACAATTTGACGATTTACGATTTTACGATTTGCGATTCATTCTTATCCCACCTGGCTGCCGGGTTTCACGTCCTTGGTGGTTGTCACCACGCTGAGGCTCTCGTCGAAATCCACGGCGGAGAGGATCATGCCCTGGCTCTCGATGCCCATCATCTGGCGCGGCTCGAAGTTAGCCACGAAGAGGATGCGCTTGCCGATGAGCGCGGAGGGGTCCTCGTAGAAGGCTGCGATGCCGCTGAGGATGGTGCGCTCTGTGCCGGTGCCGTCGTCGATGGTGAACTGCAACAGCTTCTTGCTCTTCTTCACCTTCTGGCAGTCCTTGATGAGTCCCACGCGGATGTCGAGTTTCTCGAAGGTCTCGAAGCTCACGTTGGGCTTCACGGGTGCCGCCTGATAGCTGGCGGCCTCATTCTCCTTCTTGATGCGTGCCAGGCGGTCCATCTGCTTCTGGATAGCCTCATCCTCGATCTTCTCGAACAGCAGTTCTGGCTTTGCCAGCTGGTGGCCGGCAGGCAGCAGCTCAGTGCTGCCCAAGTTCTCCCATCCCAGAGGCTCCACGTTGAGCATCGCATAGAGCTTCTTGCTGCTGAAGGGCAGGAACGGTTCGAAGGCGATGGCCAGGTTGGCGGTCAGCTGCAGGCTGATGTTGATGATGGTCTTCACGCGCTCGGGGTCGGTCTTGATGACCTTCCAGGGCTCGCTGTCGGCCAGGTATTTGTTGCCGATGCGGGCGAGGTTCATGGCTTCCTTCTGGGCATCGCGGAAGCGGAAGTTGTCGAGGAGGCTCTCCACTTTGGCCTTGACATCCTTGAACTCGGCGATGGTTTCCTTATCGTAGTCGGTGAGTTCACCGCAGGCGGGAACGACGCCGTCGTAGTACTTCTGCGTCAGCTGCAGGGCGCGGTTCACGAAGTTGCCGTAGATGGCTACCAGCTCGTTATTGTTGCGAGCCTGGAACTCAGCCCATGTGAAGTCGTTGTCCTTCGTCTCGGGCGCCGAGGCGGTGAGGGCGTAGCGCAGCACATCCTGCTTGCCGGGGAAATCCACCAGGTACTCATGCAGCCATACAGCCCAGTTGCGGGAGGTGGAGATCTTGTCGCCTTCGAGGTTCAGGAACTCGTTGGCCGGCACATTGTCGGGCATGATATAATCGCCGTGCGCCTTCATCATCACGGGGAAGATGATGCAGTGGAACACGATGTTGTCCTTGCCGATGAAATGGACCAGACGCGTGTCCTCCTGCTGCCACCACTGCTGCCATGTGCCCCAGCGCTCGGGGTTGCTCTCGCACAGCTCCTTGGTGTTGCTGATATAGCCGATGGGCGCGTCGAACCACACGTAGAGCACCTTGCCGTCGGCGCCCTCCACGGGCACGGGAATACCCCAGTCGAGGTCGCGCGTCATGGCACGCGGCTGCAGCTCCATGTCGAGCCAGCTCTTGCACTGGCCATAGACGTTGGAGCGCCACTCCTTGTGGCCTTCGAGAATCCACTCCTTCAGCCAGCCCTCGTATTCGTTCAGGGGTAGGAACCAGTTTGTGGTATCCTTGAGGATGAGCTTGGCGCCGCTCTCCTTGGAGCGCGGGTTGATGAGCTCCGTGGGGTCGAGGTCGCGACCGCACTTCTCGCACTGATCGCCGTTGGCTTCCGCATGGCAATGCGGGCATTCGCCCACGATGTCGCGGTCGGTCTTGAAGGTGCCCGTCTGCTCGTCGTAAAACTGCTTGGTGGTTTTCTCGATGAGCTTACCGTCGTCGTAGAGCTTGCGGAAGAAGTCGCTGGCGAACTGGTGGTGCGTCTTCGAGGTGGTGCGGCTATACACGTCGAAGCTGATGCCGAACTCCTCGAAGGAGTCCTTGATCATCTTGTGGTAGCGATCTACCACCTGCTGCGGCGTGATGCCCTCCTTGCGGGCGCGCTGTGTCACGGGCACGCCGTGCTCGTCAGAGCCGCCGATGAACATCACCTCCTCGCCCTTCAGGCGCAGGTATCTCACATATATGTCTGCAGGCACATACACGCCTGCCAGGTGTCCGATATGCACGCCGCCGTTGGCATACGGCAACGCCGACGTCACTGTCGTTCGTTTAAAATTCTTTCCCATAAATGGCACATTTTGATTAAATTCGGCTGCAAAGGTACGGAATTAAAATGAAAGAGAAGCAGAGAAAAGATAAAAATGAGATATGAAGAGAATTTTCTTCCTCCTATTATCATAGTTTTGGGGTAAATCATCAAAAAAAGATGCGTTTTTTTGATGATTTACCGAATATAATGTACTTTTGCGGCAGGAAATCTCTAAAGAAGTGTAATATGTCAACTATTGAAATGAAATATTCCTTGTTTAAGGACATTGATTCCATCACCGACGAGTTGATGCTCCACAAACTCGTAGCATTGGTGCGAGGAATGTTGGCAGTCTCCCATAAGGAGGCCGCTGTAGTGGATGACGCCAAAGAGATTCCGGACTTTATCCGTAACATGAGCGTCAGTACTGGATTGTCAGGGAATGTTGACGCAAAGGATTTGATGCACGAGCATTGGGTTGAGAACTATGGATAAGGTTTTTCTTGATACTAACGTTGTTGTTGACTTCCTTTGTGAGCGCGGCGAATTCTATCTGCCCGCTGCAAGAATCGTTACGAAGGCATATCATAAGGAGATTGAACTTTGCTGTTCTGCTATGACTTTTGCTACGGTTAGCTATTTGATGGAGAAAAGCAAAGTTCCTGTTACGGAAA
This sequence comes from uncultured Bacteroidales bacterium, assembly GCA_902779845.1. Taxonomy (GTDB): domain Bacteria; phylum Bacteroidota; class Bacteroidia; order Bacteroidales; family Bacteroidaceae; genus Physcousia. The sequence continues at coordinate 29,829 of CACZCZ010000001.1, read as the reverse complement.
TCTTCCGCAAGTTAGCAGATTTCAGTAGCCTGTGTACGCCAACCACTATTGACCGTTCTGTCATCAGCGACACCCTCGCATCAACATTCACCGATTTTGAGGATGCTATGCAGTACTTCTCTGCAAAACGATTTGGGGCAACGATTATCATAACGCGAAACCAGAAGGACTTTACTGCCTCAGAACTGCCTTGCTACTCACCAATAGAGTATTTGGAAGGCAATTAATTAAAGTCTGCTTTCAAAATCTGACTAAGAAACAGTCGTATCCGGTTCCGGCTGCAACGTGTGTTTGCGGCCGCCATCGTTGTATAAAAGAAGAGGCCGAACTTCACAGTCCAGCCTCTTCGAATGAAAAAACTTTTACTCTATATATTTTGCTTATAGAGCCGAACAAATACTTTGGACTTACGGATTCACGAACTCATGGAGTCACGGACAGCTCCGTGGTTCCGTGGTTCCGCATCTCCGTTAATCCGTGATCTCGGTTTGCCGAAATCACTCATCGTCATCTGACCCCCAGATGTCACCCCAGGAGCCTTGCTCTTTGGTGAACTGAGTGCCTGTTGTCTTATTGGTATCCACATCTAACTTCGAAGTGGCAACTATGCTTGTACCATTGACATGTACTACTTGCATAGCAGGTGCGATATATATTTTCTCTTTCATAGTTGTATGCTTATTTAGATAAATAGAGAATTAGATCTTATACTTTTTACTTAACTTTTACGTTTACTTCTTCTCTTTTACTTAACGAGAACCTTCTTGCCATTCACGATGTTCACACCCTTCTGCAGGCGGCTCATCTTCTGACCTGCCAGGTTGTAGATTTCAGAATCCTGAACCTTGAACCCTGTTCCCTGAACCGTATTGATGCCTGTTTCATCATCGAAGCTGAATGTGAAGCCCTTCACGGGAGTATCTGGTGTATCCATGTAGGCCTTGAAGCCTCCAAGGGTGGCAGAGCCAGAGCCACTGCGATACTTATAGATACCCCAGTCTTCCCCATCCTTACCAAGAACCATTGTGGCGTCATCATCAACAGAAGTTGCAGTTGTATAGCCTTTCAACGAAGTTCCCAGGACAGGAGTTACAGTAGAACGAATGGTAAAATCTTTTGTTGTCTCACTGGAGTATTCTTCAAATTCCAGAATGACACCTGTATTTGCAGGTACATAGTCTTTTTCTGTTAATAGCAGTTTATCTCCACTTAGCGTTCCTGTATAGGCTTTTACGTCCGAAGGTAATGACAAGTCAACAGGTGAGTAGAAGGATGCATATATACCTTTGAAGGTGACAGGGAGAGTTGTTACAGCTTCTAGAGTGAAGCTATTGTTATTATACAATTTTTCGGATATTGTGTTCCTATCTGCATCACTGTTATTAACACCCGTAGAATAGAGGTAGGTATTATTATAGGTGCCTCCATCATCACACTTGATACTATATTGACCAACATTTCCACCAACACCTGCGACAATCACGAAAGTATTCCCAGCTCCACCTACAGCTCCCATTTCACGTACATTATTTACAGCAAATCCTTTAGAATATGATATGAGTTTCCTGCTTGTATCGTATAGGAAGATGGTTTCTTTATCTGCTGTAGTGCTAAACTTCATGCGAGTACTTGCGTCTGCAGACTGCAAGTAGGCTTTTGCATCTAACACACTTCGAATTCGAAAAAAAATAGGGGCCGTTGGGATGTTAATGCTCATATCTTCTTTTATGCTGCTAAGAGTTTGAGCCGCAGCACCTACTTCATACACAGTCCCACTACTATATGCTGTTGTTGCAGTAGAGATTGCAGTGCTGACATCAGAAGATGTATAGGTGCTGACATGGTACTTCCCTAATGCCGAACCATAATTTCCGTTTACATATGTGTACAATTCACTGAAATCAGATTCTACATCTTCAATTGTTATAAAACTGCCCGTGAAATATGATTCGTTCATTTCTGGCCATTGCATATAATATGCTATATCATAATCATTCCATGTAGAAAGATAGCTAGACCTCTCATTCAGATAGTTTTTGTCTGTGCCTTGTACTTTAAGGTAAAAGCCCGTGTCAGTATGTGAAAAGAGCACGTATTTTGAGGTGGTGCCGTCAAATACTGCAACTGAATTGTCTGTATTACCATTTGACATGTAGCTTTCTTGTCCCTTATTATAAATCGTAAATCCGTTTATATAATCACCTCCAAATGTCCAATAGAAATCTTTGTCCTCACGATCCAAAGATGCTGTAAGCTGATTCCCTTTGGCATACATTCCACCCATATTGAAATAATAAACATGACTCTTCACCTCATCCGTAGCCGGGTTAGAGCAAACTGTAAAAGGCAATGTAAAGGTCGTAGTAACATCTATGTTCTGGTCAGATGAAGTACCCGTTACTGTAGAAGGGTCTACTGTCATATATCGGGGCTGGAAACCAAAATTAGAGAGAATGTCGTACACTATACCGCTTTTTGCAGAAATTGTCTTCGTCGCCACAAGCGCTCCACCTTCTTTGAAATTAAGGGTGATAGTTGTTGGGAGGGGAGTAACATAAACCACGAGATTGTCATTCGAAACTTCATTGATAGCCGTCTTTACTTCACTTTCCGTCTTTTCCTCGCCACCAATAAAGTATTTGGAACCGGTAATGGATGTCAGTGTTGTACTGGCAGGTACATAAATAACGTTTGTTGGAGTGCCGTTAACCAATACTGTTCCTTCGGCTTCGCTGCCACTCTCATCAGCAGCTTTGAAAGTTACCTTATATACACGGGTAGGCAAAAATGCATTTCCTTGATGAGCAGCATTATGAAAACCAACATAATCATTTCCATTCGAGTAAGTATCCATGAAGCAATTTGATGACTTTGAACATGCTTTGTAAGCTTTCGCTCCTGTCAAACTATTATCTTTGAGGTCATCTGTCAAAACAAATAGTTCGGCATCACTAAACTCTGTTGCATCCAGAATATTGACAACGTCACCACTTCTTGATGTTGAAGATGAGTTGGCTGTGGTAAAGTTCGAAATATAGCGGTCAGCTCCTATGTTATAAAGACTCCTGTAATCGCCATATTCATCAATTCGCCAGACATAATTAGCGTCAAAATACAAATTGCTTACGTCAGTAATCGGCCATTTTTTCCACAGCTTGGTAGCATTTGATGAGTTGGCATATAAATAATTGTTTGATGGCCAGTTTCCTTTGATTAGATAATAACCTGTGGCTGTCTGTGCTGGCATTGATGTATAATCGATGCTGAAGGCGCTTACATTAGCATATTGTCCCGAAACAGTTATTTTAACAAAGTGCGCAAATATGCCAGAAATAGAAAGAGTTTGCGTATCACTTGTGTTTGCTGAGGTCTTTGAGACTAATCCTGAGGTAACCGTACAGTTTGAAGCCGCATTACTTGTAAATGTAAGACTAAAACCTGTTATCATCTCTGAACCAGGTGTCCAAATGGTAAAAGTATTTGTTCCCATCTGGCTACTATTTTTGTAAATATGGCCATTTGCAGGACAGGTAATTTTAACTTTCTCGTTTGTCGAGGTCCAAGATACAGCCCAGTTCACAGACCCATTATAGCCCAAAGTTCCAGTTGTACTCCACAAGGCGCTCTCTGTAGTCACTGTGACCGATTCCGCCCACGCTCCGCCAACTCCAGTCAGCAGAACGGTCAATAATAAAAGTAGTTTTTTCATTTGTTTAATTTGAGTTAGTTGTTAGTAATCGAATCTTTGTGTGTTATGGCTAACAACCCAGCTCAAATCAGGACATGAAAAAAGCGCAGATCTTAGCCATATTCTCCGACAGGTCTGCGACAACCTACTATCAATTATGGGAAGCCCGCGCTTTTGCGCTAGCTTCAATATTGATAGTTCTTGCTCGTTTGTTCTCGTTTGAGGTCGCAGTTCGTCGGAGAAATTGAGCAATAAAGTTTATATTATTGGCAGTTCACCTTTGAGGGCTTACCTGCCACGAGATTTTCCTATATCATATAGTTTTTAAATGGTTGATAAAATAGTCCGTTGCAAGCATTACCTCATGCATGTCTGAAGATATCGATTCCATATTTATTAATCTGGTTCAGAAAGAAAGGACGCATATTGCTATGCTTACGTATTAAGTCCACCTTCGTACCCAGAATTGATTCTAAATAATCTGCCGCAGCACATAGTGAATAGGCTTTAGCTGGCATGACGACAAACAAATCGACATCACTATTGCTCTGATGGCAGCTCTTGGCCACAGAACCAAATAGTTTCATATAGGTAATGCCATAGTTCTTTTCCAGCTCCTTGGCGTGCCTTTTTAATATGTCAATATACTCTTGACTTGTCTTCATGACTTCTTCATCTTTCAAGTGTGCATTTGCGCACTTGGCGCGGCAAATATAGAGAGAATGATTGGACTGGCAAAGGATTTTGACAGAAAAGTGCTTTAGAATCCGCTGTTTTCGTGCGAAATAAGTGTAAGATATACAACAAATAAGGCTAAGATAAACCAACATTCACTCTAACCACTGAGGCGCAAAAGAGGGGTTAGTGAAGAATGATAAATAATAAATAATATAGATTCAGGATTCAAGATTCAAGCGCTGTCGCGCGGTTTAAGGGCTTAAGGGTTTAAGAGTTTAAGGAGTTTAAGGGGTTTAAGAGTTTAAGGGGTTTAGGGGCGTTATTCGTAACTTTGCACCGCCAAAATATCGTAAAGTAAAACCACCAAGAATTGGTCATCCTTACGCCGAACTCACGTTAACTTGAGCTACACGCCAGTATTCCCTTTATTTTCTCACTGGAGGCAAAACATTTTGCCACTGGTGGCAAAAACAATAAGACCATGGTCTTGCGACACGAAGACCATGCTCTAATGGCCGAAGGGCCTTGCTCCTACAGCGAGTTCCACCAGTGGAATTTGTCAACCCTCTATAGTCTCTCGCCTTACCCTCTATAGTGTCTCGCCTTACCCTCTATAGAGTCTCGCCTTACCCTCTATAGAGTCTCGCGTTTCATCCATAGGTGACAAGGTCCGCTCTTTCCCCTTAAAAAAAACTTTTGCGGAAAACCCTACGAACCCTCCGGTTTGAGGGGGGAGGGTTCGTAGGGTTTTTCACGAAACTTTTTTCTGTGTCCTTCGCGACAGCGCATACCCCTTGCATATTTTTTAACCACAGAGGCAAAAGGAACAGAGGCCTGGCCTGTTGCGTACCGCATCGCACCCAGCATCTCAGGCCATCGCACCTAGCTCCTCAGACGTGCGTTGCCAAAGAAATGTGGGGGAAAGATAAAAAAATACGGGGGAAATGTCTTGTGATTCTAAATGATTGTGTACCTTTGCAGGCGGAAAAGCGAAATGCATTTCATCGTAAATCTCTCTCTTATATCTTATATTTAGTATTTCATATTTAGTATTTATTATTTCATATTTCATATTTAAATATCAACTATGAATCCTTATTTGAATTTCTCTCTTGAGGGCAAGGTAGCCCTCGTGACGGGTGCCAGCTACGGCATCGGTTTCGCCATCGCCAGCGCATTTGCTGAGCAGGGCGCAAAGATTTGTTTCAACGACATCAATCAGGAGCTGGTGGACAAAGGCCTGAAGTCCTACGAGGAGAAGGGCATCAAGGCTCACGGCTATGTCTGCGACGTGACCGACGAGCCCGCCGTGCAGGCGCTGGTGAAGAAGATCAAGGAAGAGGTTGGCACCATCGACATCCTGGTGAATAACGCCGGCATCATCCGTCGCGTGCCCATGCACGAGATGGAGGCTGCAGACTTCCGCCGCGTCATCGACATCGACCTGAACGCCCCGTTCATCGTCTCCAAGGCTGTGCTGCCCGACATGATGGCCAAGGGTCACGGCAAGATCATCAACATCTGCTCCATGATGTCTGAGCTGGGTCGCGAGACTGTCAGCGCCTACGCTGCTGCCAAGGGCGGTCTGAAGATGCTCACGCGCAACATCTGCTCGGAGTACGGCGAGTACAACATCCAGTGCAACGGTATCGGCCCGGGCTACATCGCTACGCCCCAGACGGCTCCGCTGCGCGAGCGCCAGCCGGACGGCAGTCGCCACCCCTTCGACATCTTCATCTGCGCCAAGACGCCCGCAGGCCGCTGGCTCGACCCGCAGGAGCTGACCGGCCCCGCCGTGTTCCTGGCTTCCGAGGCTTCCAACGCAGTGAACGGACATATCCTGTATGTCGATGGCGGTATCCTGGCATACATCGGCAAGCAGCCTAAATAAAGGCCGCTGTGGCCACACGCTAACGCATCCCGCCATGTCGCAAGATGTGGCGGGATGTCTGTGAAAGGACAAAAATGTGAACGGTCTGCAACTTTTTGCGCTGAGGCGGCGTCTAACAGACAGAAACAGGCAAACAGATTGTTCAACATTTAACCTGAAAAAGATATGAAAACAAAGAGATTCCTTACGATGTTGATGGCTGCGCTGGTGGCAGCCGTGATGCCCATCTCGATGCTCCGAGCCGAGGAAATGGCTGACACAACGGTCATCGAGAAGATTACCCTCAACGGAAAACCTGCTACACCCCAGCAGAAAGCGGTGGCCAAGAAGATGGCCAAGCAGGGGGCGCAGATGGCGGCCAAAGGTCTGAAGATGGCCGCGACGGCGGTCACCGATCCCAAGAAGGCTGAAAACATCGCCGATGAGATGGAGGCCATGGGCAATGAGATGGAACGCCTGGGCGACTCGCTCGAAACCTTGTCCGAAGACACCACCTTCCTCTACGAAGGGCCCGACAGCGCTGCGCTGTCGGGTGATGATTTCGAAGATTTCATCGATGGTTTCGAGGATGGCATAGGGACGGACATTCCGTGGTTGCATGGCTGGTGGGGCAAGCTGCTGGGTGGCACTTTGGGGCTGTTCGGCGGCCTGCTTGCTATTTTCATCGCCATCCTCGTCATCGTGCTGCTGCTGGCTATCTTCACCTCACCCCTGTGGGTGATTGCGCTGATTATATGGCTGCTGGTGCGCGACAGCAGAAAGCGCGCCAAGACAGCGGGCTACACGGGTGCCACCATCTCGAACACACAGTCGGCACAGGCTGCCACCCAAACGGCCACCCAGACGGTTGCTAATGCTGCCGACCCCGCCGCCACCGTGCAGGGTGACCCGCAGACTCCTGCCGAGGAGCCGCAGATGCCCATCGCACAACCTTATCCCAACGAGAACGAGGCGATGTGGAAGAGCGGCATCATGTACAGCTGTGTGGGTGTGGGTCTCATCCTAGTGTTCCTTTCCATCGGCGCCGAGGAACTGTGGGGCGTGGGCGCCCTCGTGGGCTGCATCGGTATTGCCAAACTGGTGATTGCCAAGACATCGAATAAGAAAGAGTACTGATGCAACGTCTCTCGGACATCGCTCTCATCGCGCAGGTGGTGACGCTCGGCAGTGAGCGGGCCTTCGAACAGCTGGTTCGAGCCCATCAGGAAGCCGTGCGTCGCTTCCTGCGACGGCTGACCGCCGGCGATGAGATGCGAGCCGACGACCTCTCGCAGGAGACCTTCATCCGCGCCTGGCAGCATCTGAGCGACTTCCGCCAGCTGTCGGGCTTCGAGACCTGGCTGTTGCGCATCGCCTACCGCGTGTTCCTGGACGATGAGCGAAGCCTTGCCCGCACGCCGCTCTCGCTGGAAGGAGAGAACCTCGCCTTGCTCGAGAATCGGGCTGCAGCACCACAACAGCCACGCGAGGGAGTGGGTCTTCGCCACGACCTCGACCTCGCCCTCTCCACACTCTCGGAAGCAGAACGCGCTTGCGTGGTCCTGCAATGCGTGGAGGGACAAAGCATCAGGGAGATTGCCATCATCATGGCGATGCCCGAGAACACTGTCAAGAGCCACCTCCTGCGTGGCAAGAAGAACTTAGCTAACTACCTTCGCAACAATGGATACAATGGATAAAACAAATCTGCGTGATGAACGCTTGCTCGCTGACTTCTTCGCAGCGCACCAGCAAGCGATTCCTGACAACGGCTTCACGGAGCGCGTGATGAAGGAGGTGTCAGCGTGTGGCAGAATCGTACACATGCGGCGCTTGTCGCTGAGATTAAATATCTTAGGAGCTGTTGGCGTCATCGCCCTCTTCCTGTACTTGGGCGTCTTCACGGAGACGTTGGAGAGCATCAACGGCGTCTTCAACCACGTCACAACATTCTCCACCAACTTCGATCCCGACAGCCTGCTGGTCATGGCGATGCTCTTCGTCCATCGCCTGCCCGACTATCTGCCGTCGCCCACTCAGTTCCTGGCCCTCGCGCTCACCACCATCATCCTGATGACACTCGTCATCCGACGGGTAGTCGATGGAGCAGATCACGGGTATATTCCATGACTTCGAAGAGCTCCTGAACCGTGTCGGCCTGCAGCATCTTGATGCGCGTCTGACGGAAGTCAGGGATGCCCTTGAAGAGGGGCGATGCGGCCAGATGGCGACGCACATGGCGGATGCCGCTGAGTTCGCCAAGACGGGAGATGGACGTGAGCGTCTGCTCCTTCAGAATATCCAGTTTCCAATCGATGGACATCTCCTCGACCCTGCGCCCAGCGAGCGTGGGGTCGAGTGCTTCTGTGATTTCCCGGAAGATCCAGGGACGGCCGAAAGTGGCGCGCCCCACCATGATGGCATCCACGCCGTAGCGTTCGAAGGCTTCCACGGCTTTCTCGGCACTGGTGATGTCGCCGTTGCCGATGATGGGAATATGCATGCGCGGGTTCTGCTTCACGGCACCGATGAGTGTCCAGTCGGCCTGGTCGGTGTACATCTGGGAGCGTGTGCGACCGTGAATCGTCAGGGCCGAGATGCCGCAGTCCTGCAACTGCTCGGCCAACTCCACGATGATCTTGTGCTCGTGATCCCATCCCAAGCGCGTCTTCACTGTCACGGGCACCTGTGCACCCACGGCATCTACGACAGCGCGCGTGATCTCCAGCAGCTTGGGCACATTCTGTAGCATCCCTGCTCCGGCCCCCTTCCCGGCTATCTTCTTCACCGGACAGCCGAAGTTCAGGTCGAGCACATCGGGGTGAGCCTGCTCCACCACGATGCGTGCGGCATCGGCCATCGCTTCGGGCTCCTTGCCATAGATCTGTATGGCCACGGGGCGCTCCTCGTCGCACACCTCCAGCTTCTTGAGGCTCTTGTTGACCATGCGCACGAGGGCGTCGGCAGCCACAAACTCGCTATAGACCATCGCGGCCCCCATCTGGCGGCAGAGCAGGCGGAAGCCAATGTCCGTGACATCTTCCATGGGCGCCAGGAAGACGGGGCGCTGTCCTAAATCCAGGTTTCCTATCTTCATGCTATGTCAATGCTTCGGCTGCCGTCGTCGGCAATAGTAATATGTACGCGTAGGGTGTCGTCGGGGAGCAGCTCCTCGATGAGTTCGGGCCATTCGATGAGGCAGAGATGTCCGCTGTAGAGGTAGTCCTCGAAGCCAATGTCGTAAGCCTCTTCCAGGCGCTTGATGCGGTAGAAGTCGAAGTGATAAATGGATGACTTGTCACTCACCGCGTATTCGTTGACAATGGCGAAAGTGGGGGAGGTGACGGGTTCGGTGACGCCCAGCTCGCGGCAGAGCGCAGCGATGAACGTGGTCTTTCCGGCGCCCATGCCGCCATAGAAGGCGATGACACGGCGGTTGCCGACAGCCTGCAGGAACTTTTGAGCTGCAGCGGGCAGGGCTTCGAGAGAGGAAATGGTGAGGGTCATAGGACTTATAGGGCTTATAGGGCCAATAGGATTAACTCCTCTTCTTTGGCGTGAGCTCCACCAGCGGAATCAGCATCTCTTCCATCGAGATGCCGCCGTGCTGGAAGGTGTCGCGGTAGTAGGAGACATAGTAGTTGTAGTTGTTGGGATAGGCGAAGAAGCTGTCGCCACGGGCGAAGATGTAGCGCGTGGACAGGTTGGGCGAGGGCAGCAGCGCGCGCTGCGGATTGGTGATCTCAAAGACTTCCTTGGGGTTGTAGTCGAGGCTCTTGCCCAGCTTGTAGCGCAGGTTGGTGTTGGTGTTCTTGTCGCCCTTCACACGCACGGGTGTCTGACAGCGGATGCTGCCGTGGTCGGTGGTGAGGATGATGTGGTAGTCCGAGGCGGCGAGGGCGCGGAACAGGTCGCCGACGGCGCTGTGGCGGAACCAACTGAGGGTGATGCTGCGGTAGGCGGCTTCGTTGCTGGCCAGCTCACGCACCATGCGGCTCTCCGTGCGGGCGTGGCTGAGCATGTCGATGAAGTTGAGGACGCATACGTTGACATCGTACTTCGACAGCTGCGGCAGCTTCTGCACCAGGCGCTCGGCGGCCGCCGAGTCATTGACTTTGTTGTAGGTGAAGGTGTGCTGGCGGCGGTAGCGCTTGAAGAGTGTCTGGATGAGGGGAGCCTCGTTGAGGTTCTTGCCCTCCTCGCTGTCCTCATCGACCCACAGATCGGGGAACATCTCGGCGATGATGTTGGGCATCAGGCCTGAGAAGATGGCGTTGCGCGCATACTGCGTGGCTGTGGGGAGGATGCTGCAGTAGAGACGCTCCTCGATATGGAACATCTCGGCAATCTCGTTCATGAGAACGCGCCACTGGTCGTAGCGGAAGTTGTCGATGACGAGCAGGAACACTTTCTCGCCCTGGTCCAGGAGGGGGAAGATGCAGCGCTTGAAGATGTCGGGACTCATGATTTCAGGACGCCCCTTGGCCTCTGCATCGTTGATCCAGTCGATGTAGTTGCGCTCGATGAAACGGGCAAAACTGTGGTTCGCCTCCTGCTTCTGCATCGCCAGCATCTCCTTCATGGCGCTGTCGGTCTCAGAGAGTTGCAGCTCCCAGGCCACCAGGCGGCGATAGACTTCCATCCAGTCCTCGATGCTGCGGGCATCGTCGATGAGTAAGCCCATCTTCCCGAAGTCCTGCTGGTAGGCCGTCTGTGTCTGCTCGGTGACAATCTCGCGCTGGTGGAGGTTCTTCTTCAGCGACAGTAGAATCTGTGTGGGGTTGACCGGTTTGATGAGGTAGTCGGCAATCTTGCTGCCGATGGCCTGGTCCATGATGTTCTCCTCCTCGCTCTTGGTGACCATCACCACGGGCGTGGTGGGTGTCACCTCCTTGATGCGCTGCAGTGTCTCGAGGCCGCTCAAACCCGGCATATTCTCGTCGAGGAGAATGAGGTCATAAGTCTTCTCGCGGCAACGGTCGATGGCATCGAAGCCGTTGGTAACGGTATCGACGGCATAGCCCTTCTTCTCCAAGAACAGGACGTGGGCCTTCAAAAGGTCGATTTCATCGTCAATCCAAAGTAATTTATATTCCATATTTGTCGTTAATACATCCAATCCTCATCATCCTCAACAGCTTCCTCTTCTTCCGCCTCTTCTTCCTCCTGGGCATTCGTGGTGCCATTTTCCTCGCCTACGGGTACGTCGTCGATGTCCTTGGGCATATCCGTGGGCTCGTCGAGGATGAGGTCCTTGGGCACTTCGAGTGGCGAGAGCTCCGTGTCGAAGAACTCGGCGTAGTCGTCGTAGCTGTAGCGGGTGCCCAGCAGCTTCAGGTTGGCATCGCTGATGAGGATGGCGCGGATGCCTTCGAGACGTTCCCGCATGTGGGCGTTGCTGTAGAGCTGTTGTGCATAGGCGTGGACCTCGTCGTAGTTCTGGAAACCGGTGACGCGCAGCTGGCTGATGGTGCCGGCGGGCACGATTTCGATGTCAAAGTTGCGCGCCATGAAGGTGGTGAAGTTAAAGCGCGCCATCTCATAGAGCAACTGGTCCTCGTCCAACTCACCGGTGGGATAGGCCAGCACGAAGACGTAGGGCACCAGCGGGTCGGCAATCAGGCTGTCGGCAACGGCGGTGCTGTCGCCGCTCTCGCCCACGGTGCGGCGGCTCCAGATGCTGCTGGCATCCCATTTGTCAGATGTCAGCAGGCGTCCCTCCTGAATACCCTTCACGAAGGCGGCGGCCAGCTCGGCAATCTCGTTCTTGGAGTACTTCTCGACCACGATCTTCAGTTCCGTGAGGAACGAGTCGCGATGGCCGGTGTAGAGCTGTGTCATGGCGTGGATGAACAGGAACTTCGCGCGATGGGCGCCATCTTCGAAGTCAGTGCTGCTCTCCTTGAAGTTCTCGTTGACAACCCAGTAGTTGCCCTCTTTGTAGGCGTCGTAGGTCTGGGCATAAAGCGTGTCCTCAAGGTGGCGCCCGAACTGTGCCAGTTCCAGATAGCGCGGGTTGGTGATGGTCTTGGTGTGGGGACTCTCGGGGAAGGAGTCGCGAAGGAGCGTCAGGTAATGATCCATGTCGGCAGGATCATCGCGCCGCATCGCCAGTAGGAAGAGGTGGTAATAGACGTCGTCCATTTTGTCGAAGTCGGGGAAGTCCGACACCACACGGTTCAGTGTCTTACGTGCCAGGGGATAGTTGCCAATCTTGTCCATCTCCAGCACACCGCCGTTGTAGAGGCCATCGCGAATCAGTAGGTTGGAGGCCGCCACCTGCTCTTCGGTGAAAGGAATCTGCTTCAGGTAGTACTCGCGGTGGTGCGGGTCGTTGGCGAGGGAGTCTTTCAGGCGCTGCTCCTCCTCGTCGTAGTCGCCATTCTCTCCCATTCCATCGGCCAAGGCTGCCAGGCTGTCTTCAGCAGCATAGTCATAGCCCATCTCGCTGTCGTTGTTGCCGCCGTCGTTGCGTTGCTTATCGCTGGTACGCCAGTTGTCCTCGTTCGGACGGTTGCCCCAACGACGTTGGAAGGATTGTTTACCCTGGGACACGGTTTGGGCGTTATAGAAGTAGAAGGTTGCGCTTTGTGAGCCACGGCGCACAGCTCCCGCTTGGTTGTTCGTGGTGGTGCCGGTGCCTGCGGGCTTGGCACCCGCGGAGGTGGTGCCGCCTTGTGACTGCTCGAACTCCTTCTTCTCGGCTTCCTTCTCCTTCTTCTTCAGCTCATCGATGACACGGTCAATGGCTGCCAGATATTCCTTCTCGGGCAGCTTGGCCAGCACCTGAAGGCTGTCCTGCAGCTTCACCGCACTCAGGTGGGGCTCTATCTCCGTGAGGATCTTGCTGCGCCGTTCCACCTCCTTGTAGTCCTTGTGTTCCTTGTCCATGATGCCTGCGAGCTCATTGTAGCAGCTCGTGGCATCGATGTAGTTCTCGCGTTCCCAGTAGAGTTCTCCGAGATGCTGCAGCACGACCGCCTTGGCGAAACCGTTCTGCGTGCTTTCCTCGATGCCTTTCTTCCAGGCGTAGATGGTGTTCATCGTGTCGCGACTGGCCAGGTAGATGTTGCCGATGGCATAATAGATGCGGTCCTTGTAGTTGACATTGTTGGGGTTCTTAGCCATGCGGCGCAATCGGCGGATCATGGCCTTACCCTGCCCGTCGGCCATGACCTCGGTCTGCAGGATTCGGGCGTTGAAAGCCAGTTCATAGGGTGGGGTGAGGCGTGTGCAACGGCGTAAGGCCTTGTAGGCCGACTGCTTGTCGCCCGTCTGCTGGTAGAGTTGCCCGAGTAGGTAGTAGAGGCGTGCCTTCTGCAGTCTTCCGTGGGCGTTCTTGATGCTCTCTCTGAGCGGTTCCACAGCCTCCTGGAGTTGTCCTGTAGCAATGTAGTAGGCAGCTTTGGAGGCAAGTGTCTCGCGTTCTCCGCGCGGGGTGATGCTGTCGCGACGAATCTTGTTGAAGACATCTTCGGCATCATAGGGCCAGTCCAGCATCACATAGCAACGGGCGAGCTTGGCGCGTGCAATGCTGGCCACTTCGGGTTGTCCGCTGTAGAGGCGGATGATGTAGTTGTAGCTGGCTGCTGCCTCGATGAAATCGCCCATTTGGAACTGTGCATCGGCCATCATCAGCCATGCGTGGCGCAGGTAGGGGTTGAACTCCTTGCGATTAAAGTAGGCTTTCTGCTTGTCTGTCATGCGCCCCGACGGCTTCTTCGGCTTGCGCTTGATGCTGTGTTTCTTGATGGCTTTCTGGCTCTTCTCAATAGCGGTCTCGAAGTTACCTTTACCCATCGCTGCCGTCTTCTTGTCGGCTACGATGTACATAGGCAGCAGCTCGGTGTAGTTGTCGATATGGCCTTTCTGTTGTGCCTCGATGCCCTCTTCGAAGGCCACACGTCCGTTGTAGAGGGTGTTGAAATGGGCTGTGGTGCTGTGGTAGAAGCGAGTGATGCCCGTGTTCTTCTTGGTAGAGCACGCCACCATGAGTCCTGCCGTCAGCAGGACAACTATATAATATAATGTACGCGCGCGATGTCTCACTTCTTATAGAACGTTCAACCTGGCCCTTTTATTATTCAGAACACATCATTCGTCATTCGTCATTCGTCATTTTTCACTCTCCATCAGCATCACAGCCTCGTCTCTCAGCGATTCGGGCAACTCAATGCCTCGCAGCTTCAGGCTACGCATCCAATCGCCCACCTCGCGTGTGAGTGTGGTGTAGAGCACCTCGCGGAACTCCTCTTCCTCGGCCTCGGTGTAGCCGTCGGCGTGGCGGCCCTTGAAGCGGTCCAGCTCTTCGTCGTCGAAATACTCGATGGGCTCACCTGCCGCCTTCATCAGCAGCTCCTTCTCGCAAACGGCGTGTTGGCCGCAACAAATGAAGGAGGAGTCAGTCCCCGATGACCCACCCCCGACCCCTCCCGTGAGGGAGGGGAGAGGCTGGCGCGATGTAGTTTTATTGGACATAAGATTCTTCGTTATTCCGTTATTCCGTTATTTCGAATTCCGACTTTCCGACCTTTCTCTCCCACTCTCCGCAGGCTCTCCCCTCCCTAACGGGAGGGGTAGGGGGGTGGGTCTTACCCCTGCCTTCTCCAGCTCTTCCCAAAATCCGGGATAAGACTTGGAGACCACTTCGGGATTGTTGATGTCGATGGTTCCGAGGACGAGGGCGGCAGGAGCAAAAGCCATCGCCATGCGGTGGTCCTCATAGGTGTCGATGGCTGTGTCGGGCAAGGGCTGCAGGTAAGGAATCTTGCCTGCAGGCTGGGCTTCAGGGCCTTTCCACTGCATGATGCTGTCGCCCTCCACTTCCACGCACACACCCAGCTTCGCGAGTTCTGTCTGCAGGGCAGCGATGCGGTCGGTCTCCTTGATGCGCAGGCTTTGCAGGCCGGTGAAGCGAAAAGCAACGCCCATCATGGCACAGGTGACCACCAGCGTCTGAGCCAGATCGGGTGTCTTCGTGAAGTCCCACTCAAAACGCTTCGGCAGACGTCCACGGCGGATGAGCATAGCCATAGGCTCGTTTCCCATCATGGCAGGCATACAGACGGTTTCCACCGATAACTTCTTGAACATCTCCTGCACGGCACTATCGCCCTGCAGGCTGTTGGCAAAGAGCCCACGGAGCCCGAGTGCACTATTGCGGTTGCCACAGAGCAGAAACATCTCAAACCAGTACGAGGCCGCACTCCAGTCAGCCTCAACGGCATAGGGTGTGGGCTTGTAGGGCTGTGGCTCCACGACAATCGTGTTCGTCCCTCTCCAACGCGCCTTGGCGCCGAAGTCCTTCATCATCGCCAGAGTCATGTCAATATATGGACGGCTCACCACTTCGCCCTTCAGCCGTAGGGTCAGTTGCTCTTTCAACATCGGCGCTATCATCAGCAATGCTGAGATATATTGCGAGCTGACATTGCCCGCAAGCTCTACGGTGCCGCCTCGCAGGCTTGTGCCCGTGATGCGCAGGGGCGGGAAACCCTCTTCACCGACATAGGCAATCTCGGCACCCAGCTGACGCAGCGCTTCCACAAGCACTCCGATAGGCCGATGACACATGCGTTCAGTGCCCGTCAGGATGTGAGTTCCTGGCGTGACAGCGAGCAGTGCGGTCAGGAAACGCATGGCTGTGCCGGCAGCACCGATATGGATCACGGGCGGTTCCTGGAAAACAGCCCCCTCGCGCCGGTCGCTGTCCAAGCGGAAAAGAGCTTCCAGCAGCACACGGGTGTCATCGCAGTCCGAAATATTGGTGACATAGCCCATCGGTGCCCCGCTGAGGGCGTTCAACACCAGGGCTCTGTTGCTGATGCTTTTGCTGGCAGGGAGCTGTGGCTGGGCATCAAACTTCTTGGGTTTCTGAATGCGAAATGTCATGTCAAAACAACTTTTATGTCGAAATCCGGCACAAAAGTATGAAAAAGTTTGCACGTATCAAAAAAAACGCCTACCTTTGCACCCGCAAAACGAAAAAGAGTACATCTTTCAACGTTTTCGCCCAGTTTCGGGATGTAGCTCAGTCCGGTTAGAGTACGCGTCTGGGGGGCGTGGGGTCGCTAGTTCGAATCTAGTCATCCCGACAACTGCAAAGGAGAAGCTTCGAGCATTCGCTCGGAGCTTTTTTGATATGAGTGATATGGCGTCTTCACGTGAATGGATTCGGAGTCTGACAGACCTGCTGTTCCCGCGGCTTTGTTGTGGCTGCGGGGAACGTCTGGCGTTGGGCGAGCAGCTGGTGTGCTCCCGCTGTCAGCTGTCATTGCCGCTGGAGACCAATCATGACTGGGACTTCAACCGTCGCAAGGCTTTGTGGATCGACCATGAGAGGCTGGTGCGCATGGGCGCTTTGACGCGGTATCAGCGTGGCAACGTCGCCTCGGAGTTGGTGAGAAGTCTCAAGTTCCGGCGCCACTATCTTCTGGGTGAATGGATGGGACGCACTGCTGTTCAGCTGTTGCGCCACACGAATCTGTTTGAGGGCGTTGAGGTCTTGGTTCCCATACCGCTGACGAGGCAGCGTCGCTTTCTGCGCGGCTTCAACCAGGCTGAAGCCATCGCGCGCGGCATGGCTTCAGAGTTGGGCATCCCCGTGCGCACCGATGTCCTGCGACGCATCTATGATCGCGAGTCGCAGACGCATTTCACCCTTGCCCAACGTCTTGAAAATGCGGATCATGTGTTCGCCCTGCAGTCGGATAGCGACCTGGCACAGCGTCATGTGATGGTTGTCGATGATGTCATGACCACGGGCACCACCATGCTGGGTGCGATTGAGGCTTTGGAGGCGGTGCCAACAGTGCGCATTTCTACCTTTGTTTTCGCATGGGTTTATATGCCGGCAGCCGCACATATATAGCATGATGACCCCTCTTTTGCACCTCGAAACAGGAAAATACAGGCTCTTTTTGAAAAAAAAAGATGTTTTTGCAGCATAACTCATATTTTTTATCTACCTTTGCCGCCGCAAAAGCAGCAAGTGCGTCGCCCAGATGGCGGAATCGGTAGACGCGCTGGTCTCAAACACCAGTGGGGAAACCCGTGCCGGTTCGACCCCGGCTCTGGGTACTTGCAGGGCGGAGGCTTCGCAGGAAGCTTCCGCTGCTTCTTTAAAAACCCATAGGTCTCATAAGCCCCATAATATTATATTTATGAAAAAGAATCTCGAAACGCTCTGCATCCATGGCGGTTGGCACCCCACCAAAGGTGAGCCCCAGCAGTTGCCTATCTGCCAGAGTACTACTTTCAAGTACGACACCAGCGAACAGATGGCCAAACTCTTCGATCTGGAGGAGGCCGGCTATTTCTATACACGCTTGCAGAACCCCACCAACGATGCCGTTGCGGCAAAGATTGCTGCCCTCGAAGGGGGTGTGGGTTGCATGCTGACCTCTTCCGGTCAGGCTGCCAACTTCTATGCCATCTTCAACATCTGCCAGGCTGGTGATCACTTCATCACCTCTAATAATATCTATGGTGGCACCTACAACCTCTTCGGTGTCACGATGAAGAAGCTGGGCATCGAATGCACGTTCATCGATCCCGACTGGGACGATGCCCGCATCGAAGCTGCTTTCCGTCCTAACACCAAGTGCTTCTTCGGCGAGACCATCTCCAATCCTGGCGGCAACGTCTTTGACATCGAGCGCTTTGCCAAAATGGCTCATAAGCACGGTGTACCCCTCATCGTAGATAACACCTTCGCCACTCCTATTAACTGTCGTCCCTTCGAGTGGGGTTGTGACATTGTCACGCACTCCACCACCAAGTACATGGATGGTCATGCTACGCAAGTCGGCGGTGCCATCGTTGACAGCGGCAACTTCGATTGGGAGAAGCAGGCTGCGAAATACCCCGGTCTCACCACCCCCGATGAGAGCTACCATGGCCTGACCTACACGAAGGCCTTCGGCAAGATGGCTTATGTCACCAAGCTCGTGTCCCAGCTCATGCGCGATCTGGGCAGTATTCCTGCTCCCCAGAACAGTTTCCTGTTGAACCTGGGTCTGGAGACACTGCACCTGCGTATGCCCCGCCACTGTGAGAATGCTCAGCGTGTGGCCGAATGGTTGGAGCGGAATCCCCATGTGGCGTGGGTCAACTACTGTGGCCTGCCCAGTAATAAGTACCATGCACTGGCGCAGAAGTACCTGCCCAACGGCTCCTGCGGCGTTATCGCCTTCGGTCTGAAGGGTACACGCGAGGATGCCATTAAGTTCATGGATAACCTGGACTTTGTCAGCATCGTCACTCACGTTGCTGATGCGCGCACCTGTGTGCTGCATCCCGCCAGCCACACCCACCGCCAGCTCTCCGACGAGCAGCTGCGCGAAGCAGGCGTTGCCCCTGACCTCATTCGTCTCAGCGTAGGTCTGGAGAACGTCAACGACATCATTGCCGACCTCGAGCAGGCGATGGCAAAGATGTTTTAGTTGAGCAGCATAACCCCACGGCAACCAAGGGTCTCTCACCAGTTCCAGAATACGATAACGGCTACGTGCACTTTCCAGTGTATCGTAGCCGTATTGCATTGTGGTTGGCGTCTCATTTTCCTGTGTTCTTCCATTGTTGTACTGCGAGGTCGAAGACCATGCTTGTACTCTGTTTCAGCGGGGTAAAGAGTGTGGAAGTCTGCTGTGCCTCCTCGCTGACCAGATGTGTGATGGCCAGGACATTGCAGAGAACGCCGAGCAGGAGGCCATACTTCACGAGGCTGACTACGAGTCCGCCGATGTGGTTGATGCTGTCCAGCCCCACCAATTCCAGGAATTTGGTGAGCAACGACCCCAGGATGCTTAGGATGACAGGAACGCCCATCCACAGCAGCACGAAAGCAAGGATGTTGGCAACGGCGGGCGGTGCACCTAAATGTGGGGCCAAATAGAAGCCCACCTGCTCATAGAGCAGGCGAGCTACATAGAGTCCCACGAAGAAGCCGATGAGGCCTAAGACCTCTTTCAGCAGTCCATTGCTCCATCCTTTCCAGGCGCCGGCAAGGAGGACTAAAATAAATAGGATGTCGAAACCATTCATAAGAAAAGCCCCCTCTTTGAAAGAGAGGGGGTTGGGGGGTGAGTCTATAGTTTCGCCTTGACCTCAATCTCCTGGAAGGTTTCGATGGTGTCGCCTTCGCGGATGTCGCTGTAGTTGACGAGGGAGATACCGCACTCGAAGTTGGTGCTGACCTCCTTGACGTCGTCCTTGAAGCGCTTGAGGGCGTCGATCTGTCCGGTGTGGATGACGATGCCGTCGCGGATGATGCGCGCTTTGTTGGTGCGGCTGACCTTGCCGTCGATGACGTAAGCACCGGCCACCGTGCCGACCTTGGAGATGTGGAAGACCTGGCGCACTTCGAGCTGTGCGGTGACTTCCTCCTTGAGCTCGGGAGCGAGCATACCTTCCATGGCTTCCTTCACCTCTTCGATGGCATCATAGATGATGCTGTAGGTGCGGATCTCGACGCCCTGCTGTTCGGCAGCCTTGCGGGCCTGTGCGGAGGGACGTACCTGGAAGGCCACGATGATGGCGTCGGAGGCAGCAGCCAGCGAGACATCGTTCTCGGAGATCTGACCCACGGCCTTGTGGATAACGTTGACGGCAATCTTCTCGGTGGAGAGCTTGATGAGTGAGTCGCTGAGGGCCTCGATGGAACCGTCCACGTCGCCCTTGACGATGACGTTGAGCTCCTGGAAGCCGCCCTGTTCGATGCGGCGGCCAATCTCGTCGAGCGTCAGGTGGTGCTGTGTGCGGATGCCCTGCTCGCGCTGCAGCTGCTCGCGCTTGCTGGCAATCTCGCGGGCCTCCTGGTCGCTATCCATGACGTGGAAGGTGTCGCCGGCCTGCGGGGCGCCGTTGAGGCCAAGGACGGTGGCAGCCTGTGCCGGACCGATTTCCTTGATGCGCTGTCCGCGCTCGTTGAACATAGCCTTAATGCGGCCGTAGTTGGTGCCAGCGAGCAGGATGTCGCCCATCTTCAGCGTACCGTTGGAGCAGAGGAGCGTGGCGACATAGCCGCGGCCCTTGTCCAGCGACGACTCGATGATGGAACCCGTGGCCTTGCGGTTGGGGTTGGCCTTCAGGTCGAGCATCTCGGCTTCGAGGAGCACCTTCTCCATCAGCTCGGGCACGCCGATGCCCTTCTTGGCGCTGATGTCCTGGCTCTGGTACTTGCCACCCCAGTCCTCGACGAGGAAGTTCATCTGTGCCAGATGCTCCTTGATCTTCTCGGGGTTGGCGGCAGGCTTATCGATCTTGTTGATAGCGAAGACGATGGGCACGCCGGCAGCCACAGCGTGGTTGATGGCCTCCTTCGTCTGCGGCATGATGTCGTCGTCGGCAGCGATGATGATGATGGCGATGTCCGTCACCTGAGCACCACGGGCACGCATGGCGGTGAAAGCCTCGTGACCGGGGGTGTCGAGGAAGGTGATGTGGCGACCGTCGTCGAGCTTCACGTTGTAAGCACCGATGTGCTGCGTGATGCCGCCAGCCTCACCGGCGATGACGTTGGTCTTGCGGATATAGTCGAGCAGCGAGGTCTTACCGTGATCGACGTGACCCATGACGGTCACAATCGGTGCGCGCGGCACGAGATCGGCCTCATCGTCGGCCTCCTCCTGCACGGCTTCGCTGACGTCGGCACTGACGTATTCTGTCTGGAATCCGAACTCGTCGGCCACCAGGTCGATGGTCTCCTTGTCCATGCGCTGGTTGATGCTGACCATGACGCCGAGGCTCATGCAGGTGCCGATGACCTGTGTGACAGGCACATTCATCATAGATGCCAGCTCGTTGGCGGTCACGAACTCGGTGAGCTTCAGGATCTTTGACTCCTTCTCCAGCTCTTCCATCTCGGCCTCCATGCCGGCGCGGATGTTCTCGCGCTTCTCGCGGCGGTACTTGGCGCCCTTGCCGAAAGAGGCATTCTTACCGGCTGTCAGGCGGGCCAGCGTCTCGCGAACCTGCTTGGCCACCTCTTCCTCGCTCTGTTCTACGATGAGTACGGGTTCCTTCGGCTGGTTCTTGCGCTTGTTCTTCTTGCCGCCGCCTTGGTTCTGCTGGTTATTCTGGTTCTGCTGGTTGCCGCCCTTGTTCTTCTTCGGCTGCTGGTTGTTCTGCTGGTTTTGCTTGGCAGCTTCAGCCGTGATATCCACGCGTTCGCCCTTCTTCTTGTTGCCGCGTCCGCCAGCTTCATTTCCAACGCCGCCTTTCTTGCGCTTCTTGGCGCGCGGGGGGCGTGTGCTCTGGTTGAGCGAGTCGAGGTCGATGTGGCCTTTGATGTTCAGGGTGAGAGGGGGTTCTGTGGGGCCTTTGACGCGATAGACGCCATCAACCTCTTCCAGTTCCACACCCTTCTTTTTCTTGGGCGCAGACTCGGCAGCATGTTCCGGTGCTTCCTCTGAGGGCTCCTCGTGAGCAGCGACAGGTGGTTGGGGAACAGACTCCGGTGCCTTAGCTTCGGCTTCGGGCGTTGCCTTGGCTTCAGGTGCTGCCTTGGGCTCGTCTGTTGCCTTGGCTTCGGGCGCAGGTTCGGGTTTGGGCTCCGGCTTGGGTTCTGGTGCCTTTTTAGGCTCCGGCTCCGGCTTGCTTTCTGTCAGGGGGTTGCCCTTGCTGTCGAGATTAATATGTCCTACGAGTTTCGGCTTCTTCACCTCGGTCAGGGGGAGTGCCTCGCCGCTCTCCGTGAGCACGATGGTCTCCTTCTTCTCCTTGGTCTTGCGGGCCGTGGGCTGCGGTGTAGGAATACGCAGTCCCTTGCTCTGTTCTTTGTTGAATTCAGCCTGCACGACAGCGTACTGCTCGTCGCTGAGGCTGGCATTGGGATTCGCCTCCACATCGGTGAACCCCTTCTTGTTGAGGAGGTCAACCAGGGTCTGCAACCCTATGCTGAACTCTTTGGTGACTTTATTGATTCTTATGGGCATAAGCTTTTTAGTTGATAATTGATAATGTATAATGTATAATTGAGGCTGCGCATGGGATGGGGTTAATGTATAATTGATAATGTATAATGTATTTCATAGCTTATCTGCATGAGATCCAACTTGTATGCGCAGCCAATTATACATTATCAATTATACATTATACATTATCAACTCTCCGCAGGAGATTGATCCTCTTCCTCATCGGCAAATTCAGCCTTGAGGATGCGGAGCACCTCATCCACCGTCTCCTCTTCGAGGTCGGCGTTCTTGATGAGCATCTCGCGGGGAGCTTCGAGCACGGAGCGGGCCGTTGTCCATCCGTTCTTCTTCAGTTCCTCGATGACCCACTCGTCGATCTCATCCTTGAAGTCGTCGAGGTAGATGTCGTCCTCGAGCTCTTCCTCCTCGCTGCCCTGCACCTCGCGATAGACATCGATGACGGTGTCGGTGAGCATGGATGCCAGACGGATGTTCAAGCCGCCCTTACCGATGGCAAGGCTGACCTGATCGGGATCGAGATACACCTCGCAGTGCTTGCTCTCGGTGTCGAGGTTGATGCTGTTGATCTCGGCAGGACCGAGAGCGCGTGCGATGAGCAGCTGCAGGTTGCTGGTCCACTGGATGACATCGAGGTTCTCGCCCTTCAGCTCGCGCACGATGCCATGGACACGGCTGCCGCGCACACCTACGCAGGCTCCTACGGGATCTACGCGGTCGTCGAAGCTCTCCACGGCAATCTTGGCACGCTCGCCCGGCACGCGGGCAATCTTGCGGATGGCGATGATGCCCTCGGCAATCTCGGGCACCTCAGCCTCCAGCAGTCGCTGCAGGAAGACGGGGCTGGTGCGTGAGAGGATGATCTTGGGGTTGCCGGTAGAGTTATCTACGCGGGCCACCACGGCGCGGGCGGGTTCGCCCTTGCGGAAGAAGTCGCCGGGGATCTGCTCGTTCTTGGGCAGCAGCAGTTCGTTGCCCTCCTCGTCGAGCAGCAGCACTTCCTTGTGCCACACCTGATAGACCTCTGCAGAGATGACCTCGCCGACCATGTCCTTGTACTTGTTGTAGAGGGCGTCGTGCTCCAGTTCCAGGATGCGCGATGCCAGCGTCTGGCGCAGTGTCAGGATGGCGCGACGGCCGAACTTGGAGAAGTCCACGGGCTCGGAGACGTCCTCGCCCACCTCGTAGTCGTCGGCAATCTGACGGGCCTCGGTGAGGGAGATCTGCATGTTGGGGTCGGTGACTTCGTCGTCGGGCACCACGGTGCGGTTGCAGTAGATTTCGAAGTCGCCCTTGTCGGGGTTCACGATGACGTCGTAGTTCTCGTCCGTGCCCTTCATCTTAGCGATGACGTTGCGGAAGCTCTCTTCGAGCACGCTCACCAGGGTGGCGCGGTCGATGTTCTTTGTTTCCTTGAACTCAGCGAAAGTGTCGATGAGTGCGTTGTTTTGTTTCTTTGCCATTTATCTTTTATTTATCATTTATTATTTATCATTTATCATTTGAAATCCAGGAGGTATCGTCCGCTCTTCACCTCTGCCATCGGCAGTGTGATGACCACGTCCTGCATGACGGGGCGCTTCTTGCCCTCCACCTGCACCTTCTGGCGTACGGCAAGGGTGATCTGTTCGGCATCGGCGGCCTGAAGGGTGCCCTTCAGCTTGCGGCCGTCGGTGGTGATGACTTCCACCGTCTTGCCCACATGATTCTGCCATTGGCGCAGCACCTTGAAGGGTTGCCCCAGTCCGGCGCTGCCCACTTCCAGTTCATAGTCCTCTTCGTCGCGCGAGAGATGATCCTCGATGAAGCGGGACAACTGCACGCAGTCCTCAATCCAAACCCCTTCGGCCTGGTCGATTTCCACAGTGATACAGTCATCGGGCGTGACGGTGAGATCCGTCAGGAAGTAGTCTTTACCCTGGAGCCATTGCTCAACCAATGCTTGCACTTTTGCTTTGTCAATCATGCGATTTTGTTTTTCGTTTAGCGTTACGTTTCGTGCAGAAAGAAACTGTAACCGTGAACCTCTTGAAAGAGTGAAGCGAAGAACCTCGGGGGCCCCTCGCTTCCTCGCTACGTTTCTTTTGCGCTGCAAAAGTACTGTTTTTCTCATGAACGTGCAAGAAAAATCATGAAAATCTGTACTTTCCGCCCACTTTTCAGCACCTTGCACGTCTCATCTGTGCTTCCTCAGCACAATAAAACCATCCCTGCGTGCGTTATATAGAAGATGAAACGCGCAATCATCATACTTCTCACAGTTCTCGCCGTGCTGCCTGCCGCAGCGCAGGAGCCTCGTATCCAGAACCGCCCGTATCTGGATAACCGCTTCCTGCACTATGGCTTTTTCATCGGCTTGAACATGATGGACATGGAGCTGACCAACAACGGCTACATCGACCCCGCCACCGGCCAGCAATGGTTCACCGAGGTCGATAACTTCCAGCCGGGCTTCTCCGTGGGCGTCGTGGGCGAGCTGCGTCTGAACAAGACTTTTGGTCTGCGCCTGCAGCCCTCTCTGCATTTCGGTCAGAAGCACGTCGTCTTCCACGAGCAGCTCAGCGGTCGCGACTCCACACAGAACATCAAGTCCACCTACATCTCGCTGCCCTTGCTGCTGAAGGTGGCAGCGCCCCGCTACAACAACTTCCGCCCCTACGTCTGCCTCGGCGCCTCGCCCTGCATAGACCTCACCGCCCGCAAGCACAACGCCCTGCTCACCGAGCGTTTCGACTGCTATCTCGAGATCGGTCTGGGCTGTGACATCTACCTCCGCTACTTCAAGCTGATTCCCGAGCTGAAGTTCTGCTTCGGCCTCCGCGACATCATTGTCCACGACCGCAGCGACCTCATCGACCAAACCCTGATGAAGTACACCAACAGCCTCGATCGCGGCCGCGCCTCCATGATTGTCCTCTCCTTCTATTTCGAGTAACCACCCCCAAGTTCCCCCGAAATCCCATCATAGCAGAAGGCCGCCCCGCAAGGTGGCCTTCTATCGTGCATTCTAACGAATCTTTATGACCGGACGAACTGGAAAGCCCTTGAAACGTTCGATGGCATCTATACCGCGGTATTCCATAATATCATTATTAATAAAGAGGCAATGCGCGCGTTGATCAATTTTATAGTCGAGGCCATAGGTGTATAGCGTTGATGACCAATACAAGCCGTGGCGGTTGACGTTCTTACCCTCTGAACCTTCGTAATAGCCTGCTGGGGGAAGGAAGATGCTGTTGCCGCTGGGGCCAGTGACCTGAAAGCCTTCCACGCCGTTGCGTTCTGTCCAGTGCCATTGACAACGGTTCGCCAGTTCCCTGATCTCTTCTATCGTTGGCGTGCGCCACGTGCTGCCCCAGTTGGCATTGGCGGCGTCGTCGGACAAATCCAGTATGCTTTTGTGATCCGTCATTCCATGCTCGTCGCCGGTGCAGTACTTGGTGAAACCATTGTCCCACCATTGATAGTTAGTAAAGCTGTAGTCGTCCTTGGGACGCGTCTCACCCCAAGAATAATAGTTGCCGTATTCTTCAGGCTTCTCGGCTCCCACATTCATGTCGGCCCAGAACACCGAAAGTCCCATGTCAACGGCATGGACGGGGATCTCCACGACTTTGGCGCTGTCGATTTCGCTGACAGCTATCGACCAGACGAGGTCGTTGCCCTTGAACACTTGCAGCTCTGGTGCCTTGGCGTAAGCCGTAGGAGGCAGGACAGGGCGTACGGCGTAACCGCTTATCCTGGACGTGTCGTACAGGCCGGAGCCACCATTGCTGATGTACATGGCCCGGGCTCTGTCGGAACGTTCAGAGGAAAGCGCTGACGAGTAATAGCAGCCATAGGACCCTGCGTTGGCACGGGCCAATTTATCTATCCAGCCAGTAGCGGGGAGGAAGATGCTGTTGCCGTTGGGGCCGGTGACGAGCTGACCGTTCACGCCATCCTGCGTGACCCACTTCCATGTGCAGTTGCTAAGCAATTCATCGAGTTCGCTTTCTGTCGGCATACGCCATGCACCACCCCAGTTCTCATGGGCTGCATCGTCTGCGGCTTCCAGCGTTGACAGATAGTCTTCTATTCCATAGGAACTGTCGTTGCAGTACTTGGTCATCGTCGTATTGGAGCCTTCGCACCAGGTGTATGTGTTCCAGGTGTACTCTCTCTTGGGCGCCGTCTCGCCCCAGGCGAAATAGGAGCCGTAGTCCTCCGCTCTGCCAGCTCCCACATTCATGTCTGCCCATTTCACAGAGAGCCCAAGGTCGACGGCTGTGGCGGTCACGTTCTTTGCGGTATAAACGACTTTTGCGCTGTCCACCTCATTGAAGGAAAAGAACTTGATCACGTTGCCGCCTTTATAGATCTGGATTTCACGAGTCTGTGCGATGGCAGAGGTCGCTATCAATAGGGCTGAAGCTATGATGAAGAAAAAACGTGCTTTCATATTCCTACGTAGTATTAGTGCTTAACGAATTTGGTGGCCTGCGTCTGCGTGGCATTCTCTGCACGCACGATATAGACGCCTGCAGGAAGGGATTTCAGAGAATAGGTGGTTGAGGTTTCGCTCTGTCCGAAAAGGGCAAGGCGACGCCCCTGTAAGTTATAGATGGCTACAGACTTCAGGGGCGTAGGGCTTTCCACGCGCAGCTCCGACGAGGACTGAATGACGGCCAGGTCGGATGCCTTTGCCACGCGCTTGACGGCAGTGGTGGGGACTGCCTCAAGAGACATCTTATATAAGTTGGCATAGGCCCACGTGACAGGCGCCGGCTGGCTCTTGAGATGCACCTGCAGCGCCTCCTCGCCAAAGGTGATCTTCTGTAAGTCAGCTATGGCATAGGATTGGGGCTCAGAGGGCGCTGGGCTATACAACCACAGGTACTCATACTCATCGGCTTGCAGAGGTGCACTCGCCACCATCGGCAGCACCAGCGCCATCAGAAGCAACAGAACTTTTTTCATAAGCTCATAATTATTATTAGATTTTCAAATACTTTCGCGGCAAATATAGGCATGTTTCCTGTATCCACCAAAGGAATCCCCATATTTCATGCCCTCATCTGCAATTTGTACGGATAATGAGTGTAAAATTGTGTAACATTCAAATAAAGTTGCGGAAACATTCGTGAACCGCAATGGAGATGTTGTACTTTTGCACGCACCAAGCATCGAAGCGCGATGCAGCAAGGTGCAAATGCCAACGAACCATGCTGCAAACGCCAACGCAGTATGGTGTGATTGGTTTTCTCACTGGTGAGAAACGCGTGAAGGGTATGGCGCGTTGGGTGGATCACCAAGGTGGTCCACTCGAAAGAGCAAGGTCTTCACGCTGTAAGAGCAAGGTCTTACGGCCATAAGACCATGCTCTTTCGTCGAGTTCCACCGGTGGAACACGGCACAACGTCATTTGGCATCAATGCTGATGAGCGACTTGAGATAAAAAGTCGTGCTTCATGATATTTTTGCTACCTTCATCATTTTCGGCATAATCGACTGATTGACAGCGAACTACTTCAAAACAAACCTACATCAAACCTACACGGAACCTACATGATGACTTTTTCTGCAAACATAAGCCCTTGAAATTGAAAGAGATGGAGAGCGCGCGTGCTTTTTTCCCTAACGATACGTGAAAAAAACTAGGAAATATGAAAAATAATTTGTAACTTTGCAGCCGATTTCAACCAGTACATGTTGTCTGGCACTGAATCGACCTTAAAAACACTATGAAAAACTATCAAAATCAGGCGGCAGCCCTCCAGGAGGGTGTGTCGCAAGAAATTGAGTTGACGGAGCAATTTCTCCAGCGCTACGAATTCCGTCGTAACACGTTTAACAAGAAGATTGAGTATCGCGAGCAGCGCGATGGTACGGACTTGGAGCCCGCTGGCTTCACGCCCGATGGCCTGCAGCTGTACCTGCCTGTGGAGCCTCGCTTCCAGCCTCTTACGGATGCGGCGATGAACACCATCGTGCGTACCGCCAAGAAGATGCTGCCCGAGGTGGCTCACGCGCGTACGAACATAGAAGAATATGTCTTCTCCACCGAAGTGCCCGAGTACGATCCCTTCCGCGACTGGCTCGACCACCTGCCTGCGTGGGATGGTACCGACTACCTCCGCGAACTCTACAGCCGCCTGCCTGGCATCAGCGAGGAGGCGGTGGAATGGCTCAAAACCTGGCATCTGTCGATGGTGGCCCACTGGCTGCAGATGGACACGCTGCATGCCAACGAGAGTGTGCCCGTGCTGATTGGTCCTCAGGGCTGTGGCAAGACCATCTTCTGCCGCCGCCTGCTGCCCAAGCACCTGCAGGAGTACGTCCTCGACCACTTCAACATGAGCAATAAGTTCGACCGCGATCTGGCGCTCTCCAACAATGGGCTCGTCATCATCGACGAGTTCGACCGCATCACCTCCACGCAGCAGGCCAACCTGAAGTTTGCCATTTCGAGGAACAAGGTCAACGGCCGTCCCATCTTCGGTCGCGTGCAGGAGGACAACCCTCGCTACGCCTCGTTCATCGCCACCACCAACTGCCAGCATCCCCTGCACGACCCTACCGGCTCGCGTCGCTACATCTGCGTGAGCATCCCCGAAGGACAGCTCATTGACAATGAGGCGGCTATCGACTACGAGCAGCTCTACGCTCAGGTGCTGCATGCCCTGCGCGAGGAGAAGCGTCGCTACTGGTTCACCAATGCGGAGGAACAGCGCATCCAGCAGGTCAACGAGCAGTTCCAGGACGAAATCGACCTCGCGCCTCTCGTGCAAGCCCTCTACCGTCTGCCCAAAGACGATGAGAGCAGCCAGCCCATTGCGCTCGACGACATCGCCAGCACCATCGGCTCCCGTTACCCTGCCGTGAAGTGCATCCAGAACCTGAGCATCTACCTCGGCCGCATCCTACGCAAGCTGGGATTCAAGAGCCAGCGCAAAGCCAGCGGCGCTCACTACTATGCGATTCCCAGACAAGCGGCGGCGTGATAAAAAATGAAAAATGTAGGTTCCGTGTAGGTTCCATGTAGGTTTGTTTTGAAGCAACTTCTTGTCAATCAAACACTTAAATCAAAAATGATGAAGGTTGCAAAAAACTCTTTGGAAACAGTGCTGAACGCGCCTAAGAAAGAAGGCCACCCCGCAAGGTGGCCTTCTGCTATGATAGGGGGCTCTGCAGCTACTTTATTCTGTCAGCAAGTGCGCCTGGATCGCGCCTTACATCCCAGAAGTCAGCAATTTCAACGTGGTCGTTCTCAATAAAATCCCTGCATTACACCATGTTTTGCATGTTCAGGAGTATAATTTTGCAATTTGGGGACAATGTTTTGCAATTTTGGGACACATATATTATATAAAGGATATAACTTTGTAGGCGAAAAATTATTAATCAACCTACCCTATAAATATCTATGAGAAAGATTCTTTTTGTAATGTTGGCGCTGGTGCTGCCGATGGTGGCGAGCGCTGATGATGAGACACAGCGGCTGGTGGTGTGGTTCACCAACGGCACGAAGGTGACGCATGAATTGACTGATGAACCGGAGACGCGGTTCAACAACGGAATGTTGATGCTCTCGACCAAGAAGGTGAGCATCAGCTACCCGATTGCGCAGGTGCTGCGCTACACCTACGAGGGCAAGACGCCGCTGGTGAACGTGCCCACGG